>CAZWMT010000019.1:0-108356 GCA_964635055.1 uncultured Microthrixaceae bacterium | reverse complement strand
TGATGTTCTTCGAGCCCTTCATGCCCACCATGTGCTGGGTGGCGCCCGAGATGCCACAGGCGATGTAGACCGTCGGCTTCACGACCTTGCCGGTCTGGCCCACCTGGTACGAGTAAGGCACCCAGCCGGCATCGACGATGGCCCGGGAGGCGCCAGGGGCGGCCTTGAGCAGCTTGGCCAAGTCCTCGATCATCCCGTACTTCTCGGCCTCGCCGAGGCCACGGCCACCCGACACCACCACGGCGGCCTCGTCGAGCGACGGGCCCTCACGCTCCTCGACGTGGCGCTCGGTGATGGTGGCGCCACCGGAGTTGCCCAGGTCGGGCACGGGCGCGGCGACGACCTCGGCCGGACCGCCACCGGTCTCGGCCGGCTCGAACGACTTGGGCCGGAAGAGTGCCAGATGGGGGCCATCGGCGCTGAACCTGGTGGACACGTTGGTGGAGCCACCGAACACCGGCTCGACCACGACGATCGAGTCGCCGTCGACGGTGATGCCCACGTTGTTGGTGATGACGGTGCGATCCAGCTTGGCCGACAGGCGGCCGGCCACGTCGCGGCCGTCGTAGGTGGTGCCGAACATGATGAGGTCGGGCGATGCCCCGCCCTCGATGGCCGCGGCGATGGCTGCGGCCACGGGCACGCCCGGCAGGGCGCCGCCCAGGTCGCCGGTGGCGTGCACCTTGGTGGCGCCGTGGGCACCCAGCTCGGCGGCGACCGCCGTGGCGTCGCCGCCCAGGAAGGCCTCGACGGTGTCACCGATCTCGCGGGCCTTGGCCAGGATCTCGAGGGTGATGGGGAGGACCTTGCCGTCGCGTTCTTCGGCGAGGACCCAGACAGTGGAGAGAGCCATGATCAGTCCTCCTACAGGACTTTGAGCTGGTCGAGGAAGGCGACGATGTTGAGGTGCGCCTCGCCCTCGTCGGTGATGATCTCGCCGGCCTCACGGGCCTCGGCGGCGGACACGTCGACGATCTCCTGCTGGCCACCGGCCCATCCGACCGAGCCGGCGTCGATGCCCAGGTCGGCGACCGTGAGCTCGTCGACGGGCTTGGACTTGGCCGCCATGATCCCCTTGAACGAGGGATAGCGAGGCTCGACCACGCCGGCGGTCACCGAGACCACCGCGGGCATCGGGCACTCGACGTCGTCGTAGCCCTGCTCGGTCTGGCGCTGCACGGACACCTTCCCGTCGCCCACCTCGATGTGCTTGGCGAAGGTGACCGACGGCAGGTCGAGCAGGCCGGCGAGCTGCTCGGGCACGGTGCCCGTGTAGCCGTCGGACGACTCGGTGGCGGTGAGCACCAGATCGGGCTCGGCCCGCTTGATGGCCGCCGCCAGCACCTTGGCGGTGCCGAGCGCGTCGGTGCCGGCCAGCGCGGGATCGGACACCAGGATGGCCTTGGCCGCACCCATGGCGAGGGCCGTGCGGATGCCGCCGACCTCGTTGTTGGGGGCCATGGACACCAGGGTGACCTCTCCACCGCCGGCGGTGTCGACGAGCTGGAGGGCCATCTCGACCCCGTACGAGTCGGACTCGTCGAGGATGAGCTTGCCGTCACGCTTGAGGGTCTTGGTCTCTGGATCCAGCTGGCCCGGCTCGGCCGGGTCGGGGATCTGCTTCACGCAGACAACGACGTTCATGGGGCCGATTGTCGGTCGCCACCCCGCCGACCGACAAATCCGGGCGGAGCACTACTCTCGGCGTCCTCGTGAATGTCCTGCTGCTCGTGAACTCGTCGGCCTCGTCGGTCACGGCACGGGCGCGGGTCGTCATCCGCAAGGCGTTGAGCGCCGACCACGACGTCACGCTGGCCGAGACCACCCGGAGAGGTCACGCCACCCGCCTGGCCATGGGGGCCGCCGCCTCGGGCACCGACGTGGTGGTGGTGCTCGGCGGCGACGGCACCCTGAACGAGGCGGCCAACGGCCTGGCGGGCACCGAGACGGCGCTCGCCCCCCTGCCCGGCGGCTCGACCAACGTCTTCGCCCGGCAGCTGGGCCTGCCCGACGACCCCATCGAGGCCACCGGCGTGCTCCTCGAGGCGCTCGACCAGGGCAGCTGTCGACCCATCGGGCTCGGCGTGGTGAACGGGCGCTACTTCCTGTTCCACGTGGGTGTGGGGTTCGACGCCGCGTTGGTCGCCCAGGTCGAGCGCCGCGCCGCGCTCAAGCGCTACGCCGGCCACGCCCTGTTCGCCTACGCCGGGCTCGACGCCTGGGCCCGCCACTACGACCGGACCCGCCCGCACTTCTCGGTGCACCACGCCGACGGCTCGGTGGTCGACGACGGCTACATGACCGTCGTCCTCAACACCAACCCCTACACCTACGTCGGCAACCGGCCGTTCGACCTGGCGCCGGACGCCACCCTCGACCGGCCCCTGGTCGCGGTGACGGTGCGCTCCCTGCGCTCGCTGCGCTTCCTCCGCCTCATGGCCTCGGCCCTCGGCAACGGCGCCCGGCTGCGGTCGTCGCGCTGGGTCGACTACCGGCCCGACGTGTCACAGCTCACCATGCGCGGGTTCGGCCCCTTCCCCTACCAGGTGGACGGTGACTACCTCGGCGAGATCGACGAGCTCGAGTTCCGCCACGAGCCCGACGCCCTGCGGCTCGTCACGCCTCTTTGATCGCTCTTCGGCTGACGCCTCATCGCATCGTCATGGCTTCGCTCGTCCCTCGCTTCGCCGCGCGGGCCTGCACACCCTCCCCGTTCCCGTCACCGATCCCCCTTTGCCGACACCGGCCCATGAGGCTGCTCACGCGCCCCCGCCGGTCAGGCGTCCAGGGCGGTCCGGGCGATGTCGGGGGCGTTGGTCACGATGCCGTCGATGCCCCAGGCGGCCAGCTCGGCGATGCGCTCGGGGTCGTCGGTGGTCCACGTGTTGACGAGCAGGCCGGCGGCGTGGGCCCGCCGGATCAGGGCCTCGTCCACCATCGGCACCCACGGGTGGAGGGCGCGGTGACCGTGCTCGACCGCGACGTCCACCGCCGCGCCGCCCTCGGGGTCGAGCACCAGGTAGGCCGTCGGCACCGAAGGATCGAGGTCGCGCACCGCATCGACGGTGCCCAGGTCGAAGCACGACACCAGCACCCGGTCGTGCGCCCCCCGGCGCGCCACCTCGGCCACCACCCCTCTGGCCACCACCATCGTCGGGTCGAAGTCGGGGTCGATCGGGTGGTTCTTGATCTCGATGTTGACCCCCATGCCCTCGCAGGCGTCGAGGGCCTCGGCCAGCGACGGCACCACCGCATCGATGTCGGCCCTCGCGGTGGCCACCACCAGGTCGCCGTTGGCCAGCGCCGCGTCGTGGACCACCACGAGGGCGCCGTCCGCGGTGCGGCGCACGTCGAGCTCGACCCAGTCGGCCCCCAGGGCGCGCGCGCCCTCGAACGCGGCCACGGTGTTCTCCGGAAAGGCCGCTGAGGCCCCTCGATGCGCGATGACCAACGTCACGAAACGGTGTGCTCCTCGGTTCGGTGAACAGTGTTCGACCCCTGTGGGACAAGGGATTTCAGCGGTTCGACGGTTGTGTGAACTCTCGGCGAAAAAGTGCTTGCTACTGTTGTTACCAGCCGGTAAGGTGACGGCCGTCCCCGCCGCACCAACGCCGCAGAGTCGCGTGGTGACGGCATGTGAACGAAATCACGAACACGTGATCGACTCCTTGGAGGAGCGGTGGCTCTTACCCTGCCGGTGACCATGGAAAACGAGGATTGGCGGGTAGGTGCGGCCTGTCGCGACACCGACCCCGACCTCTTCTTCCCCGTGGGCACCACCGGACCGGCCATCGAGCAGATCGCGTCGGCCAAGGCCGTGTGCGGCGAGTGCGACGCCCAGACCGACTGCCTCGAGTTCGCGCTTGCCACCAACCAGGACTCGGGTGTCTGGGGCGGCACCTCCGAGGAGGAGCGCCGCAAGCTGCGCAAGGTGTGGCTGGCCCGCCGCCGCAAGGCCTCCTGAGCCGCACCCCGCCCGGCACCACCCCGAACGTTCGTCATCGGCCCCCCGGCTCGGGGGGTCGAGTCGCGTCCGGGGCCCCCTCGAGGGGTGCCACCGCGCCGGCAGCCGCCGGCCAGGTGGGCCGCACCGGGACGTGCAGCTCCACCACGGTGCCCGACGTGGGTCCCGTGGACTTGTGGATGCTGATGGTCCCGTCGAGCTCGGTCTCGACGAGCGTCCGCACGATGGACAGCCCGAGGCCCGTGGACCGGTCCATCGAGAACCCAGGGGGCAGACCGGCACCGTCGTCGGTGACCGTCACCGTGAGCTCCTGGTCGTCGTAGGCCAACGCCAGCACGACCTCCCCGGACACCGGGGTGTCCGACGGCGGGTACGCGTGCTCCACCACGTTCTGCAACAGCTCGGTGATGACCATGGCCAGCGGGGTGGCCACCGTGGCGGGCAGCTCTCCGGCATCGCCCTCGAGCAGGAAGTGGACCCGGTTGTCCGACGGCAGCAGGCCTTCCTGCACCATCCGCAGGAGGGGCCGCAGGATGTCGACGAAGGGCACCGCCTCGCCCGCCTCCCGCGACAAGATGTCGTGCACGAGGGCGATCGACTGGATGCGCTGCACCGACTCGTCCACCGCGGCGCGGGCCTCGGGGCTCGACAGGCGGCGGCTCTGCAGCCTGAGCAGCGACGAGATCGTCTGCAGGTTGTTCTTGACCCGGTGGTGGATCTCGCGGATCGTCGCCTCCTTCGACAACAGCATGCGGTCACGGCGGCGCAGCTCGGAGATGTCGCGCAGGAGCACGAGGGCACCCGACACCTCGCCGCGCTCGATCAGCGGGATGCAGCGCACCACCACCGTGATGCCCGTGCCCCGCTCCACCTCCTCGGTGACGGGGATGGCGAACGACCAGGCGGTGCGGGCGATGTCGTCGCCGAGGCCCAGCTCGGCCAGCTGGCGGCCTTCGAGGCTGGCGTGGATGCCGACCCGGTGCAGCGCCGAGACGCCGTTGGGTGAGGTGAACTCGATGCGCCCGGCACGGTCGAGCACGATCGTGCCGTCGCCCACCCGGGGGTTCTCCTCGCTCCGGCTGTGCTCCTCGGCGAACGGGAAGTCGCCCGCCGAGATCATCCGGGCGAACCGGTTGAACAGCTCGACGTAGGTGCGCTCGAGCTCGCCGGGGGCGCGTCCGATCGACGGCGTGGACTCGCGGGTGAGCACCGCCAGGATGCGCCCGTCGTGGCGGACCGGGATGCACTGCACCCGCACGCGCTCGCGCAGCGCGGCGACCTCGAGCTCGCCTTCGATCAACTCGTCGAGGCGGTACGAGCGGGCGACCTGCGGGCGGTCGTGGTCGTCGACGGTCACCCCCACCCAGTCGCTGCGGTACAGGGTCTGGCTCGTGGTGGGCCGGATCTGGCCCAGGATGACGAAGCGACCGCCGCCGCCGTCGTGATCGCCGGCCACGGGGGCGAACAGCAGGAGATCGGCGAAGCACAGGTCGGCCAGCAGGCCCCAGCTGGCCACCAGTCGTTGCAGGTGGGCGACGTCGTCCTCCCCGAGCGAGGTCTGGACGCGCGCCAGCTCGGCGAGGCTGGGCATGACCCGAACTGTACGAGGCCCCGCCAGGGGCCACGCTGCTCGGCCTGCGCACCGAGGACGTGCCGACTCCCCGAAGCGCAGGTCTCAATTCACAAAGGAGGCGTCAGACCCGCCGTACGTCGACGCCCACGAAGTCGAGCGCTGTGCGGTCGACGCGACTCCGCACCCGCAGCTGCAGGTGCCCCGTGGCGTTGACGGCTGTGCCCGACCGGGACCGCACGATCATCTGGAGCCGCCGAGCGCCGCCGGGCGGCACCCCGTCGAAGCGGAAGGTTCCGGCATTCACCCTGGTCGTGACGTTGGTGCTGCCGTCGAGGTACTTGACGCTGAATTTCGTGTTCGACGCGAAACCCCGGACGACGAGGTCGTCCCGCTGGTTGCCGTCGTTCTGGAGCTTGACGGTCAACGTCGTGGAGCCGTAGCGCCCGACGGTGACGCTGACCGTCTGCCCGCCGGCAGTCGCGTTGTAGATCCCGTCGCCGAGATACCCGGACCCCACCACACGGATGAGCGCGTCAGGCCGCACGAACGGCACCACACCGGTGCCGAGGTCGATGACGCCGAGAGCGTCACCCATCTCGCCGGGCTGGTCGCCCCGGTCGGCCTGGTCGCCGAGACCGAGCTGGCCCGACACGTTGTCGCCCCAGCACTTGAGGGTCCCGTCGTCGAGGCGGGCGCACGCGTGCTGGTCGCCGGTGGTGATCGCCGTCGCGGTCCGACCCGTGCCGAGGCTCACGGGCGGCAGCGCGTTGCCCAGCTCGTTCGCCTGGTCGCCCAGAGATGCGGTGCTGCCCTGACCGAGCTGGCCGCCACCGTTCAGGCCCCAGCACTTGACCGTGGCGTCGTCGAGCCGCACGCAGGTGTGCCCGTAGCCGCTGCTGACCGAGGTCGCGGTACGGCCATCACCGAGCGGCACCGCCACGAGGGCGTCGCCCATCTCACCGGGCTGATCGCCTCGCGAGTCCGTGGCGCCGGTACCGAGACGTCCGCTGAGGCCGCTGCCCCAGCACTTCACCGACCCGTTGTCGAGCAACGCGCAGGTGTGCTGACCGCCGGCCGAGATCGCGAGGGCCGTGCGACCGGTGCCGAGGCTCACCGCCGGAAGGGCGTCGCCCATCTCACCGGGCTGGTCGCCTCGCGAGTCCGTGGCGCCGGTACCGAGACGCCCGTTGACGCCGCTGCCCCAGCACTTCACCGACCCGTTGTCGAGCAACGCGCAGGTGTGCGCGTTGTTGGTAGTGATCGCGAGGGCGGTGCGCCCGGTGCCGAGGCTCACCGACGGCAGGGCGTCGCCCATCTCACCCGGGTCGTCGCCCCGGTCCTGCGTGTGGCCCAGGCCCAGTTGGCCGTAGCTGTTGGCCCCCCAGCACTTCACCGACCCGTTGTCGAGGAGCGCGCACGTGTGCGAGCCACCTGCGCTGATGGCGGTGGCGGTGCGTCCCGCCCCGAGGTCGACGGCCGGTAGGGCGCCACCCATCTCACCGGGCAACTCACCTCGGTTGGCGCTGTCGCCGAGACCCAGGCGGCCGTTGGCGCCGGCCCCCCAGCACTTCACCTTGCCGTTGTCGAGCACGGCGCAGGTGTGGCGGTAGCCGGCGCTGATCGCGGTGGCGGCCCGGCCGTTGCCGAGGTCCACGACGGGCAGGGCATCACCCATCTCACCGGGGTCGTCGCCTCGGTCGATCTGGTCCCCGAGCCCGAGTTGGCCGTACTCGTCGTCGCCCCAGCACTTGACCGCCCCGCTGGCGAGCACCGCACAGGTGTGGGTGCCACCTGCAGAGAGCGACCGGAAGGCGGTGGGGGCCGCCGGGGCCTCGTTGCCGTCGGCGGCGCTCGGCGAAGGCGCCACGACCATTGCGACGGTCCCGGCGGCGAGAGCGACCACCGCCAGGATCGAGTGCCAAACGGGCGAACGGGGGATTGAGCGCACAGCGACCTCCTACGACTCGTCGTCTGTCAGCACTGTCCCGCTCACCGTCACCAGTGGGCAGAGGCCAACGGCCCTTCGTCACCCCGCGCGGAGCGGCGGGAGGGGCAGGATCGGGTTCGTGCCGCCTCCCGCGGTCCGCGCACCGGGAGGCCGCCGAGTCACGCCCCGGATACCGTCACTGCGATGGCCGACACGTTCTTCCCCTACCGGTTCGACAAGCGGTTCGTGGCGATGTGGCTGCCGTTCGGCGCCCGACCGGGGCACGACGGCGTGCACGTCGGCGACGGACGGTTCCGGGCGACGTTCGGCTTCTTGAAGCTCGACACCTCACTCGACAACGTCGCCGGCGGGCACATCACCGAGGGGTACCGCTGGTGGACCGCCATCGGCGCCCGCCAGTCGTTCGCCGACGACGGCCTGACTTTCGGCACGAATCACGATCGGGGCGTCTGCGTGCACTTCCACGACCCGGTGCGCACCGCGGTCAGCCTGCGCCCGCACTCGGCGCTCACCGTGACGGTCCACGACTGCGACGGCCTCGTCACCGTGATCGGCCTCGACGAGCCCGCGGGTGGAACGGCGCAGGCGTAACGTCGGCGGCGTGATCGAGCGTGCGCCCTTCGGCCGGACCGACCACGACAGCAGCCGGTCGATCTTCGGCGCCGCCGCTGCTCGAGGCGGATGTGGGCGAGTACGGCATCCGGCCGTTGCTCGACGGCGCCGACCTGGAGCGCATCTGACGTGAGCGACCCGGTCATCGTCGAAGCGGCCATCAACGGCGTCACGGGCAAGGCCCAGAACCCCCACGTCCCGATCGAGCCGCACGAGATCACCACCGACGCCCTGGCCTGCTTCGACGCCGGCGCGGCCATCGTGCACAACCACATCGACCGCTTCGCCGTGCCGGGGCACGAAGCGGCCGAGCGCTACCTCGAGGGATGGCGCCCGATCCTGGCCGAGCGGCCCGACGCGCTGCTCTACCCCACCACCAACGCCGGCACGACCGTGCAGGAGAGCTACGCCCACATCACCCCGCTGGCCGAGGCCGGCGTGCTGCGGCTCAGCCTGGCCGACCTGGGCTCGGTGAACCTGGGTGGCGCCGAGCCCGACGGCGTTCCCACCGGCGACTGGGTGTACCGGAACAGCTTCGGCGACGCCCACCACATGTTCGACCTCTGCGAGCGCCACCGGCTCGGGCCCAGCCTCGCGGTGTTCGACCCGAGTTGGCTGCGGGCGATCCTGGCCTGGCACCACGCCGGCCGGTTGCCTGCCGGCGCGATGGTGAAGCTCTACTTCGGCGGCGAGCGGGGCTACCTGGGCGGCGCCCCGTTCGGCCTGCCGCCCACCGAGACCGCCCTGGCCGCCTACCTCGAACTGCTCGAGGGCACCGGCCTGCCGTGGTCGGTCTCGGTCTTCGGTGGCGACCTGCTCTCCTCGCCCCTGGTCGAGGCGGCCCTGGCCGCGGGCGGTCACCTGCACCTCGGGCTCGAGTGCTGGGCCGGCGACGGTCAGGACCAGCCTGCGAACCCGGCACTGGTCGCCGCCGCGGTCGAGCGGGTGGAAGCCGCGGGCCGCACCGTCGCCACCCCGGACGAGGCGGCGGTGCTGCTCGGACTCCCATCGAGGCCGGCGTAGCGCAACGCCGAACTGGCGCCCCATTCGGTGGCGGGGGCGACCGAATCGGGCGCCGATTCAACGCGCGCGACCGCAGCGCACGGCCACGCCGGTGCTGGACGGCGCCGCGGTCGACCCCGGCGGGAGCGTGGGGGTCCGCGGTCGGTCAGTCGTCGTCGCCAGGGTCGAGGTCGGAGGTCATCAGTTTGACGAGCAGGCGCATCGCCTCGGCGCGCTCGAAGCCGGCCTCGACGAACGAGTGGAAGATGCCGTACTGCGTCTCGGCGAACCGCCGCTGGGCCAGGTGGGCGGCGTACTCGTCGTCGACCTCGTCGTCACACGAGCGCGATTCGTCCCACACCGACGGCTCGGACAACTCGCCCGCGGGAACCTCGACGATCTCCCAAGCCGCCGGCGCCCGAGCGCACACCGCCGCCCAGACCTCGGCATCGACGGCCGGGTGCACGAACACCTCACCACCACCTTCGCTGACCACGTGCACCTGGCCGTCGGACCGACCGATGACGGTGAACCGCATCCCGAAGTCGTCGTCATCGTCCTCGTCGTCGTCCTCGTCGTCGTTCACGTGCACGCTGTCGTGTTCGTCGTCCACACCATCGTCGTCCACGTCGTCGCCCTCGTCCCACGCCGCATCCGCGTCCATGCCCCATCCGTACGCCACCGCTGTGACCGGTCGGCGAAGCGACCGGCAGAGGACTCAGTCGTCGAGCAGCACCAGCGCAAGGTCCCACACGATGTCGCCACGGGCCCGGAACAGCTTCGGCACGGGCACGCCGACCGCCCGGGGGTTCACCGACGTCCGGCCCTCCACCCGAAGGCGATCGCCGTCGAGCACGCCACTCGTTCCCAGGCCATCGGTGCTGTGGGACTCGCCCCGCATGGTGACGTCGACGACGAAGCCGAACTCGTCGTGATCGTGGCCCTTGGTGCGGGCCACGTCGCGGATCGTGCCCCGGATGGGGATCTGGTCGCCGCCCGACAGCAGCGAGCGGCTCACCTTGGTGAGGGGCCCCGTGTCGAGATCGGCGAGGGCCAGGGCGAAGTCGCCACGGATCGGCACCCGCATGTCGGGCCGGCCGTCGTCGCCCAACGTGAGGTCGAACTCACCCGACAGCCCTCGTACCGTGATGCCGAGTCCCGGGATGCCGGGGCGGAAGGTCACCCGCGCCGACGCCCGCTCCGTGTCGATCCGCCAGCGCGCCATGAGAGGGGACCGTACCGGGCCGGGCCCGACGCCCGCCTGGCCCTACGCTGAGATCGGCCGTGCGGCACGATGCGCCGGCGCCACCGGAGCCACACCGAGGGGGAGGCCGATGCCCGAGCAGACGATCACACCCACGTTCTGTCGGATCTGCGAGGCCGGCTGTGGCCTGCTGGTCACCACCGAGGGCGAACGGGTCGTGCGCCTCGACCCCGACAAGGACCACGTGGCCTCGCAGGGCTTCGCCTGCGTGAAGGGCCTCAAGTTCGCCAACCTGCACCACTCCCCCGACCGCCTCGACCACCCCATGAAGCGGGTGGACGACCGCTGGGAGCGGATCTCGTGGGACCAGGCCCTCGCCGAGATCGGGGCCAAGGTCCGCTCCCTGCGCGCCCACCACGGCGCCGACTCGATCGCCGGCTACCTCGGCAACCCCGCCGCCTTCGGCTCCTTCCACGCCGTGGCCTTCAACGCCTTCCTCGAGGGGCTCGGGACGACGCAGTCCTACAGCAGCGCCTCCCAGGACCTCACCAACAAGTACCTGGTGGCCAAGCGCCTCTACGGCCACGAGCTGCTGCAGCCGATCCCCGACCTCGACCGCACCGACCTCGTGGTGCTGATCGGGACCAACCCCGCCATCTCCCAGATGTCGGTGGTGCAGGTGCCGCGAGCCATGGCCCGCCTCAAGGCGATCGTCGACCGGGGCGGGCGGGTGGTGTCGGTCAACCCCCGCCGCACCGAGACCGCCCGGGCCGTGGGCGACCACCTCTTCATCCGCCCGGGCACCGACGTGTTCTTCCTCGCGTCCTTCCTGCACGTGGTCCTGGCCGAGGGCGCGGTCGACCAGTCACTCGTCGACGCCCACACCACGGGCTTCGAGCACCTCGCCGGCGTCGTGGCCGACTGGTCGCCCGAGCGCACCGAGGCCGTCACCGGCATCGCCGCGGCCGACCTGCGGTCCCTGGTGGCCGAGTACCTCGCCGCCGCCGGCGCCTCGCTCTACTGCTCGACGGGCGTGAACATGGGGCCGCACGGCACCCTCGCCTACTGGCTGCTCAACGTCATCAACGCGGTCACCGGCAACCTCGACCGCGCCGGCGGGGCGCTCGTGCGCACGCCGCCCCTCGACTTCCAGAGGCTCTCGACGTCCACCGGTCTCGGCGTCAGCGATGCCCGGTCACGCATCGGCGGGTTCGAGGCGATCCTCGGCACCTTCCCCGCCTCGCTGCTCGCCGACGAGATCACCACCCCCGGCCCCGGCCAGGTGAAGGCCCTGTTCGTGTCCGCCGGCAACCCGGTGCTGTCGGTGGGCAACGGCGACCGCCTCGCCGCCGCCCTCGACGAGCTCGAGCTCCTGGTGTGCATCGACCTGTTCCGCAACGAGACCGCCGAGCACGCCCACTACGTGCTCCCCGCCTGCTCGTGGCTCGAGCGCCCCGACGTCCCCTTCGTGCACGCCTTCGCCGGGCTCCAGGTCGACCCCTGGCTGCAGTACACCGAGGCAGTGGTACCGCCGGCGGCCGAGCGGCGGGAGGAGTCGTGGATCTTCGCGCGCCTGGCCGACGCGTGCGGCGTGGGCCTCGGGAAGGGGGCGCCGGCCAGATGGCTGACATGGGGGCTGGGACGGCTCCAGGCCCTGCCCGGCGTCGGCCGGATCGCCGAGGTGTCCGACGCCCGCCTGCTCGCCCTCGTGCTGCAGGTCGCCCGCCACCCCGTGCGCACCCTGCGCCGCCATCCCCACGGCGTCCGCCTCCCCGACGTCGCCGGCGGCGAGTTCCTCGGCAAGCGGGTCTTCACCGAGGACGGCAAGGTCCACCTCGCGCCGCCCGACTTCGTCGCCGCGGCCGCCGAGCTCGAGGCCGACTTCGAGGCTGAGCGCACCGACGTCGGCCTGCGCCTCATCACCCGGCGCGAGCGCCACAGCCACAACACCTGGGCCCACAACGCCGAGCCCTTCGTGGGCGGTGACCGCACCACCAACCGCCTACACGTCTCTGCGGAGGACGCCGACGCTGCCGGCCTCACCGACGGCGGGCGGGCCCGAGTCCGCTCGAAGTCGGGCGAGGTCGAGGTGGAGGTCGCCGTCACCGACGATCTCATGCCCGGCGTGGTGTCCCTCCCGCACGGTTGGGGCCACGCCGGCGCCGACGGCCTGGCGGTGGCGCAGGCCCATGCCGGCGTGAACGCCAACATCCTGACCGCCGACGGCCCCGACGGCGTCGAGCCGTTGTCGGGCATGGCCCGGATGACCGCCCTCGCCGTCGAGGTCGAGCCGGCGTAGCCGCGGCCCGTACCCGGCTCCCCATGGATCGCCCGAGCCGCCCGTGGCGTGCGGACAGAACGGGCGTCCGTCAGACCGAGGCCAGGTGCACGGTGGTGGCGAGGGCGGCGGCGATGTCGGCCTCGCGGAAGAGCAGCGGCCGCACCTGCTTGGTCGAGTAGGCCACGGCGCCGGCCGTGTGCTCGGGGCGGCGGTCGTCGCCGGTCTGGCCGTAGGCGAGGAGGCCCACGGCCTCGGGACCGTCGTCGGTGAGCTCGACGGCCATGACGAAGCTGACGCCGTAGTCGCACTGGTAGCCGCCCGGCGCGAGGCCGGTGCGGTCGCGGCCGGGTAGGGCCAGCGGTTTGGGGGGCACCGGCTCGAGCGACATCGAGGCGAGGGCCCCCCACGGGCTGAGCACGTTCATCATCCCCTCGACCTCGCCGCCGCCGTGCACCGGCACCCGGGTGTCGCCCCGCACCACCCACTGGACCTCGCCGAGCGGCGCGTCCAAGGCGACACCGGCGGCGTCGAGCACCCGAACCGCGTGGCCGGCGGCTCGGGCCACCGGGTCGTCGTCGCCCCCGGCCGCGCCGGCCGGAGCCGGGGCCAGCCCCCGCGGGGTGGCGACCGGGTCGGCAGGGTCGAACGGCGCCGCGAACAGCGGGCCGGCGTCCAGCCGGTCGGCCAACGTGAACGTGCCCAGCAGCTCGCGCCACAGCGCCGCACCCCGGGACGAGAGGTCGTAGCGTCGATCCCAGGCCTCCAGCACGTCGGCCACCCGTGCGAGGTCGGCGGCGTGGCCCTCGATCACCACCGTGCCCGCGGCCCGGCAGCGGTCGATCACCTCGTCGACCAGGAGCTCGGCACTGAGGCTCTCGTTGGCGAACAGCGTGGCCACCAGGTCGTCACGGGTCACCTGGCCGCGGGCGGCCAGCCGCTCGGCCAGCGCCAGGTTCTGGCGGGTGCGCAGGGTTCGGGGCGTGCCCTCCAGGCCGTGGAAGGGCGAGTGGCCCTCGAGCGGTTGGGCCGCGGCAGTGAGCCAGTGCGAGTCGTTGGCGTTCACCAGCACGTCGCGCCGCTCGACCTGGGGCAGCGCGCGGAACGGCTCGAGCCCGGGCGCCCGGGCGTCGGGATGGTCGAGCCACTCGTCGTCGGGCTCGCTGCCGTCGAGCAGGGCCACCCGGTTCTCGTAGAGCAGTGCCGCGACCAGGTCGTCGCGGATGCGGGCCACGAAGCGCTGCTGGGCGCCGGGGCTCAGGCGCGGCGTGGCCGATGCGTCGATGTACCACGACCGGCCCGATCGGTCGGCCGCCAGGGTGTTCACCCACGGGATCCCCTGCACCCGCGCGTACACCTCCTGGAACCGGTCGAGGTCGGTGGCCTGACCCATGCCCACGAACTGCTCGACCACGGAGGTGTTGGAGAGGTTGGCGTCGCGGTAGCAGTAGGCGGTGTCGATGCCCCACCCGACCAGGGGAAGGTTGAGCATGGGCCCGTGGTGCGAGTCCCACAGCGTGCGTGACACCTCCGAGACGGTGCCGTCGCCGCCGCGCACCAGCACGGTGTGGGTACGGGGGGTCATGGCCCGCTCACCGTCGCCGAACCGGTAGTGGGTGGGGTCGCCCGGCGCGAGGTCCAATTGGTACACGGTGAAGCGGTGGCCACACGAGAAGGTGTGGGCCCAGGCAAGGCCCTCGTTGAACCCCATCTGCACCCCGGGCGTGCCGAGCAGCGACACCCCGTACACATCGAGCTCACCCGGGATCGTGAGGTGGCACTCCCAGAAGCGGGCCTCGCCGTGCCAGGGGAAGTGGGGATTGGCCAGCACCATGCCGTGGCCCGACGCGCTCACGTCACCCCCGACCGCCCACCCGTTGCTGGCGCCCTCGCCCCCTGCGCCGCCGCCGAGGGCCTCGACCGGCGACGGCGGAACCGGGCCGTCGGCCCCGGGCGCCTCCGCGCGACCGATCACCTGCACGAGGTTGCGGCCGCTGGCCATCAACGACACGTCGACCAGATGGGCGTAGAACTCCAACTCGCTCACCGGCCGGATCCAGGGCGCGCCGGCACACCAGTCGGGCAGGGTGCCGTCGCGGTGGGCCTCGTCGACGGCCCGGTTGTACCCGGCCACGTAGCCGGCGATGAGCTCCCGGCGATCGGGCGTCTGCGCCTCACGGAACGCCTCGGCCCTGCCCGCCACGTCGAGGGCCAGGTAGCCGAAGTCGCTGGCCAGGTGCGCCCCTTGGGGCCCCGGCCCGAAGTGCCGGGCGCGCTCGCTGCGCACCTTCAGCAACTGATCGGCGATGGCCGGCAACTGGTCGCGGCCGCAGGCCCAACCCTGGCCGAACCCGACGCCGCCCCAGTCCGCCGCCCGCACATGGGGCACCCCGTCGTTCGTGTACCGGACCTCCGCCTGGAAGCCCCCCGCCTCGTCGTCCATCCGGCCAACGTACGCGAGCGTGGCCGATGGCCGGACCGCCCGCCCCGTGTCACCGATCGGTACAGTCCGTGGCCGTGCGCAGAACGCTTACCCTCGCCGCCCTCCTCGCCACCGTGGTGGCCCTCACCGCCGCCTGTGGCAGCGACGGCGAGGACGTGGCCTCCACCGGCGGCACCGGTGCCACCTCGACCACGTCCGACGGGGCCGGTGCGGGCGTCGAGGGCCCCGAGTGGGTGCTCGACGCGGCCGACAGCTCGATCGACGTGCCCGACGGCGCCGACATCACGCTCAGCGTCTCCGACGGCCAGGCCACCGGCGTCGCCGCGTGCAACTCCTACTTCGGCCCCTTCACCGTGGACGGCACCGCGCTCTCCGTCGGACCGCTGGCGTCCACCGAGCGGGGGTGCGAGCCCGCCCTCATGGACGCCGAGTCGGCCTACACCTCGGCCCTCGAGGCCGCCGACACCATCGAGGTGGGCACCGACACCCTGGTGATCACCGGCCCGGAGGAGTCCCGCCTGTCGTTCACCGCCCTCGACCGCGAGCAGGCGCTCGTCGGCACCTGGGACGTGATCCAACTGGCCACGGCCGACGCGGTCACCGGCGTGCTGGACGGCACCGAGCCCACCGTCGAGTTCGTCGACGACGGCACGCTGGCGGCCAACGCCGGCTGCAACAACGGCGCGGGCTCGTGGGAGCTCGACGGCGACCAGCTCACGATCGGGCAGCTGGCATCGACCAGCATGGCCTGCGAGGAACCCGTGATGCAGCAGGAGACCGACCTGTTCGCCGCCCTGGAGGCGTCGAAGCAGGTCCAGGTCACCGGTGACTCGCTGACCCTGCTGCGCGAGGACGGCACCATCACCCTCGTCCTCACCGCGGCGAGCTGACCGGCGGCGCCACGGCGACCGAGCCGGATTGTCAAACTGGACCCGAAGATGTCAGGACTGCCATCACCTGAGTAGCGTGGCCTCATGGCCGAGTTGGGCAAGCGCGCTGCCCAGCGCGCCGAGACGCGTGAGCGCCTCCAGCGCAGCGCGCTGGAGCTGTTCCGCCGCGACGGCTTCGACGCCACCAGCGTGGCCGAGATCGCGGCCGGCGCCGGCGTCACGGAGCGAACCTTCTTCCGCCACTTCCCCTCGAAGGAGGCGGTGCTCTTCCAGGACTACGAGAGCCGCCTGGAGTGGTTCAGCGCCGCCCTCGCCGTACGCCCCCTGGACGAGCCCATCCTCGCCTCCGTTGCCGTCGCGGTCGGCTCGTTCCCCGATGACCGCGAGATCCTCCACCAGGTGGCCGCCCTGCGCCACGGGGTGCTGAGCCCCGAGGCCATCGAGGCCCACCTGCGCCTCGTTCAGGGCGCCTTCGCCCACGAGCTCGAGGGCGCCATCCGCCAGAAGATGGAGCACACCCGCACCAGGGAGGGCGCGGACACCACCGACGACCGCATCGAGCTGGTGTCGGTGGTGGTGGGCAACGTCATCGCCGGCGCCCTTCTCGGGGTGCTCGACGTCTGGACCCGCCGGGGTGGCGGCGACCCCGACGACATGGCGCTGCTCACCGGCGAGGCGTTCGCCCTTCTCGGCGACGTCCCCCTCCGCTGACGCAGCGGGCGGCGACACCGACACGTCTCCGCCGGCTCCCTTTGGAGGGCACACCGTCCCGATTCGGAACGGCCATTTCGTCCAGATCGGCGCCTCGCAGCTCGGCGAGCTGGGGTGGGAACGAGCGTTGGGGTGGTTCAGACCGGGCGCACCTCGGCGAGCCGCCGGGCCGCGAACTCGTCGGCACCGGTGGGGTCCCAGCACACAGCGGCCTCCCAGGCGGCCTGGGCCTGGGCGGCGATGTCGAACGCGACGGGGTCGAGCTCTGCGGCGTTGTCGGGCAGCACCAGGTCGAGGTCGGCGACGTCGACGTGGGACTCGTCCCAGTCGATCACGGCGACACGATCCGCGGTCATCCGGATGTTGCCGGGGTTGAGGTCACCGTGGATGACACAGGTCGGTCGTCCGTCGAGGCGCGCCCACGCGGCACGGCAGCGGGTCACGGCCTCGGCCGGCATCGCACCGAGGTCGGTCCTCGTCCCGGTGTCGGCATGCAGGAGCTCGGTCGAGCCTCGCCAGCCCGGCCGCTGCGGCCAGTCCTGCGTCGACCGGTGGAGCCGACGGACGAAGTCGGCGACGCGGCGCCAGTCCGCCCCGGTCTCGGGGGGAGCGCCGTCCACGTGGGTCATCACCACGAGCCCGTCGGCGAAGAGCGCGCCGTCCGTCGTCGGGATCGGCACCGGCACGACCAGGCCGGCGCGGTCGAGGTGCACGAGGAGCTCCGTCTCCCACGCCAGGTCGGCGGCGCGGCGCAGGCCGAGGCGGCCGACGGCGCGGTTCCCGTTGACCTGCACGCGCCACACGTCGTTGGCGACCCCGCCGGCGAGCCGTTCGACCCGAACGGCGTCGTCGCCCCACCGTGCGAGTGCGTCCCAGCCCACGGGCACCATCTTCGCGGCAGGCGACGTGTCCGAGATGACACGCATGGGGGCAACGGTGCTCATCGGCGATGCCCTGGTCGGCGAGCCGCCGGCCGGCCCGGCCGGTCAGGCGCCGCGATCGCCGCTGGTCAGCTCCGGAGCGTGGGAACGGTGTCGGAGCCCCGATTCCCCAGGCCACCGCGACGGCCCGCGGACCCCCGCGGCGCGACGACGCCCCTCATCGCTGAGCGCCACCAGAGCGGGATGGGGCTGCGGGCGGGGGATGTCCTGTCGGTCGTCGGCTCAGGCGCCGGCCCGGGCCCGCCGCCGTAGCGCGGCCACCGCGGCGACGGCGACGAGCAGCAACGAGCCGTTGATGACGTCCTTCACCCAGGGGTCGATGCCGGCGAGGGTGAAGCCGCTCACGGTGAAGGCCACCAGCAGCACGCCCACGACGGTGCCCAGCGGGTTGAACCAGCGCCGAAAGGCGGTGGCGCCCAGGTAGGCGGCCGCCAGCGCCGGCAGCAGGAGGGCGGGGCCGACGGTGGGGTTGGCGCCCCCGTTGCGAGCCACCGCCACCACACCGGCGGCGCCGGCCAGCACGCCGGAGAGCACGAAGCTGAGGGTGATCTTGTGGGCCACGTCGATGCCCACCAGCCGTGCGGCCTCGCGGTTGGAGCCCACGGCGTAGAGGCGGCGGCCCCACGGGGTCTGCTCGAGGACGTACCAGAGCACCACGGTGGCCAGCCCCAGCACGATGAGCGGCCACGGCCACGACCCGAGCGAGGTGAACGCGCCGGGGAAGGTCCCCAGCACGCTCTCACCCTCCGTGTACCAGGTGAGCACGCCGATGAGCACGCTCGACACAGCCAGCGTGGTGACCAGCGAGCTGATCCCGCCGCGGGCCACGAGCAGGCCGGTGAACAGGCCCACCAGCGCCGCCACCCCGACGGCGAGCAGCACCGCCGGGCCCCAGCCGAGGCCGAAGCGGGTCATGCCCGCGGCGGCGACCACCGAGGAGAGCGCGGCCAGCGCGCCGACCGACAGGTCGAACTCGTTGCAGATCAGCGGGACCATCACGGCCAGGGCCACCAGCACGGGCACGGCCTGGTTGTTGAGCACGAACTTCACGTTGGTGACGGTGGCGAACGTGTCGCTGGTGGCGGGGAGCACCGCGAAGGTGACGAGCACGCCCACCAGGGCCAGGAGCAGGGCGTAGCGCTCGAGCAGGTCCAGGGCGCCGGCACGGGGACGGGCGCCGACGTCCACCACGCCAGTGGCGCCCACGTCGGCGCCCACGTCGGCGCCCACGTCGACGGCGACGCCGACCTCGGTGCCGCTCCCGCCGGTGCCGGCCTCGGGATCTACCGCCGCGCCCGAGGCGACGGCCCCGCCGGAACCCTCGTGTCGCCCGGCGTCCTCGACCGCGTCCGTCCCGTCGGCGACGACGTCCGGACCCCCGGCGCCACCGGTTCCAGGGCGAGCACCTCGTCCCGGGTCGCCCGTCACGCCGCCGCTCCCCGGTGGACGAGCTGGTTGACCCGGTCGGGTCGGGCGTCGGCACCCGCCACCTCATCGACGAGGCGGCCGTCGTGCAGCACGAGGATGCGGTCGGCCAGTGCGCACAGCTCCTCGACATCGGACGACACGCACAGCACGGCCCGCCCGCCGGCCGCCACCGACCGACGGACGAGGGCGTGCAGGTCCGCCCGGGCGCCGACGTCGACCCCGAGGGTGGGCTCGTCGAGTAGCAGCAGGCGGGGGTCCCGGCGCAGCCAGCGGGCCAGCACGACCTTCTGCTGGTTGCCCCCGCTGAGGGTGGTCATCGGGGCGTGGGCCGAACCGGCGACCACCGAGTAGTGGTCGAGGTCGCCGGCCGCCGCCGTTCGTTCTGCGCGCCGATCGACCCGACCCGCTCGGCCGCCCCGCCGGAAGCGGTCGAGGTCGGCGATGCTCAGGTTCTCGGCCACCGGGCTGGAGGCGAAGACCGATCGCTCACGCTGCTCGGGGACGAGGGCGACGCCGGCGGCCATCGCCCGGCCCGGGGCGTTGAGGGCGAGTGGCTCACCCGCCAGCACCACGTGGTCGGCCGCGGCCCGGCGCACCCCGAACAGCGCCTCGAGCAGCGTCGAGCGACCGGAGCCGAGCAGGCCGGCGATGCCCACGATCTCCCCGTCGCCCACGGCGAAGCTCACGCCCCGCAACCGACCGGCCCGCAGCCCACCCACCTGGAGCAGCGGCGCCGACGACGCCCGGGGCGCTGCGGCGGAGGGACCCACCGCCACCGCATCGCCTGCCCCGGCGGCTCCCGCCTCCGACGGCACCGAGGCAGACGATCGACGCTCGAACGACGCTCCCGCCGTGGCGTCCGCGGGCGGCGGCATCGACGAGCGTTCCGCGGGACGCTCCGCACCCGCCACCGACGGGCGCCGAACGGGAGGCTCCGAACCCGCTGACGGCGGCACCGACGAGCGTTCCGCGGGACGCTCCGGGCCGGGCGCCCGACGGCCGACGGCGCCGCCGGTGATCAGGGCCACCACGTCGTCGGGCGCCACCGCTCCCACCGAGAAGCTCGCCACCCGCCGGGCATCGCGCAGGACGGTGGCCTCGTCGGCGGCGCGGGTCACCTCGTCGAGGCGGTGGGTCACGAGGAGCACCGCGTGTCCCGCCGCCACCAGGTGGCGCAGGCCGCCCAGCAGGGCGGCGACCTCCCGTTCGGGGAGCGCCGCGGTCGGCTCGTCGAGCACCACGAGGCGCGGCGCGTCCACCACCGCGGTGTCCACGTCGGCCAACGCCCGGGCGACGGCCACCAGCGTCTGCACCGCGGAGCCGAGATCGCCGAGCCGGGACGCCGGGTCGACCGCCACCCCGAGTCGGGCCAGCGCGTCGGACGCGATGGTCCGCGCCTGCGACCAACGGATCGAGCGGCCGGGCCGGGTGGGCAGGCCGGCGCCGAGGCCGATGTTCTCGGCCACGGTGAGGTCGGGGAAGGTCGAGGCGCCCTGGTGGACGACGCGCACGCCGGCGGACCGGGCCCAAGCCGGCGTCGTCCGGTCGGCGGCCACCTCCTGGGCCCCGACCGCCACGGTCGCGCCCGGGGCGCCGCGCTCGACGCCCGCCACCACCCGGATGAGGGTCGACTTGCCCGACCCGTTGGCGCCGATCAGCGCGTGGATGGTGCCGGGGGCGACCACGAGGTCGACGCCGTCGAGAGCCACCACCGGCCCGTAGCGACGCGTCAGGGCCCGGACGGACAGCGCCGGCGCGCCGGCCCCGCCGCTCCCCTCGGCGCTCACCCCGCCCAGATCTCCTCGTAGGCGGCCCGGTAGTCGAAGGGACCCTCGAAGTCGGTGGCACCGTCGAGCTCTTCGGCGGTGACGAGCTGGTAGCCCACGCCCTCGTCGACGGTGGGCTCGTCGCTGAGCACCCGGTTCAAGGTGTCGACCGCCGCCCAGCCGGTCCAGTCGGACGGGAAGGCCATCACCATGTCGAGGGTGCCGTCGTTCAGCAGCTGGTACTGCGTGGGCATCCCCTCGGCCCCGAGCACGAGCAGGTCGTCGCGTCCGGCGTCGGCGAGCCCGGCGATCCCGAGGCCGACGGCGGCGGCGTACGGGAAGCTGATGGCGTTGGCCTCCGGGTGGGCCACGATGGCCGAGGCCACCTTCTGGGGCAGCGTCCCGTCGAGCAGGTCGCCGGTGTTGAACGACACCGTCTCGACGACCTCGCACGAGCCGCACCGGGCCACGCCGGCGTCGAACCCCTCGCCGAGCAGGCTGATGGCGAGCAGGTCGTCCTGGGCCAGGTTGATGGCCTTGAGGTCGCCCTCGGTCTCCACCACAGCCCAGTCGACCTTGGCGCCGGCGAAGTCGCGGGCGCCCTGCTCGGGGTCGCCGCCTTCGGGGGTGAAGTCGACCTGGGCGGCGAAGCGGGCCTCCTGCTCGCCGTCCGAGGTGACGTCGCAGTCGAAGGCGTTCAGGACGACCACCGGGAAGTCGGCGGCGTTGGCCTCGTCGAGGGCGCCGCTGAAGTGCTGGCAGTCGACGCCCACCACGATGGCGCCGTCCGCGCCGGCCGCCATGGCCTGGCGGATGCCGTCGCCCGCCTTCGAGAAGTCCAGCGCGGTGTCCACCAGGGTGGCGTCCCAGCCGATGGCGTCGGCCCCCTCCATCACCCCGTCCACCAGCACGCTGCAGCTCTCGAGCAGCTGGCCGCAGGACACGACGTAGATCTCGGCGCCCTCCACCGCGGCGGGGCCGTCCTCGGGGGGTGGCCGGAACGTGCCTTCGAGCCACGGTGCGAGCCGCTCCTCCGAGGCGGCCACGGCCTCGGCCCCGCTCAGCACCTCGACCTCGGTGGTCGATGTCGCCGACGCGTCGGCGGCGGTGCCCCCGGTGGCGTCGCCGCCGGACGCGGTCGTCTCCGACCCCGAGGCGCACGATGCCGCCAGCGCCACCAGCACCACCACGGTGCCCAACCGCGCACGCCACCTGGTCGAGGCGTTGTCCCCCATGGCCATCCCCCTGGATCGCAGTCACCCGGCGGGGGTTCCCACCGCTGGTGTCCGTTGTGGCCGGATCATGTCAGTGTTGACATGAGTACGCAAGTGCAGGAAGGTGGCGCCCATGACGGACTACGACGCCATCGTGATCGGGGCGGGACACAACGGCCTCACCGCGGCCACCATCATGGCCAGGGCCGGGCTGCGCGTGCTGTGCCTCGAGAAGAACCAGCACGTGGGCGGCATGGCGTCCACCACCGAGCTCATCAAGGGCTACAAGTTCGAGATCGCCGGCTCGGTGCTGTTCCCGATGGCCGACGAGATCTGGGACGACCTCGGCCTCGAAGCCTGCCCCACCATCGAGTCCGAGGTGATGTCGGTGAACGTCGGCCGCCCCGACCAGGCCCCGATGATCTTCTACAGCGACCCCGAGCAACTGATGGAGCACGTCGCCGAGACCAACGGCATGGACGCCGTGCTGGGGATGGCCGAGATCATGGGTTGGTGCGACGCGCCCGCCCGCGCCATCGGACGCTTCGAGGTGCGCACGCCCCCGAAGAGCCTCGACGAGATGTTCGCCTGCGCCAACAACGAGGCCGAGCGCGAGGCCATCGAGATCGCCATGTTCGGCAGCGTGATGGACGTGATCGACCGCTACCTCCCCGACAAGCAGCGCCACGGGATGCTGCGGGGCATGTTGGCCTTCCTCGCCGTCAACTCCACCTACCGGGGCCCCTACACGCCGGGCAGCGCGCTGTGCCTGGCCTTCGCCATGGCCACGACGGGCACCCGGATGATGCGCAAGCTCCAGGGTGGCATCGGGGCGCTTTCCCAGCACCTGCTCGGCCAGTTCGAGGCCGCCGGCGGCGAGCTGCGCCGGCACGCCAAGGTCGACGAGATCCTTCACGATGGCGCGAGGGTCACGGGCGTGCGCCTCACGGAGGGGGACACCATCACGGCCCCCAACGTGGTGTCCAACCTCGACCTCACCACCACGCTGCTGCGCCTCATGGACCGCGAGGCGATGCCACCCGAGCTGGTGCGACGGGTCGAGCGCATCGACCACCGCGCCGCCTACGTGCAGATCCACTTCGCCCTCGACGGCCTGCCCGAGTTCGCGGGCCCCTACGAGATGCTCAACGAGGGCGCGCTCCGAGCGTCGATGGGCATGTTCGGCACGCCCGAGGAGATGCAGAAGGACTACGAGGACTGCTGCCGCGGCGACCTGCCCGAGTGGCCCTCGATGGGGCTCCAGATCCCGAGCCTGCTCGACCCCGACCTGGCGCCTCCGGGCAAGCACGCCGGCAGCTCCTACGCCTTCTACTTCCCCGTGGTGGGAAGCCGCGAGGAGCAGTCCCGCCTGAAGGACGTCATGGCCGAGCGGGTGATCGCCAAGGTGGCGGGGATGGCCCCGAACTTCCCCGACATCATCGACCGCCAGCTCACCTACGCCTCGTACGCGTTCGAGATGATGTACGGCGCCGTCGACGGCGACTTCTGCCACGGCCTCATCCACCCCGAGCTGATGGGCCCGTTCCGCCCCGGCCCCCGGGGGTGGCCCGACAACCCGATCCCGATCGAGGGGCTCTACCTGTGCGGCGCCGGCTGCCACGGCGGCCCCGGGGTCACCTTCACCCCGGGCTACAACTGCGGCTACGAGGTGGTCGAGGCCGCCGACCGCACCGCGAGCGCGGCCTCCGCCTGACCCGCCGGCGGCGCCCTTCCCATCCCCCTCCCCCCAGCTGGAGGAAATACCAGTCACCCGTGACTGCTATTTCCTCCAGCTGCCGGTCGGTCGGGCGGGACGAGCGCTCAGCCCGAGTGGTCGCCGTCGGCCTGCTCGGCCTCCTTCACGCCCTCGAACCAGTCGTCGCGCTGCGCCTGGCGGGCCCGGCGCGGCTTCGAGCGGTAGCTGGCCACGCTGCGGTCGACGCTGTCGAAGGCCGCCGCCACCCCGACCGGGCTGGCCGCGAAGTTCGAGGTGTGGGTGGCCCGCACGCCCATGTGGCGGGTGGTGTCGTAGGAGTCCTGGTTGGCGCCGAGGAAGACGAAGGTCCAGCCCTCGTCCTGCTTGGCCTTGATGCGGTCGAAGATGCGCCGGTGGTCCCACTCGCGGCTGGCGTTCTCGAGGCCGTCGGTGAAGATGACGACCACCACGTCCTCGGCGGGGAGGCCCCACTCGGCCCGAGTGGCCACCTCGTGCTCGGCGGCGGCGATCATCCGGCCGATGGCGTCGTAGAGCGGGGTCATGCCCCGGGGCTGGAACTGGTCGGGGCGCAGGGGGCCGAGCTCGGCGAGCGGGGCGGCGGCCACCACGACCTCGTGGGGGTCCTGGTCGTCGAACTGCACCACGGTGAGGCGCAGGGCGGCGCCGTCCTTGGCCTTCTGGCCCGAGAGGAACTCGTTGAAGCCGTCGACCACCGCGCCGTGCAGCGCGCTCATCGAGCCGGAGCGGTCGAGCAGGAACCAGGTGTGGACGGGGTCGGTGGTCTCTGGGTCGGTGGTCCCGGTGGGGGTGGGGGCGGGGGGGGGGGGGGGCGTGGCCATGGGCGGCTCCAGTTCTGGTCGGAGTGACTATTAGTCGAGTTGACCGTAACCACCGAGGAGGAATGTGCCAACCTGACTCGAACTGGTTGTACGTTGGCGGTGTGACCGCCGGAACGGCCCCAGACGGGTACCGGCCGGAGGACTACCCGCCCTTCGCCGTCACCGTCGACATCGTGGTGCTCACCCTCGTCGACCAGCGCCTGCACGTCCTGCTGGTGCAGCGCCACGGCGAGCCCTTCGCCGGCGCCTGGGCCCTGCCCGGCGGCTTCGTCAAGGAGGGTGAGTCGCTCGAGGACGCCGCCGACCGTGAGCTGCAGGAGGAGACCGGCGTCGAGGCGGCCGAGCACCTCGAGCAACTCGGCGCCTACGGCGAGCCCGGCCGCGACCCCCGCATGCGGGTGGTGACGGTCGCCTACCTCGCCGTGCTGCGCCACGTCGACGGCCTGCGCGCCGGCGGCGACGCCGCCGACACCGCGCTCGTGCCCGTGGCCGACGTGCTGTCCACCCGCCGCCGCCCGCTGGCGTTCGACCACCGGCGCATCCTCGAAGATGCCGTCGCCCGCCTCAGCGAGCAGCTCGAGCACACGTCGCTGGCCACCGCCTTCGTGGGCCCCGAGTTCACCCTCTCGGAGCTGCGCACGGTCTACGAGGCCAGCTGGGACACCCCCCTCGACCCCGGCAACTTCCGGCGCCACATGCTGCGCGCCGACATCCTGTCGCCCACGGGCGAGACCCGGCCGCCCGGGCCGGAGGGTGGCAAGCCCGGCGAGGTGTACCGGGTGGAGGTGCCCGCCAGCGCGCCGCTCCCCCGCCCCCTGCGCCGCCCCGAGCGCGCCCGACCGGCGGCTGCTGCCGCGGCGGCGGCCGCCGCGCCCCGTCGGGCGGCCGCACCGGCGCCGAGGCGGGCCGCGAAGGCGCCGGCCGCGGCGACGGGCGATGATGAGGACGAGCGGTCCGGCCGGCGTCGGCGCCGTCCGTCGGCCCCGGAGGGCGACGCCCCCGCCGACCCCTGATGGATCCGGTGCGGGTGCCCCCACCCGGCAGCAGGTCCGGTGGGCGCCTGCTAGAAGGACGGCGATGCCAGGGCCCACCGACGACGTCTGGGAGGTGCTGGCGACGGCGCGCTCCATCCGCCGCTTCACCGACGAGCCGGTCGGCGACGAGGTGCTCGACCGCTGCCTCGAGGCCGCCACGTGGGCGCCGAACGGCGCCAACGTCCAGGCGTGGCGCTTCGTCGTCCTGCGCTCCCCCGAGGTGCGGGCGGCGGTGGCCGAGGCCGCCCGCCTGGCCCTCGAGGTGATCGAGCCCGTGTACGGCATGTCCCGGCCCGACCCCGACGACGACAGCCGCCGGGCCCGCACCGATCGCGCCACCTACGAGCTGCACGACCACGCCGGCGAGCGGACATCGGTGCTGTTCACCACCTACGGCTACGACTCGGCGTCCGAGCTGCTGCTCGGCGGCTCGATCTACCCGGCCATGCAGAACTTCCTCCTCGCCGCCCGCGCCCAGGGCCTCGGCGCCTGCCTCACCAGTTGGGCGAGCTACGGCGGCGAGGCACTGCTGCGCGAGGCCGTCGGCATCCCCGAGGGGTGGCTGCTGGCCGGACACGTCGTGGTCGGCTGGCCCCGCGGCGCCCACGGCCCGGTCCGCCGCCGCCCCCTCGCCGACGTGGTGTTCCACGACCACTGGGACGACGCCGAGGTCCTGCGCACCGGCTGGCGCTGACCCCGCGGCGGCGACGGCCACCGACCGTGGCCGTTCGGAGCGGCAAGGACCGAGGTGGAGGAAATACCAGTCACCGGTGACTGGTATTTCCTCCAGTCTCGCTTCGGACGGCGCCGCCGGCGGGACGAGGGAGGGCCGATGGGGGCGGGTACGGTCCCCGGACGATGGTCGACGCGTCCCTGCACGAGCTCGCCGGGCCTGCGGTGGCCGCGACGTTCGTCGCCGCCGACCCGCCGCGGGAGAGCTGGCTCGCCCTCTGGCCCCTCGCCGGGGGCGCCGAGGGCCGGGACGCGGCCCGCCGCCTGACCCCCGCCGACGCGCTCGAGCTGGCCGTCCCTGCCGGCACGCAGATCCGCCGCAAGACGGTGGCGGTGCACCGGGTCCCCCTCGCCGAGGCGCTCGACGCGCTCGTCGAGCTGCCTGCGGAGGCCGAGGTGGGCCGCTCGGTGCAGGCGTGGGCGGCGGCCGCCCGCATCGCCGTCGAGCTCGTCGCCCGCGGTCGCCTCCAGCCCGGCGTCACCCCCACCGGTGCCGACACCTGGCGGGTCGGCCCCCTCGACCCCGACGACCACCGTCGCCAGGGCGAGCTGGCGAGGGCCCTCCCGCCGGAGGCGCACGCGATCGCCCTCGACGGCCACCGGCCCACCCGCATCGCCTCGGCCGAGGCCGCGGTCGCCGCCTTCACCGACGCCGTGGCCGACCTGCTCCCCCGCACCGTGTCGGCACCCACCGCCGCGGGGCACCACGCGTTCGCCACCGGCCCGGTCGGCCCGCGCACCGGCCCGAACGACGGGGACGACGGCACGGTCACCGCCCTCGGCGCCCCGTTCACCGGACCGGCCGTCGACTGGCTCGCCGGCCTGCGGCCCTCGACCGACGCCGTCGTCGTCGCCCTGCGCCTCGAACCACCGCTCGACGAGGAGGACCCGTTCCGAGCGGCGCTCCAGCTCCAGAGCGCCACCGACCCCTCCCTCGTCCTCGACGCCGCCGACCTCTGGACGGCACCCGACGTGGTGCTCGAGCGCTTCCCCGACGGCGAGACCGACCTCCTCCTCGCCCTGCGCCGCGGCGCCCGCACGTGGCCGCCACTGCAGCGCATGCTCGACGAGGCCCGGCCCACCGCCCTCATGGTGAGCGACGAGGAGGCCGACGACCTGCTCGGCCCGGTCGTCGACGACCTCGCCGGCGCCGGCATCCAGGTGCTGTGGCCCAAGGAACTGGTCGACGACCTGACCCTCACCGCGGTGGCCTCGCCCACCCCCAGCCCCGCCGGTGTGGCCGGCACCGGGTTCTCCCTCGAGGACCTGCTCGAGCTGCGCTGGACCGCGACCCTCGACGGGGAGGCGCTCACCGCCGCCGAGCTGGCCGCCCTGGCCGACGCCAAGCGACCCGTGGTGCGCCTGCGGGGCCGCTGGGTGCGGGCCGATCCCGAGCGCCTCGCCCGCCTGCGCCAGCGTCGCCGCCTCAGTGCCGGCGAGGTGCTGGCCGCCTCCCTCGGCGGCGAGCTCGTGGTCGACGGCGAGCCCCTCGAGGTCGAGCTCGAGGGGCCCTTGGCGGGGCTGACCGAGCGCCTCGCCGCGTTCGACCCGGCCCACGCCCTCCCCGCACCGGCGGGGCTCGACGCCGACCTCCGCCCGTACCAGCAGCGCGGCGTGGCCTGGCTGGCGGAGATGGCCGAGCTCGGTCTCGGCGGCGTGCTGGCCGACGACATGGGGCTCGGCAAGACCGTGCAGCTCCTCGCCCTGCACCTCCACCGCCACCCGCCCGGCGACAGCGACAGCGACAGCCCCGGCCGCCCCACCCTGGTCGTCTGCCCCGCCTCGGTGCTGGCCAACTGGGAGCGCGAGGCGGCCCGGTTCGCGCCCCGCGTCCCGGTCCGTCGCTATCACGGCGCCGGCCGCAGCCTGGACGAGCTCGCCCCCGACGAGATCGTGGTCGCCACCTACGGGATGGTGCGACGCGACGCCGAGCGCCTGGCCGGCGTGCACTGGGGCCTGATCGCCGCCGACGAGGCCCAAGCCGTGAAGAACCCCCTCGCCCGCACGGCCAAGGCGCTGCGCCGCCTCCCCGCCGACGCCCGCTTCGCCCTCACGGGCACCCCCGTGGAGAACCGCCTGACCGAGCTGTGGGCGCTCCTCGACTGGACCACGCCCGGCTTGCTCGGCCCCCTCGAGCCCTTCCGCCGGAAGGTGGCGCTGCCCATCGAGCGCTACCGCGACCCGGAGGTCACCGAGGCCCTCACCCGGGTGACCCGCCCGTTCCTGCTGCGCCGCCGCAAGAGCGACCCGACCATCGTCCCCGAGCTTCCCCCCAAGACCGAGGTCGACCGCATCGTCCCGCTGAGCGTCGAGCAGGCCTCGCTCTACAAGGCGGTCACCGAGGAGGCCCTCGCCACCATCGCCGAGAGCGAGGGCATCGAGCGCCGGGGCCTCGTCCTCAAGCTGCTGACCGCGCTGAAGCAGATCTGCAACCACCCCGCCCAGTACCTGCACCAACCGGGGCCGCTCGGGCCCTTGGCCGACCGCTCGGGCAAGCTCGACGCCACCGTCGAGCTGCTCGACATCATCGCCGACGAGGGCGCCGCCGCCCTCGTGTTCACCCAGTACGTCGAGATGGGTCGCCTGCTCGAGCAGCACCTCGGCACCCACGGCCTGCGCACCTCCTTCCTCCACGGATCGCTCGGCGTGCGCCGCCGCCAGGAGCTGGTCGACCGGTTCCAGGCCGGTGAGGCCGACGCCTTCGTCATCTCCCTGAAGGCGGGTGGCACCGGCCTCAACCTCACGCGGGCCAGCCACGTGGTGCACTACGACCGTTGGTGGAACCCCGCGGTGGAGGACCAGGCCAGCGACCGGGCGTGGCGCATCGGCCAGGACCGTCCCGTGACCGTCCACCGCCTCATCTGCGAGGGCACCGTGGAGGACCGCATCGCCGCCCTGCTGGAGGACAAGCGGGCACTCGCCGACGCGGTCGTGGGCAGCGGTGAGCGCTGGATCTCCGAGCTCGACGACCGGGCCCTCGCCGACCTGGTCCGCCTCGCTGAACCCGCGTCCGACGCCCCCAAAGCCGGAAATCTTGGTGAGAAACCCCCCGTCGGGGGGTTTCTCACCAACAAATCCCGGGACGAGGGCGCGTGATGGTGCCGCGGCGGACCTTCGGGAACACCTGGTGGGGCGCCGCGTGGATCGACGCCCTCGAGCACCGCGCCGAGCTCGACCCCAACCGGTTGCCCCGGGGTCGCACCTACGCCCGCCAGGACCGGGTGGAGCGCCTGGCGGTGGAGCCGGGGGCCGTCACCGCGTTCGTGCACGGCAGCCGGTCGGTGCCCTACCGCGTGCGCCTCGGGGTACGCCCCTTCACCGACGACGAGTGGCACCTCGCCCTCGATGCCATCGCCGCCAGGGCGGGACATGCCGCGGCCCTGCTCGACGGCGAGCTCGACCCCGGGATCGTCGAGGACGCGGGGGCGGCCGGCGTCGACCTGCTGCCCCAGGCCGGCGAGCTGCGCCCCGACTGCTCGTGCCCCGACTGGGCCAACCCCTGCAAGCACGCCGCTGCGGTCTGCTACCTCACCGCCGACCTGCTCGATCACGACCCCTTCGCCCTGTTCCTCCTGCGGGGGCGCGCCCGCGACGAGGTGCTGGCCGAGGTGCGTCGCCGGCGCTCGGGGGCGGCCGCCGGGGCGCCGGGCGCACCCGACGCCACGCACCCCGAGCCCGCGGCCAGGGCCGACGCCGATCCCGGTGTGCCTGCCCGCGACGCCTGGGCCTGGACGCCGGCGGACCCACCCCGACCGCCCGCGCCCCGCTCGGCGCCGGGCCGACCGGCGCCGTGGGCCACCGATCCGCCGAACGGCGCGCCGTTCAGCGCCGCCGGCCTCCACGAACTGGCCGCCGACGCGGCCGAGCGGGCCTGGGCCATGATCCAGGGTGACGGCCGCTCGGGCCTGTCGGACGACGCGGTGGCCGACCTGGCCCGGCGCGCGGCCGGCGCGCTGGGCACCGACCGCTGGCCGCACCTCGCCGAGCAGGCCGGCACCGACGCACGCTCCCTCGCCCACACCGCCAGGGCCTGGCGCTACGGGGGTGAGGCCGCGCTCGCCGCGCTGGTCGAGCCGGCGTGGCGCCCCGAGCCGGTGGTGATGGCCGCGGCCCGCGACGCGGTCGGCGCCGCACTGCACCGGTACGGCGCGGTCGCGGTCGACCGCAACCGGCTCACGATCCCGGCCATCGACGTGCAGCTCCGCCTCGCCCGCGACGGCCGCTGGTGGCGCTTCGAGAAGCGCTCCGGGCGGTGGGAGCTGGCCGCGCCACCAGCCCTCGACCCCGACGACCTGATCCTCTCACCCCTGTAGCGGCGGACCCTGACGGTGCCCGGCGGTGGGGTTGCGCGGTGCCGTGGAGGCCGACGGCGGGGGGTGCCGGACCCCGGGTCCGGGATGGTAGAACTCCCCGATGGCGGAACCTCTGCGGTGCGACAACGGCCACGAGAACGAGCCCGGGGCCGTGTTCTGCGCCCACTGCGGGCTCACGCTGCGAACCCCGGCCGGGCCGGCGGCCCCGCCCCCGCCGTCCGCCGGCGCCCCCACGCCGACTCCCGAGGTCACGAGCCGCGAGGACACCAACAGCCTCGGCATCCCGGGCCTCGGCACACTTGTCGCCACGGCTCAGGGCGGCCAGAGCATCGTGTACCGGGCGGTCGACATCGCGCACAACCGGCCCGTGGCGGTGAAGGTCCTCCAAGGGTTGCAGGACGACCGGGGCCGGGCCCGGTTCGACCGGGAACGCGAGACCATGGGGGCGCTGTCGACCCATCCCGGGATCGTGACGATCTACGGATCCGGCTTCACCTCGGGTGGCGCGCCGTACCTGGTGATGGAGTACATGACCGGCGGGTCGCTCGCCGACGCCCTGCTGCAGAACGGGCCGATGCTGTGGACCGACGCGTTCCAGGTCGGCACCCAGGTCTGCGACGCGCTCCAGGCGGCCCACGACGCCGGCGTCGTCCACGGCGACGTCAAACCCGAGAACCTCCTGCGATCGGCGTACGGCGAGACGAAGCTGACCGATTTCGGGGTCGCCTCGTTGACCACGACGAGCGCCACGGGCGGTGCCTCCCGCGTGGCGATGACCGTGGCCCACGCGCCGCCGGAGCTGTTCCACGGTGAGCGGGCGACACCGTCATCCGACCTCTACTCGCTCGGGTCGACCCTGTTCACGCTGATCGCGGGGAGGCCGCCGTTCCAGCTGCCCGAGGACGCCACGGGCGCCGCGTCGATCAACCGGTCGCTCACGGCCCAGGTGCCCGACCTCCGCCACAACGGCATCCCCGACCGGGTGTGCCGGGTGCTCGAGTGCGCGATGGCCAAGTCGGCCTCGGACCGGTTCGCGTCAGCGGCCGAGATGGGCGCGGCCCTCCGCGCCCCTCTGGACGAGATCGAGGCCCAGAACGCCACGGTGCTCGTCGGAACGGTTCCTCCGCCCGTACCGGCGCCCACCGACACCGCGTCCGAGCAGGACAGCGCGGCGCCGCGTCCCCGTCGTGGTCGCCGGATCCTCGTCGCCGCCTTGGTGGCGCTCCTGCTCGTCGCCGCCGGGGGGATCGGTGCCGCGCTGCTGCTGGCCGACGGCGACGACTCGGCGGGGACCTCGGTCACGACCGCACCTCCACCGGTCGTCACCACGGACCCGCCGGTGACGACGGCGACGACGGCGGCGACGACGACCACCGCACCAGCGTCGACCACCACCCCGACGACAGCACCCGAGGACATCCCCACCGGCTCGCTGACCACGATCGACAGCGGGGACTTCTCCGGCACGGCGACAGGGATCCAGGGGGTCGACACGGCGACGGTCGCCGTCGCCCTCGACACGCCGCTCACGCCCACCGATCTGCCCAGCGACGCCCACGTGCTGACCATCACCTTCATCGACCTCGACGAGCAGTGCAACGCGCGATACAGCTTCGTCGGCGTCTCGACCGTCACCGCCACCTACCGGTTCGACCCGACCTCGGCGTGCGGCGTGCTGAGCGGGCCGGGCCGACTGGCGCTCGGCGGCACGAACGACTCGATCAGCATCGTCCTCCCGTCGGACCAGGGCGAGGTGGACATCGAGGCCCAACGGGTCGACTGACGGCTCGCCGTCGGGGGCGAGGATCGGGCTCCGGCGACCCGCCTGCGCCACTCGGCGCACCCAGTCCCCGACCGGCCTGGCACGCCGAGGCGGCGGCGCTGAGCCGGAACGTCGGCTGTCACAGGCCCTGTTTACGGTGTCCCGAGACGACGAGGAGGCACCAGGGTGACACCAGAGCGGTCCCGCCGGCTGCCGGCGTACGGCTTCGACATCGAGACCGACACCACCACCGACGGGCTCGATCCGGCCTCGAGTCGGATCACTGCGGTGGGGGTGGCGGGCCGCGGCTGGGTGCAGGCCTTCGCCGGGCCCGAGCACCGGCTGCTCACCGACGTCGACCACTTCCTGGCCCGGCTGCCCACCGGCCACCTGGTCAGCTGGAACGGCGCCGCGTTCGACTTCCCCTTCCTCCACGACCGCGCCGCGACTGCGGGCGTACCCCTCGGGCTGCGCATCGAGCCCGACGCGCACCTCCTGCTCACCCATCAGCCACTCGCCGGCCACCGCCTCGCCTACCGGGTGCGGTGGTGGGGCCACGGGCACATCGACGCCTACCTGGAGCTGCGTCCCACGGCCCACCGGGTGGGCAGCTCGGCCCGCCTCAAGGCGTTCGCCGCCCTCAACGGGATCGGCTGCGTCGAGCACGACTACGAGCGGCTGGCCGATCTCACCCCCGACAGCCTCGCCGCCTACGTGGCCAGCGATGCAGTGGCCGCGCTGGTGCTCGCCGACCGCTACGGGCTGACCGGGTCGTTGCTCGGCGGCGATGCGCCTCCCGAGTCGGAACCGGCGCCGACGGTCAGCCCGGAACCCGGTCCAGCAGCCGGCGCGCCGCCCGTGCCGGCAGGCCCACCAGGTCGGGCGGGGACAGCACCCGGGCCTCGGGGCCGGCCCGCAGCATGAGCCGCTCGAGCCAGGTGGTGCCCACCACGGCCAGCACCAGTTCGATGCTGCCGTCGGCGTGGCGAGCCACCTCGTGGGCGGGGTACACCTCGGCCATCCAGGCCGCCGAGGCGGGCAGGTGCACCCGCACCTCCACGGCTTCGGCCGGCACGTCGTACGACGAGGGCGGCGCCAGCTCGACGGTCCTGGTGAACGTGTCTCCTGTGGGGCGGACATCGCGTATGCGGCTCACGCGGAACTTGCGCACGGAGGACCGGTCGTGGTCCCAGGCGTCGAGGTACCACTCCCCGTCCACCAGGGCCACCCGCAGCGGGTCGACGCGCCGGTCGGTCACCTCGTCCCGCCACGCCGAGTAATAGGTGAGCTCGACCGTCTCGTCGGCATCGCAGGCTCTTTGGACGGCGGCCCGCCACGGCGGGTCGTCCACCACCACCTCGACCCCGGCACGGTCGACGCCGAGCACCTCGGCCAGGCGGGTCAACGCCTCGTCCAGGGGTGCCGGGTGCACCAGGCCCCCGGCCAGCATGGCTTCGCCGGCGGTCAGCACGGCCAGGCCCTCGGCACGCGACAGCGGCAGCGGTCGGCGCAGGTAGTCGGGCAGGTCGGCCACCACGTGGTCGTCGTCGTCCACGTACAGGTCGATCGGCTCGTAGGCCGACGGGCCGCACATCGACACCAGCACCAGCTCGTCGCGCATCCGGTCCACCGACAGCCCGAACCGTCCCGCGAGCTCCCCAACGGTGGCGCCCCCCTCCTCGTGGAGGAACGCCAGCACCGACAGCATGCGCCGGAGGCGCTCGGCCATCCCGGGTCTCATGGCGCGGCACCGGTCGCGGCGATCTGCTCGAGCCAGCTGCGGATCTCCCTCCGCAGGCTGTCGGGGCCCAAGACCTGGGCATGGTCGAGCATCCCCAGGATCCACGAACGGAACGCCGGGCGGTTCGACACCGCCAGGGCGATCACCACCGACCCGTCCTCGCGGCGCTCCAACACCTCGGCGGCGGGGTGCTGCGCGAGCACATTGGCGGCCAGCACCACGTCCACCCACAGCTCGGCGGTCACCACCTCGTCGTCGCCGACCTGCTTCGGGTCGGCGGGGAAGGCCGCGACCGGGTCGAAGTCCTGCGGCCTCGTCCGCTCCACCGGTCCCACCTCGGCCACGGGGCCTCCGATGCGGTCCACGCGGAAGAACCGGAAGCCGTCACCGTCGGGATACCAGCCGACCAGGTACCAGAAGCCCTCGCGGAGCAGCAGGGCCCACGGGTCGACCAGGCGCGGGCGTCCCCCGTGGGTGAACCGGACCCGCCGGTGCCCGGCGACCGCCCCGAACAGCGCCGGCAGGGCGTCGGGCGACGCCACCACCGCCACCCGATCCTGCTCCCCGACCAGGCCACCGAGCTTCCACGCCGCCGACTCCGCCCAGTTGCGACCGTCGAAGGCCACCGCGGTGGCCGCCAGGTTCAACGCCAGCTGCGCCTCGCCGGAGAGGCCGAGGTCGGGGAGGTAGTAGTCCTGCGATCGGATCGTGTACGAGTCGTCCACCTGCACCACCGGGATGCCCTCGTCGACGAGGGTGCGCTTGTCCCGGAAGAACGCCCGCTCGCCACTGTCACCCTCGGGGTAGGCGGTGGACGACTGGCGGCCGAGCTCGGCGCGGATCTGGGTCTGCGTGAGCGGCTCGGGGCTGTTGAGCAGCAGGAACAGCAGGTCCGAGAGCCGCTCCAGGGGATCCGCCGCCACGGGCGCGGATCGTAGGCGACCACGGGTCCGGCCCGGCCGGCGATCGCCGCGCGCTCGTCCTCGGGGCGGTCGCCGGCGAGCGCCGCCCCGCCAGGCGAGCCAGGTGCCCCGAGAACGGGAACGGTGGCTAGAGGCCCGGGTTCTGGTGGTTGGTGACCTCGCTCTCGATCACCTGCGCCGGGGGCGGGACCTGCACCGCACCGAGCGCCGGGCCCAGACGGTCGGCCATGAACCGCTCCTGGTGGCCCTTGGACTCCCACACCTCGCTCACCACCAGCCCGCCGTCCGCGGTGGGACCGCCGGTGTGGGTGATCAGCCCGTCGGGCCAGTCACCGGTGCCGTCCCTGTGGACGCCCAGGTGGTCGTTCACCGCCCAGTACTGGTCCTCGGTGACGCCCTCGAACCGCAACACCACGCCGTAGGACATGTCGAGCCTCCTTCGCCTTGATCTGTGCTCGCGCCCCATTCGCCCCACGGCCGCGACCGGATCACCGTCGCGGCCGGCCATCGCCCGGGCGGCCGCCACGCACGACGGTGACGGAGCGGGACGCGACGGGCTCGGGTCGGGTCAGGACTCGACCACGACGGCGGCGCCGCCGCGGCGGGGATCGCCGGCGCCGTGCGCGTCGGGGACCACCGCGTGGGCGCCGCCGAAGTACAGGTTGCGCTCCCCCCACTCGTTGACCGGCCACCGCCGGCGCAGGGCGTCGAGCGACTCGGCCGGCCAGCCGGGCTCGACCTGCAGCACGCTGCCGTCCCAGTGGATCCGGGGGCCGCTGACCGCGTCATCCACCGACAGCCGGTGGTCGACCACCGCGCTCACCACCTGCACGATGGTGGTGCGGATCCGCTTGCTGCCGCCGCTGCCCACCACCAACCGCGGGTCGCCCCACGGATCGAGCACGACGGTGGGCGACATCATCGACGCCACCCGCTCGCCCGGCGGGGCGGCGTGGAAGCCGTCGGGGTGCAGGTCGTCCTCGCCCAGCATGTTGTTCAACATGATGCCGGTGCCCGGCACCACGTAGCCGGAGCCCTCGCCGTTCGACGTGGTCATGGCCGCCACGTTGCCGTGGCGGTCGGCCACGCTCACGTGGGTGGTCCCCTGGCTCGACCGGCGATGCCCGGCCAACCACCCGTCGAGGCCGCCCGCGGCCCTGATGCGGTCGGTCTCGAGCATCGACTCGGTGAGCCCGATCAGGTGCGCCGGCGACCCTCGCTCGGGAAGGGTGCCACCGGCCTCGAGCAGGCCGAGCGTGACCGCCACGAGGGAACCGCCGAACGACGGCGGCGGGTTGGTCAGCACCCGGTGGCCCCGGTACTCGACCGCCAGCGGCTCGCGCTCGATCACCCGGTAGCCGGCCAGGTCGGCCTCGGTGACCAGGCCACCGCCGGCGGCCATGTCCGCGGCGATGGTCTCGGCCAGCGCGCCCCGGTAGAAGGTGTGGCCGCCGTCGTCGCCGAGGCGCCCGAGGAAGTCGGCGAGGTCGCGGTTGACCAGGCGGTCACCGTCGCGCAGCGGCGTGCCCCGGGGGGCGAACCAGGCCAGGCTGGCCGGCGACCGCTCGAGGATCGGCCAGAGCAGGTCGACCAGGTAGGCCGACATGGCCGTCACCACCACGCCGTCGACGGCGAGGCCGAGCGCGGGCGCGAGCACATCGGCCAGCGGCAGGCTGCCCAACCGGTCGTGCACGTGCAGGTAGCCCGCCAGTGCCCCTGGCACCGCCACCGATCCGCGTCCCACGTTGAAGGTCTGATCGGAGCCCGGGAACGCCACCACCACCTCCTCGAAGTGGGGCTCGACCGCGGACGAGGGGCGGGAACGGCCCGGGGTGTCGACGAAGAAGTCGAACACCACGGAGTCACCCGCGGCGGTGTGGGCCAGGAGGAAGCCACCGCCACCGAGGCTGGTGAGCAGCGGCTCGGCCACCGCCGCGGCGAACCCCGCGGCCACGGCGGCGTCGTAGGCGTTGCCGCCCTGCGCCAGCACCGTGGCCGCCGCCTCGCACACCGCCGGGTGACCGCCGGCGACCAGCCCCGGGGTCAACTCAGGTCCACAGGCGCTCACCGAGCTCGAGCAGGCCCCCCAGGTCGTGCACGTCGGATTCGAGGTAGGAGACGGTGGCGACCAACTGGGGCCGGGCACCCAGCACCGCGGCCTCCTCCGCCTCCCGGGTGGCCACCACCCGGTAGTTGACGAAGCTCTCGGCCACCTCGGTGAGCACCCGCTCGACCTGATCGGCATCGGCGACCCCGCCGATGCCCTCCTCCACCGCGCGGGCGGCGAGCGCTGCGCTGTCGCGACACACCTGCTCGGCCATGGCACCGGCATCGGCATCGACGAGGAACGGTGGGAGCACCTTGTTGAGCACGAGGGCCCCGAGGTGCAGGTCGCGCTCCGACAGCGCATCGATGAAGAACTCGGCCTCACGGGCGGGCGCCGAGTCGAGGGTGCTGACCACCACGAAGGTGGTGCACCGGTCGGCCAGCGTGCGCTCGATCGAGCGCGCCCGCTCGACGAAGCCGTCGTACATGGTCTGGAACAGGATGAAGAAGTCCGCGATGTCGGCCAGGAACTGCGAGCCCAGGATGCGGTCGGCGATCGAGTAGAACGGCTTGGACGCGGCGTTCAACAGCCGCGACCGGTAGGGGGCGGTGAGCCAGCGCAGCAACCGGCTGCTGAAGAAGTCGGCCATGCGCTCGGGAGCCTCGAGGAAGTCGATGGCGTTCCGCGTGGGCGGGGTGTCGACGATGATCAGGTCGTAGCGGCCCGACACGTGGATCTCGTAGAGCCGCTCCATGGCGATGTAGTCGTGGCTCTGGACGAACTTGCCGGTGATGTTCTGGTACAGGGGGTTGGCGAGGATGGCCTCGCGGGTCTCGTCGTCGGGGGCGTAGCGGTTCACGAGGTCGTCCCACGACGCCTTCATGTCGAGCATCGCCACCCACAGCTCTCCCCGCGGCTCCACGCCGGCCTCGGCGAACGCGGCGGCGGGCACCTGGGTCTCGACGTTGCCGAACCGCTCGAGGCCGAGCGCGCTGGCCAACCGGCGCGCCGGGTCGACCGTGAGCACCAGAACCTTGCCCCCGAGGTGGACCGCGGCCATGGCCCCGGCCGCCGCCGCGGTGGTGGTCTTGCCCACGCCCCCCGAGCCACAGGTGACGACGATCTCGCGGGTGGCCAGCAGCTGCGCGAACGTGGTCGGCGGCGAGGGGAGGCTCGAGTTGGCCACGGGCCCTAGAACCCCAACTCGGCGGCGAGGGCGTCGGCCACCTGGTGGGTGGCGCGCGAGCCGTGGCTCCGCGTGAACAGCTCGGGAACGTAGACGAGCGGGATGTCGGCCGGGAGCCCGAGGCGCAGCCGCTCGAGGTGCTCGGCCCGGGTGCGGCGCAGGGTGACGGCCAGGCGGGCTGCATCGAACAGCGGCTGGGTGGGGTGGCCGACGAGGGCGTCGAGGCGCTCCCGGGCAGCGGGCACGGCGAGCGCCTCGAACACCTCCTCCTCACCTCGGCCGAACAGTTCGGGCAGCACCCGGTTGACCGCCACCGCCGCGATGTCGACCCGCGTCTCGGTGCGGATCCGCTCGGCCAGCTCGAGGGTCTCGCTGACCGGCATCTCCTCGGGGGCCGACACGATGACCGCGCCCGTGGTGGCCGGGTCGTCGAGGATCTCGCTGAGCCATCCGGTCTGCTCGCGCACCAGGCCCACCTTCACCAGCTCGCCGATGGCCTGCGGGGCCGAGAGCTGCGACACCACGTGCCCACTGGCGGCGGCATCGGCGATGACGAGGTCGTAGTGGTGCTCGCGCACCTCCCACGCCACCTTGCCCACCGTGAGGATCTCCTTCACGCCGGGCGCGGCGTTGGCCACGAAGTCGAGGGTGTGCGCGAGCGGGCCGATCTTGGCCAGCAGCGGCACCTTGATCTGCAGTCGCAGGTACTCCTTCAGCGACTCCTCGGTGTCCATCGACATGGCGAAGAGGCCGGGCTGCACCTCGATCGGCCGGAAGCTGGTCTCGTCGGACCCGAAGAAGTCGGCGAGGTTGCCCTTGGCGTCGAACTCGCAGACGAGGGTGCGCTTGCCCTGCTGGGCGGCCAGCACCCCCAGCGCCGACGCGACCGTGGTCTTGCCCACGCCTCCCTTGCCGGTGACGAACAGCAGGCGCCGGTCGAGCAGCGGCACCGCGGGTGCGGCCACGATCGGTCTCAGCCGGCCCCGAAGCCGATCCGCCGCTCGTCCTCTGGGCTGCCGATCTCGATGTAGGCCACCTTGCCCGCGGGGATGGCGACCTGGCGGCCGCGCTTGTCGGTGAGCCACAGGACGCCCGACTCCTTCGCCAGTGCCTCCTCGATCTCGGTGTGGAGAGTGCTGCGGTCGACGTCGTCGCCCATGTCGAGATCGATCTCTTTGGGGCTGTAGGTCACGCCGATGCGAACGTCCATGGTCTTCCTCTGTCTGCGGGGTCTGTCGGTGCCGATCCAGCGATCTGCCTGCCGATGGTAGGCGCCGGTCGCCGGCTCAGACGATCTTCAGCTCGGGGTGGCGTCGCTTGGTGGGGGCCAGGTCGACCGCGATGGTCGTGGCCATGCGGGCGAACACCGCACCGGCCTCGCTCTCGGGGTCGGCCGCGGCGATGGGGTGGCCGTCGTCGCCGCCGGCCCGCAGCTCGGGCACGAGCGGCACCTGGCCGATGAGGGGCACACCGAGCCGCTCGGCCAACTCCTGGCCCCCGCCGGCGCCGAACAGCTCGTAGCGCTTGTCGTCGTCGCCCGTGAACCACGACAGGTTCTCGATCACACCCTTCACCTCGAGGCCCACCTTCTGGGCCATGAACGCCGCCCGCTGGGCCACCCGCTCGGCGGCGGGTTGGGGCGTGGTGACCACGTAGACCTCGCTCTGGGGCAGGAAGCCCGCCAGCGAGATCGAGATGTCGCCCGTCCCGGGGGGCAGGTCGACCACCAGGAAGTCGGGGTCGCCCCAGTACACGTCGGTGAGGAACTGCTCGAGGGCCTTGTGGAGCATGGGCCCCCGCCAGATCACCGGCTGGTCCTCGTCGGCGAAGAAGCCCATCGAGATGCAGGCCACGCCGTTGGCACGGGGCGGGACCAGCATCTCGTCGATGAGGGTGGGTGGCCGGTGGATGCCGAGCATGCGGGGTATGGAGAAGCCCCACACGTCGGCGTCGACGATGGCGGTGCGGTGGCCCTGGGCGGCCAGCGCCACGGCCAGGTTGGTGCTCACCGAGGACTTGCCCACCCCGCCCTTGCCCGACGCGATCAGCAGCGCCCGGGTGCGCGACCCGGGCTGGGCGAACGGGACGGCCCGGCCCTCGGCGTGGCCGTGAGCCTCCGTGCTCCCGGCGGTGGCGTGGGGGTCGCCCAACAGCCGTCGGCGCAGCGCGAGGCGCTCGTCGTCGGTCAGCACCGAGAACTCGATGTCGATGGCGGTGATGCCCTCCACCGCACCGACCGCGTCGGTGATGCGCTGGGCCAGCTCCGGTGCGGTGGGGTTCTCGGGGGTGGTGAGGGCGACGACGGCGTGCACGCGGCCGCCGTCGACGGCCACGCCCCGCACCAGCCCGAGGTCGGCGAGGGTGCGCTCGAGCTCGGGCTCGAGCACCTGGTCGACCGCCTCCTGGACGGCGCGCGAGGTTTCTGACGTGCGGGCGTCGGGCATACCGCGACGCCTCCGGGCGCCGGCGTAGGTGGGGGCAGCGTGTCGGGGGATTTCACCTACGCGGATAGGTAGAATACCGAGGTGGACGGCCCAGCCCTCACCGCCACCGAGTTCTCCTCGGCGGTAACGGCGATCACCTCGGCCTTCGGCGACCCCACCCGGCGCGACATCTACCTGTTCGCCCGAGAGTGCGAGCTGGGCGTGACCGCGGCAGAGGTGGCGCAGCGATTCGAGCTGCACGCCAACGTGGCCCGCCACCACCTCGACAAGCTGGCGTCCGGCGGCTACCTCGAGGTCGCGGTGGCCCGTAGCGAGTCGGGCGGCGCCGGGCGGCCCTCCAAGCACTACCGGGTCACCAGCGACGCCATGCCGCTGGAGATGCCGGTGCGCCACGACGACGTGCTGGTCACCCTGCTCGGTAGCGCCCTCGAGTTGCTCGGTCCCGAGCAGGCACAACAGATGGCCGAGGAGGTCGGGATCGAGTACGGCCGCACGATGGCCTCGTCGATGAGCGCCGCCGGCGAGCCGCCCCGGTCGTTTCGCACCGCGCTGCACTCGGTGGCCGATGCCCTCACCGCCCACGGCTTCGCCACCCGGGCCGAGGCCCGCGACGGCAAGCTGCGGCTGGTGTCCGAGCACTGCCCGTTCGGCGACGCCGCGGTCGAGCACCCCGTGATCTGCGCGGTCGACCGGGGGATGGTCAAGGGGATGCTCGGCGCCCTGTACGGCGACACCACCCCGGCCACCGAGGCGTCGCTGCCGATGGGCGACGAGCGCTGCGTCACCGCCGTCCCCGAGTGACCTAGGCGCAGGGCGATGAGCCGTTCGTACCTCGACCACGCCTCGACGTCCCCGCCGCGTCCCGAGGTGATCGAGGCCATGACCACCTGGCTGCGGGCCCCGACCGGCGACCCGGGGCGCATCCACACCGAGGGCTTGACCGCCAGGGTGGCGGTCGAGACCGCCCGCGAAGCGGTCGCCACGTTGTTCGGTGCACGCTCCCGAGAAGTGGTGTTCACGAGTGGGGCCACCGAAGCCATCGCCGCCGCCGCGTGGGGCGCCGCCGAGCGGGGCACCCATCAGGTGGTGCCCGCGGTGGAGCACTCCGCCGTTCGTGAGACGGCCGCACGAGCCGGCGAGGTGACCGTCATCGGGGTCGACGGCATGGGCCGGATCGACGTCGACGAGCTCCTCGCTGCGATCCGCCCCGACACCGCGCTCGTCCACGTGCAGTGGGCCAACCACGAGGTCGGGACCACCCAGCCCGTGGCCGAGGTCGTCACCGCGTGCCGCGAGCGGGGCGTGCTCGTGCACGTGGACGCCGCTCAGGCCAACGGCCACCTGCCCATCGCCTTCGACGACCTCGGCGCCGACCTGCTGTCGATCAGCGCCCACAAGTTCGGTGGGCCGCCCGGCATCGGCGCCCTGCTGGTGCGCCGGGGCCTGCGCCTCCGACCGCTGCTACTGGGTGGCGACCAGGAGCGAGCGAGACGAGCAGGGCTGGAGAACGTCCCCGCCATCGCCGGGTTCGGTGCCGCCGCGGTGGCGCTGGCCGACGGAACGCTGGATGCCGAGGCCGCCACCGCGCGGGGCCTCACCGACCGTGTGCTCGCCACGGTGCCCGACCTGGACGGCGTGCGGGCCTACGGCGACCCCGTCGACCGGGCACCACACCTGGTGTGCCTGGGCATCGACGGCATCGAGCCGCAGGCGGTGCTGCTGGGCCTCGATCGCGCCGGCGTCGCCGCCCACTCGGGCAGCGCGTGTTCCTCCGAGTCGCTCGAGCCCTCCCCCGTCCTGACGGCGATGGGCGTGGACGCGCACCGCTCGCTGCGCGTGTCGGTGGGGTGGAGCACCACCGCCAAGGACATCGATGCCCTGCTGGAAGCCCTCCCTCGGGTGATCGCCGATCTCCGCGCTCTCGGGTCGGGTGGGAACGACTCGCAGTAGTCAGGTGCTCGACCCACCCACCGCCGGCAGTTCGTGCCCGCTGAGCGACAGCGCGTCGGCCCACTCCCCCGCCCACATGAGCTCTCGGATGAGCGCAACCTCCACCTCGGTGCGCAACGGGTCGGATCGGGAGAGCCGGTCCCGGGCCTCGCGCAGCGGCTCGATGAGCGTCGTGTGGCCGAGGCTGAGGTGGGACAGCAGCCGACTGGCACCGATCGCGGCTTGAGCCAAGAGGCGGGGATCACGGGCCTTCCTCGCCTGATCGGCGGCAAGACGGAACACATCGAGCACCGAGGCGACCTCAGGGCCGTCGCCAGACGCAGCGTCCGTCGCCGTGGACGCCGGCGCCAACTCCTCTGCCCGAATCTCGAGACGCTCCGAGATCCGCTGCCGTCGACCCCTGGAGAGCAGATCGAGGAGCACCTGCCGCTCGATCACGCTGTTGAAGGAGTAGGTCAACGGATCGTCGGCGATCTCGCTGATGAGCCTCGCCTGCAGGCCGTGCTCCAAGAGATCCAGGGCTTCCTCCGGCTCGGTCGAGCCCGCCACCGCAGCCGCGTCGAGCGTGAACTGGCACCCGACCACGGCGGACGCCAGGAGTTGGTGACGTGCGGGCTCCGGGAGGCGCTCCATCCGGCGCACGACGCCGGCAACGAGCAAGGGGGGGATGCCGATCGAATCCAGAAGGGGCCCGTCCCGCTCCTGCCACTCGCCATCGACGACCACACCCGCGCTGTGCAGGTGATCGGCCATCTGCACCAGGGCCGCAGGACAGCCGCCGGTATCCATGGCGATCGCCGCCAGCGCGAGGTTCGGGTCGGCGCCGCCGTGCAACCCGAGCCGCTGGGCCAGCAACGCGACCGATTCGTCCAGGGACAGCTGACCGACGTCCACCCGTTCCTGGACGCGGATGCGATGGAGGTCGCTCAGAAGGTCCGCGAGCTCTCGCCCACGCGGGCGCTCGTCAGCCATCGTGCACAGCAACAGGACCGGCAGCTCGTCGATGTGGGCCAGCAGGCGCCTCAGCGCCCGCAGGGTCTGGGGGCCACACTCGTCGAGGTCGTCGATGACGAGCAGCGCCGCACCACCGGTGGCGTCGATGGCGATCTGCTCCGCCAACTCCGACGCGTACTCGATCTCGGTGAGCGCTCGACCTCTGTCCGCGGCACGATGACCCTCGTGGGGTGGCGCGATCGCGGGGAACGCCTCTCGCAACGCGCCATAGGCCACACCTGGTGTGGCTCGCCCGACCCGCACGAGCGCGCCAGCGGCCGCGACCTCGGCAGTCACCTCGGCGGCGAGCCGGGTCTTGCCCATGCCGGGCAGTCCGGTCAGAAGGACCGCGCACGCGTGGCCGTGCACCCACGCGCGATCGCCCGCGGTCATCACGCGACCGAGCTCCTGCTCACGGCCGACCATCGCCAGGCCGTCCATCGGCTCCCACCACGTGGGGACGGACGCGCGGGCGGGCTCGGCACGCCCTCTCGCCGACTCTGCCGTCGTGAGGTCGAGGCACGGATCGTGGGCGATGATCGACGCTTCCAACCGCTTCAGATCAGGTCCGGGCTCGATGCCGAGCTCGTCGATCAACGTCACCCGGATGCGCTGGTAGGCCCGCAGCGCATCCGCCTGGCGGCCCGAACGGTAGAGGGCCGTCATCAGCTGTCCCCACCGGCGCTCTCGCAGCGGTGTGGCGGTGATCGCCTGTTCGAGCTCGGCGATCACCTCGCCGTGCCGACCGAGGGCGAGCAGGGCGTCGAACCGATCCTCCTGAGCAGCTTCGTGGAGCTCGACCAGGCGGGCACGCGACGAGCGCCCGACGTCACTGTCTCCCAGGTCGGGCACAGGCGTTCCTCGCCACAGGGCAAAGGCTTCTTCGAAGCCCGCCAGGGACCGGTCTGGCTCCCGGCTCGCCCGGGCCTTCGTGATGGCACGCTCGTACCGCGCCGCGTCCAGGTGGTCCGGAGCCACAGCGAGCCGGTAGGCCTCACCGTCGGTGTCGATGAACGCACCCAGCGGCTCTCCCGCCCAGGCCTCGATGCGCCGCCGCATCCGGTAGACGAGCACCTGGACGCTCTTGCGGGGCACCTTCGGGAGGTGCCCCTGCCACAGGACCTCGGCCAACTCGTCGACTGTCACCGGTCGGCCGAGGTGCAGCGCCAGCAGGCACAGGACGGCCCGCTCCTGGCCCGGAAGGCCGGCGAGGTGGCGGCCCTGCACCGAGAGGGTCAGCGGCCCGAGGATCGCGATGTCGACATCAGCGAACCGAGCACGGCTCTCTGGCAACATCTTGGGATCCGTCATGACCACTTGACTCGCCCCCCCACCATCTGACGCCTCCATAGAGGCCCCACCGGAACCCTACGCATCGGTCAAGACCTGTGCAAGCGCCTGCGTGCGGGCTGCCGACCGTCCCGGGCACGCCGACGGTGGAGGGCGTACCCGGGAACCGGGGAGGTACCGCGCGAGGCGCGGCCGGCCGACTGCTACCTGGCATCGTCGCCGGTGACAACTGCCCACCGGTAGCGCACTGGTAGCCGCCAGGGGGGTAGCTACGGCGCCGAGCTTCGCCTACGTGCCGTGCAAGTCACCGACGACGGGAGGTCGCTGCGCTGGCCCCAGAGGAGGGGAATCCCCCGCGGTCACGGCGCAGTTCCGGTCGATGAGCACACAGCCGTCGTCGAGCTCGCGTGCCACACGCCCGGTGGCCGCGCGCCACGGACGCCGGAGTCGCGAGCCGCAGCAACGTCGCCGCCAGGCAGAGCCCGATGGTCGCGCTCAGGATCCGCAGGACCGTTCGCCTCATGACTTGGACCCTCAGGGTCAGGAGCGAGGACGGTGGTGCCGACTGCGGCCACGTCCCACGGACACGAGCGGTCGACCACCACCCGTGGCGGGCGCGCCGCCGGCCCCGAACACCGTGCTGGCCCTCGGGTCGGGGCGATCCACGACGCAGATCTCTTCTGGTGGGTGCGTGGGCTGGCGGGCGCCGCAGCGCCGGCAATAGCGATCCTCCGCAAAGATCGCCGCGGCGCACGCGTTGCAGACGCCGTCGAAGCGCCCGGCGCGGATGCCGCCGGTCCGGCGGTCACGGAGCTCGCCACCGATCAGCACGAGCAGCGGGATGCCGAGCAGGACGGCCACGCCCACCCGTCCCTGCGCGGCAGCGAGCAACCTGCCGAGGTTCGGCACGGCCCACTTGACCTGGGAGCGCACGTTGCGGGCCGGGACCGGCTTGGTGTCGCTCTGGTCGTTGGCGTCACCCTGGGTGACGAACTGCAGCCCGTCGTCGGCGTCGGTCTGAACCTCGATCACCCGGTGGGTCACGGTGCGACCGCGGTCACGAGGGTCGACGAAGGTGATGACCATGCCGACCTCGACCTCTGCGGGGTCGATCGGGGTGGAGACGAGCAGGGAACCGGCAGGGAACTGCGGTTCCATCGAGTAGGTGGTCACGTGCTGCAGCCGCCAGCCGGCCAGCCAAGCTCCGACGAGCAACATGGCGAGCGGCACGACGACGCACAGGCCGAGAACGGCCGTGAGCGCGCCCGGGCCGGAGCGGGTGGCCTGGTGGCCACCCGCCCCGGCACGACGGTCCCGACGGGCCCGGAAGGGGGTCATCGAGTCCGGGTGATGAGGAGGGTCGGGACCATCACGGGCAGGGCCGGATCAGACGGCGTCGAACTCGAAGACCTGCTCCCAGGCCAACGAGTCTGACTGGCGGCTCTCACGCTCGGCCAGCGTGAGGGAGTTGTCCGAGTCGTAGAACACCCGGGTGAAGACGCAGACGGTGTCAGTCGGCTCACCGGCCTGCGCGATGAGCATGTTGAGCGCCGAGACGTCGCTCGAGGTGCCGTTGGCGATGTCACCATCGCCGGGGCCTTCGCCAGCGGACAGGAGGGGATGGGTGTCGCCGGCCACGAGGTCGTCGTCGCACTCCGCCCCATTGGAGGCGTTGAGGTACGTGTCCGTGAGGGCGTCGTCAGCAGGACTGATCTCGCCGTTCGGCGAGCACAGGGCGCCGTCCGGGTCAGAGTCGGCCTCGCTGCCGGTGCAGCCGGCGTCGCCGTCGGTCGCGTTCGCGATCGTGGTCGACAGGATACGCGCGGCGCTCGTGGATCCGAAGTTGCGCAGGCAGTAGTTGGCGGTCTCGTGCTGACCGGGCGACAGCGGGGCCGTACTGAGGTACGACTCGGTGGTGTCGGTCTGCTCGAAGTCACCGTCGGGCACCGCCTGGCAGTCCGTGCCGAAGGCCACGGGACCCGCGATCCGGATGTCGATACCGAGGTTGATGTCATCCTCGGTGTTCAGCTCGAGCTCGCCCGTGCTCGTGGAGTCGGTGCTGGCGGCGAACGTCGCCGCCAGGCCGACGAACAGGAGGCTGGTGGCTGCGAGCAGCGACAACCGCTTCCTCCGGTTGAGGTTCTTCATGAGTGTTCCCTCCATAAGGGGTTGTTGTGTGTCCGGGATCGAGAACGCGGCACGCCCCTCCACCCGTCGGCGCCATCGTGCGGGACAGCGGTAGACAGGGAGCGGCCTACCGTGCGCAATCTGGTAGACGGCCGGTCGCGCCGCGCCACTGATGTGCGGCGGTGCCTCCAGGCAACCCGGCATGCCCTCACCCAAGCGGCCTCCTGCGCCACGGGGCGTGTCCGATCGACCGGTATCAGACCAGGATCAAGCCAGGGAGGCGGCGAGCTGGCGCCGCCGCACACCCACCGCAACCAGCACCACGCCGGCGCCGACCAGGGCCATGGCCAGCAGCAACAGGCCCCGCACGTCCACGCCGGTGTGGGGCAGGTCACCGCGGGGCGCACCGCCGGCCGCGGCGCCGCCACCCCCGCCGCCACCACCACCGCCCGGCGGGGGGGTAGTCGACGGCCGCAGGTCGGCATCATCGAAGTTGTTGGTCGGATCGGTGTCGACGCCCTGCACCCCGGCGTTGTTGGTCACCGTCCCGGTGCCCGGCGCCACCGCTACGGTGAGCATGACCGAACTGCTGACCCCCTCGGCCAGCGACTGGCCGCGGGTGCACGTGACCTGCTGGCCGTGCGCCTCGCAGGTCCAGCCCACCCCTGCTGCGGAACGGTAGGTGAGGCCGGCCGGGAGGTTGTCGTGTACGACGATGGGGGCGGGCGCGGTGCCAGGGCCCTGGTTGGTGACGGTCAGACGGAACGTTGCCGTCCCAGGGCCCTGGGCCGCGGTCGTCTTGTCCAGCACGAGGTCCTGCGCCAGCCGGGTCCGCACGTGGACGCTCGCGCCGTCCGAGTCGTGCACCGCGCCGCTCCCCGTGACCGGGGTGGCAGTCACCCGGGCAGTGTTGGTGAAGGCGGCGGAGACGTCCGTGAGCGAGCACGTCCAGAAGCCCGTCGACTGACCGGGGTCGAGGGGCCCGGCGATGGTGCGGGCACACGCCGGTGCGCGCCCGTCGGTCACGACGAGGTCGTGCAGCGCCACCTCGCCCGTATTGGTCACCTGGATGCGGAAGCGAACGGTGGCACCACGGTCGATGGTGGCGGAGTCGGCCCAGACCCCGGAGGGCCGCTTCACCTGCTTCTCGATGGTCACCCCCGGGGTGCCGGCGACCTCGATGGTGGCCCGTTCCGTGGCGCCGCTACCGGCTGGGGGCCCAGGTACGGAGTCGCCGGTCACGGTGGCGATGTTCGTGAAACCCGCGGCCAGCTGCACCACCGTGCAGCTGAGGAACCAGGTCTCGCCCACGTCGAGCACGCCGGGCGGCGCGGCATCGCCACCACCGAGCGCGGGGGCGCCGTTGCAGTGGTCGTCGGTCAGGTCGACGTTCGCGATGGGTGTGTCCCCGGTGTTGGTCACCCGGAACCGGTAGTCCGCCGTCGCCCCCTGCTCGTAGACCGGGATCAGCCCGTCGTTGCTCCCGGGCGACCCTGCGTCGGCGTCACCGTCGACGTAGGTCCCGGTCGACGGGTCGCGCACCTCCTTGAGGAGGCTCATGGCCGGGGCGCGACCCCAGTAGCTGGCGGGATCTGTGTCGCCGGCCGGCTCGGAGGTCGTGGCCCCGGTGCCCGTCACCGTGGCGATGTCGGTGTGCAGCCCGGCGTCGGCCGTGTCGCTGACGGCGGTGCAGGTCATCGACAGGCCGACGCCGAGTGCGTCCTGCGGGCACGCGATCGGGCCGTACACGTCGTCGTCGACACCGATGCCGGTCACGTCCTCGGTGCCCGTGTTGGTCACCACGAAGGTGAACTCGACGGGATCCCCGACGGGCAGGGTCACCGCCTCTGCGGCGGTGTCGGCGTCCTGGCCGTTGACCGCCTTCTCCACGTCGAGGAGCCGGGCCACCCCGATGTAGTGGGCGAGGTCGTCGGCCGAAACCGCCTGACCCGAGAACTGCCCGGTGGCTTCGGCGGTGCCGGTGTTGGCGTGGCTTCCGGCCACGGCCATATCGCTGGCGGAGCAGGCCAAGGTCTCACCAACCGCAAGGAAGAAACTCGGACACGTGACGGTGAGCGACTGATCGTCGGTGACAGAGAGCTGCCAGAGCGGCTCGTTGCCGGTGTTGGTGACGAGGTAGTCGAACGAGACGGTGTCGCCGATCGGGACCGAGGGTCCGGGAGGCGTGTCCGCTTCGTCACCCTGTGCCCGTTTCTCGATCTCCAGCGCTGGTGCGGGAAGCCAGATCCCGGCGTCCTGGGCGGTGAGCTCCTGCCCGGACGTGAGCGAGAAGGTGGCGCTGCGCCCGGTTCCGGGGTCGGCGACCGAATCGGCGCCGACGTAGGTGAACAGGTAGCCCGCCGGCAACGAGGAGAACTCGAGCTGGTACATGCCCGGCGGCAGGTCGTCGAAGCGGTACCTGCCGTCCTCGCTGCCGTCGTTCGCGGTGGTGATCGTGTCGACGGCGCTGCCCCCGTCGTCGAGCAGCGTGACGGTCACCCCGTTCACCCCGGGCTCCCCCCCGTCGTCGAATCCGTCGTGGTCGAGGTCGTCCCACACCCGTCCCGAAACCGAGCCCGGGGTCACGAGGTCGTCCTCGGTGTTCAACTCCAGGGTGCCGGTGGAGCTGGAGTCGGTGGAAGCAGCAAGGACGATTGCGCTGGGGGCCGCAACCAGAAGGAGTCCCACGATCAACCACGCGGCAGCGGCGCGGCGCTGGCGGGGTCGCCATCTCACGGCGTGCCTGCCTTGGGCGTTGCCACGACCTCCACCTCGGTGCGACGGGCGACGAGGGCGCCCGCCTGCGGCTCCTGTTCGAACACCTCGCCGGGCCCGACGCCCGGGTTGGGTTGCTCGACGATGCGCCAATTGAGGCCCTCCGCTTGCAGGCGGACCTCGGCCCCACGCTGGGTGAGGCCGATCACGGTGGGCACCTCGACCTGGTCGGCACCGAGCGAGACGACCAGTGTGACCTCCCCGCCACCGGCGAGGTTGGTGCCGGCGGCCGGCTCCTGCGAGAGGATCGTGCCTGCCTCGCGCTCGGTCGACGACATGGTGCGGACGGTCCACGACAGGCCGGCGGCGGCCAGGAGGTCGGTGGCCGTGTCGGTGGGAGCACCCACCACATCGGGAACCGTCGCGGCCGTCGCGGCCGTGGACGGCGGGGCCTGGGCCGCACTGCGCACCACGATCGTGACACCCATCAGCGCGAGCAGGGCGCACGCGGCCAACGCGGCCTTGGCCCAAGGCGGGAACCGTGGCACCGATCGCTCGTCCGCCGGCGTCGTCGGTGACAGCAGCTCGCGCACCGCGTCCTCGCCCGGACGGAGGGCCGGGTCCGGGTCGAGCAGCTCGGTGATCATGCGGCGCAATGCCGGTGGCACGCGCCGAGGAAACGCCAAGCGGTTCCCTTCAACCCACCCATCGGGACCGAAGGGAAGACGGCCGGTGAGCGCCAGGAACGTGACGGCGCCCAGCGCCCACCGGTCCGCGGCGGCGCCCCCGAGCTCGCCGGCAAGTTGCTCGGGGGCCAGGAAGCTCGGGTCGCCGCAGATCGGCGCGCGCGCACCGCTCCGGCGGGCGAGTGCCAGCGCACGAGCCGGGCCGAACCCGCCGAGGCGGGCCGGGCCGCCGTCGAGGCTGAGATGGACATCGGCGGGGGTGATGGCGCCGTGGAAAACGCCCGCCCGGTGTGCCGCCGCGAGGGCGTCGCTCAGGTCGAGGGCGAGGTCCCGCACCTGTTCGGCGGGCAACGGACCGTAGGCGATGGCCACGTCAAGGGTCGGTCCGGCGTCTTCCTCGACCACCATGAATCCCTGGTCGACCCGTCCCGCGTTGCGCACGGAAACGACGCCGGCGTGCTGCACGCCGGCCGCAGCGCTGGAGACCTCCCGCAGCACCCAGGCCATGTCGAGACCGGCCGTCGCCGCGGGGTCGAGGAGGGCCACGCTCACCGACTCGCTTGCTCGCTCGTCGGCAGCCCGGAAGACCCACCCCCAGGCGCGCCGAGAACGCTGCTCACGCAAACGGAAGCGACCCGCGAGCAGCACGCCGCCCACGTCTTGCCCGCCGCTGTCCTGAACCGTTGGCGGGCTCGCCGATGGTCGAGACGTGGTGCCCAAGTGCTCCCCCTGGGGAGAGGCCGCCAGAGGGCGCGCCGTCGAGGTGGATCCTGCCGTCACGCGGCGATCTTCCCGAGCGGCGGCCGACGACTGGTAGCGCGGTGGTGGCCGGAAGCTCGACCCGAACCCGGGTTGCCGCGATCGACGGTCAACCGCGCTACCGATCGGTGTCCACCGGGCCAGCCCCCCGCGAGGGCCCCGCCGTACCGTCCCAAGGGTGTCCGCCCCGACGAGGCTCGAAGCCCGCAGCCGTCGACGAGGGCTGAAACACCCAAATGCCGCGGCGGCACCGGCGCGGCGCGCCCTCACGCGCGGACGGGTGAGCATCCACGGCCACGAGGTGAGGTACCTGGACGTCGGCGAGGGCCCGGTGATCCTGTTGATCCACGGCTTGGCGGGCGATTGGAGGTCGTGGCGAGGGGCGATTCGCGGTCTGGCCAGGAACCATCGCGTGCTCGTGCCCGACCTGCTCGGCCACGGCGCGTCGGCGAAGCCACGGGGCGACTACTCGATCGGAGCCTACGCATCGAGCATGCGCGACCTGCTGGGCGTGCTGGGCGTCGACCGCGCCACGGTGATCGGCCAGTCCTTCGGCGGCGGCGTGGCCATGCAGCTCGCGTACCAGCACCCGGAAACCTGCGAGCGCCTCGTCCTCGTCGACAGCGGTGGGTTCGGGCGGGAGGTGACCGCGCTCCTGCGCGCGTTCACGATCCCCGGCATCGACCTCCTCCTCCCCGTGTTGTGCCCAGGGATCGCCCGCCACTGTGGGGACAGGATCAGCCGCTTCGTGGTGCAGCGTGGGGTCCGCGCGCCGAACGCCGCCGAGATGTGGCTGGCCTACCGGTCGTTGACCTATCCCGACACCCGTCGCGCCTTCGTTCGCACGCTTCGCTCCGTGATCGACATCCGGGGCCAGTCCATGAGCGCCTACGACCGGATCTACCTGGCCGACTCCGTCCCGACCCTCATCGTCTGGGGAGGCGACGACCCGATCATCCCTGTGGGCCACGGTCGCCTGGCGTCAGCGGCGATGCCGGGCAGCACGCTCGTGGTGTTCGAGGGCGTCGGCCACTTCCCCCACGTCGAGGAACCGAAGCGCTTCGTCGCCACCGTCCTGGAGTTCCTGGCCACCACCGAGCCGACCGTGTCAGACCCGGCCAAGTTCCGCGCCCGCCTCAGGGAGTACGCTGACGGTGGATGACCACCGGGCCAGCGACGGGAGCGAAGACGTCCGGCGACGAGGAGGCCCTGGCCACCGTCCAGCGTCTGATCCGCAACAGGTGCGTCACCGACCCGGTGGCCCGGACGGGCAGCGAGGTTCGCAACGCAGAGACCCTGGCTGCGGTCCTCGATGTGCCCGGCATCGAGGTGACGACCCACGAGGCGGCCGCGGGCCGCGTGAACCTGGTCGCCCGTCTCGCCGGTCGCGATCCGACGGCACCGGGCCTGCTGCTCTTGGGACACTCGGACGTCCCCGCGGCGGACGAGGGGGCCTGGGACCACGATCCTTTCGCCGCCGAGCTGCACGACGGGTTGCTCGTGGGCCGCGGGGCGATGACGATGCTCTCCCACCTCGCCACGATGGCACTGGCCCTGCGCGACCTCGCCTCCAGCGGGTTCACGCCCTCGGGCCACCTCACCTTCGTGGCCGCGGCCGACGGCGAGGCCGATGACCGCCTCGGCGTCGCTTGGCTGCTCGAGCACCATCCTGAGGCCCTCGATGCCCGATGGGTGCTCACCGAGAACGGTGGGGTGCCCATCCCGGGCGCCGACGGGATCCGCCTCGCGCTGATCGTGGCCGAGAAGAGCATCGCCACCTATCGCCTTACGATCGAGGGGGAGCCCGGGCACTCGGCGTTGCCGTTCCGGGTGCAGACCGCAACGCAGGTGGCCGCCGCCGCGATCACCCGCATGGAGGCGTACCGGCCGCGCCCGAGGATCAACGACCTCTACCGGCGATCCGTGGAGGGGCTGGGCTTCGGCAGCGCCGCGGCCTCGCTACTCGATGCCGAGTCCCTGGACCGGATCCTCGACGTCATGGACATGCCCGAGGTCGCCCGGGCCATGCACGCGGCCACCTCCCCGTCGCTCGCGGTGATGGGTGTGCGCAGCGCGACGACCACGGCGGCGCTGCCCGGAGGCGCGATCATCGACGTACTCGTCCGGCTGCTCCCCGGCGACGACCGCGAGGACAGCCTCGCGGTCGTGCACGACGCGCTGGGCGACCTGGCCGACCGCGTGCACGTCGAGTGCCTGTCCTGGTCGCCGGGGTCGGAGTCACCAGTCGACGGCGAGCTCGCCGACGCGTTGGCCCGGGCCTCGCACCAGCGCTACCCCGGTGCGCACCTCTGGCCCACGATGACCACAGGGACCACCACGGGACGGCTGTTGCGCCAGCGCGGGCAGGTGACCTACGGCTTCGGGCTGCACACCGACGCCATCGGCGCCTTCACGACGTCGTCCCACCTGCATGCGGCCGACGACGAAGCCATCGACCCGCAGTCGCTGGTGCTCATGCGCGGCCTCTGGGCCCAGGTGGCCCGGGACCTGCTCGGCGAGTAGGGCCACCTCTCGAGGGCCCTCAAGTCGGGTGGCCATCGCCGTCGTGGTCGGGCCGCACCACGGGGCACTGGTTGGTACTCGCGTGCGAGGCGTCGGGGGTGACGGCTGCCCCGTTGACGTACAGCCGGACCTGCGCCACGTGGGCGTGGATCTGCTGCCAGTCGAGCTCGGCGGTGGCGGCCCGACCGCTCGTGCCCACGTACCCGATGACCTGGCCCTGCGTCACGGAGCCGGTCACCCGGCCGGCGCGTCGTAGGTGGGCGTAGCGCGTCCTCCAGCCGTTCCCGTGATCGATGACGACGAAGTTGCCCCACCCACCAGGCTGTTGGCCGACACGGGCCACGCCGGCGGCGGCGGCGACCACCGCCCGGCCCGCGTCAGCGTTGCCGTCACTGGGGGCGGCGTTCCAGCGCAGCGCCTTGTGCACCGGGTCGAACGTGGCGTACCACGCCTCGCCGCAGGCGAAGGGCATCTGGAACACCGGCCGGTCGGCGCCCGCGCCAGCCGCGAGGGTGGGCGTCTGGCCCACCGCTCGAGCGGTGACCGACATCGCGCAGATGACGACGCCCACAGCCACCATGCGGGCTGTGCCCGAGTTCGACAGCCGGGTCCACAGGCACGCTGCGAGCCGAAGGATCGACGGTGCCTCGCCAACGGCCCCCACCGTGACGCGCTTGGCCATGGCCGTACCCTGTGACGTCGCGGTAGCGACGCGGTTGCCCGACGGTGGCCTCACCTGGCGGTGCCCCGAACGTCGAGCGTCGGTGCCACGTCACCGCCGACCGGTGCGCCCGCGGCGCCACCTCGGAGCCACCCGACGGCAACCACCGCCGTGGAACATGGCCTGATGCACGAACGACACTTCGCAGCGTGCGACGGGCGCGCTCGACCCCGAACCCCAGCGTGCCGGCGGCGCCACCCTGGGACGCCCATGCTCATGGCGCTCGCCCTGGTGGCGCTCGTGACGATCGCCATGCCCTCGACGTCGACGGCCGCAACGACACCGAGCCGTGCCGTGGTGGCGCCGGCATCGGTGCCGTCGTCACAGGTCGTGTCGGTCGGTGGCCCCCGGATCACCAAGCTCCACACCTTCGTGCGGGGCACGGACGGGCACCTCTACCACCAATCCTTCGGCCCGCCCTCGGGTTGGGGTCCGAGCCGGACCACCTTCGAGGACCTCGGCGGGGGCATCGCCGGGAACCCCCAGGTGGTGATGACCGGTTCGAGGTCGAACCCTGTCCTGCACATCTTCGTCCGTGGTGCCGACGGCCACCTCTACCACAAGTGGTCCCAGGACGGCTGGGGCCCGAGCCAGACCGAGTTCGAGGACCACGGCGGCGACTTCGTCGGCGATCCTGCGGTGGTGTCCACCGGCACGCCCGATGGTCTCGGCCTCCACGTGGTCATGAGGGGCCGCGACGGCCACCTCTACCACCACTCCTTCGAGAACGACACCTGGAACCCGTCGATGACCACCTACGAGGACCACGGCGGCGACTTCAAGGGCAACCCCGCAGTCGTGTCCACCGGCACCCCCGGCGGCGACGTGAACCTCCACATCTTCGCCCGGGGCCGGGACCGCCGGCTCTACCACCAGTTCTTCGCCGGCGAATGGGGACCCTCGATGACCACCTACGAGGACCACGGGGGCGACTTCGCCGGCGACCCAGCGGTCGTGTCCACGGGTCCCCCCGACAACACCGTCCTCCAGGTCTTCGCCCGGGGGCGGGACCGCCGGCTCTACCACCAGTTCTTCGCCGGTACATGGGTGCCCTCGCTCACCACCTACGAGGACCACGGCGGCGACTTCAAGGGCAGCCCCGTGGTGGTGTCCACGGGCACCCCTGACGACCTCAACATGCATATCTTCCTGCGGGGTCGGGACAACCGCCTCTACCACCAGTTCTTCGCCGATGGATATTTCCCGTCGTTGACGACGTACGAGGACCACGGTGGCAGGCTCGCCGGCAACCCCGCGGTGGCCTCGACGGGGGCACCCGGCGCCCTCGGGCTGCGCCTGTTCGTGGCCGGCCAGGACGGCCGCCTCCTCCACCAGTGGTTCACCAGCCGTGGCTGGGGACCGCGCGTCACCTCCTACGAGGCCCACGGCGACAACATCGCGGCGCTGACCAGGTAGCGAGCCGTGGTCCGCAGGGTGACGCGGGGCATCGGCACTCCCTGCGGTCCCTCACCCGTCGCACAAAGCGTCAGCGCCTGAGGCTGCGGCGCCCTGAGTCGAGCAGTCTCAGGCGCCAGCGGGTTCGGGTGCCCCGCCCGGCGGTCAGGCGACCTCGGTCGGCGCCAGGCCGGCCGGCGCTGAGACGGCGATCGCCTCGCTCCACCGTCCCGCCCACATCAGCTCACGGATGAGCGCTGTCTCCACCTCGCGGAGAATCGGATCGCCGGGCTCGAGCTGATCTCGGGCGTTGCGCAGCAGGTCGATCGCAGGTGGGTACCCCACGCTGAGGTGGGTGAGAACCCTGCTGGCGCCAAGCGCGGCTTCGGCCAGCAGGTGCGGGTCGCCGACATCGCGAGCGTCGTCCGCGACCCGCCGAAGGATGCCCCACGCCTCGGAGACGTCGCCCGCCCGCAAGAGGGACGCGGCCTCCGCCATGGCGGCAGTGCCAAGGGTGACCGGGGCACGGTGCTCGGCGAGGCGCATCGCGATGCGAGTGCGCCGTCCCCGTGACAACTGGTCCAGGAGCACCTGGCGTTCGATGGCGGTGGTGAAGGCGTAGCCCTCGGGGAACCCGGGCACCTCGACGATCAAGTGCGCGGCCAAGGCCGCGTCGAGGAGATCGAGCGCCTCGTCCGCGGCGACGCCTCCGGCGAGAGCGGCCTCGTGCAGGTCGAAGCGGACACCGACGACCGCGACCGCGCTGAGCAGGCGACGCACATCCTCCGGCAGACGGTCGAATCGTCGGAGCACGCACGACACCAACGTCTCAGGCAGCCCGACCGCGGCGATGCCGACGGCCTCGGGGCACACCCACTCGCCGTCGGCGATGGCCCCCGACGTCACCAGGTGGTCGGCCATCTCCAGCAGGGCAAGCGGTCGGCCCCCGGTCTCGTGGGCGATGGCGGCAAGGGCCATGCGGGTGTCCGGCATGACCGGCACGCCGATCCGGGCCTCGATGAGGGACACGGCATCGTCGGGAGCCAGCCCTCCGAGCGTGATGCGCTCGTGGTAGCGCACACGGTGCAGGTCGGCGAGTAGGTCAACGAGCCCGGGTGGGTGGATCTCATCGTCATTGAACGTCGCCAGCATCAAGGCCGGGACGCCGCGCAACCGATCCAGGATCCTACGCAGCACGGAGAGGGACGGGAGATCCGCGTGGTGCAGGTCATCGATCACCAGCAAGGTCCCGATCCCCGAGTCCTGGGCCAACCGGTCGACCAATGCGGCGGCGTACTCCACCGAGGTCATCGACTCGGAATGGTCGCTGGAACGGCGGCCGAGCGAGGGGGTGGGGACCTCGGGAAACGCTTCGCGGAGGGCCGAGTAGGCGACATCCGCCGCGCAGCGCCCGGCTCGCACCACGGCGCCATCGGCGGACGCGTCGATCGCCACCTCAGCCGCCAGGCGGGTCTTGCCCACGCCGGATTCGCCGGACAGGATGACCATCCCACCGACCTGCTCGCGCCGAACCTTCTCCCAGACGCGCCGGGTCCGCTCCATCTCGCCAATACGGTCGACGAAGGCGACGTCTCGGTGTTGCTCGGCCCACTCGACGCGGTTCGCGTCAGCCGGTTGGGTCGCGAGGTCAGGCAGGTGTCCACCGCCCGCACCGCGCTGCTGGTGGTCCACGTCGAGCGCCGGGTCGTGGGCGATGATCGACGCCTCGAGGCGACGGAGGTCTGGGCCGGGCTCGATGCCGAGCTCCTCGATGAGCGTCGAGCGGATGCGCTGGTAGGCACGCAGCGCATCGGCCTGACGGCCGGAACGGTAGAGCGCGGTCATGAGCTGAGCCCACCGGCGCTCGCGCAGCGGGTGAGCGGCGAGCGCCGACTCGACCTCAGCGATCACCTCAGCATGGCGCCCGAGGCCCAGCAGGACCTCGAACCGGTCCTCCTGCGCGCCGAGCCGCATCTCACCGAGGCGCGCCCGCACGGCGTCGCCTACATCGATGTCGTCGAGGTCCGGCACCGGATCTCCCCGCCAGAGACCGAGGGCCTCGTCGAGGGCGTCCAGCGTCGCGTGCTGGTCGACGGTGGCCCGTGCGGTCGCGATGAGTGATTCGAAGCGCAGCACGTCGACCCGATCGGCCGAGACCCGGAGGCGGTAGGACTCCCCCTCGGTGTCGATCAGGGCTGGCATCTCCGCGTGTACGGCCCGCTCGATCCGGCGACGGGTGCGGTAGACGAGAACCTGAACGCTCTTGCGTGACGACTTGGGGAGCTGATCGTTCCACAGAGCGCGCGCGACCTCCCCCACGGGGACCGGACGGTCGGCCCGCATGGCAAGCAAGCTGAGGATCGCCCGCTCCTGGCCCGGAATGTCGCTGATGGGGTGCCCCGCTATGGTCAGCATCAGTGGGCCCAGAACACCGATCTGGACGTCGTCTTCGGATACCACGCGAGGCCCCCCTACCGTCACACGGCGATCATCGGAACATCAGGCGAACGGCTGGTAGCGCGTGGGTAGCGAGCCTCTTGGTCCAGCGAACGCCAGCCCAGGGGGAAGCAGGCTGCCAGCGCGCTACTGCTGCATGTCAGGGTCATGCGATGTATCGCCGTGATGAGGACCGCCGCGTGTTCGTCCTGCGCCGGCCCGCTCGTAGGTTGGCGGCGGTGCTCGTCGGCGTCGCATCGGTGCTCGTCGCCCCCGGAGCACCCCCACCCGTCGCAGCATCCACCGCGCCGCCGACCACCGACCGGATCGTGGGGTTCTACGTCAGCATCGGTCCGCTTCCCGAGTCGACCCTGTCACGGGTGACCCACCTGATCGACTTCGTGACCGCGAACCTCCACGACGGTTGCAGCCCGAGCGCCGAGGACGACGCCGAGTTCGCGCAACTCGCGGAGTTCAAGGCGACGCACCCGAACCTGAACGTCATGCTGTCGATCGGGCTCGGCGGCGACCAATGGTCGCGAGCGGCGGCGTCACCGAGGCTGACGGAGCGGATCGCGAGCTCGTGCGCCGCCCTCATCGACCGGCTGGGCTTCGACGGACTCGACGTCGACTGGGAGTTCCCCGACGGACCCACCGACAAGGCCAACCTCACGCCGTTCATGGCCGGGCTGCGATCCGCGCTGGACGCCTTGGGCACGGGCCACCACTTCCTGTCGATGGACACGCCCTCCGCCTGGGTGCAGGCCGTGCCGCCCTGGATCGACTTTGCCGCCGTCAGCCAATCCGTCGACTGGTACAACGTCATGGCCTACGACTCGGCGGGCCCACTGACCGCCGCCGAGGGCGTCACCGGCTTCAACGCGCCGCTCTCGGTCCCCACCGGAGCCACCTTCCTGCTCGCCAAGTTCCCGAACATCGTCGTGTCGAGGGAGCTCTACCGCCAGGCCGGCGTCCCCGACCACCAGATCGTCATGGGGCTGCCGTTCTACGGCGTCCAGTACAAGCACGTGCGACCGCGGAACAACGGCATCTGGCAGCCCTTCGACCGCTCCCAGGACGACGCGTACCAGCAGCACTGTTACCACGACCTCGGTCCGGCTCTGGCCTCGTCGACCCGGACCTGGAACGAAGGGGCGGCCTCACCGTGGTTGTGGGATGAGGCGACGAGCACCGCGATCAGCTACGACGATCCCGAGTCGATCTCCGCCAAGACGACCTACGTCCACAACGAGCGCCTGGGTGGGGTCATGGTGTTCACCCTCAATTGCGACGACCCCGAAGGCAACCTCACGGCCGCAGTCGCCGGAGCTATGGACGCAGCCATCCCGGCTGCGCCCCCGCCGGATGCGACGCCGGCGCTCCCTGCCGCAGTGGGACCGCGGTTCACAGGATGACAGTGACGGAGGCGGGCCTGAGCGGCTAGCGCGGGACGGGCGCTCGCGGCCGCCGGGAAGCGTTCGCGGCGACGTCGTCGAGGACGTCGATCCACATGCGCAGCAGGGCCGCGCCGAAGGTCTTCCCCAGGTTGTCGGCCCGCAGCGACCGGGGGGCGCCGCCGCCCAGGGCGTCGTACAGGACGAACTTGAGCGCCCACACGTTGGGCGCCTCGAAGCGCTCGACCGGGCCGTTCACCAGCGAGCCGAAGTGGGCCTTCACCCGCGCCGCGGTGACCTCGGCCCGGATCGCGTCGTAGGCGACGGGGTCGTCGGCGAACAGCGACACGTCGCTGATGTCACCCTTGTCGCCGGACCGGGCGCCGCACAGGTCACGGAGTTGGATCCGGGGCACCGCGCCACGCTAGCGCTCGCACCGCGGGCGACGATCGAACAGACCATCGGCGGACGGGTCCCTGTAGGCGCACGGTGACGGTTGGGGCGGGCGCAGCGAATACATTCTGTGGATGCTCCCCGGCAGCCGCTCGTCCACTCCTGCGCCCCGTTGACCGTCTACCTCGTCCGCCACGCCGACGCGCTGAGCCGCAACGTCTGGGCCCACGACGACGTGCTGCGGCCGCTCGCCGACAAGGGGTTCGACCAGGCCCAGGCGCTGGTGGGCCTGCTGGGCGACAAGGGCATCACCCGACTGCTCACCAGCCCGGCCGTGCGGTGCCGCCAGACGCTCGATCCGTTGTCCGCGCACCTCGGGCTCACCATCGAGGAGGCGCCGGCGCTGATGGAGGGCACTCCGGCGAGCGAGGCCCTGGCCCTGCTCGACTCGGTCTCGGGGATCGACGTGGCCCTGTGCAGCCACGGTGACGTGATACCCGACGTGGTCAACCGGCTGATCGCGGAGGGCATGGACGCAACCGGCCGCGACGCGAAGAAGGGCTCCACGTGGGTGCTCACCCACGATGGCCGCCGGTTCGTCAGGGGGCGGTACCTGCCCGCCCCCTGACGAGCCTGCGTGCGGTGCTGGTCCTACTGCGCCAGCGGCCGTCCGTCGGCGTCGGTGGAGTAGTTGGGCGAGCCGGTGAGGATCAAGATGCCCTCGACCAGGCCCCAGATCGCGCCGAAGCCGCAGGTGACCAGGGTGACGATGATCTGGATGATCGCCTTGTTGGTGTAGCCCAGGTAGAAGTTGTGGATGCCGAGACCGCCCACGAAGATGCCGAGCAGGCCGGCCACCATCTTGGACTTCAACGGGAGCCCGTCGGGGCCCACCGCGGGCACCTGAGCGGCACCGGCCTGGTAGGGCGCGACCGGCGGCGGAGCGCTGGCCGCGGGCGGCGGCACGTTGGGATCTGGGCTCGGCGGCGGTGGGGCGTCTGACATGTGCGGTTCCTTCTTTCACCTGATGGACCCGGAGGCCGTGCGTGTTCAGCGCGAACCCTAACCCCTGCTCGTCGCACGCGGCGGGACGACCACGAGTCCCGGAACTCGAGCCTCAGATGGAGTCGACCTCGACCCGCACCCCGGCGTCGACCGACGCCCGATCGACGAGGAACGAGTCGACCGCCAGCAATTGCGAGGGACGGCCGTCCCGCGCCCGACCGGTGCCGGTGATGGTGGGCGGGCCAGACAGGCCCAGCACGCCGGCGTCACGGCTCACCGCGGCCACGACGTCCTTGTCGGCCGCCCGCCAGGCCAGGCGACCGATCACCTCGGGGGGCTCCGAGGCCGCGCCGAGGTCGACGGTGTCGCCACCGTAGGCGTTGACGCCGAAGTACTCCTCGTGCCACTCGTCGATGGCCAGGCCCGCGCCCTCGGCACGGCGGCGCAGGAACGACAGCGCGGCCCGGGCCTTGGCCTCGGCGTCGGGCCACGAGTAACCGAACCGCGCCTCGCCGGCCCATCCGGCCGGCGTGCAGACGAGGCCCTTGTAGGTCGACGGCGCCGGCCGGCCCCTCGCCCCCGACACCCGCACCCGGTCGTCGCCCAGGTCGTCGAGGGTGACCGCGGTGAAGTCGGCCACGACGTCGGGGTTCAGGTAGCGGGTGGGGTCGTGGACCTCGTACAGGAGCTGCTCGCGGACCGTGTCGAACGTGACCATGCCCCCGGTGCCGTCGGGCTTGGTCAGCACCATCGACCCGTCCTCGTCCACCTCGCCGATCGGGAAGCCGATACGCAGCGGATCGGGGTTCTCCCACCACGGGCCCGAGTAGTTGCCGCCGGTGACCTGCCCGCTGCACTCCAGCAGGTGCCCCACGGTGACCCCGGCGGCGAGGCGGTCCCAGTCGTCCCACGCCCACCGGTACTCGTGGATGAGGGGGGCCAGGAACAGCGATGCGTCGGCCACCCGGCCGGTGATGACGATGTCGGCCCCGGCGTCGAGCGCCTCCACGATCGGACGGGCCCCGAGGTAGGCGTTGGCGAAGATGGCGTCGTCGGGCAGGCCCAGCTCCGCGGCCCGCGGGCGCACGTCGTCACCGACCACCGTGGCGACCCGCACACCCCCCACCCCGGCCTGCTGGGCCAACGCGGCCACGGCCCGACCGGCCGCGATCGGGTTGATCCCACCGGCGTTGGTGATCAGCCGGGTGCGGCCGTCGAGCAGGTAGGGCGCCGCCGCGGCCACGTACAGCGGCAGGTCACGGGTGTAGCCCAGCGACTCGTCCTTCAGCCGGTCCTTGGCGAGGATGGCGAGGGTCAGCTCGGCCAGCGCCTCGCACACCAGGTAGTCGACGCCCGCGTCGAGCAGGTCGGCCACCGGTGCGTGCCCGTCGCCGTAGAACCCCTGTCCCCCACCGATGCGGATGGTCACCCGGCCATCATGGCGCGCCGGTCGTGGTCGGCGTGACGCCGTTGCCGCCGGCCGGGCTCCCGGTGCCGACCTGGGCCTCGAGCTCCTGGCGCAGGTTGGTCACCAGGCCGGCGAAGGCCGAGAGTTGGGTGGGGTCGACGGCGTCCAACTCGGCCAGCGCGGCCTCGGCCTCGCCCTGGTTGCGCAGGGCGACCGCCTTGAAGACATGGGGCGGGGCGAACCCCGGGCGGGCCGCGATGGCCTGGTCGAGCAGGGCCATGCCCTCGACCACCAGCTGGGTGCCCTGGGCGCTGTCCTCGGAGCTGCCCGCCCGCACCAGCAGCCACCCCTTGTAGGTGAGGGCGTCGGCGTTCTCGGGATCGCTGTCGAGCACCTCGTCGTAGAGGCGTATCGCCTCGGCCGCCTCACCGCTGGCCTCGAGCTGTTGGGCCTGGGAGACCTTCTCCCGGTTGCTCGTCGGGCCGGCGCTGGTGACGCTCTCGCCCGGCGTGCGCTGCCCGAAGTTGTCGGCGATCACCACACCGGCCACCACCGCGAACACCACGACCGCCGCGCTCACGGCCACCGTGCGCAGCCGACGGGAGCCGGCGGCGGCCGTGCCCACCGGGGTGGTGTCATGGCGCTCCAGCGCCCGAACCACCGCGGCGGCCCGTGCGGTGTAGTCGTCGCGGAGCGCCCGGTAGTCGTCGTCGTCGATGTCGCCCGCCTCGAGCTCGCGGTCGAGGTCGTCGAGGGACGCCAGCAGGAAGTCGCGCTGCTCGACGAGGGCCCCCCGTTCCGCGTCCCGGCCGCGCGGATCGGGGCCGGCCTTGGCTGCTCGGCGGCTGGGCGCCTTCGATCCCGACCTGGAGCGACGGTCGTCCTCGCTCAGTGGCGGGAGCGGGCGGTCTGCCGCCGGCTCGGGCTCGGGCGCCGCACCCTCGGGGTTGCGTCCGTGGCGGCGTGGCCTGCTGACGCTGGTCACGCCGGCCGGTCCTCCTCCATCACCTTGCGGATCCGTTCGACCAGCTCCCGGTCGTCGTCGGTGACCGCCACGGGCGAGCGCTCACGCCAGCGGCGGAACGCCAGCGCCAGCGCCGCGGCCCCCACCACCAGCAGCACCACGGGGAGGATCCACACCAGCCCGGTCACGCCGCTGGCCGACGGCGTGAGCACCACGTCCTCGCCGAACCGACCGATGAGGTACGCGCGGATCTCGGCATCGGAGTCGCCCGCTTCGATGCGCCTGGTGATCTCGGAGCGGATCTCCTTCGACACCGGCGCATCCGAGTCGGCCACCGACTGGCTCCGACAGGTCGGGCACTTCAGGCCGTCGGCCAGCGCGTGGCTGCGCTCCTCGTTCGTGCGCGGTGAGTCGTCCGGGCGGGTGCCCACCGCCAGGGCCCCCAGGATCACCACCCCCATCAGCACCCACAACCAGGGAGAGCGGGCACCCCGGCGGCTCGCCGCGGCGTCAGGCGCGCCGGCCCCGCCTGCGGTGCCTGCGCCGGTCGCGGTCACGGTGAGGACTCGCCTCCGGACGACGGGCCACCCGACGAGGGGCCACCCGACGAGCCGCCTGACGTGTCGCCTGATGTGTCCGACGACGAGGTGCCCGACGCCTCACCCGAGAGCCGCTGGAGCAGCTGATCGAGGCCGAGGCTGGTGACGCCACCACTCACCTTGGCCACCACGTACCCGGTGGGCGACACGATGAACGACTCCGGCACCTGGGCCACCGCGTAGTCGAGGATCACCCCCGTGCCCGACCCGTCGATCACCGGCCAGGTGCTGTCGTTGTCCTCGAAGTACTGGCGCACCTCGTCGGCGTCGTCGTCGAAGACCACGCTCACCACCGAGGCGTCCCCCGCCTGCGCGTGACGGCGGCTGAACGACAGCAGCTCGGGGTGCTCCACCCGACAGGGTACGCACCAGGTCGCGAAGAAGTTGACCACCACCCACTGGCCCCGGAGCGAGTCCAGGTCGAACGGCTCGCCGGTGGTGAGCGACTCACCCTGCACCGGCGGGGCCACCTCGCCCACCAGGGGGCTGTCGGCGGTGCGGTCCTGGCTGGGCTCGCGGGTGGCCAGCACCGCCACGAACACGGCGAGCACCACCGCCACCCCGAGCGCCACGAAGAAGATGGGGCCGCGCCGGCGCGGGGGCTCGCCCTCGTTCCTCGGGCTCACGAGCCCACCGTCGCGGGCTCGGCGGCCGACGGGGCCTCGCCGTCATCACCGCCCGCCCCATCAGCGCCGCCACCCCCGCCACGTCCGGGAGGCGCCGCGGCGAGCGCGATGGGCGCGGACACGGGGTCGGTGGGCTTGCGGCGACGGCCGGGCCACGCGGCCAGGACGGTGCCGGCGGCCATCACGCCACCGCCGATCCACAGCCAGACGATCAGCGGCTGCACGATCACCCGCAACAACACGGCGTCGGCGGGCGTGTCGCCGTCTGCCGCCGCGCCCGTGGTCGCATCGCCCGTGGCCCCACCGTTGCCGGGCCCGGTCTCGTCCTGGCCGGGCAACGCCAGCAGGGCCAGGTACACGTCGTTCGCGACGCCCACCCGCACCGACGGGGTGCCGATGGCCTGGCTCCCGAACTGGAAGCGGTTCAGCGCGGGGGTGAACACGCCGTCGTCGTCGACCCGCACCCGCGCCCGCACCACCACCTTCTCGGGGCGCTCGACCGTCTCGACGCCCAGGAAGGTCACCCGGTGACCCGCGACCGTGGCCGAGTCGCCCGGGGAGAGCCGGAACTCACCCTGGTGGGCGAAGCTCTGGCTGGCCGCGAACGCCACCGCGATGATCACCACGCCGAGGTGCACGATCATGCCGCCGTTGGCCCGGCCCACCAGGCCCCGCCAGCCCTGCCGGCGGGTGGCCAGCACCACCTGGCGCATCGCCGAGCCGGCCGCGAACCCGCCGAGGAAGAACGCCAGCAGCGGCGCCAGGCCCCGTGCACCGATCAGCACCGCCACCACCAGGGTGCCGGTGGCCACCCACGCCGGCCAGTAGAGGCGGTGCCGCAACAACTCGGTGCTGGCCTTGCGCCAGGGCAGCACGGGGGCGATGGCCATGAGGAAGAGCAACGTGAGCCCGATCGGCATGGTCATGCGGTTGAAGTAGGGCACGCCGACCGAGATGCGGTCGCCGTTGACCGCCTCGACGATCAGCGGGAACACCGTGCCGAGCAGCACCACGAAGGCGAACGCGGCGAACAGCAGGTTGTTGGCCATGAAGGCGCCTTCGCGCGACAGCGGCGAGTCGATCCGCCCCGGTGAGCGCAACTGGTCGCCCCGCCACGCGATGAGCCCGACGGTGACGGCCACCGTGAGGGCGAAGAAGCCGAGGATGGCCGGCCCGATGCCCGACTCGGTGAAGGCGTGGACGGAGTCGAGCACCCCCGAGCGGGTGAGGAAGGTGCCGAGGATGGTGAGCGAGAAGGTGGCACACAGCAGCGACAGGTTCCAGACCCGCAGCATGCCCCGCCGCTCCTGCACCATCACCGAGTGCAGGTAGGCGGTGCCGGTGAGCCACGGCAGGAACGACGCGTTCTCGACCGGGTCCCACGCCCAGTAGCCACCCCACCCCAGCACCTCGTAGGACCACCAGGCACCCAGCACGATGCCCACCGTGAGGAAGCCCCAGGCGAACAGCGTCCAGCGCCGCGTCTCGACCAGCCAGCCCTCGCCCAGCCGGCCGGTGACGAGCGCGGCGATGGCGAAGGCGAACGGCACGCTGAAGCCCACGTAGCCCAGGTAGAGCATCGGCGGGTGGAACGCCATCAGGATGTGGTTCTGCAGGAGCGGGTTGGGCCCGGGCCCGTCGAAGCCCGGGCCCGGGTTGAACAGCTCGAAGGGCTTGGCCACCGTCACCATCAGCCCGAAGAAGAACGTGCAGATCACCAGCATCGTGAGGTTGGCCCAGCCCACGAGCGGGTCGACCAGGCGATCGCGGAACTTCCGGATCATGGCCATCAGGTAGCCGGTGAGGATGAGCGTCCACAGCAGGATCGAGCCCTCGAGCGCGGCCCAGAGGGTGGCGAAGTTGAACAACGGCGGCGTCTTCGAGCTGCCGTGCTGCGCCACGTAGGCCACGGTGAAGTCACGGGTGATGAGGGCCCGCTCCATGACCGCGAAGGCGAGGATCGCGCCCACGAACGCCAACAGCGCGTAGCTGCGACCCAACACCAGCAGCTTCGGCCGGTCCTTGGCCAGGCCCACCGCCAGGGTGATGACGCCGAGCACCGACGCCCCGAGGCCGAACAACAGCGCGGCGGAGCCCAGGGCGACGTTCATCGAGGGATCACGGGGTGTCGGCGCCGGCGGACGGGTCGGCCGAGGACCCCTCGCCGCCGGAGGGGTCGTCGGCGGCGGGTGCGTCGACGGGCTCCAGGCGGTCGGGGTTCTCCTCCGCGTAGGACGACGAGTGCTTGACCATGATGCGGTCGCTCGCGAAGTGGTCGCCGTCCCACCGGCCCTCGAGCACCACGGGGATGTTGGGCTGGAACAGCTCGGGCGGATCACCCTGGTGCACGACGTCCACCTCGGCCCCACCGAAGAAGACGACGAACTCGACCGTGCCCGCGGTCTGGTGGACCGAGCCCTCCTCCACCGTGCCCTGCAGGCGGAAGCGCCGATCGCCCAGGTCGTCGCGGTGCGCCACCGCCTCGTCGGCGTTGTAGAAGAACATCGAGGCGTCGCCGAGGCTCTTCACCGCGATGAAGGCAAGTGCGCCCAGCACCCCCAGCAGCGCCAGCACCACCGGCAGCGTGCGACGGCGGCCGGTGCGGACAGGGCGGGGGGCGAGGTCGACGGGCGGCAGGTCCTCGTCCAGTTCGTCGGCGCCGGCCGACGGGGGCGGAGGCGGAGGCGTCACAGCCATCGACGGTCCTCCGGTGCCACCTGGCGGCTGAGCCGCCGGCCTCGGATGAGCACCCACAGCGTGTAGAGCAGGATCGTGCCGAAGACCGCCAGGTAGGCCGCGGCCACGTAGCCGGCGTCGGTCATCGCTCCTCCCCCGTGGACACGAGTGGCGCCGGCGGGGCGACCGAGGTGCCCGCCGGCGTGGTGGCTGCGTCCACCGCCGGGCGCCCGCCGGCGGAGCCCGCCTCGGCGCGGCGCTCGGCCAGGGCGACGTCGAGGCCCAGGTCCTCCACCTGCGACTCCAGGTAGGCCAGGCGGAAGCGGTGGACCAGCAGCCACAGGTAGACGAGCAGCATCACCACCATCCCGAGCATCAGGCTGAACAGCATCAGCCCGTCGATCTGGGGGTCGAGGCGGGTGATGGTCGGGCCCTGGTGCAGGGTGCGCCACCACACGGTGGAGTAGTGGACGATGGGGACGTCGACGAAGGCGATGAGCCCGGCGATGGCCGCCCGCTTGGCCCGGACGTCGGGCTCGGACGGGATGCGGCGCACCGCCAGGTAGCCGAGGAACAGCACCAGCAACAGCGCGGTGGTGGTGAGCCGTGCGTCCCACACCCAGTAGACCCCCCAGGTGGGCCGGCCCCACAACATGCCGGTGAGCAGGGTGAGCGAGGTGAACACCACCCCGACCTCCGCGGACGCGCCGGCGGTGAGGTCCCAGAAGCGGGACTTCTTCCACAGGTACAGGGCACTGCCGAGGGCGGTGACCCCGAAGGCCAGGAAGGCCACGATCGACACCGGGACGTGGACGTACATGATCCGTACGGCGTCGCGCTGCACCACGTCGGGCGCGCTCCACACCAGCCCGAAGGCCAACAGCGCGGCGATGCCCACCAGACAGACCGCACCGAGCACCCGGGTGAAGGGCGACCCCGTGCCCGCCGGAGCGCCCGGTTCGGTCTGTGTCGCCGCACCGCCGCGCTGCGCAGCGTCTCGATTCATGACTCCTCCAAGAGGGGCCCGAAGGCGAGCACCCCGAACACGGTGTAGATGACGGCGAAGATTGCGAGCAGCGTGCACCACGACCAGCCTTCGCCCGTGGTGCCGGAGAACGCGGCCTCGAATGCCCGCGTCGCCCCGATGAGGACGGGCGCCGCCACTGGCAACAACAGGAGCGGGAGCAGGGTTTCCCGCACCCGCAAGCCGGCGGCGAGCACGCCGTAGAGGCTACCGCTGGCCGCCAGCCCCGCGGTCGCGGTCACGCAGGTGACCGCCACGAGCCCCATGCCGTGCACCTCGGCGTTGTAGAGCACCATCACACCCGCCAGCAGCAGCACCTCGAGGGCGAGGAGCTCCACCGCGACGGCGGCGGCCTTGCCGAGGAAGATGCCGGCCGGGTCGAGGCCCGAGAGGCGCAGCGCGTCGCGGTTGCCGTCGGCGGCCTCGACCGAGAAGGCGCGGGACAGCGCCAGCAGGGCGGCGAACAGGACGGTGACCCAGTACAGGCCGGCGGTGGCCCGCTCGAGGATGCCCCGATCAGGGTCGAGGGCGAACGCGAACAGGATCAGCACGAGGATCGCGAACGGGGCGACCTGGTTGGTGGCCACGCGCGAGCGCCACTCGAGACGCAGGTCCTTCCCGGCGACCAGGGCGGCGTCACGGAACACGGGCCACCTCGGTGCTGTCGGCGAGGTCGCCGGCCGGGTGGTCGGCGACGACCGCCCCACCCGCGATGTGCACCACCCGGGGGGCCAGGCCCTGCACCCGGTCGAGCTCGTGGGAGGCCATCATCACCGTGGCGCCGGCCGTGGTGGCGTCGCGGATGAGGCCGTCCAGCAGGTCGCGGCCGTCCTGGTCGAGGCCGGCGTGGGGCTCGTCCAGCAGCCACAGCTCGGGCCGGCGCGCGACCAGCACCGCCAGGGCCGTGCGCCGGCGCTGGCCGGCCGAGAGCCGGCCGACGGCCACGCCGGCGAGGCGGCCGTCGAGGCCCAGCCGGGCCATCGCCGCCTCGGCATCGCTCGTCTCGGCCCGGGCCGCCCTGGCCCAGAACGTCACGTTGTCGGCCACGGTGAGCTCGTCGTACAGGTGGGTCTCGTGGCCGAGCAGCCCCACGTGGCGCCGCACCGCCCTCCGGTCGACGACGAGGTCGTGGCCCAGCACCACCGCCGTGCCCGACGCCACCGGCGCCAGGCCGGCGCACAACCGCAGCAGGGTGGTCTTCCCCGCCCCGTTCGGGCCCTGGAGCACGACCGTCTCACCCCGACCGACGTCGAGGTCGACGCCGGCGAGGGCGGGGAAGCGCCCGAGCAGCGAGACCGCGGCGCGGAGGTGGACGACGGACTCCATGGGGACCGATCGAAGGCTACGGAGGGGCGCTGCCATCAGCAAGCGCGAGATCGGGACTTTCGCCCCTGCCCCCCGCCGCGGCAGGCCCGTAGCGTCGAGCCATGGGTGACACCCCGCAGACCGGCGGTCGGTCCCAGGCCTCTCCCGGCGTCATCGTCGTCGGCGTCGACGACTCACCCGGCGCCGAGCGGGCCCTCCGCTGGGCGGTCCGGGAGGCGGCCGCCCACCACTGGGACGTCACCGCGGTGCTGGCGTGGGAGGTGCCCGCGACCGGGGCGCTCGGCGTCGAGCCGCTGCCGGTCGACATCGCCGCCCTGGCCCAGGGCGCCTCGGAGACCTTGGCCAGGATCCTCGCGCGGGTGGCCGACGAGGCCGAGGCCCTCGGCGTCACCGTCACCGGCGAGGCCGCGCACGGTCACCCCCGACACGTGCTGTTGGAGCTGTCCGAGGACGCCGACCTGCTGGTGGTCGGCTCGCGGGGACGGGGTGGGTTCGCCGGCCTGCTCCTGGGCTCGGTCAGCTCGTACTGCACGAAACACGCGCATCGTCCGGTGGCGGTGATCCCGTCACCACGGACGAACGAGTCGTGACCGGTGATGCCATGCACGTGATGATCGTGGGATCCGACCCCCCGGCCGTGGGCACCGCCACGGTCGCGCTGGCCGCCGCGGGCCACATCGTGAGCCACGTCACCCCCGAGAGCGGCACCCCGTTCATGTGGCCGGACACGACGGTGCGCCGTTTCGAGGCCGAGACCGTCGACGTGGTGCTGTCCATCCCCGGCCGGGCCCTCTCGAGCGTGCCGTGGTGCGAGGAGCGGCTGATCGATCTGGTGCACCGGGGTGTCCCACTGGTGCTGGCCGGGACACCGCTGGCCAGCCCCTTCACCGCCTGGGCCGCCCACTGCGTCGAGCTCGACGACGACGTCGTGGAGGCCTGCGAGTTCGTCGCGCGTCGCCGGACGCTCGGGTCGCACGGTCTCGATGACGAGGTCGTGGGCCCGCCCGACCTCAGCGTCACCGCCCCCCGCTTCGGCCCGATCGACTTCGACCAGAGCGGCGGCGAGGTCCTGACCCGGCGCCGGTGCCTGGCGCTGCTCGGCACCGCCACCGTGGGCCGGGTCGGCGTCACGTCGGGGGCGCTCCCGGTGGTGGTGCCCGTCGACTACCGCCTGTGGCGCGACCAGGTGGTCTTCCGGGCCCAGGCCGGCTGTCGCCTCCACCGCGCGGCGCGAGACGCGGTGGTGTCCTTCGAGGTCGACGCGCTCGGTCCCACCTACCCCTGGGGGTGGTGCGTGGTCGTCACCGGGCTGGCCCGCGACATCACCGACACGGAGGCCGACACCGACACGGATGCCGTCGCCGAGCCCGACTTCGCCGACGACGGCTGGTGGGCCGCGGGTCGCGACCAGCGCATCATCGCGGTGCCGACCGATGTCGTCGCCGGCTGCCGGCTGCGGGCGCGACCTCCCGCCCACACGGGCCCCTGAGCCACGGGCGGAGGCTCAGCCCACCGGCACCCGCCATTCGAGGCGGGTGCCGGTCGGTGTCGCGGGGCCGACGCCGAACGAGCCCCCGTGGCGTTGGGCCCGCTCGCGCAGGTTGTGCAGGCCACGACCACCGGTGGCAAGGTCGGCGGGCAGGCCGCGTCCGTCGTCGATGACCACGAGGCTGAGGTGGTGATCCGCCACGTACAGCCGCACGTCCACCCGCGACGCGTGGGCATGACGGGCCACGTTGCTCAGCGCCTCCCGGACCGCGGAGAGCAGGTCCACCGCCAAGGAGCCCTGCACCGAGGCATCGATGGGCCCGTCGAAGGTGACCCGTGGCTCGAAGCCCAGCGGACCGGCGGCCTCACGACAGAGCGAGACCACCTCGGCGCGGGCGCCCTTCACCTGCCGTCGCCTCGACGACTCGAGACCGAAGATGGCGGTGCGGATGTGCTTGACGGTGATGTCCAGGTCGTCGACCGCGGCCTCGATCCGGTCGACCACCTCGGGGCGCTCGGCCAGCCGGATGGCCGCCTGCAGGGACAGCCCCGTGGCGAAGAGGCGCTGGATCACGGTGTCGTGCAGGTCGCGGGCGATTCGCTCGCGGTCCTCGACGATGGCCGCGGCCTGTACCCGGGCGTGCAGGCGGGCGTTCTCGATGGCCACGCCGGCGGCCACCGACAGGCCCACCACCAATAGCTCGTCGAGCTCGGTGAACCCGTCACCCGAGCGCTTGTCGGTGAGGTAGAGGTTGCCGAACACCTCGTCGCGCACCCGGAGCGGGACCCCGAGGAACGACGTCATCGGCGGGTGCCCGGGGGGGAACCCGTAGCTGTCGGGGTGCTTGGCGATGTCGGGGAGCCGGATGGGCTCGTGGCCCACGATGAGCAGGCCCAGCACCCCGTGGCCCTTGGGTTCGTGGTCGATGGCCCGGCGCTGCGCGTCGTCGAGCCCCACGGTGATGAACTCGGACAGGGCGGTACCCGCCTCGTCGAGGACCCCGAGCGCGCCATAGCGGGCATCGGCCAGACCGGCCGCAGCCACGACGATGCGCTGCAGCATCGACGGGAGGTCGAGGTCGGCGCCCACGGCGGCGACGGCCTCGAGCAGCTCCTGCATGCTCGAGGGCACTGCGGGCACGGACACGACGGCGAGGTTATCGACGGGGCTCTCCCGGCGAGAAGGTGGGGAACGGGCCAGACTGTGCCCATGACCGTTCGTGTGTTCCTGCTCGACGACCACGAGGTTGTCCGCCGTGGTCTACGCGACCTGATCGAGGCCGAGGACGACCTCGAGGTCGTGGGCGAGGCGGGCACCGCCGAGGAGGCCTACGGCCGCATCCCGGCCACCCGGCCCGACGTCGCCGTCCTCGACGTCCGCCTGCCGGACGGCGACGGCGTCGAGGTGTGCCGCGACATCCGCTCGAAGCACCCCGAGATCCAGTGCCTGATGCTCACGTCGTTCGCCGACGACGAGGCCCTCTTCGCGTCGATCATGGCCGGTGCCGCGGGCTATCTGCTCAAGCAGGTGAAGGGCACCGACCTGGTGGGCGGCATCCGGCGCGTCGGAGCGGGCGAGTCGTTGCTCGACCCGGCCCTCACCGAGCGAGTGCTCGAGCGGCTGCGCACCCCCGAGGACGACGAGCTGTCGTCGCTCACGACCCAGGAGCGCCGCATCCTCGACCTGATCGCCGAAGGGCTCACCAACCGCCAGATCGGTGAGCGCATGTTCCTGGCCGAGAAGACGGTCAAGAACTACGTGTCGAACCTGCTCTCGAAGCTGGGCATGAGCCGCCGCACCGAGGCTGCGGTCTTCGCGACCCGCCTGTCCGAGCGCCGCGATCGCGAGCAGACCGGGCGGGGCTGACCCCGCCCTCCCAGCTGCCAATGGGGACTCCGACCCGTTCCCAGAGGCCGCGGACGTGACCTTCGCCTCTGCGATCTCCCCAGTGGGGCGGCGATGATGGGACGGTGCCCGCCCCGGTTCCTCGCGACCTGCCCGCTGCGATCGTCGAGACCCACATCTCCACCGTCGTGTTCGACGGCGACCGGGCCTACAAGCGGTACAAGCCGCTGCGCACCGCCTTCCTCGACCACACCACCGTGGAGCGCCGCCGCGTGGACTGCGAGCGTGAGGTCGACCTGAACCGCCGCCTCGCCCCGGACGTGTACCTGGGCGTCGCCGAGGTGCGCGGCACCGACGGCGAGGTGTGCGACCACCTCGTCGTGATGCGGCGACTCGACCCGGCCACGCGGCTGGCCACCCTCGTCCGTGCCGGGGGAGGCGCCGACGAGGTACGGGCGGTGGCCGTGCGGATGGCCGAGTTCCACGCCACCGCCGCTGGGTCGCCCGCCATCGACGCCGTGGCCACGCCGTCGAGCCTCCGGGAGCGGTGGGACGCGGACCTCGACGAGACCGGTCGTACGAGCCTCGGGGCCCGCCACCACGATCTGATCGATCGGCTCCGGGGCCTCGCGCACCGGTACCTCACGGCGAGGCAACCGTTGCTCGAGGCCCGGATCGCGGCGGGCCACATCCGCGACGGCCAGGGAGACCTCCTCGCCGACGACATCTTCTGCCTGGAGGACGGTCCCCGCATCCTCGACTGCCTGGCCTTCGACGATCGGCTCCGGTGGGGCGACGTGCTCGCCGACCTGGCCTTCCTCGCCATGGACCTCGAGTTCCTCGGCCGTCCCGACCTGGCCGACGCGCTGTGGCGCGCCTACGCCGACGCCTCCGGCGAGGCCCACCCCCCCTCGTTGGCCGACCTCTACGTGGCCCAGCGGGCGGTGGTGCGGGCCAAGGTGCACGCCCTGCGGGCCGCGCAGTTGCCCGCCGACGATGCGGCGGGCCCCGCCGAGGAAGCCGCCGTCGAGCGCCTCCTGCGCATCGCCGCCGACCACCTGGCCGCGGCCGAGCCCCGCCTCGTGCTGGTGGGCGGCAGCCCCGGTACGGGGAAATCGACGCTGGCGGCCGCGATGGCAGAGCAGACCGGTTGGCTCGTCGTGCGCTCCGACGAGGTCCGCAAGGGGCTGCTCGGACGCGACCGCCTCTCCCATGAGGCATCGGGCCAGGACCAGGGCCCCTACGCGCCCGAGGTGACCGACCGCGTGTACGCGGACCTGGTCGAACGGGCGGCCGCGTCCATCGGTGCGGGGGGCTCCGTGGTCCTCGATGCCTCCTGGCGCACGGTCGCCCAGCGCGACCTGGCCCGCCGGGCAGCCGGTGCGCTCGGCGCCCGGCTCACCGAGTTGCGCTGCGTCGCACCCGTGGCGCTGTGCCGCGAACGGGTGCGGGCACGATGGGAGCGGGGCGACGACCCGTCGGAGGCCACCCCGGAGATCACGACCCGCCTGGCGGCCACCTTCGACCCCTGGCCCGAGGCGATCGAGATCGACACGTCCGGACCGCCGGAACGGAGCCGGGACGCGACGAAGACGGCCCTCGGACCGGCACCCTCCGACGTGAGGTGACCGGCCCGAGGGCCGAGAACGCTGGCGCGGTCGGCGCTACGAGCCCGTGCGCACCTGGTCGAGCGCCTTGCGGGCCGCGCTGCGCAGGTCGCCCGTGGCCTTGGTGATGCCGTCACGCAGGTCGCCGGCGGCACCGGTGACGCCCTTCTGCACCTGCTCACCGCGGTCCTGACTGCGGTCGAGCAGCTTCTCGGCCTGGTTCTTCAGGGCGAGGTACGAATTCTCGAGGCGGGCCACCAGGTCCTTCATGTCCTCGCGCACGTCCATCCGACCGAGGTCGGCCTGCACGACGAGCTCGTCGATCCACGTCCGCCACTTGGCCAGTTGCTCCTCGACCTGGGCCCGGAGGTCGGCGCCGTCCCCGCTCACCGACGCGGCCTCGAGGTCGTCGAGCTGCTCGGCCAGTTCTCTGTCTGCACCCGTCTCGGTCATGGGCCCACTCTCGCGCCGGACCCGCCCGGTGGCCAGGGTCCTTCGACCCCTTGGGCACGGGCGGGGGCCCCCGCCGACCCAGGGACGGGCCGGCGCTCACCCCGCGTCGGCGCCCGCACCGCACTGTCCACGGTCGTCCTCGTGGGAACGGTCGTCTTCGGGGGAACGGTCGTCCTCGAGGGGCTCGTCGTCGTAGCGACGTATCACCCGGCGACCGGTGACGTGATCCAGTGGCAGGCGGACCCAGTGGTCGCGGCTGCCGTCGGCCCAGGGCCGCAGCGGCAGGGCCGAGAGCCGCTCCCGCTCGTCGGAGCGCAGCACCTCTTCGCCCCGACCGTGCACCACCACGCTCCACCCGCCGTGGTACATAGCGTCGCTCCCGTCCACCTCGAAGGCCACCGGCGTGGTGCGACAGGCGGCGTCGAGCTTCGTGCCCGCCGCGGTCCGGAACACCAGGTGGTCGCCGTCCACCACGTAGTTCACGGGGAACACATCCGCGCCCCCGTCGGCCACCACGGCGAGGCGGCCGAGGTAGCCGTGACGCAGTCGCGAGAGGCACTCGTCGCGTCCGAGCACCTCGAAGCCGATGGTGTCGCCGGCGGCAGGGCCGGCCGGCGCCGAGGGGTCGTCCGGGGCGACGGGGCGGTCAGCTGCGGCGCACATCGATCACCGCGATGGTCGGCTCGACAGCCCGGACCACGTCGGCGACCGCCACCGCGACCGCGTCGGCCTCGCGATCGCTCACCGCATCGGGCATGGCGACATCGATCTTCAACTGGTGGGCCGACCGGGTGGTCGACACCTTCACGTCGTCGACGTCGTGGCCCCGCTCCGCGAGCGAGCGCCTCGCCTCGCCGAGCGCCACGCTGGACAGCGCGGCCACGTCGGCCGACGCGGCCTGCTCGCAGGCTGCGACGACCTCACGCTCGTCATGGCACACGGTCGTCGCCCAACCCTCGAAGGGGTTGGGCCCGGGCGGGCCCGCGACCACGAGCGGCACGTGCCTGCGCAGCGCGCACACCGCCCCGTCCTCGCGCGCGGTCGGCTGCGCCGGCGGGCCCGTGCGAACCGTCAACGCCACGTCGATGCCGGCCTCCACGGGACAACCCTGGGGCTGCAGCCCGGCGCAGGGGAACGCCGGCGCGCCCTCCTCGCGGCAGCGCACCACCTCGTGGCCCGCGGCCACGAGTTGACGGGCGACGGGCGACGCCGCTTCCGGCTGGGTCTCGGTCACGAGTACTCGCATCGCAGGTGATTCCCCCATGGGTCGGACGGTTCCCCCGAGGGTGCCTCGGTCCCCGGTGCCTGCGGTAGGGCCGAACGTCCCGACCCGCCCTCGCACCGGGTACGGCTCCCGGTAGCCTCGGCTGACTATGCGGCGAGTGACCACGGCGGCTCCCTGGTGAGGCTGGCCAAGTTCCTCGGACGCGTGGGACGGGTGCTGATCACCGCCGGCGTGCTGATCCTGCTGTTCGTCGCCTACCAGCTGTGGGGCACCGGGCTGCACACCGACCAGGCCCAGGACGCGGCGGCGCGAGAGTTCCGCGCCGCCCAGGAGGCCAACGGGCAGGGCGGCACGCTCGGCCCCGACGACAACGGCTCGACCACCACGACGACGGGCAGCGACGCGACCACCGCCCCGCCGGGCGACACGACCACCACGACCGGCGGCGGCAACGGCGGGGGCGGCGGCAACGAGGGCACCGACGTGATCCCGCCACCCCCGGCCCCCGGCGGCCTGGTGGGCTACATACAGATCCCGGCCATCGGCGCCAACTGGTACTTCTACGAGGGCGTCGACCTCAGCATCTTGAAAGACGGCCCCGGCCACTACATGGGCACGCCGCTGCCGGGCCAGGAGGGCAACGCGGCCATCGCCGGCCACCGCACCACCTACGGCGCACCCTTCAACCGCATCGACGAGCTGAAGTCCGGCGACGAGATCGTCATCACCTACCCCACCGGCGCCACGTTCACCTACGGCTACCGGTCCACCGAGGTCGTGGCCCCCGACCAGACCGAGGTGCTGCAGGCCAAGGACTTCGACGGCGACAGCGCCGTGGACAACATGCTCACCCTCACCGCCTGCCACCCCAAGTACAGCGCCCGCGAGCGCATCGTGGTGCGGGCCCGCCTGAACGAGGACGAGGTGGCCCAGCCCGTGCCGCCCGACCAGTTGCGCGAGGAGCCCCCCACGTCGTTCAACGGCGACTCGTCGACCGCACCGGTGTCGAAGGTGCCCGCCGTGCTGTGGGGCATCGCCGCCGCGATGATCTGGCTGGCGGCCTGGTTCGTGGGCCGGGCCTGGCGCAGGTGGCCGGCCTACGTGCTCGGGTTCCCGTTCTTCATGGTGGCGCTGTACATCTTCTTCGAGAACTTCTACGCGCTGTTGCCCCCGGGGTTCTGAACGAGGTGAGGAGCGCCGTCGCCGCGTCCGTCGCGCTCGTCGTGTCGCTGGCCGTCAGCGGGTGCGCCGACAGCGGACCGCCCGACTGGCTGCAGGACCTGGGTGCGCCAACCACCACCACCACGGCGTCGACCCCGCCTACCACCGCGACCACGACCGCGCCTGGCGGCGGCGACAGCACCACGTCCACCACGGCGGCGCCGACAGCGGTGACCGACCTCGAGGTGGGCGACTGCGTGGTCGGCGCCCCGTTCTCGGGCGACCGCTCGGGCGAGGCCACCGACGCACAGTTGGCCGACTGCGCCGAGGCGCACGACGGCGAGGTGGTGGGCCTGGTCACCTACACCCAGGGCCCCAACGCCGACTACCCCGGCCAGGACCGGGTGTCGGCCTTCGCCGACGAGAAGTGCGCCGCCGCCTTCGCGGCCTACGTGGGCACCGCGTACGGCACCGGCCCGCTGTCGATGCTGTCGCTGTGGCCCACCGAGGACTCCTGGGCGGGCGGCGACCGCGAGGCGGTCTGCGTCACCTTCGACGAGACCGCCCCCCTCACCGGCTCAGTGGCGGGCAGCGGCGACGGCTGAGGACGCTCACAACAACGGCCACGGGCGCACCCCCGATCGCTACGCGTCGTCGATGACCAGGACGACGTCGCCCTCGTGGACCTGGTCGTCGGGCGCCACCCGGATCTCGGTGACGGTGCCGCCCACCGGGGCGATCACCGGGATCTCCATCTTCATCGACTCGAGGATCACCAGCTCGTCGCCCTCGGCCACCGTCGCGCCCACCTCGGTGCGCACCTGCCACACGTTGGCGGTGATCTCGGCCTCGACTTCGGTCATCAGGTGGCTCCCGGTAGTGTGCGCAGACCATTCGTCACCCGCTGTCTACCAGCTGGCCGCCAGCCTCACGGGGGAACCATCCGACATGCGCCCGCGCCGAACCGCCCGCGCCCTTGTGCTCGCCACGACCGCGCTCGTGCTGCTCGCCCTCCCGGCCTGCAGCAGCGACGGCGGCGGCGGTGACGACGCCGCGCCGGAGCCCGTCAGCCTCGACGGGGCCGCCGCCGCCGAATTCGACGTGGTGGGCAACACGGGCGCCATCACGGTCACCGGGGCCGAGCCGGGCACCGACCTCCAGGTGGTGAACGCCGAGGGCGTGCCCCAGGCGGTGGTGCTCACCATCGACGGCCTGCAGGCCGACGCCGGCACGGTCGATGACGAGGGCAACCTGGTGTTCGCCCGGGTGCCGCCCGGCGACGGCTACCGGGTGGTCGAGGTCGAGGGCTCGGAAGCAGTGGTGGCCAGCGATGCCGTCACGGTCGGCGACGTGTACGACCAGCCCGACCCGTCGATCTACCAGGACCAGGAGCTCGTGAGCGGGCTCAACTACATCACCACCCGCGACGGCACCAAGCTGGCGGCCCTGGTGCACCTGCCCGGGCCGGCCGAGGACGGGCCCTACCCCACCGTCATCAACTACTCGGGCTACGACACCGCCAACCCCAACGGCTCGGGCAGCAGCATCGCGCCCTTCGCCGAGGTCTACGGCTACGCCACCGTGTCGGTGAACGTGCGGGGATCGGGGTGCTCGGGGGGCACGTTCAGCTTCTTCGAGGCGGCCCAGGTCAGCGACGGCTACGACGTGGTCGAGACCGTGGCCGCCCAGGACTGGGTGGCCCACCACAAGCCCGGGCTCATCGGCATCTCCTACGCCGGCAACAGCCAGCTCTACGTGGCCGCCACCCAGCCGCCCCATCTGGCCGCCATCGCCCCCATGTCCGTCCTCGACAGCATCTGGCCGGCCGTCCTCTACCCCGGTGGCATGTACAACTCGGGCTTCGCCCGCAACTGGATCCTGAACGTCCAGGACGGGGCGCAGCCGTACGGGCAGGGCTGGGAGCAGGGCGTCGTCGACGAGGGCGGCGAGATCGGCCGCCAGTGCGAGGAGAACCAGCACCTGCGCAGCCAGAACCCCGACATCGAGCGACTGGCGCGCGCCTATCCCCACTACGACCCCGTGCTCAGCCCCCCGCTCACCCCGACCACCTTCGCCGATCGCATCGAGGTGCCGGTCTTCCTCACCGGCTCGTGGCAGGACGAGCAGACCGGTGGTCACTTCCCGGCGCTCATCGAGCACCTGACGGGCTCGCCCGACCTGCACGTGTCCATGCAGAACGGGACCCACGGCGACTCGCTGATCCCGGAGAACACGCTGCGGTGGTTCGAGTTCCTGGACTTCTACGTGGCCAAGAAGATCCCCGCGGTCCCGCCGCTCGTCCGCGCCGGCGGGCCCGCTGCGTTCGCGAGCCAGTTCGGCGAGGGGGACTACTACCTGCCGCCGGACCGGTTCACCGAGTACGACTCCTATGACGAGGCCCTTGCCGACTACCAGGCCGAGGACGACGTCCGCGTCCTCTACGAGAACGGCGCCCGCACTGACACCCCGGGCATCCCCGGGTCGACCTTCGAGGAGACCTACACCACCTGGCCGCCCCCCGAGGCCGAGCCGACCACGTTCTTCCTGCAGCCCGACGGCACGCTGGGCCCCGACGAGCCCACCATCGCCGACGGTGAGCCCACCAGCGCGGCCTCGTTCGACTACCACCCCGAGTACGGCGACGATCGCACGGTGCCGGGCGGCTTCACCTTCCAGGCCGACCCCGGCTTCGACTGGAAGCCGCTGCGCGAGGGCGACGCGGTCAGCTACCTGAGCGAGCCGTTCGACGAGTCGACGGTGATGGCCGGGCCCGCCAGCGCCAACCTGTGGGTCGAGTCGACCGCCCTCGACACCGACCTCGAGGTGACCATCAGCGACGTGCGCCCCGACGGCAAGGAGGTCTACATCCAGAACGGGTGGCTGCGGACCAGCCACCGCCACCTCGACGAGGCGGCCTCCACCGAGTTGCGACCGGTGTCCACCCATCTCGAGACCGACGACGAGCCGTTGCCCGAAGGGGAGTTCACCGAGGTGCGGGTCGAGGTCTTCCCCTTCGCCTACGCCTTCCACCCCGGCTCCCGGCTGCGGTTCACGGTGGACTCACCGGGCGGCGACCGTCCCGAGTGGGAGTTCGACTCGCGCGACCAGCAGGGCGTGGTGAACACCGTGGCCCAGTCGAGCGACCATCCCTCGGCGCTGGTCCTGCCGGTGCTGTCGGGCAACCACGACGTCCCCGACGATCGCCCGGGCTGCACCTTCCTCCGGGGCGAGCCCTGCCGGGAGTACGTGGCCATCGAGAACACCCCCGGCGGCTGAGCCGGAGGGGTGACATCCTGGGGGCATGGACCTCCAGGGCAGACGGGTGCTGATCACGGGAGCCTCACGGGGCATCGGTGAGGCCACCGCCCGGGCGTTCGCGGACGCGGGCGCGTCGGTCGCCCTCGTGGCCCGCGACGCCGACAAGCTGGCGGCGCTGGCCGCCGATCTGGGCGGCACCGCCCATCCTGCCGACCTGTCCGACCCGTCGGCGGTCGCCGGCCTGATCGAGGCGGTGGAGCGCGAGGGCGAGCCGGTCGACGTCCTGGTCAACAACGCCGGGGTCGACACGGTGGGCGCCTTCGCCGACGTCGCGCCCGACGCCATCGACCAGATCTTCCGGCTGAACCTGGTGACGCCCGTCCAGCTCTGCCGCCAGGTCCTGCCCGGCATGCTCGTACGCGGCCGGGGCCACCTCGTCAACGTGTCGTCGTTGGCCGGCGTGGCCGCCTACCCGGGCATGGCCTGCTACGCGTCCACCAAAGCGGGGCTCACCCAGTTCACCGAGGTCCTGGCCCTCGACCTCAAGGGCCTGCCGGTGGGTACCACCGTCGTGCAACTCGGGCCGATCCCCACCGACATGCTCGAGCACGTGAACGACTACGCGCCCACCCGCGACTCGTTCGACCGCGGCTACAAGCTCCGGCTCATCGTGGACATCCCGCGGGAGCAGGTGGCCGACGCCATCGTCGCCGCCGTGCGCAAGGGCCGCACCCACGTGCGCCTGCCCAAGCGGGCGATGGCCTTCCCACTGCTGGCCGAGGCCCCCCGGCGGATCAGCGACGTGCTGCTCTCCGGCGTGCGCCACCAGGCCGACTGAGCCACGGCCGACGGCCGGCCAGCGGCGGTCGGGCGCCCTACCCGACCTTGACGTAGCGCAGGCGCACCTGGTCGCCCGGCGAGATCGCGACGGGTTGCGACGAGCCGAGCAGGAAGCAGAGGTGCCCTCCACCCTCGGGGACCCGGAGCAGGCCGCCGGCCGAGATCGGCGACCCCCGCAGGGGCAGCTTCGGCAGGCCGGCCGGCACCGGTTGGGGCACCCAGAGCACCAGGTCGGGAGCGCCGGGCAGGCCCTCCACGTACGGGATCGGCGGCACGCCGTACCAGGCGAAGTCGAACAGCAGGTCCCACTCGACCTGCGCCTCACCGAAGCGCCGGCAGGGGACGGTGGCCTGCACCTGGTAGAGCCCGGCCGGGACGCGAACCCAGTTCGCGCCGCAGTCCAGCGGGGCCTCGTCGCCCACGACGAACGACGCACCCACCCGGGCCTCGACGCCGGCGGGCAGGCCTGGCGATGCCGGGGCGGACGCCGGGTCGGGCACCTCATCGGGCGCCGACAGCGGCAGGGGCCACACGAGCGGACCGCCGATGGTGGTGCCGGGCTCGGGGAACCAGGCCAACTCGATCCAGTCGCCGACCCCGCGGTCACCCGCCGCACCGGCACCGGCCCCGCCATCGGGATCGGTGGCGAGGCCGCCCTCGGTGCGACTCGGGGGCGTGACCGCGACCGGCGGGGGGCGCACGGGCGGCGGCAGCGCGGTGCGTTCGCCGGCGAGGCCGTGGACCGCCAGCCGCCGCTCGAACTCGGCCACTGCCCAGGGGTAGAAGGCGGCGTCCATGCCGATCAGCTCGGCGACCGCGGCCCGGACCTCGGGGTCCAGCTCCGCCGGCCGCGGCGGCGACACGTTGCGGTCCGGCAGGGTGGGCACCGCGGCGAGCCCCAGCTCGGCGCGCGCCAGCCGCAGCGAGTCACCCAGCCGCTCGTAGAGGCCGACATGGGCGAACTGGGCCAGGTTGGCCTCCGCCTCGCCGATGATGTCGTCGACCGGGGGGAAGGGCTCGCCACTCCACAGGTAGCCGGCGATCTGCAGCGTCTGGGCCTGGCCCTGCAGCCACCGCAGCTGCGGGTGCAACAGGAAGTCCTCGATCGACATCGCCCGGGTCTCGATGAAGTGGCGCCACGGGGCGAGGCCGGCGTCCTGGCTGCGGAGCACGTAGTGGTACCAGGAGACGATGCGGTCGATCGGGTCGCGCAGCACCGTGACGGGGCGCAGGAACGGGGCCCGCCGGCAGAGGCCGTAGTCGACGTGGCCGGCGACCAGCGCGTACTGGCGCAGCGACTCGGGGTCGACCTGTTGCTGGAACTCCTCGGAGGTCACCTCGCCCGGGATGTCGGGCACCAGGGCACGGCCGCCGAGCGCCTCGGCCAGCGCGTTGAGGTACGACGTGCCCGCGGCCTTGGGGATGTGGAGGAAGAGGACGGTCACCGTGGAAGGGGTGGGCTCAGACCGGCAGCACGCCGTGCTTGCGCCACGGCCGCTGCACCTGCTTCGTGCGGCTCACCTGCAGCCCCCGCCAGATGGCCTGCCGCGTCTCGGCCGGATCGATCACGTCGTCGACCGCGGCATGGCCGGCGGCGACGTACGGGTCGATGTTCTTGCGCAGCTCGTCGGCCATCGCGATCCGTGCCTCGTCGCGCTCCTTGCCCTCGGGGATGGCCTCGAGCTGCTTGCGCATGATGATGTTCACCATCCCGTCGGGGCCCATGACCGCGATCTCGGCGGTGGGCCAGATGGCGACGTAGTCGGCCTCGTAGGCGGTGCCGTTCATGACGAAGTAGCCGGCGCCGTAGCTCTTGCGCAGCACGATGCTCACCTTGGGCACGGTGGCCTCGCTGATGGCGAACAGCATCTTGGCCCCGTGGCGGATGATGCCCTGCTTCTCCACCGCCGAGCCGACGATGAACCCCGGGACGTCGTGCAGGAAGACGAGCGGGATGCCGAAGGCGTCGCACAGCCACACGAAGCGGGCGGCCTTGTCGGCCGCGTTCACGTCGAGGGCGCCGCCGAGCACCATCGGCTGACTGGCCACGATGCCGATGGGCCGGCCGCCCACCCGGGCCAGCCCGGTGATGACGTTCTTGGCCCAGGCGCCCTTCATGGGGAAGAAGTCGCCGTCGTCCACCACGGCACGGATCACCTTGTGCATGTCGTAGGCCCGGCGGGGCGCGGTGGGCACGATGTCGTAGAGCTCGTCCACCCGCCGGTCGACGGGATCGGTGCACTCGGCGACGGGGGGCGGCTCCTGGTTGTTGCTGGGGAAGAAGGACAGGTAGGTGCGGATGGCCTCCAGGCAGTCGTCGTCGCTCGCCACCTCGAGGTCGGCCACGCCACTCACCTTGGTGTGCACCGTCGAGCCGCCCATGTCCTCCTCGGTGACGTCCTCGCCGGTCGCCGCCTTCACCAGGTGACGGCCCGCCAGGGCCATCGACGAGATGCCCTTCACCATCGGGATGAAGTCGGCCAGCGCCGGGATGTAGGCGGTGCCCGCCGCGCAGTGACCGAGCATGGCGCCCACCTGGGGCACGACCCCGGACAAGATCACCTGCTCGCGGAAGAGGTGGCCGACGCCGGCGAAGGTGGAACCGGAGCTGGACATGATGCGGGCGCCCGCCGAGTCGAGCAGCCACACGATGGGGATGCGCTGGCGCAGCGCCAACTCGCGCATGCGGCTCGTCTTGGACTCGTTGACCGCGCCCATCGAGCCGGCCATCACGGTGAAGTCGTAGGCGCAGATGGCCACGCGACGACCGTCGACCTCGCCGATGCCCGTCACGCACCCGTCCGCGGCCAGGTAGCCCTTGTCGGCCAGGCCGGGGTCCATCGAATCGGCCAGTTGGCCGTACTCGACGAAGGTGCCGGCGTCGACGAAGCGCTCGAGGCGCACGCGCACCGGCAGCTTGCCGAGCGAGCGCTGGCGCTCGACGCGCTCGGGACCGCCCATGCCCAGCGCCTTCTCGCGGCGCTCGGCCAAGTCGCGGGTGAGCGGCCCCCAGTCGTGCAGGTTCGGCTTGACGCCTTGCGTCTCCTCCGTCGACGCCCCCTCGGCATCCGGTTCGGGCGGTGCTGCTGCTCCGCTGCGCTCCGCAGCCACATCGTCCATGTCAGCGGCCCTTCCAGACGGGATCGCGCTTCTCGACGAAGGCGGCGATGCCCTCGGCGGCATCCTCGGTGGCCGACGTGATCGTCAACATGGGGTGCAGCAGGCGCAGCGCGTCGTCGGCGTCCTGGTCCCACACCGCGTAGAAGGAGTCGCGGCCGAGCTTCATCGTCGCCGGTGATTTGGCCGCCAGCGTGGCGGCCAACTCGTCCACCGCGGCGTCGAGCTCGGCGACGGGCACCACCCTGGTCACGAAGCCCAGCCGGTCCGCCTCGTCGGCCGCCACCCGACGACCGGTCATCATCAGCTCGAGCACCTTCTTGGGGGGCATGGAGCGCACCAGCGGCACCGTGATCATGTAGGGCCAGAGCCCGACATCGATCTCGGGGGTGCCGAACCGGGCATCGTCGGCTGCCACCACCAGGTCGCACGACAGGGCCAGCCCGAACCCGCCGGCCAGGCAGTACCCGCGCACCCGGGCGATGGTGGGCTTGCCCAGGCCCCACAGGTCGGCGAACAGGCGGGCGAGCTCACCTCGCGAGTCGTGGAGGTCCAGGTAGCCGGCGCTGCCCGCCATGTTGGTCAGGTCGGCACCCGCGCAGAAGGCCTTGTCGCCGGCGCCGGTGAGCACCACCGCCCGCACCTCGGGGTCGTGCTTCCACGCCGCGAGGTGCTCTCGCATGCCCGTGAGGACGCCCCAGGACATGGCGTTGCGCCGTTCGGGCCGATTGATCGTGAGGCGGCCGACGCCGTCGGCCACCTCCGCGAGGAGTTCGTCGTCGGTGGCCACGTGTCGACGTTAGCCAGGACCGGCGCCGGTGGCGGACGGTCAGTCCGGCGGGGTCGGGGTGAGCCCGAACTCGTAGGGGAGCCGGTCGATCTCGGTCTGGCTGAGGGTCCGGTCGAACACCGCCAGGCCGAGGAACACGAACCCGGCGGTGGGGCGCCCGTCGTCGGACCACGACGCCACCCGCAGCGCGCTGCCGGGCGCGGACAACGAGCCCAGCGTGGTCAGGTCGGTCGGCGCGCTGGGCACCCCGTTGGTGTAGGCGACCAGGGTCGGCTCGTCGGCGCTGTCGGCCGACCCCGACTCGTACGGTGCCGAGCGGTCGACCTGGAACCCGCTGATGTTGAAGCGCCCGTCCGTCGTGGCCGGCGGGATCGCGCCGCTCACCGTGGTGCCGTCACCGATCTGGGCGAAGGGGGCGCCGGGGAACATCGAGCCGACCTTGGTGATGGCGTACCCGGGCGTCACCGCGCCGTACGCCTTGTGGGCGACCAGCGGCAGGTTCTGGGTGTCCAGGCGGGCGAACCCGTACGCGCACCAGACCGAGAGGTCGGCGTCGTCGGCCAGGTCGAAGAGCCGGTCGCTGACGGGGGCCTCGCCGTAGGCACCGTTGCCGAACACGACGACGGGGCGCTCGACGATGACGATCGGATAGCTCGTGGTGGCGTAGTTGGTGATGCGCCACACCTCGCCGCTGCGCCCCGTGAACTCGGTGGCCTGGGCGGTGGTGACGTCGCCCACCGGGGGGAGGCCGTCGAGGTCGAACCACTCCTGCGTGGCCGGGATGTCGGCGATGTCCAGCTGGGCCACCTCGGACTCCTCGACGTCGTCGCGGACCCGGAGGCGGTAGAGCGCCTCGAACCAACCCAGCATGGGCACGTCGCCGGCCCGGTCCATGTCCACCGTCGACGAGTGCCGGATGGGTGCGGGCGACTCGAACAGGGACAGCGGGCCCGTCCCGGCCACCACGTCGAGGAGGTCCCAGCCGCTGTAGTCGGCATCGAAGTCGTCGAGCGGGGCGTCGAAGGGCTGCTGGTAGAGCCGCAGGTCACCGGTGACGGCATCCATCGTGACCGCCACTCGCTGGGGCCCCGGGTCGATGGCCGCGCTCGTGGTCGTGGTCTGCACCTCGACGCCGTCCTCGGAACGGGCCACGACCACCCGGTTCGTGGCGACCTCGACCCCGACAGCCCACGAGAAGGTGCCGTTCGTCGTCGTCCCCTGGTGGACGAGCCAGTCGACCGTGGCGGCCTGGTTGAGGTCGAGGACGCGGGCGAGGTCGCCCTCCCAGGCGACGTCGATGGCGCGCAACCGCCGAGTCGGCGCCGGGGTCTCGAGGAACATGTCGTCCCATCCGGGGCTGAACAGGTGCCGGCCCCGGACCGGGTCGGGCGACAGGAGCACGGGGCCGTTGCTCGGCACCGTGCCCGGGTGCAGGGTCAGGTGGTTGCCACCCCCGGACAGGTCGGGCAGCGAGCCGTCGAGGCGCACGCCCGCGGCGGCGTCCCACCAGCCCACGGCGCTGTCGAGCACGGCCTCGGGCCCCGGCGTGCTCAACATGGCGTCCACGGACGCCTCGACGGATCCGGTGACCGTGAAGGTGTCAGCACCGGCGTAGTCCGCGCTGTCCCGCCAGTACCGGAGGGCCCGGTGGCCCACGGTGTCGATGATGGCGGCCCGGTAGGTGCCCACCGGCAGCCCGGTGGCCCGGTAGCTGCCGTTCTCGTCGGTCACCACGCCGTGGATGCCACCGGTGGCCCCGATCGCCAGCACCCACGCGTCCGCGATCGGCGCACCGGTCACCTGGTCCACCACGGTGCCCTGCATCTCGCCGGTGTTGCGGCTGAGCGCGGCGTCGTTGTTGCTCGAGGGAGCCGTCACCGCCTCGGCGGTGGCCAGCCCGCTGAACGGCCGGTTGTCGTACCACTCCATGTCGTGCAGGCCCGCCGGGTCGAGGAACGCCAGCTTGTAGGTGCCCGGCTGGAGGTCGAACCGGTACCGACCCATGTCGTTGGTCACCGTCGCCCCGGCGAAGCGGTAGTCCGTGGCCCGAACCGCCAGCACCAGCACCCCCGGCAGCACCCGGCCCGAACCCGTCTCGGTGACCGTGCCCCGCAGCGGGGTGAACGCGAGCAACGGGACCTGGGTGGCCAGCGACGCGTCGGCGGTGACGGTCGCCCCGGCCGTGACCTGCACCGGCGTGGACACCCCGGCGTGGGGGGCGTCGTCGTAGAACTCGGCGGCATGGGCACCGGTGGGGTCGAGGTAGGCGATCCGGTGGCGGCCGGTGGGGAGGTCCGCCAGCGTGAAGCGGCCCAGCGCATCGGTGGTCGCCCCGGCCTCCGGGGCGCCCGAGGCGTTCAGGGCCACGGCCCACGCACCGCTGATGGGCAGGCCGGTGGTGTCATCGGACACGACCCCGGTGATCGATCCGGTGCTGCGCGTCATCGTCGCGTCCAGCGTGGTGACCCCGCCGCCCGTGATGCGGACGGGATCAGGCGCCCCCCACAGCCCCTGCACGTGCCCGCCGGTCGGGTCGATCAGGAACAGGAAGTACGTGCCGGCGCCCACCTCGGCCGAGTAGGCGCCGTCGGCATCGGCCACCACCTCGTCCGCCAACTCGAAGTCGTGGGCGCGCATGATCGCGATCCAGGCCCCGGGCACCGGTTCGCCGGTGCCCGTGGTGGTGACGACACCCATGAGGGTGCCAGTGGGGGCCACCGGCGCAGGGGGGACCTGCTGGGTCGCGCCCCAGGCGGGGCCGGCCGCGACCGTCGTGGCGACCAGTGCGACGAGCAGGAGCCACCACGGGCCCCTCGTCGTCACCGTCCGCCACCCTCGTCGACCCACAACCACCCCGTGTCTAGTGAACACCGTTCATCGCGTCCACTCGGCTCTGATCCATTCTCGCGCTCGGGCGGGCGGAACACACCCCTGCTCCGACGGTTCCCCATCGGCAGGTGGCGTCGCCAGCTGATGGGATCCGGTCAGGCGGGGCGGGGCGCGGCGACCGGGGGCCGGCGAGGCCCCTCGTCGCCCGATCGGGGATGCGCGGCCATGACGAGGGCCAGCCCCGTCCACGACTGCGGCACCGCCCCGAGGCCCGTGCCGTCCTCGGGGTCCCAGTACTCGGCGAAGCCCGAGCCCACCGACCCGGCGACCGTCGACTCGACGAGGTAGCGCTCGACCCGGGGGTGCCCGACCATCCCGGCCCGCCGGTGGAGGAGGTACGCGAGCTGGGGCCACGTGGGCCCTCGCCAGTAGGCCCGGGGCTGGTACGTGGGCTCGTCGCGGTGCACGCCGCGCACCCCGAGCGGGCCGCCGAACGCCGACGGGTCGGCAACTTGCGGGTACGCCGCGTCGAGTTGGTCGACCTGATCGATCGCCGTCAGGGCGAGCAGCGCATCGGCGGTGCGCACCCTGCCCGACCCCGGTGCGGTCGGCCCGCCGTCCACCCAGGTGAGCAGCTCCTCGTCCCAGCGGGCGGCGAGCGACCCGATCAGCGCCACCATCTCGGCGGCCAAGGCCCGGTGGAGGCGCGGGTCCGTCGACATCAGCTCCGCGAGGTTGAAGGCCACCAGGGCGTTGAAGCCCACGGGCGCCACGGGGAACGCCGGGTTGGCGACCGGTGCGCCCCCCGGATGACGCACGACGGAGGCCAGCAGATCGCCCTTCGCCTGCCGCCACCGGCCCAGGTCGAACCCGCCCGGGCAGGCGTCGTCCCACCGGGGGCTGTCGTCGGCACCGGTCTCCCACGGGTGCACGACCGTGATCAGGCCCGAGGCGTTGTCGCGGACACGGGCCCGCAGCAGGAACTCGAGCCCCGAGCGGGCACGCTCGACCAGCTCGGCAGGCACGTCGATGCCGCGCCCGACGAGCTGGGCGATGGCATGCCCGTACATCGGCGGCTGGGTGATGGACGAGGTGCCTCGCCGGCCCCAGAACTCGGCGAGGTGCTCCGGGTGGCCGTGGTGGACCACGTGGGGCACGAAGCCCTCGTCGTCCTGGTGCGCGAAGAGCGCCTGCAGCTCTCGCACCGCACGGTCGGCGTCGCCCAGCTCGGCCCAGATGACCGCGTGGAAGCACGAGTCCCACAGCCACTGCCAGGGGTAGACCTGTGCGTTGGGGACGGTGAACCCGAGACCACCCACCTCACGCCAGTGGGCCGCCATGACGGCCCTCACACGATCACGCAGGTCGCTCGCTACGGTGACCTCGCGCCCGGCGGCACCGTCCCCCATCGTCCTTGCCTACCACCCGGAAAGCGCCTGCCTGCTCGTGCCCACCTGCGCCATCGTCTCGTTCCGCCTCGGCCAGGCCGACGGCGTGTCGGTCATCGCCGAGAGCTGGGGCCGATCGCTCGCCCACCTCGGGTTCGACGTGGTCACGGTGGCCGGCGACGGACCGGTCGACCGCCTCGTGCCAGGGCTCGCGTGGGGGGCGGCCGAGCCGCCCGAGATCGACGAGGTGGACGAGGCCCTGCTCGACGCCGACCTGGTGCTGGTCGAGAACCTGCTGTCGCTCCCCCTCAACCTGGCGGCCTCCCGGGTGGTGGCGCTCGTGCTCCGCGGGCGGCCCGCCATCCTGCACCACCACGACCCGCCGTGGCAGCGCGAGCGGTTCGCCCACGTGACCGAGCTGCCACCCGACGACCCTGCGTGGCGCCACGTCTGCATCAACCAGCTCACCCGCCGGCAGCTGGCCGAGCGCGGCATCCCGTCGTTCACGATCTACAACGGCTTCGACGTGGACGGGCCCGCCGGCGACCGCGACGGCACCCGGCGCGAGCTCGGCGTCGACCCGGGCGAGCTGCTCCTGGTGCATCCGGTGCGGGCCATCGCCCGCAAGGGGATCCCGGCCGCCATCGCGATGGCCGAGGCCATGGGCGCCACCTACTGGCTGCTGGGGGGCCCGGAGGAGGGCTACGGGCCCGAGCTCGACCGCCTGCTGCGCGCCGCCCGGTGCCGCGTGATCCACCGGCCGATGGCCCACGGCCCGAACATCTACGCCCCCGCCGACGCCGTGGTGTTCCCCTCCACCTGGGAGGGGTTCGGCAACCCCCCGATCGAGGCCGCCATCTACCGCACCCCGGCGGCGGTGGCCCGCTACCCCGTCGCCCAGGAGCTGCGCTGGGTGGGCTTCCGCTGGTTCCCCACCGACGATCCCGAGCCCTTGCGCCGCTGGCTGGCCGCCCCCGACCCGTCACTGCTCGACCACAACGAGCGCCTGGCCCGGCGAGAGTTCTCGTGGGATGCCCAGACCGACCACGTGGCCGCCCTGCTCGATGAGGCAGGCTGGCGGCCATGAGCCCGAGGCAGCGTACGTGAGGGGCGACGAGACCCACGACGAGGTGCTGGCCCGCCGGGCCCGCATCAAGCGCTGGGTCGACCTGGGCCAGCGGGTGGGCTACGGCCTGTTCGGAGTCGCCATCGTCGGCTTCTTCGTGGGGTTCGTGATCGACTTCACCGACGACCTCGTCTCGCTCATCGTGGGCTCGATGGTGATCGGGTCGGTGATCCTCGCCCCGGCCATCGTGTTCGGTTATGGCGTGAAGGCCGCCGAGCGGGATGATGCTGAGCACGGGCGCCCGACGAACCGGGCACCCGGGCCACACGACGAACCGCCAACAGGGGGATGACCCGCACATGAGCAACGCCGCCGTACTCACCGCCATGGACGCACCGCTCGAGGTGCGTGACGACGTCGCGCTGGACGAGCCCCACGCCGGCGAGGTGCGCATCAAGATGGGCGCGTCCGGTGTCTGCCACTCCGACCTGTCGGTGCAGAACGGCACCATCCCCCTGCCCACGCCCATCGTGTTGGGCCACGAGGGCGCCGGCACCGTCGAGGCCGTGGGCGAGGGCGTCACCGACCTGGCGGTCGGCGACAACGTGGTGCTCTCCTTCGTGCCCCAGTGCGGCCAGTGCTACCAGTGCCGGCGCGGCGAGGGCTTCCTGTGCGAGAAGAGCGCCTCGGCCGCGAGCGGCGGCCTGCTCGACGGCACGACCCGCCTCACCTCCGGGGGCGCGCCCTTGTTCCAGATGGCCGCGCTCGGCACCTTCGGCACCCACGCCATCGTGCCCGCCATGAGCACGGTCAAGATCCCGAACGACGTGCCGCTCAAGGTGGCCGCGCTGATCGGCTGTGGCGTGCTCACCGGCGTGGGCGCCGCGCTGAACACCGCCGACATCCGCGAGGGCGACACCGTGGCGGTCATCGGCTGCGGCGGCGTGGGCCTCAACGTGATCCAGGGCGCACGGATCGCGGGCGCCGGCGAGATCGTCGCCATCGACATGTTCGAGTCCAAGCTGGCGATGGCGGAGCAATTCGGTGCCACCAGGCTGATCAAGGCCGACGCGGGCGACCCGGTGGCCGAGGTGGTGGCCAGCAACGGCCGCGGCGCCGACGTGGCCTTCGAGGTGATCGGCCTCGGTCCCACCATGGAGCAGGCCATCAACATGCTGCGCCCGGGGGGTCAGGCCATCCTGGTCGGCGTCCCCCGCATGGACGTCTTCTTGAACCTGCACGCCGGCTTCACCTTCCTCTACACCGCGAAGTCGGTGAAGGGCTGCTGGTACGGCTCGTCCAACGTCAACACCGACGTGCCCAAGCTGATCGACCTGTACCAGAAGGGCGAGCTGAAGCTCGACGAGCTGATCAGCCGCGAGATCGACCTGTACGGCATCAACGACGCCTTCTCGGCCATGCAGGCCGGCGAGGTGGCCCGCTCCGTGATCGTCTACTGACCGACGGGCGGCGAGCGTCGCGCACGGGCGGGCGACAGCAGGGTCCTGGTAGGTTTCGCGGGGTGAGAACGGCGCTGGCCCGGCTCCTGTCCGCGGCGCTCCTGACCGCTGCGACCCTCGCCTGCGCGCCGTCCCCCGCCTCTGCGATCCCCTCCGCCGACGAGCTCTCGTCCGTGGGGGCCGACCCGATCGTCTACGTGCACGGCTTCGCGACGGGGTCCAGCAACTGGTTCCCCTGGAAGGCCGAATTCGCGGCCGACGGGGTTCCGCGGGCCCAACTCTTCAGCTTGCGGTACGACAGCAACAGTGGCAACACCCCGTCCAACCGGGTCATCGCCCGGCAGGTGGGTGACTTCATCCGCGACACCGTGCTGCCGGCGACCGGAGCCAGCCGGGTCGACATCATCGCCCACTCGATGGGGAACCTGTCCGCCAGGTGGTGCATCCGCTTCGGCCGTTGCGCCGGCGTGGTCGACAGCTTGGTCTCCATCGCGGGGCCGAACCACGGCACCACGTGGGCCGCCGGATGTCGTACCGCCTACCCCGACGACCGGGCCTGCTCGGAGATGATTCCCGGATCGACCTTGCTCACCCAGCTGAACCAAGGTGACGAGACGCCCGGACCGGTGCGGTGCACCACCGTGCGCTCGCCCGCCGATCATGTGGTGGTGCCCTCGGTCTCGGCCGAGCTACGGGGCGCCGACAACCGGGTGGTGACGGGACTGAATCACATGGGGACGATCACCGACCCCCGTGTCTACCCCATCGTGAAGCGGGCACTGTCCGGCTGACTCGATCGGGGCCGCGATCGTCGCCTGCCCTGAACTTACCGACCGGTAACTTGCGCCACTAGATTGGGGCGCGATGTCCTCGACCACGCGACTCCCGGCCGCTGAGCGCCGACGCCAGTTGCTCGATGTCGCGCTCGGGGTCTTCGCCCGGGAGGGGTACCACGAGGCGTCGATGAACGACGTGGCCGAGGCCGCCGGGGTCACCAAGCCCGTCCTGTACCAGCACTTCCAGTCCAAGCGCGAGCTCTACCTCGAGCTGTTGCGCGACGTCGGCGGTCGGCTCGAGGTGGCCATCGCCGAGGCCACCGCCGACGCCGGTGGGCCCCGCCAGCAGGTCGAGGCCGGGCTGCGGGCCTACTTCGAGTTCGTGGCCGCGCAGCGCGAGGCCTTCCAGCTCCTCTTCGCGGGAGGGTCGCGCACCGACGACGAGTTCCTGGTCGTGGCCCAACACGTCGAGGCGTCCATCGCGCGCTTCGTGGCCGAACTGATCGACGTGGAGGGCCTCGACCCGGCCCATCGCACCCTCCTGGCCCACGGCGTGGTCGGCGTGGCCGAGGGCACCAGCAGGTACTGGCTGGCCACTCCCCACGACATCGGCCCCGAACGCCTGGCCGCGCAGGTGGCCGAGCTGGTCTGGGCCGGCCTCCGCGGCGTACGCCAGGGCTGACCACGACACCGCCGCACACCAGTCCGGCGCAAGGCGAACACGCCTGATCGGCGGGATTTCCGGTCGACTTGAACGATTCCCACTTTCCGAGGTTGATTTTTTACCTAGAGTGGTGGCCACGGCGGCACGGGTCCTGGCGATCAAGCGAACTGGCTGATCAAGCGGAGACAACCCTCACCGGCGGAAGGAGGGAATTGTGACCGAGGAGAAAGCCGATCTGTCTGCGGAATTCTTCCGGGGACTCGTGGGTCAGCTGAGTGACCTGGTGATCGTGATCGATGCTCGCGGGGGCGTCCGTTACACCTCGGACACCGGCATCACCGGCCCACCCCGGTTGGGCCCCGGCGAGGTGGCCATGGAGGACCGGGCCGCCGCGTTCTTCGACCTGATCCACCCCGACGACCGCCGCTTGGTGGACGACGCCATCAGCACCGCCCTGAGTCGGCCCGGCCCCACCGTCCCGGTGGAGATGCGGGCCGCCGGCCGCACCGGGTGGCGCACGCTCGAGCTGGTCGCCGGCAACCTGATCGACGACCCCGACGTGCAGGGTGTGCTGGTGGCGGTGCGCGACCTCAGCCGCCGCCGCCGGCTCGAGACCGACGAGGCCGACCGACCGAAGCGCCTCCGGGCACTGCTCGACGCCTCCGGCGACCTGACGCTGCTCACCGACGCCCACCAGGTGATCCGCTACGCCAGCACCGTGAGCATGCGCATCCTCGGTGTCGTGCCCGCCCGCCTCGTGGGCCAGTCGCTCGGCTCGATGGTCCATGTCGAGTCGCTCGGCGTGCTGCGCGACGCCTGGGAGCGACTCCTGCAGTCACCGAGTGAGCGGATCGCCTGCGACCTGCACGTCACCCGTGCCGACGGCACCCCGGGCATCCTGGCGGCGCACCTCACCAACTTCCTCGACGACCCCGACGTCGAGAGCGTGGCGGTGGCGGCCCGCGACGTCACCGAGGCGCGGCGGGCCGAGTCGATGCTCGAGGAGTTCGGCCAGCAGTTCGAGCACTCCCCCCACGGGTTGGCCCGACTCGATGCCGAGGGCCGCTTCACCGAGGTGAACCAGACCCTCCGCGAGCTCACCGGGCGCGAGGAGCGCGAGCTGCTCGCGACCAACCTCGGCGCCGTCGTGCACCCGGGCGACGTCGAGGTCGTGCGCGACTTCCTCCGCTCACCCGACGAGGCCGCACCCGTCGACGTCCGCCTGGTCCGACCGGACGGCCAGGAGATCTGGAGCCGGCTGACCGCCACCATGGTCCGCCAGACGCCCGCCGGCGACCGTGTGCTGTCGGTGCAGATCGACGACATCAACGACCACCGCCGCCTCGAGGAGACGCTGCGCGAGCGCAACGCCGCACTCGCCTACCGCGCCACCCACGACGGCCTCACCGGGCTCCCGAACCGCCAGCTGTTCATCGACCGGGTGGGTCACGCCCTCGACCGGTCGCTGCGCCACCACACCACGGTGGCGATCCTGTTCTGCGACCTCGACCACTTCAAGGTGATCAACGACACCTTCGGCCACGCCGTCGGCGATCAGCTGCTGATGACGATGGCCGAGGAGATGGGCCGGGCGGTCCGCCCCGGTGACACCATCAGCCGCTTCGGCGGCGACGAGTTCGTGGTACTGGCCGAGGACCTCGAGGGCCCCGACGACGCCGGCGTGCTGGCCAGCCGCCTGCTGAGCACCATGACCCAACCGCTCATGGTCGAAGGTCGCCAGGTGGACATGACCATGTCGATCGGCGTGGCGGTGGCGTCCGGCATCGACGACCCCAGCGCCCTCATCGCCGCCGCCGACACCGCCATGTACCGGGCCAAGCGCGCCGGCCGGGCCTGCTACCGCATCGCCTCGGCGCCCAACGGCGGCGGCGCCTGACCCGCTCCGCTCCGCGCGTCACGAGCCCGAAGACCGGCGTCAGACGCTCGAGGTGGCGCAGCGGAGCGCCACCGACTGGCACCAGATGCCGAAGGCGCTCCGAGGGACGAGGAGCCCGTGTGGTGCGCTATTGGATGCGGATGCCGCTGATGGCGCGGGCGATCACGAGCTCCTGGATCTGCTCGGCACCTTCGAAGATGTCGTAGATCTTGGCGTCGCGGTGCCAGCGCTCGACCGGGTACTCGCGGACGTAGCCGTAGCCGCCCAGGATCTGGATGGCCCGCTCGGTGACCCACACCGCGGTGCGGCCGGCCTTGAGCTTCGACATCGAGCCCTCGGCGTTCTCGAAGGGCTTGCCGGTGCGACCCATCCACGCGGCCCGCCAGACCAACAGGCGGGAGGCGTCGATCTCGGTCTTCATGTTGGCGAGCATGAACGCGATCGACTGGTTCTCGATGATGGGCTTGCCGAACTGCTTGCGCTCCTTGGCGTACTCGAGCGCGTACTCGTACGAGGCCCGGGCGACGCCGACGGCCTGGGCCGCGACCGACGGGCGGGTGGCCTCGAAGGTGGCCATGGCCGCCTGCACCTTGCTGCTCTTGCCCTCGCGGGCGCGGGCCAGGCGCTCGTCGAGCTTCTCCTTGCCGCCGAGCAGGCACGAGCCGGGCACCCGGCAGTCGTCGAGGATCACCTCGGCGGTGTGGCTGGCCCGGATGCCGTGCTTCTTGAACTTGGTGCCCTGGCTGATGCCGGGCGTGCCGGGGGGCACGACGAACGACGCCTGGCCCCGGCCCTTGAGGTCGCGGTCGACCGAGGCCACCACCACGTGGATGTCGGCGATGCCGCCGTTGGTGATCCAGGTCTTCTGGCCGTTGAGGACCCACTCGTCCTTGGCCTCGTCGTAGACCGCGGTGGTGCGCAGCGAGCTGACGTCGGAGCCGGCGTCGGGCTCGCTCACGCAGAACGCCGACATCATGATCTTCTCCGGCGTGCCGAAGCACTGCGGCACCCACTCACCGATCTGCTCGGGTGTGCCGTTGGCCATGATGCCGGCCACCCCGAGCACCGTGCCCACGATGGACAGCCCGATGCCGGCGTCGCCCCAGAACAGCTCCTCCATGGCCACCGGGATGGTGAGGCCGGTCTCGTCGGCGAAGGCGTTGGCGAAGAAGTCGAAGCTGTACAGCCCGATCTTGGCCGCCTCCTCGATGACGGGCCACGGGGTCTCCTCGCGCTCGTCCCATTCGGAGGCGACCGGGCGCACGACCCCCTCTGCGAAATCGTGGATCCACTTCTGCAGTTGCAGCTGATCCTCGTTCAGTTCCAGCGAGAACGTGGCCATGGCACACCTCTGAAGGTCGGGAGACGACGAGAGCGACACAAGTTACCGCCTGGTAACAACACGAGCGTAAACCCCGGAGGCGGTCGGCGACAACCCCGAAGGGACGGGCCGTCCTGCACCCGATCCCTGACCCCGCTTGACCACCTCTCGTGACGGTTGACCTCACCCAAAGTGGTCAAGTCGATGGGCTAAGCTCCGATCATGACTGCACGGGCGTACGACTGTTGTCGATCTAGTGGGGTAGGCCAACGTGCAGCACATTTCTCGGAGGATGGTCGCCGTCCTCCTCGCCGGCGTGGTGGGGGCAGCCACGCTCGTCGTCCCGAACCTGGGGTCGATCGCCGCCGGCTCTGAGTCCGGGCCCACCTTCGCCAGCACACCCGAGCGGGGCCTGACCGGCACCCGCATCGAGGCCTCGGGCACCGGGTGCCTGCTGCCTGCCACCTCCACCGCCGGCGACGGCGTGATCATCGACCTGCACACCGCCGACGGCCCGGTGGTGGCCAGCGCCACCATCCCCGTGCGGCGCGACGGCCAGTGGAGCGGCGCCCTGGTGGTGCCCGCCGGCACGCCGGCCGCCGACTACCGCCTGGCGGCGCGGTGCGTCTACCCCGGGTTCGACGAGTTCGACCCGGTCGTCTACGCCGGGCGCAGCTTCACCGTCACCGGCGAGGGCCGCGGGGCGCCGACGGCCCCGTCGTTCGCGCCCAGCGAGAGCTCGGCCATCGAGCCGTACCCCAGCTACGACGGCCAGTCGACCTGCAGCCCCACCACCAAGCCCGGCACCGGCTCGTTCCGCTCGATGGTGATGGATGCGTTCGGCGGGGCCGACTACGGCATCGTCCGGGCCTGCAACATCGGCGGCACCAGCGAGCACAAGGAGGGCCGAGCCTGGGACTGGGGCATGAACGCCAACAGCAGCGCCGACCGGGCCAAGGTGGCCCGCCTGATGTCGTGGCTGTTCGCCACCGACCGCTCGGGCAACCGCTACGCCATGGCCCGCCGTCTCGGCCTGATGTACATCATCTGGAACCACCAGATGTTCCGGCTCTACCGGGTGGACGCCGGCTGGCAGCCCTACTCCGGTCCGGTGCCCCACACCGACCACGTGCACTTCAGCTTCACCAGGGCCGGCGGCGCCAAGAGCACCAGCTTCTGGCGGGGCAACTACGGCCGGCCGGGCGGCACGACGACCACCACCACACCGCCGCCCCCGACCACCACGCCGCCGACGACCACGCCACCGGCGGGCCAGGTGCGCTCGAGCAGGGTGTCGGTCGGCGGCACCTACGACGCCCCGGTCAGCGCCGACTTCAACGGCGACGGCGAGGCCGACGTGCTCTGGTACGGCGCCGGCGACCGCTCCGACTACCTGTGGTTCGGCAACGGCGACGGCGGCTTCGATGCCCGGCCGGTCACCGTGCGGGGCGTCTACCAACCCCTCGTGGGCGACTTCAACCGGGATCGTCGCGACGACATCCTCTGGTACGGCACCGCCGCCAACCCCGACTACCTGTGGCTGGGCCAGCGCAACGGATCGTTCACCGGCAAGGACATCGCCGTCGGGCGGGCCTACGACCGCCCGATGGTCGGCGACTTCAACGGCGACCGCTACGACGACGTGCTCTGGTACCAGCCGGGCACCGGCTTCGACTACCTCTGGCAGGGCACCGGCTACGGCTTCGCCGGCCAGAACATCAAGGCCGACGGCAACTACCGGGCCTTCGCCGGCGACTTCGACGGCGACCGGCGCTCGGACATCTTCTGGTACGGGCCCGGCCAGGCCCTCGACTACCTGTGGTTCGGCGACACCGACGGTGGCTTCACCGGCCAGGGCATCAACGAGACCGGCGACACCCAGCCGGTGATCGGCGACTACAACGACGACGGCCGCGACGACATCATCTGGTACGGCGCCGGCTCCCGGCCCGACGGCACCTGGTACGGCGGCAGCGCCCGCACCTTCCGGGCCGCCAACGTCACCGTCAACGGCAACTACGACGCCCCCCTGCCGGGTGACTACGACGGCAACGGCAACGACGACGTCCTCTGGTACGGCGCCGGCGCCAAGCCCGACTACCTCTGGAGCTACTGAGCTCCGAACACCCGAGCTCGGCGCATCCACCCACCGGTGAGGCGGGTGGGCGCACCAACCTGGCGGAATGTGCGCTGACAGGCACACTCGGCAGAATGTTCCGAATGTGTCTGTCTGGGCACTACTGCGCCGGATAGGCTGATGTGCCTTGACAGGCACACGACGGGAGACGGACGTGACCACGAGGACCTGGACGGTGCGGTCTTCGGAGGACGTCGGCCGAGCGATCGCCGAGATCCGCCGGACGCGGGACCTGACGCAGCAGGATCTCGCCGCGGACGCCGGCATGCGTCGGGACTGGCTGGCCAAGCTCGAGTCCGGCCGCTCGAACCGGGTGCTGGAGCAACTGCTGCGCCTGCTCCGCCGACTCGGCGCCCAGGTGACCATCAGCTACGACGACGAACCGCAACAGCGTCCCAGTGGCTAGACGACCCCCGCTCGGGGTCTGGCTGTACCACCACCACGTCGCGGCGCTGACGTCCACCCGTCCCGGCGAGGTGGTGTGCCGGTACACCGGCGAGGCCCTCGACACCTGGCCGGGAGGTACCCCGATCCTGTCGTGCTCGCTCCCGCTGTCGACCCGTCCTGCCCGCGATGCGGGGCGGTACTTCCGGGGACTGCTGCCGGAAGGCCAACAGCTGATGGCCATGGCCTCGGCGGCCGGCGTACCCACGTACGACACGTTCGGGATGCTGGCGCGGTTCGGCCGTGACGTGGCCGGTGCGGTGGTGGTGGCGACCGAGGAGCCCCCCGAGCGACCTGGTGGCATCGTGCCCTACACCGGCGACGCGCTGGCCGCAGAGGTGGAGGGCCTCGACGACCGGCCGCTCGCGCTGCACGACGACAGCGAGCTGTCGCTCGCCGGCCTGCAGAACAAGCTGCTGTTGGTGCGGACCGCCGAAGGTTGGGCCCGGCCGGTGGGTGGCCGCCCCTCGACCCACATCCTCAAGGCCGAGGATCGCCGGTACCCGCGCCTCGTCACCCTCGAGGCCGCGTGCCTGCACCTGGCCAGGGCCGTGGGCCTCACCACCATCGACGCAAGGGTCGAGCACCTCGCCGACGTCGATTGCCTGATCGTGTCCCGCTTCGACCGGGTCGACACCGGCGACGACGTGCGCCGGATGCATCAGGAGGACAGCTGCCAGGCGCTCGGCCGCGACGCCGATGCCGCCCGCGGGCGGGGCAAGTACGAGTCCGCCGCCGGGCCCTCCTTCCGCGACGTGGCCACCCTGCTCGACCGCCACAGCCTCGACCCGGTCGCCCAACTGCACCGCCTGGTCGCCGTCGCCACGTTCACCGCACTCATCGGCAATGCCGACGCCCACGGCAAGAACCTGAGCCTGCTGCACCCCGAGCCCGGCCGGATCGAGGTCGCACCGCTGTACGACACCGTCCCCACCGCTCTGTGGCCGTCGCTACCCGAAGGCGCCGCCATGTCGATCAACGGCCGCACCCGGCTGGCCGACGTCACGCTCGATGACCTGACCGCGGAGGCCCGCACGTGGCCCATGGACGCGGCCGCCGCCCGCACGACGGCAACCGACACGGCGGAGGCGGTGGTCGCCGCGCTCGATCAGCTCGACGTGCCCGACGACCTCGCCGCCCTCGTCCGCGCCAACGCGGGACGTCTCCTCGGCCCCTGAGCTCACAGACGCCACCCCGGCTCGCACCCCACCGTCGGCCAGAAGGTCGCCCAACCGATGCCAACCGGCGGTGACCTGCGGCGCCGACTAGCGCCGAACCACGGTTCCGTCGGGGGTGTCCTCGACGGTGAAGCCGGCGGCCTCGATCTCGGCTCGCAGGCGGTCGGCCTCGGGCCAGTCCTTTGCTGCCCGAGCGGCGTCGCGGGCACCGGCGGTGGCCACGATCTCAGCGGGGAGGCCCTCGTCCTGGGTGATGGGCTGGAGGCCGACCGCGGTGCAGATCTCGGCGATGTTGGCCCACGCCACCGCGGCGTCGTAGTCCCTGCCCTCGTCGAGGGCGGTGTTGGCCGACCGGATCTGGTCGAACAACAGGCGGAATGCCCCCGGGGTGTTGAGGTCGTCGTCCATGAGGGCCCGGAACTCGTCGAGCACCTCGTCGTCGGCCGGGCGGGGGGTGAGCCCCGCGGTGCGCCGGGCCACGTTGTCGAGCCGCTTCAGCGACGCGGCGGCGTCGGCCGTGGACTCGCGGGTGACCTCGACCGGCGACCGGTAGTGCGCCCGGAGCACCAGCAACCGATAGGCCCGGGGGTCGTCGGACTCGACCATGTCGAGCAGCGTGGTGAAGTTGCCCAGCGACTTCGACATCTTCTCGCCGCCCACCTCGACGAAGCCGTTGTGCACCCACACCCTGGCCGACGCGCGACCTGCCGCGACCGCCTGGGCCCGCTCGTTCTCGTGGTGCGGGAAGGCCAGGTCCTGGCCGCCGCCGTGGATGTCGAAGCCGTCGCCGAGCAGGTCGAGCGACATCACCACGCACTCGGTGTGCCAGCCCGGGCGGCCCGGCCCCCAAGGCGACGGCCAGGTGGGCTCGCCCGGCTTGGCCTTCTTCCACAGGACGAAGTCGAGCGGCGAGCGCTTGTCCTCGCCCACGTCCACGCGGGCGCCCGAGCGCAGGCTCTCCACGCTCTGGCGGGCCAGCAGGCCGTAGTCGTCCACGCCCTCGACCGAGAAGTACACGCCGTCGGCGGTCTCGTAGGCGCTGCCCCGCTCGATCAGACCGCCGATGAACTCGACCATGCGCTCGACGTAGGCGGTGGCGTGCGGGTCCTGGGTGGGGCGCTCGACGCCGATGGCGTCCATGGCCTCGTACCACAGCTTCTCGCAGCTGACGGCCAGGTCGGCGGGGTCGACCCCCTCCTCCGCGGCCTTGGTGATGATGTTGTCGTCGATGTCGGTGATGTTGGACACGTAGGTGACGTCGAACCCCGACCACTCGAGGTAGCGGCGCAGGACATCGAACACCAGCGAGAAGCGGCCGTGGCCCAGGTGGGGGGGCCCGTAGACGGTCGGGCCGCACACGTACATCGACACCTTGCCCTCGTCCTTGGGCTCGAAGGGCACGACCGCGCCCGAACTGGTGTCGAAGAGGTGGAGCATGACCACTACCGTACGCTCCACCATGACAGCCGTTGCACCCAGTAAACCCACGCTCGAGGGCCTCGAGGACAAGTGGACCGCCCGGTGGGAGGCCGACGGCACCTACCGGTTCGACCGCTCGAAGTCCCGGGACCAGATCTACTCGATCGACACGCCGCCGCCGACGGTCAGCGGCTCGCTGCACGTGGGCCACGTGTTCTCGTACACCCACACCGACCTGATCGCCCGCTACCAGCGCATGCGGGGCCGTGAGGTCTTCTACCCGATGGGCTGGGACGACAACGGCCTGCCCACCGAGCGCCGGGTGCAGAACTTCTACGGCGTCCGGGGCGACGCCCACCTGCCCTACGACCCCGACTTCACGCCGCCCGACGAGCCGGCCAAGCAGCAGGTGGTGATCAGCCGGCGCAACTTCCTCGACCTGTGCGACCAACTGGTGCTCGAGGACGAGAAGGCCTTCCAGACGCTGTGGACCTACCTGGGCCTGTCCGTGGACTGGACCAACACCTACGCCACCATCGACGAGCGCAGCCGACGGGTCAGCCAGCGCGCCTTCCTGCGCAACCTGGCCCGGGGTGAGGCCTACACCGCCGAGGCGCCCTGCCTGTGGGACATCAGCTTCCACACCGCCGTGGCCCAGGCCGAGCTCGAGGACCGTGAGCGCCAGGGCGCCTACCACCGCATCGCCTTCCACCGGCCCGACGGCGAGCCGGTCTTCATCGAGACCACCCGACCCGAGCTCCTCCCGGCCTGCGTCGCCCTCGTCGCCCACCCCGACGACGCCCGCTACCAGCCGCTGTTCGACACCGTGGTCACCACGCCGCTGTTCGAGGTCCCCGTGCCGGTGCGGGCCCACGAGCTGGCCGAGCCCGACAAGGGCTCCGGCATCGCCATGATCTGCACGTTCGGCGACCTCACCGACGTCATCTGGTGGCGCGAGCTCGACCTGCCCGTCCGTGCCATCGTCGACCGCAACGGGCGCCTCTACGCCGAGGCGCCACCGGGCATCGACTCCGACGCGGGCCGGGCCGCCTACGCCGAGTTGGCGGGCAAGACCATCAACCAGGCCCAGGCCCGCGTCGTCGAGCTGCTGGGCGAGTCGGGCGACCTGCACGGCGAGCCCCGTCCCGTCACCCATGCGGTGAAGTTCTTCGAGAAGGGTGACCGTCCGCTCGAGATCGTCACCACCCGCCAGTGGTACATCCGCAACGGCGGCCGCGAGCCCGAGCTGCGCGACGCCCTGGTGGCGCGGGGCCACGAGCTGGCCTGGCACCCGGCCTACATGCAGGCCCGCTACGAGAGCTGGGTCGAGGGCCTCAACGGCGACTGGCTCATCAGCCGGCAGCGATTCCTCGGCCCGCCCATCCCCGTCTGGTACGAGGTCGACGAGCAGGGCGACACCCGCTACGACCGCATCATCACGCCCAGCGAGGACGCGCTGCCCGTCGACCCCCTGGTCGAGACGCCCCCCGGCTACACCGAGGACCAGCGCGACCAGCCGGGCGGCTTCGCGGCCGACCCCGACGTGATGGACACCTGGGCCACCTCGTCGCTGACCCCCCAGATCGTGTGCGGCTGGGAGGAGGACGACGACCTCTTCCAGCGCACGTTCCCCATGGACCTGCGCCCCCAGGCCCACGACATCATCCGCACGTGGCTGTTCTCCACCATGGTGCGCTCGCACTTCGAGTTCGGCACCGCGCCGTGGAAGCACGCGGCGCTGTCGGGGTGGATCCTCGACCCCGACCGCAAGAAGATGTCGAAGTCCAAGGGCAACGTCGTCACCCCCATGGCCAACCTCGAGCGCTTCGGCAGCGACGCGGTGCGCTACTGGGCGGCCAACGGCCGGCCGGGCACCGACACCGCCTTCGACGAGGGCCAGATGAAGGTGGGCCGGCGCCTGGCCATCAAGCTGCTCAACGCCAGCCGGTTCGCGCTGGGCCTCGGCGCCCCCCGCTCGGGCCAAGAGCAGGCCGAGGCCGCCGACGCCGTGCCGTCGGTCGCCGACTCGGGCGATGCCGCGATCACCGACGCCCTCGACCTGGCCATGCTCGGCCGTCTGGCCGCGCTGGTCGACGAGGCCACCAGGGCCTTCGACGGCTACGACTACGCCCGCGCCCTCGAGCGCACCGAGACCTTCTTCTGGGCGTTCTGCGACGACTACCTCGAGCTGGTCAAGGGCCGGGCCTACGGCGCCCACGGCGACGAGGCCGCGGCGTCGGCCCGCGGCGCGCTCCACATCGCCCTGTCCACCCTGCTGCGCCTGTTCGCCCCGTTCCTGCCCTTCGTCACCGAAGAGGTCTGGTCGTGGTGGCGCGAGGGCTCGGTGCATCGGGCCGCCTGGCCCACCTCCGCCGAGTTCCCCGCCGGCGCCGCCACGGCCGACCAAGGCATCTACGAGGTCGCCGCCGCCGTCCTCGGCGAGGTCCGCAAGGCCAAGACCGAGGCCGGCGTCAGCCTGCGCGCCGACGTCGAGACCGCGGTCGTCCACGACACCGCCGAGCGCCTGGCCCTGCTGGCGGCGGCGTCGTCCGACGTCGCCGAGGCCGGCTGCGTGGCGATCCTCAGCACCGAGGCGGCCGACGACTTCTCGGTCGACGTGGCGCTGGCACCCGCCGGCGACTGACTTGGCGGCACCTCGTCAGCAGTCCCCGCTGACGTGGAGCCGGGAGGGCCGGACGGTGGCGCCGGGGCGGTACGATCGGGACCGCTTCCCCGGCACCCCTCGGCAGACCTGGAGTCTCGCAATGGCCATGACGGAGAAGCACCGCAACCGGATGTACACCGAGTTCGTCAAGATCCTCGGCGAGGAGACCACTCAGGCGATGCTCTCGAACTTCCCCGCCCGTGACGTCGATCGACCGATCACCCAGGACTTCCTGGCGGCCGAGTTGGCGCGAGTGGAGGGCCGCATCACCGATCGCCTGACCAACCGCATGCTCACCATCGCCGGCCTGGGCCTCGTGGCCATCACCGCGCTGCTCGCGGCGTTCACCTGAACGTCGGCAGCACCCACCCGGCGGGCCGTCAGCGCTCAGCCAGGCACGCCAGGTCGTGGGGGTCGGAGCTGGGTCCCAGCCACAGGTCGCAGGGCTCGGCGTCCCCGGGGAGCGCCAGGGTGACCGTCGTGGACTCGCCCGGCTGCACCCACACCTTCTGGAACCCTCGCAGGGTGCGCAGGGCTCGGGGCTCGGTGCCCAGTGACTCCGAGCGGTAGAGCTGCACCACCTCGACGCCGGGGCGGTCTCCGGTGTTGGTGAGCGTGACCCGCACCTGATCCCCGACGATCGCCGGCTCGCCCCACTCGATCGACGTGTAGCCGAGGCCGAACCCGAAGGGGAACGCCGGAGTGAGGTTGCGGGCCTCGTGCAGGCGGTAGCCGTGCAAGGGGCCGTACACGATCTTGCGGGTGAACCGCTTGAACGGAGGCAGGTCCCGGTCGGACGCCGGCCACGTGCAGGGCAGCCGACCCCCGGGCACCTCGTCGCCGAACACGATGTCGGCCAGCGCCCGGCCGCCTTCCATCCCGGGGTACCACGCCATCACGATCGCCGCGACCAGGCTGCGCCATGGCTCGGTGACGAAGGCGCTCCCCCCGTACAACACCACCGCGGTGCGGGCGTTGGCCCGGGCGACCAGCCCGATCAGGTCCTCGTCCTGCACCCGCAGGCGCAGGCTCTTGCGGTCGCCACCGGTGGTGCCGATCCACTCGCCCTCGTCGTGGTGGGTGTTGCCGACCGCCACGACGGCCACGTCGCAGCGACCCGCGAGCTCGGCGGCAGCGATCGGGTCGGCGCCGTCGTGATGCTCGACGCGGACGCCATGGCCCTCGCCGGCGGCCGACAGGCCCTCGAGCAGGGTGGAGACCGCCGGTGGCCGGACCCGGCTGGACCCGAAGTCGCCGGTGTTCGGGATGGCGGCGAGCTTGCCGATCACCGCCACCGAGCGCACCATGGCCAGGTCGAGGGGCAGCACCCCGTCGTTCTCGAGCAGGACCGTCCCCTCGACCGCGGCGCGGTACGCCAGTTCCCGGTGCTCGGGTGAGGCGATGGCGTCGGGCCGGTAGCGGTCGGGCTCGCCCCGCCGGGCCTGCCGCTCCTGTTGGTGCAGCAGGCGGGCGGCCGCATCGACCACGCGGGCCCGGTCGAGGCGCCCGCCCGACAAGGCTCGGGCGAGTCGCTTGAAGCGCCAGCGGAACGGCATCTCCACGTCGAGGCCGGCCTCGAAGCAGGCGAGCCCGCTCCCCCGCACACCGGCGGTGAAGTCCGACACGACGAAGCCGTCGAACCCCCACTCGTCCTTCAGGATCTCGGTGAGCAGGTGCCGGTTGCCGCCGCACCAGGCCCCGTTCACCTTGTTGTAGGCCGACATCACCGACGACGCGCCCTCGTCGACGCAACGCTTGAAGTGAGGCAGGTAGAGGTCGCGCAGGTCGGCCTCGTCGATCCGGACGTCCACCCAGAACCGCGAGTTCTCCATCGAATTGCAGGCGTAGTGCTTGATGCAGGCCATCACGTGGCGCTGGCTGCCCCGCACCAGCGCGGCGCCCAGCTCACCGAGGAGGTGGCTGTCCTCGCCGTAGGTCTCCTGCGCCCGTCCCCACGCCGGGTGACGCAGCAGGTTGATGCACACACCGCCGAAGAAGTTGGCCCCGAGCGTGCGGGCCTCGACCCCGATGGCGTCGCCGATGCGCTCCTCCAGGTCGGGATCGAACGCCGCGCCTCGGGCCATCGACACCGGGAACGCCGTGCACTCCCCCATCACCACGCCGCGGGGGCCGTCGGTGAACCGGATGCCCTCGATGCCCCGGGCGTCGATGCGCCCCGCCTCGACGGGGACGGCGTTGTAGCGCTTGGCCATGGCCAGGTTGCCCTTCAGGGCCGGGCCGTCCCCCGAGCACAGCGCCAACAGGTCGTCGTCGTCGAGCGCATCGACCTTCGCCCGCACGTCCGGGTCAGGCTCGAACATGGTCAGCGCGTCTCCCAGAGCACCCGGCCGACCTCGTTCTCCAGTCGCTCCTGCCCGCCGGAGACCGGCTCCGGGCGGAGATCGGCGCCGGTGGCCTGATCGGCCAGGCCGGCCAGGTCGGCGCCCGGGTCGAAGATCTGACGTCCGAGCTCACCCTCCCACCCCGCGTACCGCTCGGCGCGGGCGGCGTCGAGGGTGCCGTCGTCCAGCAGCGCCTGGGCCACGAGGAGCGCCCGGGCCAACGTGTCGATGCCGCCGACGTGCGCGTGGATCAGGTCGTCGCGGTCGAGGCTCTGGCGGCGGAGCTTGGCGTCGAAGTTGAAGCCACCGGTGCCAAGGCCCCCGGCTCGCAGGATCTCGTACAGGGCCGGCGCCAGGTCCTCGACCGAGTTGGGGAACTGGTCGGTGTCCCAGCCGTTCTGCGGGTCGCCGCGGTTGGCGTCGATGCTGCCGAGCATCCCGTTCGCCACCGCGTACGCCACCTCGTGGTGGAACGAGTGGCCCGACAGGGTGGCGTGGTTGGCCTCGATGTTCAGCCGGTACTCGTCGGCCAGCCCGTAGCGGTCGAGGAAGCCGTGGACCGCCGCGGCGTCGTGGTCGTACTGGTGCTTGGTGGGCTCGTGGGGCTTGGGCTCGATGAGCAGTGTGCCCGTGAACCCGATGGTCCGCTTGTGGTCGGCGACCAGTTCGAGGAACCGCCCGAGTTGGTCGGCCTCACGCCGGAGGTCGGTGTTGAGCAGCGTGTCGTATCCCTCCCGGCCGCCCCAGAGCACGTAGTTCTCCCCGCCGAGCCGGTGCGTGACGTCGAGCGCGTCGCGCACCTGGGCCGCCGCGTGCGCGAACACCTCGGGGTCGGGGTTGGTGGCGGCGCCGGCGGCGTAGCGGGGGTGGCCGAACAGGTTGGCCGTGCCCCACAGCAGCCGCACCCCCGTGGCGTCCATCTTGGCGGCGGCCTGGTCGGCCATCGCATCCAGGTTGGCACGGGACTCGCGCAGGGAGTCGCCGGCCGGCGCCAGGTCGAGGTCGTGGAAGCAGAAGAACGGGGTGCCCAGCTTCGTGAACAGCTCGAAGGCCGCGTCCAGCTTGGCCCTCGCCGCCGCCATCGGGTCGCCGCCGGGCTCGAGCCAGGGCCGGTCCCAGGTGCCCGAGCCGAACACGTCGTCGCCCGGCGAGCAGAAGCTGTGCCAGTAGCACACCGCGATGCGCAGGTGGTCCTCCATGCGCTTGCCTCCGACGACCAGGTCGGGGTCGTAGACCTCGTAGGCGAGGCCGTCGCCGGGCTCG
>CAZWMT010000018.1:96545-113568 GCA_964635055.1 uncultured Microthrixaceae bacterium | reverse complement strand
CTACCTGAACGTGCCCGTCTACGCCGCCTTCCACGAGTGGCTGGGCCGGGGCGAGCAGCTCCAGCCCATGTGGGACCTCTGGAAGGCCGGCGACCGCAAGGCGGCGCTGGCGGCGATCCCCGACTCGCTGGTCGACGAGCTGATCGTCCACGGTCCCGCCGAGGCGTGCCGTGAGCACATCGCCCGCTACGTGGACAACGGCGTCACCACGCCGGCGCTGGCCCTGCTGCCGTTCGGCACCGATCCCCAGACGGCGTACCGGGCCTTGGCGCCCGCCTGAGCGGCGGTCGCCTCCGCGGGCTCTTCGCGGTCCCCTCAGCGGCGGCCGGCCGACTCGTGTCGTCAGAAACGACGCGAGGAAGGGGGTGCTGGGCACGCGCTCGTGCGGCTCACGATCACGAAGCCGTCTCCAGTAGCGCGCTAGCGCCTACCTGGTTGCCCGTCGCCTCGCCGTTCTCGTCGCCGATCCGTCGCAGGCGGCCGGGGCGCCTCGCGTCGGTAGAGGAGACGCGTAGAAGGGCAGCCGAGCACGCGCTCGTGCGGCTCACGATCACGATTCCGGCCGGGTTGGCGTGGATCTCACGGAGCGTGATCGTTCCGGCGGCGGCCTGGGTTTCTTTGGACGCTTGTCGTCGTCATGCGACGTCGATGGTCCAAAGAATCCGATGGGAGGGGAACTCCGCCGCAGCATGGCTTCGGCGTCGCCGCTCTTGACCACGATGCGTGGCGGTCGACGTCGGCGCCGGCGCCGGCGTGCGGGCCACCCCCGCCCCCGTTCTTCGCGTCCTTTGCCTTTGCCTTTGGCGTTGACGCCGCCGTTGGCGTCCAGCGCCGGCGGTCAGGCGGGCAGCCAGTTCCCGTGGGGGCCGAAGGGGACCCGGCGGGGGAGGTGGACCCGAGCCACGGGGTCGGCGTCGAGGTCGCGGGCGTCGAGGATGACGAACTCGGAGGTGTCGGCCTCGGCGTCGTAGACGAAGTTGAGCAGCCAGCCGTCGTCCTCGGCGGTACCACCCGGGTCGGCCGCGAAGACCGCCTCCCCGCAGACGTGGTGGTCGCCGTAGCGGTGCACGGTCGACGTGGCGGCCTCGAGGTCGTGCTTGATGACCCCGTCGAAGCGGGCGCCGGTCTGGGTGAGGGCGCCGGCGTGGGCCACGTAGCCGTAGCGGTTGCGCCGGCCGGCGTGGTCGTCGTTGATGCGGGGGAAGTCGCCCGAGCGGTCGTCGAGGGCCTCCTCGGTCACCGTGCCGGTGGCGAGGTCGAGGCGCCAGCGGTGCAGGTGGGGGAAGGCGGGCGGCGCGCCCTCCGTGTCCCCGAAGCCGATGACGAGGTCGTCGGCGCGGCAGCCGTCGACCACCACGGCGTCCCCGTCGTCCCAGCCGTTGAGGAAGTGGTAGGCGTAGAACGGGTCGACCTCGAACCAGCGGACGTCGGCGTTGCCGCCGTCGCGGGGCATCACGCCGATGCGGGCGCCGTGCTCGGGCGACCACTGCACGATGGGGCCGCCGTTGAGCATCCCCTCGATGTCGAACACGGCGGGCAGGTCGAAGAACACGGCGTGGCGCTCGGTGACCACGAAGTCATGCATCATCACCGGCGCGGGCAGATCGATCGGCGCGTGGTGCGCCATGGCCCCCGACGCGTCGAGCTCGTAGTAGTGCAGGTAGGGCGCGGCAGGGCCGGCGCCGAAGAAGCACAGCCGACCCGTGTCGGGGTCGGCCTTCGGGTGGGCCGTCATCGCGCTGACCAGTTCGCCGTCGAAGTCGGTCTCGCCGAGGGTGACCAGGTCGGCGTCGAGCTCGGTGGGCGACCCGGCTTCCCAGAGGGCGAGGAGGCGGCCGGCGTGGCGGATGATGTTGGTGTTCGCCGGGTTCTTCATCATGCCGACCTCGGCCATCAGGTCGGGGTCGGGCAGCAGGAACTCGGACATGCCCCCGAAGAGGCTGTGGCCCGCCCGCCGCTCGGCCTGGAGCCCCTTGGTCTGCACCCACCGGTTCCGGTAGGTGGCGGTCCCGTTCTCCAGTCGGACGCCGTGGATCATGCCGTCGCCGTCGAACCAGTGGTAGCTCGGCCGGGGTGTGACGGCGGGGTTGAAGCCGTTGCGCAGGTACTCGCCACGCAGCGCCGCCGGGATCTCGCCGGTGACCGGGAGGGGACCGGTGGTCAGCTCGTCATCGACCGGGGCGAAGTTGCCCTGCAGCCAGGGGTTGACGGTGGGTCCGGCGTCGACGGGCATGATGCTCCTTCGCTGGTGAACACCGTTAAGGGTACGTGCTCGACCCAACGCACGACACAACGTTCGAAAGAACGTTCGTAACAACGGGGTGTCGGGTTCCCCACTGGGTCGTGCCGGGCTCAGCGGTGCGCGCCGGCGTCGGCGCCGGCGGTGCCAACCTCACCTCACTCGTCGATGCCCACCGGAGAGCCGTCGATGATCTGGTCGAGGTACTCGGACAGGCCGTAGCCGGTGGGCCGGCCCTCGACCGTCCACTCGGTGAGCCCTTCCGAGATGCGGGTGACCCGCCCGTCGCGGCGGTTGCGCAGCGGGATGAGGTTGAGCACCCGGCCGTCGATGTGCCACTCGCGCTCACCGGAGCGCAGCAGGGCGTGGATGCCCTGGTGGTAGTGGTCGTCGCCCGCCCACTCGGTGGCGATCTCGCTGTGCTGGCAGAGGTGCAGCACCCCGTCCTCCCACACGAACCCGCCGCGGGTGCCGTCGCGGTCCTGGCGGGCGATGCGCGAGGCCATGAAGCCGAAGTCCGGGCCGGCGTTGCCCGTCAGCCAGCGGTAGTACCACGGGGCCTGCCAGGTGCGGGGGCCCCACGAGTGGTCGCGCAGGCCGAAGCCGTCCACCGACCACGAGTCCTCGCCGACGGTGATGGTGCCGGTGGCGCGGACCAGTTGCTCGTAGTGGCCCTTGGCGAATTCCTCACCCGGGCGCTCGTGGGGCTGGTCGGGCTCACCCCCCACCATGTCGCTCACCCGGGTGTAGGTGAGGTCGGCCGTGGCCCGCTCGTAGGGGTTCTCGGTGAACGCGGCTCGGGGATCGGCCATGGCCAGCGGGTCGTCGAGCATGACGACCTTGCCCTCGTAGCGGACGGTCAGCTCCTCGAAGGGGGTGACCACGTCGAAGCGCATGCCGGCGGCGTCGAACGCCTCGTTGCTGTGCACCTCTGGCCGCTGGAACATGAAGCCCACCCGGCCGTCGGGCAGGTAGATGCAGACGGTCATCTCGCCCCGGCCCTCGTTGGCCCGGTTGGCCAGGCGGAAGAACCCGCCCAACCGGTGGGCGGGGTCGTAGAGGTTGAAGTACATCGACTCGTTGAAGGTCGCTTCGGGACCCAACTCGTGCAGGTACTCGTCCTGTGGTTCGAGGCGCACTCCCATGGGGACGACCCTACGGTGTGGCCGGGACGGCTGCCGGGAGCATCGTGTGCACGCCGGTGGTGCGGGGTGGTGCTCTGCGAGGGGTGACGCCGCCCGTGGGGTGTCGGCGGCGGCCCGCCGGTTCCCCCGACCCGGTTGGAGAGGGGAGGGCGCGCCCCTCAGGCGCCACCGTCGGCCAGCGCCGCGGCGGCGCGGACGTGCTGCGTGAGGTCGTCGAGGGACGAGTGGGCGTTGAGGCCGCTGGTGGAAGGCATGACGTAGACCGGGGCGCCGCCCAGATCGCGGGGTTGGACGCCGGCGACGGCCTTGCGGTCGACCGCGGCACGCCACCCGGCCAGGCCCACGAAGCAGACCGCGGCGGGCTGCAGCCACGCCACCAGTCGCTCGACCCGAGCCATGCCGGACCGGTACTCGTCCGCAGACAGCTCGTCGGCCCGGGCGGTGGCGCGCTTCACCACGTCGGTCATGCCGATGCCGTGGGAGCGCAGCGCGTCCCACGGGTCGCGGGCGCGGGTGACGAGCCCCGCAGCCAGCGCCGCGGGCCAGTAGCGGTTGCCCGGCCGGGCGAAGCCGGCGCCTGCGTCGGCGGAGTACACGCTGGGGTTGAGGCCGCACACGAGCAGGCGCATGCGCGGCCCGACGGTGTCGGGCAGGGTGCGGCCCCGGGTGGCGGTGACGCGGAACCCCGATCGTCGGGCGGTGCCGCCGCCGCTCTCGAGCTCGTCGATCCCGAACCCCGCACCCACCACCACGTCGGCCAGCCGCTGCTCGGGCCACTTCGAGAAGGTGCGGCCGGGGAACTCGTCCACCGCGTTGGGGGCCAGCTCGACATCGCCCTCGAACACCAGCAGCTCGAACGGGGCGCCCACCTGGAGCGCGCGGTGCAGGTCGGCCAGTGCCATCGGCACCGCGGACTGGGCCACGTGCACGTAGCTCTTGTTGGCGTAGGCGCCCCCGAGGGCGCCGCGGCGGAAGGGCAGGGCGTCGATCGAGCCCTGGACGCGCCAGGCGTCGGGAGCGAACTCGGGGACGAGGTCGACCATGGCGGCGGCGTAGTCGAGCGCGATGGCCGGCTGGCCGAGCTCCGCGGTGAACCACCCGGGCCCGCAGCCCAGGTCGACGACCGGACCGTCGGGCAGGGCCAGGTGGGTGTCGCTGCGGGCGGCCGCTCGCGCCGCCGCCACCCGCTCACCGAACGCCCGGGCCGGCGCCCGGTCGGGTGGCTCGCGCTCGGCCCGCCAGCGGTCGGCCTCGGCCTCGTAGACGGCGAGCGTCGGATCGGTCATCGTGCGCCGAATCCGCCGCCGCCACCCCCGCCCCCGCCGCCCGACGAGAACCCGCCGCCGCTGAACCCGGACGAGCTGCTGCTGCTGCTGCTGGGCGGGATGAAGCTGGAGGTGGCCTTGGTGCCGAAGTTGGTGGCGAACGATCCCAGCGAGCTCATCGAGGCGAGCCCGGTGCCCATCCCACCCACCGAGTGGCCCACGTACCAGGTGGCGAACTGGGTCTGGTCGACCTCGGCCGGGAGCTTGGCCTTGAGGCCGTCGATGAGCTGGTCGGCCACGCCCAGCGCCACCGAGGCGACCAGGTAGCGCTCGTAGATGATCATGTCGCCCGACACCGCCTCGTCGAGCCGGGAGAAGTCGGCGAGGAAGCGCTTGAGGCCGCTCCACTGCGCGAAGCGCTCGCCGCCGGCCGGGGTGCGCTGGCGCAGCAGGGGCGTGACGCACAGCAACCCCACCGCCGAGGCCATGCCCGCCCCACCGATCGCCTCGCTCCCGTTGGCGAACGCGATGAACCCCCACAGGCCCACGACGAGCGCGGTCGGGATGTGGATCAGGTAGGGGAGCGGGCGGTTGCGGGCGATGTAGGCGCGGCGGTTCAGTTCGGCGCCCACCTTCGTCTGGAAGCGGGTCCAGAACTTGGACGACTCGCTCTGGTGGGCCCGGGCCCACGCCGTGAACTCGGACTGGGTGATGGTCTGGCCGTTCTGGAACAGGGTGCCGAGCAGGTCGCGCTCGAACGGCAGCAGCTTCGACGCGTCCCTGCCCTTCCAGTCGAACCGGTACTCGGTCTTGTTGCCGAGCAACCCGCCGGAACCGGGGGTCTCCGTGATGGTGAGGAACCCGCGTTGGGCCAGGTCGACCGTGGTGGCGGCGAACGCGGTGGGGCTGACCGTTCCCCAGGCGAGCAGGGCGACGGCCACCGCGGGCGGGTCGTCGGGGACCTCGCGCCAGTAGTCGCCGATGTCGGGGGGTGGTGGCGGCTCCTTGCCCCACTGGCGCCACACCACGAAGAACACCAACCATCCCACGGCGATCACGAAGGGGGTGACGATGTTGAAGAAGATGCGGACGCGACGGTCGCGCTCGGCCTGATCGGCGGCCGCGGCCCGCTGCTGGTTGGCGATCTCGGCCAGGCGGGTCTCCTCGGCGACGATCTGGTCCTCGACCGGCTCGCCCGAGGGCTCGACGGTGAAGCGATCGCTCGGCACCAGCACGCGGCTGTCGACGAATTGGCCGGCGGGCAGGTCGTCGACGCCGAGGAGGATGTGGTCGCCGACGCGGTCGAGGCGGCCGTTCAACGGGCCGTGCGCCCACGCCCGCACCTGGCGGCCGGGGCCCGGGACCGCGAGGTCGACGTCGAGTCGGTCGGTGCCGGGCGACGTGGTGCCCACCCAGTTCCAGTACAGCTCGGCGACGTCGGGGTGCACCTGGGCGGCACCCTCGACCGTGTAGCGCAACTCGTAGGTGTGGGTGCCGGTGGTCGAGGCGTCGGCGTCGGGATCGAGGTCCCACTCGAACAGCGTGGGCGTGTTGGTCACCTCGGGCAGCGGTCGGCCGTCCTCGGAGGCCTCGATGCCGGTGATCTCGTAGTCGTAGCGGGCTTCCTCGAAGCTACGGGTGCCCACCGAGAAGTTGCCGGTGAAGTCGTAGGTGGCCCGCTCGACCACGTCCATCGACCCGTCGCGGTTCAGCTGGGCCTGCACGTCCACGTGGGTGATGTCGAAGCTCTTCGTCTCCGTGGCGCTGCAGCCGCCGAGCGCCAGCGCGAGGGCCACGAGTGCACCGACTGCCCCCAGGGCCCGACGGGGTGTGGCGCCCCGCCGGCGCAGGGAACGGGGGCGAGTCACAGCAACCTCAGCTGCTCGGTGCGGGCGGCGCGCTCGTCGCCCGGCTCCCACGCCACGGCGCCGCGCGGCCCGGTGGTGCGCACCTCGAGGCGATCGAGCGGGATGGCCCGCGAGGCACCCTTGTCGTCGTGCAGCCCCACGCTCCCGTCACGCTCGAGCTGCACGACCACGCCCTCGTGCCAGCGCCCGCCCTCTCGCCGGCGGAACCGGACCCGGTCGCCTGGACGCAGGCCGACGGCGGCCAGGCGCGAGTCGGCGGTGGGGCCGGTTGTGGCGACCGGCGCCTGGCGCGCGGGGGAGCGGCTCACGTGGCTCCCCCGATCCGGCGGGCCAGCTTGCGCATCCCCCCCAACCAGCGGTCGTAGTTCGCGGCCTTGGCCTGGAAGTAGTCGAGCACCTCGGGGTGGGGGAGGATCAGGAACTGCTCGGCGGCCAGGCCCGCCACGACCGCGTCCGCGCACTCCTCGGGCTCGATGGCGCCTTGCGCCAGCACGACGGCACCGGCCAGCTCGGCGTCACCGCCCTGGCCCTGCCCGCCCAGCAACATGTTGGTGCGCACCCCCTGGGGGCACAGGCACGACACCTTGATGCCCTGGTCGCCGTGGGTGATCGACAGCCACTCGGCCAGTCCGACCGCCGCGTGCTTCGTGACCGAGTAGGGCCCGGCGCCCAGGTTCGTGAGCAGCCCGGCGGCCGAGGCGGTGTTGAGCAGGTAGCCCTGGCCCCGGGCGATCATGCCGGGCAGCACCGCCCGGGCCGCGTACACGTGGGCCATGACGTTGACGTCCCAGATCTGCTGCCAGCCCTCGTTGGGCGCCTCGACGCCACCCACCGGGAACCCGATGCCCGCGTTGGAGCAGAACAGGTCGATGGGGCCCCAGCGGTCCTCGGTGATCTCGACCAGGCGCAGCACGTCGGGCTCGAGCGCCACGTTGACCTCGAGGCCGAGGGCCACCTCGCCCAGCTCGCTCGCCACTGCCTGCGCGCCCGGGCCGTCCAGGTCGGCCACGGCGAGGCCCCGCACACCTTCGGCGGCGAAGCGCCGGCACAGCGCGCGGCCGATGCCGTTGGCCCCGCCGGTGACCACCACGACCTTGTCGCGCAACTCCATGAGGGCGATCGTAGACGTGCGCTCTGACAGGCAACCGCTGCCCGACCCGGTGCGCACTAGCGTCGCTCGCATGGGGGAACATCCAGAAGCAGAGGTCCGTGCCGCGTTCGACGAGTTCATGCGCCTCGGGGCGCACGAGCGGGACTGGCCGGCGTGGGCGGCGCTGTTCACCGACGCCGCCACCTACATCGAGCACTACCTCGGCCGGTTCACCGGCCGGGCCGAGATCGAGCAGTGGATCGTCTCGTGCATGGCCGACTACCCGGCCATGACGTTCTCGATCGACTGGTGGGTGATCGAGGGCGATCGCGTGGTGTTCTACATCTGGAACAACCTGCCCGACCCGGCGGGCGGCGACACCCCGTACCGCTTCCCCAACGCATCGATCCTCCACTACGCGGGTGACGGCAAGTGGGACCACGAGGAGGACGAGTACAACCCGGCCCACGCCGAGCAGGTCTTCCGCGACTGGCTCGAGGCGGGCGGGCGGCGCACCACGCCGCCCGACCCCACGTTGACGGGCATCCCCGACTTCACCCCCGAGCCCGTGGCCACGGTGTTCCCGCGCGAGGAGATCGAGGCCGAGTTCGAGAACTACAAGAACCGGGCCCGCGCCGCCGTCGCCAGCGGCGAGTGGGACCCCTGGGCCGACCAGTTCACCGAGGACGCCCGCTACTTCGAGCACCACTACGGCAAGTTCAACGGTCGAGAGGAGATCCGGGCCTGGATCAAGGGCGTCATGGCGCCGTTCCCGGCGATGGAATTCCCCTACGAGTGGTGGATGATCGACGGCAACCGGCTGGTGTTCTGGTGCCAGAACCGACTGCCCGATCCCAGCGGCGGCGACGCCCACTTCGACGTTCCCACCCTCTGCGTCCTCCACTACGCCGGGAACGGCCAGTGGTCCTACGAGGAGGACATCTACAACCCCCGCGAGTTCCCCGAGGTGATCATGGCGTGGATCGAGGCCGGCGGCGAGCTGCCGGAGGGGCTGGACCTCACCGTCGAGTGATGGCGGCCCGCATCGTGGCGTCGATGACGCCCATGCGGTCGGGGCCCCAGGGGAGGGGCATGAGGACGGGGACGTCGACGCCGGCCGCCACGTAGTCCTCGATCGTGGCCCGCACCTTGGTGGCGTCGCCCATCACGTCGATGGCGTCGACGAACGCATCCGACACCGCGGCCACCGCCCCCTCACGATCCTTGGCGGCGTGGCGCTCCCGGATGGCGGCCACGTCGTCGGCGAAGCCGGCCCGCTCGAAGTTGGCCGCGTAGGCGTCGACCACCGCATACGAGAACAGGTCGCGACGCGCGTACTCGATGCCGTCGTCGCGCTCGCAGACGCCGGCGTGCACGTAGGCGTAGATCGCGGCCTCGCCGCCCTTGCGCACCTGCTCGACCGACCAGGGAACGTGCGACGCCGGCAGGTAGTTCAACAGCACGCCGTCGGCCACCTCGCCCGCGAGCGCCAGCATGGCCGGGTTCAGCGCGCCCACCACGACCTTGGGGCGCCGGTCGCCGAGGCGCACCCCGAGGCGGAACTTGCTGCACTCGTAGAAGTCGCCCTGGAACGTGACCGCCTCGCCCGACAGGCACTCCTTGAGCAACGTGACGTACTCGCGCACCCGCGCCAGTGGCCGGTCGCCGTAGGGAACACCGTGCCAGCGCTGGGTGACCACCGGTGACGAGATGCCGACGCCGAGGACGATGTCCTGGTCGGGGTGCAGCGCCTGGAGGGTGGCGCCGGCCATGGCCACCACCATCGGGGTGCGCAGCTGCAGGGCCAGCACGCCGGTGCCCAGGTCGAGTCCCGGCGCCTCTGCACCCGCGGCGGCCAGCAGCGAGAACGCCTCCGGGCCGGTCGTCTCCGCGGTCCAGAACGACCGGTAGCCGAGCTCGGCGGCGCGTGCCGCCGCGGTGAGCGCGGCCTGGGGGCCGAGGTTCATGAAGCTGGCGAAGGTGAGGCCGAGTGCGTCGGTGCCGCGTTCCATGGTCGCCGACGCTACCGGTCGGCCCGTAACACGGAATTCACGGTTTGATGCAGACGGACGGTCACACGCCGTGGGTAAGGTTCAGTCAAGCCCTCGGTGAGACCGTGACGGCAGTCACGGAACAAACGGGCGGCGAGCCCCGTTGTCCCGTGCACCAGTTCCGTGGAGGTAGCGATGACCGAAACCCGAGAGCTCGACACGATCAACGAAGCGCTCGCGCTGATTGATCAGGGCCTTGGCGACATGCTGCACCGCGAGCTGGTGTCCACCAACGAGGTGGCCGACCTGCTGCTCGACGTGCGCTCGCTGCTCCGCGCCCCCGCCGCCGAGATCACCGACGAGGTCCTCAGCCCCAACTGATCGGCGCCCTTCCTCGGGCCGGACGGGCACAAGCCGGACGTCCTCGGGCCGGACGTGCTCAGGGGAGGGCCAGGCTGGCGTCGAGGTCGTTGACCGTGACGCCGGCGGAGACGTTGAAGGGCGTGGCGCCGGCGAAGTCCGGGCTGTTGTCGTGGTACTCGAGGGTGCGGCGTCCGGTGGGGTCGATGAAGGCGGCGCGGTAGGTGCCAGGGGGCAGGCCGGTGATGGTGTAGGTGCCGTTGGCCGCGGTGACGGCTCCGCCGGCCACTCCGGTCGGGCCGATGGCCAGGACCCAGGCGCCGGCGAGGGGGGTGGCGCTGGGCTCGCCGATGACGGTGCCCGAGATCGACCCGGTGCTGCGGTCGAGGGCGGCGTTGGTGACGGCGGGGGCGGTGACGCTGGTGGCGTTGGCGAGGCCGGTGGCCGGTTGGTTGTTGTGCCACTCGGCGTTGTGGAGCCCGGCCGAGTCCAGGAACACGATCTTGTAGGTACCGGGGACGACGTTGAGGTTGTAGTTGCCCGCGCCGTTGGTGATGCCGCCGCGGGCGATGGAGAAGTCGGCGGCCTTGAGCGCGATGACGAAGATGTTGGCGAGGGGTGTGTTCCCGATGCCCTGTTCGGTGATGGTGCCCGTGAGCGCCGCTCCGGTGCCGGTGACCGCCTGTGTGGGGAGCGACCCGTTGGCCACGGTGGTCCCACCCGCGGTGGCGTTGACCAGTGTGGCGTGGGGCACGTCGGGTGAATTGGGGAAGAAGCGGGTGGGGTGCGCGCCGGCCGGGTCGATGTAGGCGACGAAGTGGTTCGCCGGCTTCAGCCCGGGCAGTGCGAACTGGCCGCTGCCGTTGGTCACGACCCCGCTCTCGGGGACACCGCCGTTGTCGAGGGCGAGCGCCCAGGATCCCGCGATCGGGGTGTTGGGCCCCGTCTCGCGGATCGTTCCCGTGATCCGGCCGCGCGTCGGGACCATCGCGGGATCGGCATCGACCATGGTGTCGGCGGTGACCGTCACGGTGGTGGCGCCGGGTTGGCCGTCGAACCCGGCGGTGTGGGCACCGGTGCGGTCGATCACGTAGACGAAGTAGGAGCCAGGGGCGACGGCGGCGACGTAATTGCCGGCCCCGTCGGCGACGGCACCGGTGACGATCGAGAAGTCGTTGGTGCGCATCACGATCACGAAGGCGTTGGGGACCGCCGAGGCCGACACCGAGTCGACGACGGTGCCGGAGATTCCGGAGAGGCCGGCAGAACCGAGGTCCACGAGTGGCAGGAACGGGCCCATCTCGAAGATGGCGTCGCCCCGGTTGGCGGTGTCGCCGAGCCCGAGTTGGCCCGAACCATTGGCGCCCCAGCACTTCACGCCGCCGCTGTCGAGCCGCACGCACGTGTGGGACACCCCCGCGCTGACCGCGGTCGCCGTTCGGTCGAGGTCGAACTGGACCGGGTTGAGCGAGTCGCCCATCTCGCCGCCGCCGTCTCCTCTCGCGGCGCTGTCGCTCGAGCCCAGTTGACCGGATCCGTTGGCGCCCCAGCACTTCAGCACCCCACCGTTGAGGCGGGCACACGTGTGGCTGCCGCCGGCGTCCATGCTCACGACCGTGCGGCCGGCACCCAGGTTGACGACGGGAAGTGCGTCGCCCATCTGGGCCGGCTGCGCGCCACGGTTGGCGGTGTCGCCGAGGCCGAGCTGGCCTGATGCGTTGAACCCCCAGCACCTGACCGAGCCGTCGTCGAGCACTGCGCACGTGTGGGCCCCACCGGTGACGACGGCGGTCGCGGTGCGGCCGGCGCCAAGGGCCACCGCCGGCAGGCTGTCGCCCATCTCGCCGCTGGCGTCACCGCGGTTCGTGGTGTCGCCGAGGCCGAGGCGTCCCTCCCCGCCGTAGCCCCAGCACTTGACGGTGCCGTTGTCGAGACGGGCGCAGGTGTGGTCGTCGCCGGCGCTGACCGACGTGGCGGTGCGGCCGGTGCCGAGGCTGACCGTGGGCAGGCTGTTGCCCATCTCGCCGCCGGCGTCGCCCCGGTTCAGTCCGTCGCCCAGGCCGAGCTGCCCGGAGCTGTTGCGGCCCCAGCACTTGACGCTGCCGTTGTCGAGCCGAGCACAGGTCGTGCCGAACCCCACGGAGATCGCCGTGGCGGTCCTCCCCGTGCCCAGGCTGACCGCGGTGAGGGCGTCACCCATCTCCGCCGGCCCGTCACCGCGGTCGGCGGTGTCCCCGACGCCCAGTTGGCCGAATTCGTTGTCGCCCCAGCACTTCACGGTGGCGTTGTCCAAGAGCGCGCAGCTGTGCAGATCGCCCACCGCGATGGCGGTGGCGGTGCGGCCGGTGCCGAGGCTGACCGCGGGCAGGTTGTCGCCCATCTCGCCGGGGCCGTCACCCCGCGCCGTGGTGTTGCCGAGCCCGAGTTGGCCGAAGGCATTGCCGCCCCAGCACTTCACCGTGCCGTTGTCCAGCAGGGCGCAGGTGTGGGTCGAGCCCGACGCGACCGCGGCCACGTGGCGGCTGAGGAGGGCCACGACGGGCAGGCTGTCGCCCATCTGGCCCGGGCTTCCGCCCCGGGCCGCAGCGTCGCCGACGCCCAGCTGACCCAGGGTGTTGAGGCCCCAGCACTTGAGCGACTGGTTGTCGAGGATCGCGCAGGTGTGGTTGTCACCCGTGGTGACCGCGAAGGCGGTGCGGCCGGTGCCGAGGTTGACCGCGGGGAGGTTGTCACCCATGTCGGCGTTGTCGCCTCCGCGGTCCGCGGTGTCGCCGAGGCCGAGCTGACCGCTCGAGCCCTTGCCCCAGCACTTGACGCTTCCGTTGTCGAGTCGAGCGCAGGTGTGTTCGCCGCCGGCGCTGACCGACGTGGCGGTGCGACCGCTGCCGACGCTGACGGGCGTGAGGTTGTCGCCCATCTCGCCGGGCTCGTCGCCCTTGTCGGTGCCGTCGCCGATGCCGAGCTGGCCGGAGCCATGGGCGCCCCAGCACTTGATGGTGGCGTTGTCGAGCAGCGCGCAGGTGTGGCCGGCCCCGGCGCTGACCGCCACCGCGGTCCGGCCGGTGCCCAGGAGCACCGCGGCCAGGTTGTCGCCCATCTCGCCGGGGTTGTCGCCACGACTCGCGTCGTCGCCCAGGCCGAGTTGACCGCTGTCGTTCGCGCCCCAGCACTTGACGGCGCCGTTGTCGAGCCGTGCGCACGTGTGGAACTCGCCCACCGCGATGGCGGTGGCGGTGCGGCCGGCGCCGAGCGGGACGGTGGGGAGGTTGTCGCCCATCTCGCCGGCTCCGTCGCCTCGGTTGACGGCGTCGCCCAAGCCGAGCGCCCCGTCCGAATTGTCACCCCAGCACTTGACGGTGCCGTTGTCGAGGATCGCGCAGGTGTGGTCACCGCCGGCACTGAGGGCGGTGGCGGTGCGCCCGACGCCCAGGTCGACGGCCGGGAGGCTGTCGCCCATGGCGCCCGAGCCGACGACACCGTCGCCGACGGTGGTGGTGTTGCCCTGGCCGAGCTGGCCCGATCCGTTGCCACCCCAGCACTTCACCGTGCCGTTGTCCAACAGCGCGCAGGTGTGCACGTCGCCCACGACGATGGCGGTGGCCGTTCGGCTCGTCCCCAGGTCGACCGCGGGGAGGCTGTCGCCCATCTCGTTGGATCCGTCGCCCCGGGTGACGATGTCTCCGAGGCCGAGTTGCCCGATGGCGTTGTTGCCCCAGCACTTGACGGCTCCGGTGGGCAACAGTGCGCAGGTGTGGTTGGTGCCGGCGGAGATCGACCGGAACGCCTGCGAATTGCCCGGCGCCTCGTTGCCGTCGGCCGCCGCGGGTGGAGCGGGAGCGCCCGAGGCCACCACCGTCAATCCCGCCGTCATCATGATGGCCAACGTGGCCCGTGCCGTCCTCGCCGCCCAAGCCCGGTGCATGCCCACCCCTGATTCGATCTCGCCGCTCGAACGACCCTACAACGCCGTGAGGTCCGGAACCTGTGGTCGGACGAGGGCGGCGCCCCCGAGCTCCCGGGCCCGGCCGGGGTCCTGTCAGGGGCGGGCGAGGGTGGCGTCGACGCCGGTGAGGGTGTTGGCGGCGGTGATGTTGAGGGTGTTGGCGGTGGGGAAGTCGGGTTTGTCGTCGAAGTATTCGACGGTGTGGTTGCCGGTGGGGTCGACGAAGGCGACGCGGTAGGTGCCGGGGGTGAGGCCGGCGATGGTGTAGGTGCCGTTGGGGGCGGTGGTGGTGGCGCCGGTGATGCCGGTGGGGCCGATGGCCAAGATGATGGTGTTGGCGATGGGGGCGCCGTTGGTCTGGTCGGTGATGGTGCCGGTGAGGGCGCCGCCGGTGGCGTCGAGGGCGGCGTTGGTGGCGGTGGGGGCGATCACGGTGGTGGCGTTGCCGAGGCCGGTGTTGGGCTGGTTGTTGTGCCATTCCATGTTGTGGCGGCCGGTGGGGTCGATGAACGCGAGCTTGTAGCTGCCGCCGACGGCGACGTTGAGGTTGTAGGCGCCGTTGTTGTCGGTGAACCCGCTGCGGGCGAGTCGGAAGTCGGCGGCGTTGAGGGCGACGACGAGCGCCCCGGCGATCGGGGCGCCGGTGCCTTGTTCGGTGAGGGTGCCGGTGAGGGCGGCGCCGGTGCCGGTGCCGGGCTGGACCGGGAGTTGGCCGCTGGCGACGGTGACGCTGCCGGCGGTGGTGGACACGGGTGTGGCGTTGGGGACGTCGGGGGAGTTGGGGTGGAACTCGGTGCGGTGGGTGCCGGTGGGGTCGAGGTAGCCGATCCAGTGGCTGCCGGGGCGGAGCCCGGTGAGGGTGAACCCTCCGGCGCCGTTGGCGGTGGTGGCGGCCTCGACCGACACGTTGGGCCCGCCGAGGGAGATGACGGTGGCGCCGGCGATGGGGAGGTTGGAGACCTCTTCGGTGACGGTGCCGTTGATGGTGCCGCGGGTGGAGGTGGCGGTGGGGTTGACGGTGGTGACGGTGTCGGCGGGGACGACCGCGGGGGTGGCGCCGGGGGCGCCGTTGAACGCGGCGGTGTGGGCGCCGGTGCGGTCGATCAGGTAGAGGAAGAAGGTGCCGGGCGGGGTGTAGGCGGTGTAGTTCCCGGCGCCGTCGGTGACCGCCCCGCCGACGATGGAGAAGTCGCTGGTGCGCATGGCCAACACGAACGCGCCGGCGATGGGGGCACCCGAGGCGCTGTCGGTGAGCCGCCCGGTGATCCCGACCGGGGCGGCGGTCCCCCCGAACCGGATGGGGAGCAAGTTCGCCATCTGGCCGGGGAACGTGCCCCGGTTCGAGGTGTCCTCCTGGCCGAGTTGGCCGTTGGCGCTGTTGCCCCAGCATTTGGCGGTACCGTCGTCGAGGCGGGCGCAGGTGTGGGCCACCCCCGCCGAGAGCACGCTCGCGGTCCGACCGTTGCCGAGCACGACGGTGGGCAGGTTGTCGCCCATCTCGCCGGCGTTGTCGCCGCGGTCGGTGGTGTCGCCGAGCCCGAGCCGTCCCTGGTCGTTCTCGCCCCAGCACTTCACCGTCGAGTTGTCGAGGCGGGCGCAGGTGTGGAGCCCGCCGGCGTCGACGGACAGGGCGGTGCGGCCGGCGCCCAGGCTCACCGCCGGCAGGTTGTCGCCCATCTCGTTCGCGGCGAGGCCCCGGTTGGCGTTGTCGCCCTGGCCGAGCTGGCCCCACAGGTTGAACCCCCAGCACTTCACCGTGGCGTTGTCGAGACGGGCGCAGGTGTGCGCGCCCCCGGCGGACACCGCGGTGGCGGTGCGGCCGGTGCCGAGGTTCACCGCGGGCAGGGCGTCGCCCATCTCGCCGGCGTTGTCGCCCCGGTTCACCCCGTCGCCGAGACCGAGGCGGCCTTCGCCGGCGTAGCCCCAGCACTTCACCACCCCGTTGTCCAGGCGGGCGCACGTGTGGTCGTCACCCGGCGAGATCGAGGTCACGCTGCGGCCCGTTCCCACGTTGATCGCCGCCAGCGTGTTGCCCAACTCACCGGCGGCGTCACCACGGTTGGCGGTTTCGCCCTGGCCCAACTGGCCCGTCGTGTTGCGCCCCCAACACTTCGCGGTCCCGTTGTCCAACCGGGCGCAACTGATCCCGTAACCCACCGCGATCGTGGTCGCGGTCCTCCCCGTCCCCAAACTCACCGCCGGGAGACTGTCGCCCATCTCACCCGCGTTGTCGCCGCGATCCGCGGTGTCACCCACCCCCAACTGGCCGAACTGGTTGTCGCCCCAACACTTCACCGTGGCGTTGTCCAACAACGCACACGTGTGCAGATCACCCACCGCGATCGCCGTCGCCGACCGCCCCGCCCCCAAACTCACCGACGGCAGGTTGTTTCCCATCTCCCCGGCACCATCCCCCCGGGTCACGGTGTCGCCGAGTCCCAACAGGCCCGCGGTGCCGTCCCCCCAGCACTTCACCGCGCCACCCTCGAGCAGGGCACAACTGTGCGTCGCCCCCGCCGCCACCGACAGCACCCCACGACCCCCACCCAGATCCACCACCGGCAACGCATCACCCATCTCACCGGCGCCGTCGCCTCGCTGCGAGGTGTCCCCGAGGCCGAGCTGGCCGTGGGCGTTGAACCCCCAGCACTTCATGGTGGCGTTGTCGAGGCGGGCGCAGGTGTGGTCATCGCCAGTGGTGAGGGCAGTGGCGGTGCGCCCCGTGCCGAGGCTGACCGCGGGGAGGTTGTCGCCCATCTCGCCGGCGCCGTCGCCTCGCTGCGAGGTGTCACCGAGGCCGAGGTGCCCGTTGGCGTTCAACCCCCAGCATTTCACGGCGGCGTTGTCGAGGAGCGCACAGGTGTGTCCAAAGCCGATCGTGACTGACGTGGCGGTGCGGCCGGCGCCGAGGTTCACGGCGGGCAGGTTGTCGCCCATCTCGCCGGCGTCGTCGCCTCGAAGCGAGGTGTCCCCGAGGCCGAGTTGCCCGTCGTCGTTGTTCCCCCAGCATTTGAGGGCGTTGTTGTCGAGCAGCGCGCAGGTGTGCTGGGTCCCGGCGGTGATGGCGGTGGCGGTGCGGCCGGCGCCGAGGTTCACGGCGGGCAGGTTGTCGCCCATCTCGC
>CAZWMT010000018.1:14266-96445 GCA_964635055.1 uncultured Microthrixaceae bacterium | reverse complement strand
CGGGTCCGTCACCGCGCTGCGTGGTGTCCCCGAGGCCGAGTTGCCCGTGGACGTTCCTGCCCCAGCACTTGACGCTGCCGTTGTCGAGGAGCGCGCAGGTGTGGAGGCTGCCGGCGGTGATGGCGGTGGCGGTGCGGCCGGTGCCGAGGTCGACGGTGGGCAGGTTGTTTCCCATCTCGTCAGCGCCGTCGCCCCGGTAGACGGTGTCGCCCAGGCCCAGCTGTCCGGAATCGTTTCTGCCCCAGCACTTGACGGTGCCGCTGTCGAGAAGCGCGCACGTATGGGAGCTCCCGGCGGTGATGGCGGTGGCGGTGCGGCCGGTGCCGAGGTCGACGGTGGGCAGGCTTTCGCCCATCTCGCCGGGCCCGTCGCCGCGGTTGGCGATGTCGCCCAGGCCGAGCTGGCCGACGGGGTTGTGGCCCCAGCACTTGACCGCGCCGCCAAGCGTGATCGCACAGGTGTGCTCGGCGCCGGCGCTGATCGACCGGAAGCCGAACGGGTTTCCCGGCGCCTCGTTGCCATCGGCGGCCACCGGCGCCGCCGGCGCTCCGATGGTGACCAGCAGCGCCGCCACCAGCGCGGCGATGGCCACCGCCCCGACCGTCCGAACCGCCTTCCGCCCCCGTGCCCGCATGCCCGCCTCCGCCCGTCCACTCCAGTTGTCGCGACCTTAATGATCGGTGTCGAGCAGCGCGTGAAAGCTCCGCTCGGGCAGTCTGGCGCTCTGCCCGCCAGATCAGGTGGACCAAGGGGGCGGCGAATGGCCGGCGCTCCACCTGCTCCGTTGCGGTCGAACAGAGACGAGTCAGCCGGTGGCCAGCAACTCGGCGAAGGCCTCCTCGATGCACTCGCGCAGCAGGCCGGGGTCGTCGACGGCGCCGGTGTCGACCACCAGGCCCATGTTCAGCTGGCCGTCGTAGGACAGCAGGGTGAGGTTGAACGCCGTCCCCGCCAGCGGGCCCATGGGGTAGTTGGCCTCGATCAGCCCGCCGGCGATGTAGAGCGGGATGGGGCCGCCCCGCACGTTCGAGGTGGTGAAGTCGATGGTCTCGACCTGCTGTCGGGCCATGCGCACCAGCACCGAGGTGGGCAACACGTTGACCATGCCGGCCATGCCCTCCAGGAGGGCGAACGCCCGCTCGCCCTTGGTCAGGGCGAGGCGCTCCTGGACCGCTGCGAACTGCTCGCCGGGGTCGTCGATGTTCGTGGGCACCAGCACGCGTGAGGGCGCGAACGAGTTGCCGCCGGACGAGCGGTCGGACCGGGTGCTCACGGGCATGGCCATGCGCAGCTCCTCGACCGGTGACCCCTTGGCCCGGTGGTAGGCGCCGGCGCCCCGGGCCGCCCCCGTGACGAAGAAGTCGTTGATGCTGCCACCGAGCGCCTTGGCGGTGCGCCTGGCATCGTCCATGGGCACCGACAGCACCTCGAGGCGCCGCCAGAGCGACCGCTCGGTCCACAGGGGCGAGTGGGCCCGGTCGTTGATCATGGCCTGGCGCACCACGGAGCGTGACGTCTCGAGGCCGGCGGCGCCCACCGCGCCCCAGTGGTCGGGATGGGCCAGGACGCCGGCGGTCTCCTCGACGCCCCGCCGGGTGGCGCCCGCCGTGCGGCGGGCCACGTGCGCGGCCGTGTCCACCAACGTGCCGAGGAAGTTGAGGCTGGGCGCTGGTCCCGGTCCCTCGTCGCGCTCGACGGGATCGGGTGGCGGCTCGGCCGGGTCGCGCTCGAGGTCGATGAACTGCTCGGACATCCGCACGCCACCGACCCCGTCGGTGATCGTGTGATGCATCTTCTGGACCATGGCGCCCCGGCCGCCCGGGAGGCCGTCGACGAGGGTGAACCCCCACAGTGGTCGGGTGCGGTCGAAGGGCGCCTGCCAGTAGCGGGCGGCGAAGTCGTACAGGTCGCGCTCGGTTGCGCCCTTGGGCAGCCCGTCGCGGCGGACGTGGAAGTCGATGTCGAAGCTGGGGTCGTCCTGCCAGGTCGGCGGTGCCAGGCGGCCCAGGCCCGGAACGACGCGTTGGCGCAGGCGGGGGATCGCCCGCACCGCTCGGGCCATGCGCCGCCGGAAGCGGTCGAGGTCGGCCGGCCGGTCCAGCACCGTCACGTTGGCGAACGTCGAGCTCAGGTGGGGATCCTTCTCGATGTTCCACATGAGCGCTTCGACGTCGGACATGCGTCGTTCGGCCCGAACCTCCCGTTCCGCCATGGAGGTGAGGTTACGGCAGCGTCACCGGGGGATGCTCGTGTGCTTGAACTCGTTCAGCTGCGGCCAGCCGGTGACCAGGTCGAGGATGCGCTCGACGGTGCGCACGGCGACCTCGCCGTCGTGGTCGGGGCCGTCCATGAGGCGGACGAACACCGACTGCCCGCCGGCGATGAACGTGGGCACGCCCCACACCTGATGGTCGGCCACCACCCGGTCGTGCTCCTTGTGGACCACGTCGAGGCCGCCGTGGCGGGCCGCGCCGAGGATCTCGTCGCCGTCGAGGCCGTGGCGCTCCAGTACGCCCCGCAGCACGGCGGCGTCGCGCAGGTCGGCGCCGTCCACGTGGCGGGCGTCGAAGATGGCCTCGTGCACGTCCAGGAAGGCGTCCGGTGCGTGGTCGCGGACGGTCACGCCCACCTGGAGGGCCAGGAGCCCGGTCTCCTTCTCGGGGGCGTCCCAGACGTCGGGCTCGCCGTCGCCGACGTGGGCCTGGCCGAGCGAGAAGGGGGCGAAGGTGACGTCCCAGTCGGCGCCGGCGCGCAGGCCCTCGATGACGTGGAGGTGCCCGATGCGGGCGAAGGGGCAGCGGTAGTCCCAGGTGACGGCGAACGACGGGGTGGTCATGGTCCGACCAACCACGCGGGTCGCCCCACCATTCCGAGCGACCAGTGCGTCAGTCGCGTGGCGGGAGACGCCACAGCCGGCGCGCCACCAGGCCGAGCACCGCGCCCAGGGCGGCGCCGGCCACGATGTCGCTGGCGTGGTGGATGCGGACGTGCACCCGGCTAGCGGCCACCACCGCCGCCACCGCGAACCACACCGGCGGCACGCGGCTGCCGTCGGACAGGAGCACCGCGGCCATGGCGCCGCTGCTGGCGTGGCCGCTGGGGAACGAGGACGTGACCGGGGCCCGCAGGTGATGGGGGCGGGCCTCGGTGGTCACCGGGCGGGTGCGGCGGAAGAGGCGTTTGATGCCCTGGTTGACCAGCAGCGACTCGGCCGAGAGGCACACGGCCAAGCGGAGGAAGGCCTGCTCGTCGCGGGCCGAGCGCAGGCTGCGCGCCGAGCCGATGATGATCCACAGCAGGCTGAAGTTGCCCAGCTCGGAGGCGGCGTACATCACCCGGTCGGCGACCGGACGGCCCCGGAGGTGGTCGAAGGCGTCGTCCACCAGCTGGTCGAAGCGGGCCACCGGCCCGAAGGCGTCGGCGGGCGACGGCGGCGCGGGCTCGGTGAACGGTGGCCTGGCGACGTCGTCGCTCGGCCGTTCGGGGTCGACGGGCCCGGCGGTCATCGGGCCACCAGCACCGGATCGGTCACGGCGACGGAGGCGGCGATGGAGCCGGCGGCCGGCGCCGCGGTGGGCACCAGGGACGGGTCGCCGCCCTGGGCCGGGCAGTAGGCGTGGAAGTCGCACCAGTCGCAGTGGCGGCTGGGCCGGGGCCGGAAGTCCTCGTCCTGGCAGGCGAGCTCGACCGCGGCCCAGATCGCCTCGAGCTTGCGGGCCAGGCCTCGTGTGGACTGCTCGCTGGGCACGGTGACGATGGCCACGGGCTCGGCCAGGTGGAGCAGCTGGATGCGGGCGGGGCGGACCCCGAAGAACTGCTCGCACAGGAAGGCGTAGAAGTGCACGCCGCCCAGACGGGACTGCTCGGCCTGTACCGACGGTGCCCGCCCGGTCTTGTAGTCGGTGACCACCAGGCCACCGTCGTGGTCGAGCTCGAGGCGGTCGATGATGCCCCGCAGGTGGATCCCACCGACCTGGGCCTCGAGCATCACCTCGAGGCCGACGGGTCGGACCGTGGTGGGGTCCTCGAGCTCGAAGTAGCGGTGCACCAGCGCCGTGGCCTCGGCCAGGAACGCGGCCTCGCCGTCGTCGTCGAGCTCGAGGCCCAGGAAGTCGGGCTCGTGGCGGAAGGCGTCGGTGGCCTCGGCCAGGCAGACGTCGGCCTGCTCGATGGTGCGCCGCGGGGCGGGCAGGTCGAGCAGGCGCTCGAGAGCGGCGTGCACCAGCGTGCCCCGGCTGGCCGGCACCGACGGCGACTCGGGCAGCCGATCGATGGCCGAGTAGCGGAAGGCGAGGGCACAGTCGGTGAAGGTCGAGACCTTCGAGGGCGACAGGGTCGCCGGCAACCGCAACGCCATGGCCCAACTCTACGCAGGGGGTGCGACAGGCTCGGGACAACCGGCGACTGCACGGGTCGTGGCGGGTCCGGGCCGCGACGGCGCGGCGGCAGCGCGGCGGCAGCGCGGCGGCGCGGCGGCGGCGCGGACGGTGGGGTCCCGCCCCTCAGCCGGTGAGGGCCCGGAGCATGTCGTCGGCCACCGCGTCGGGGTCCTGCAGGGGGCCGAAGTGGCCCAGGTCGTCGAACACCACCAGCTCGCCGTGGGGCAGGGCGTCGGCGATCGCCGGGGCGAACGCTGCGGGGCCCACCGGGTCGACGGCGCCGGTGGCGATGGTGACCGGGAGGGCGACGTCGCCCAGGTGGGCGAAGGCTCCGTGCTGCGCTCCCATGCGGTACACCTGCGACTCGTCCACGGGCCGACAGCGCAGCGTCACCGAGCCATCGGCCTCCTCGCGGAAGCCGCCGTCGACGTAGGCCTGCAGGGCATCGGGGCGCAGGACGTTCAGGGGCGGCTTGGACGAGAAGTTGGCGAACGCCTCGCCTGCGGAGGCGAAGCTGGCCCGGCGGCGCAGCGCCCCGTCGGCGAGGTGGTTGCCCCGCCCCGCGCCAGTGGCTCCGGTGTCGTCGGGGTCGATGGGAGCGCCCGGGAACACCACGGGCTCGTAGCAGTAGAGGCGGGAGAACGTGCCGGCTCGACGTTGCTCGGCCAGCAGCAGCGCGGCGCCGCCCTTGGAGTGGCCCGCGGCGAGCAGCGCCCCGTCCTCGCCCGAGGCCTCGTGGAGGTGGTCGACCACGGCGAGCACGTCGTCGGCGAAGCCGTCCCAGCGGAAGTCGAGCCCGTCGGGCGTCACGGACTCGCCGTGGCCCCGCAGGTCCGGTGCCCAGCAGTGGAAGTGGTCGGCCAGGCGCGCCGCGACAGGGCGCCAGACGGGGCCGCAGAACCCCGTGGCGTGGGTCAGGAGCAGGGGAGGCCCGTCACCACCCAGGTCGTGGAGGGCCAACTCGACGCCGTCGGAGGAACGCACGCGCTGCATCGGGCCATCCTCTCACCCTGTCGAGGCGACCCTTCGCGAGTCGGAGCGGCGCGTGAGCGTCGGCCGAGCGTCGGATCAATCGGTGTAGGGCAGGTCCATGAGCGCTGCCGGTGTGGTCGCCCACGTGACGGGGTCGGGCTCGCTCAGCGGGCTGATGCGGTCCTCGGGCCAACCGACCAGGGACCACGGCGGGTCGAGACGATGCTCGGCCAGCAGCACGAAGATCCGGTCCATCGTGGTCTCGTCGAGGCGCTGGTGGCCGTCGCGCAGCACGTCGAGCACGAGGTCGGCCGGCACGACCGTCACATCGCGATGGTGGCCGATGGTCTCGGGCGCGACGAGCAGCGGGTCGAGGAACGGCACCCACGGCAGGTGATCGGACAGCGCGATGCGGGTGGCGTTGGTGAGCTTGACCAACTCGTACGTGTCGCGCCCGAGGTCGTCACCAAGGACCTGGACGATGAAGCCGCCGGCGGGCCCCACCACGAAGCGGGCCTCGCCGAGGGCGCCGAGCGCGTACTCGCGAGGGAGTTTGGTCAGGAGACGGTCGAGATCCGAGGTCGCCAGGTTCGGAGCGGTCGCCACCCTGCCTTCATCGGTCGGGGGAACCGCCCTCCTTAGTGCGCGACTCGACCGCAGCCCATCGATAGACCCCCTTGGCCATGGTCGACCGCTCCGCCGCGGCCCGCCGCTCGTTGACCTCGGCCCGCACCCGGTGGGCGGTGGACGATCCGGGGTCCGCCAGGGCCGCCATCTCGGCCAGGTGGCCGGCCAGGCGCAGGTCGCCGGCGTCACCGGAGCCGGCCAGTGCCGAGGCCCGATCCGCCAGCACCTGGGCGCCGCCGGCCAGCGCCGCCACCTCGGTGGCCAGCACGGCGTCGGGTGCCGGCTTGAGGTGCGCGGGGTTGCCGTCGTACCACCCGCCGTAGAGCCGCCACACGTTGCGCACGATGAACTCGGGCTCGTCGTAGACGGGCTGCAGGTAGGGCTTGTCCACCAGCTCGGCCGGCGGCGCGACGGTGTGCAGGATGTCGTCGAGACGGGCCCCGTCGTTCATGAGGGCGACGGTCTGGTCGTGCAGCGACTCGAGGTAGGACGCCGTGTCCTCGAGCACCATGGCCACGTCGTCCCCGCCGGCGATGGGCAGGCCGTGGCCGGGGAGCAGCACCTCGGCGCCCAGCGCGGCCATTGCCCGGAGCGCCTCGGCCCAGTCACGCGCGAAGCGCTGCACCTTCTGGGGGTTGCCGGCGTTCGGTGCGCACCAGATGATGAGGTCGCCCGCGCACAGCACCTTGCGGTCGGGGACCCACACCCAGGTGGCGTCGTCGGTCTCGCCGCGGGCGTGGTGCAGCTCCAGGGTCAGGTCGCCGACGGTGAGGTCGAACCGGTCGCGGTAGGTGACGTCGGGCCGGCGGTACTCGCTGGGCCACCGGAACTCGGGCAGCTGGAACTGCCGCTGGTTGATGACGCTGTTGTAGCCGGCGGTCCGCACGTAGCGGTCGAAGCGGGGGTTGATCTCCTCCTGGGCCACCACCCGCGCCCGCGGTCGACCCGCGTCGTCGTTCTCGGCATCGAACACCTGGGTACCGAACACGTGGTCGACGTGCCCGTGGGTGTAGACCGCCGCGTCGAACGCCTCGTCGGTCCAGGAGCGGACGGCCTCGTGGATCGCCGGCGCCGTGAAGGCGCTGCCCGTGTCGACCAGGCACAGGCCCTCGCCGGTGGTGAAGGCGGCCACGTTGGCGAACGACTCGACCATGGCCGTGCCGGGGGCGACCTCGCACAACTCGTTGCTCGCCGCCATCGGGTGGCGCTTCGAGAGGCCGCCCTCGCCGTGCAGGATGCGATGGGAGAGGTCCAGCAGGTCGGTGGCCACGGTGGTCTCCTGAGGGTGGGTGCCTGAAGGGCGAGCGTACGCTCGGCGGCCATGCGCCGGCCGATCGTCCTCGTCGTGGTGGTCGCGCTGGTTCTGGCGACTGCCTGTGGCTCCGGTCAGGACGATGCCGCCTCGCCCCCGACGACCGCTTCGGTGGCGGCCCCCGCCCCGCTGCCACCCGGCCAGGACCTGTACGCGCCGCCCGACGGGCTGCGGAACGGCCCCGCGGGCAGCGTGGTGTGGTTCGACGAGCAGCCGTCGATCGGCGCGGCGCGGGCCTGGCGCACGCTGAGCCGGTCGACCGGTTCCGACGGCGCCCCGACGTGGGTGACGGGAGCGGTGTACCGGCCGACCGGGCCCGCCCCCGACGGGGGCTTCCCGGTGCTCGTGTGGGCCCACGGCACCGCGGGCACCGCCGACTCGTGCGCGCCCTCGCGGGCCGGTGCCACGGTGCCCGCGATCTCCGATCTGTTGCAGGCCGGCTTCGTGGTCGTCGCGCCCGACGGCACCGGCCTCGGCCCGCCGGGCCCCGCCCAGTACCTGATCGGGGCCAGCGAGGGCCACGCCGTGCTCGACGCCGCCCGGGCCGCCCGACAGGTGCCCGGCGCCGACGCCGGGACCGAGGCCGCCCTGTGGGGATACTCGTCGGGCGGCCAGGCGGTGCTGTTCGCGGCCGAGCAGGCTGATGACTACGCGCCCGACCTCACCCTGCTCGGCGCCGCGGCGGTGGCGCCCGTGTCCGACGTAGCGCGCTTCGCCGGGAGCTCGGCGGCGTTCCCGCTGACGTTCGGCTGGGCGTTCCTCACCTTCGGTGCCTGGGCGCCGGTGTACGACGCGGACCTGTCGACCATCTTCACCCCGGCCGTCCTCGACGAGCTCAGCCTGCTCGATGACGAGTGCTCGACCACGATCGCCCCGCACTTCGCGCTCACGCCGATCGACGAGCTGCGGGTGGCCGACCCGCTGACCACCCCACCCTGGCCCGACCTCATGGCGCAGAACGAGTCCGGCACCGAGGGCACCGACGCCCCCGTGCTCCTGGTGCAGGGCGCGAACGACCCCATCGTCGCCTCCGAGTCCACCGAGGCCCTGGCCGGCCGGCTGTGCGACCTCGGCGTGGACGTGGAGCTCCGCATGGTGCCCAGTGAGGCCCACGACGTGGTGCTGGCCAAGGCCGGCGAGGTGGCCCGTTGGCTGGCCGACCGCGCTGGGGGCGCTCCGACGGCACCCACCTGTTCGCCCCAGTAGCCCGGGTCGGCGCCGATCGGCGCGACCAGCGCCAGCCGGTGACCAGCGGGACCCGTCACCTCGAGCACGCCCCGATTCAGTCGTGGAGGCGGCTGAGATCGGGCGCCGCAGCAGTGTTCATCGTGTGGTCACCGGTGTGCCGAGCGGGCGTTCGCGGCGGTCCCTAGGGTGGGCCCCATGACGGTCATCGACGACGCCGACCGGGCGCAGGCCCGTGCCGCGCTCCTGGATCCCGCACTCGCCCCCATCGTCGACATGGTCTTCTCGGTCGGCGGCCCGGCCGAGGCTCCGATCTACGAGGTCGCGTCGGCCGAGGGGTCGGTGCGGTTCACCCGTCACGCCGACGGGGCCGAGTGGGCGTTCGACGTGCTCGACGTCGACGGGCGCGACCCGGTCGCCGACCAGTCCACCGACCGGTTCGCCCCGCTGGCCGAGGAGCGGGCGGTCGCCTTCCCCGAGCGGTCCGAGAACGCGTACCCCTTCGCGTTCGAGCAGGTGGCGCAGCTGTTCGACTCGCCCGCCGCGCCCGACTTCTGCGTCATGCACACGGCTGCGCACAACTGGGAGGACCAGGGCGGTCACCGCGGCGAGCACGGGTCGATCGGCGTCGTGCAGGCCCGAGCGCCGTTCATCCTGGCGGGGGCGGGAGTGGCCGCACGAGGGATGGTCCCGACGGCCTGTCGCCTCATCGACGTCGCGCCGACGGTGCTGGCGCTGGCCGGCGCCACGCCGCATCCGGGCGGCGTGGGGCAGAACGGCCTGGCCCTGCCCGGCGCGCTGCTGGCCCGTCAGGACGGACGGGTGCTGGCCGACCTCATCGACGACGGCCAGGCGCCGCCGGAGCACGTGGTCGGCATCCTGTGGGACGGGGCCAACGCCAACGTGCTCTACGACCTGGCCGCCCGGGGCAAGGCGCCCAACGTGGCCCGGCTGATGGCGATGGGCACCACCTACGCCCACGGCGCCATGTCGTCGCTGCCCACGGTCACGCTGGCCAACCACACGTCGATCCTCACCGGTGCCCAGCCGGGCCACCACGGCATCCTGCACAACGCCTGGTGGGACCGCGAGCGCCAGCAACAGGTCATCACCAACTCGCCGGCAACGTGGCACGAGGCCATGGTCGGCCTCCACGGCGCGGTGGAGACCATCTACGACGCCGTGCACCGCAACTGGCCGGGCTCGTTCACCGCCGCCATCAACGAGCCGTGCGACGCGGGCGCCGACTACTCCACCTTCGGGGTCATCCGCTCGGGCGGCTCGATCGACCGACCGCCCCGCGCCGACGAGTTGCCCTACGCCACCGAGCGCTTCGTGCGCCCGGTCAAGGAGTACGAGTGGTCGTCACGGGTGGATCACACCAGCGTCACCCAGGCCCGCCAGGTGTTCTCGGGCGAGTTGGGTGACCTGCCGCGATTCTGCTGGGTGAACTTCACCCTCACCGACGCCGCCTTCCACGAAGGCGGGCCCTACTCCGACATCGCCGAGGCCAGCGTGGCCGACTCGGACGCCCGCCTGGGCGAGGTGCTCGACATCGTCGAGGCGGCCGGTGTGCTCGACCGCACCGCCTTCTTCCTGGTCGCCGACCACGGCATGCAGGAGAGCAACCCCGACGTCCGCGGCGACTGGGGCGACGCCCTCGCCGCCACCGGCGTCCCCTACCGCGACGAGGGCTACGGCTTCATCTACGTGAACCCGTGACCCTGGCCCTCGTCCCTCGGGCGCCTTGGGCATCCGGTTCGTCGGCGCTGCTGCTCCGCTCCGCTCGCAGCCTCGGGACCTGATGTCCACGCGCGACGAGCGAGGGACGAGCGAGCCTTGATGATCGCGATGAGGCGTCAGCCGAAGAGCCGACGGTTACGCCTGGAAGTGGGCGAGGACCTGCTGCAGCTCGTCGGCGAGGGTGGCGGGGGTGATGTAGCCCTCCTCGTCGCGGATCTCTTCGAAGTGGTCGCGCACGTCCTCGAGGGTGAGCTCGGGGTTGTAGTAGCCGTTGGTGAGGCCCACGAACATGCGGGCGATGCGCCCGCCGGCGGCGCTGTAGATCTCGCCGGTGACCGGGCAGTCCTCGTGGGCCAGCCAGGCGACGATGGGCGACACCGTGCTGGGCTCGAGCTTGTCGGCCAGGGGGCCGAGCAGCTCCTCGGTCATGCGGGTGCGGGCGATGGGGGCGATGGCGTTGGCCTTGATGTTGTTGCGGGCGCCCTCGACGGCCAGCACGCGGGTGAAGCCCACCAGGCCCATCTTGGCGGCGCCGTAGTTCGTCTGGCCGAAGTTGCCCAGGATGCCGGCGTTGGACGAGGTGTTGACCACCCGGCCGTAGTTCTGCTCGCGCATCAGCTTCCATGCGGGGCGGGTGACGTAGAACGCACCCTTGAGGTGCACGTCGAGCACGGGGTTGAGCAGCTCGGGTGTCATGTTGTGGAACGCCTTGTCGCGCAGGATGCCGGCGTTGTTGATGACGATGTCGACCTTGCCGAACGCGTCGACCGCGGTCTGGACGATGGCCTCGCCGCCCTCGGGGGTGGCCACGCTGTTGGTGTCGGCCACGGCCACGCCACCCAGGTCGTTGATCTCCTTGGCGGTGGTGTGGGCCGGGCCCTCGGTGCCCTCGCCCGACCCGTCGACGGTGCCGCCGAGGTCGTTGATCACGATCTGCGCGCCGCGTGAGGCGAGGAGGAGCGCGTGCTCGCGGCCCAGCCCGCCGCCGGCGCCCGTGATGATCGCGACCTTGTTGTCGAACCCGATGTCAGCCATGGCCGACGAAGGTAGTCAGCCCGGTTGGCCGACCCGAAATCCGCACCCTCCTGTTCTGGCGCCCGATTCGGCGGCCCGGGCGACCGGATCGGCCGCCAGTTCGAGGACCGGTCCGTGGACGCCGGCTGACCGCCGACGGGGTGCCGGCGGGGTGACGGCGCGGCCCGCCCGTCGGATCAGCCGGTGACGCCGAGGGCCTCGGCGGCCTCGCCCTTGAGGCGCTTGTAGTCGACCTTGCCGTTGGGGGCGCGTCCGATGGTGTCCACCAGGACCACCCGCTTGGGGGCCTTGTAGTGGGCCAGGCGGTCCTTCACGTGAGCGATGACGTCGGCCTCGTCGACGGTGGCGCCGGGAAGGGGCTCGACCATCGCGGTGATGGCCTCGCCGAACTTGTCGTCGGGCACGCCCACCGCCACGGCGTCGGCGATGCCGGGGTACTCCTTCAGCACCTCCTCCACCTCCTCGGGGTACACCTTCTCCCCGCCGGTGTTGATGCACTGCGAGCCCCGGCCCAGCAGGACCAGCCCACCGTCGGCATCGACCTGGGCGTAGTCGCCCGGCATGGAGTAGCGCTCGCCGTCGATCTCGACGAACGTGGCCGCGGACTTGGCCTCGTCCTTGTAGTAGCCGAGGGGGGTGACGCCCTTGACCGCCACCCGGCCGATCTGGCCCGAGCCGGGCACCACGTCGTTCCCCGCGTCGTCGATCACGCGGGCGTTGTCGCCCAGGAGGAATTTGGCGGTGCCGGCCGTGCCGCCGGCACTGGACACCGACTGGCCCATGCCCAGGGCCTCCGACGACGAGAACGCGTCGATCAGCATCATGCCGCCGTGGTGGGCCAGCAGCGCCTGCTTCACCGGCTCGCTCCACATGACGCCCGACGAGATGAGCAGGAACAGGCTGGAGAGGTCCCAGCGGTCGGGGGCGGCGTCGAGCGCGCGCAGCATGGGCTTGGCGAAGGCGTCACCCACGATCACCACCATCTGCACGCCCTGGGCCTCGATGGTGTCGAACAGCTCGTCGATGTCGAGGTGGCGTGAGGTGAGCGTGACCACCAGGCCGCCCACGCTGAGGTTCTGCAGCATCATGAACCAGCCGGTGCCGTGCATCAGCGGGCAGGCGGGCATGCCCACCGGCCGACCGGGCTGGGCCGCCAGCTCGCGCACCGCGTCGAGGTCCTGCTGGTCGCCGTAGGTGGGCACGGTGGCGCTGGTGATGGCCATGAACAGGTCGTGCTGGCGCCACATCACCCCCTTGGGCATCCCGGTGGTGCCGCCGGTGTAGAGCATGAGGATCTGCTCGCCGCTCCGGCCCCACGGCGCCTGCACCCGATCGGTGGGGGTGGCCGCGGCGGTCTCGTAGGGGACGGCCCAGTCGGGGCACGGCCCGCTGCCGTCGTCCACCCACAGCCACAGGCGCACCCCCGGCACCTTGTCGCGGATGCCCTCGATGCGCTCGGCGAAGGTGCCGTGGAACACGACCGCGACGGCGTCTGCGTTGTCCCACAGGTAGGTCAGCTCGGCGTCCGCGTAGCGGTAGTTCGTGTTCACCGGCACCAGGCCGGCCTTGAAGCACGCGAACACCGTCTCGAGGTACTCGGGGCAGTTGTGGAGGTACATCGCCACCTTGTCCTGCTCCGCGGTGGGCGAGTCGGCCGTCCCGCACTCCAGGATCGTGCGGGCGATGCCGTCGGCCCGGCGATCCATCTCGCCCCACGTGATGACGCGGTCACCCTGTCGCTGCGCCGGGGCGTCGGGAATGGTGTCGGCCACCGTCTCCCACACCGTCGCGAAATTCCAGCCGGCCATCAGTTCCCCCTGTGGTGGTGCTCGTCGAGCGGTCGTCGGAGTCTAGGTACGGTTCAGGGATGGACTTCGACGTGGCGCCCGACGACGATCCTCGACGCCTCGCCGTACGGACGTGGCTGGCCGAGCATCCGAGCCCGACGGGGGTCGAGCTGGCCGGGGCGGGCTACGTCGCCCCGCACTGGCCCGAGCCCTACGGCCTCGACGCCGATCCCGTCCACCAGCTGATCATCGACGAGGAGCTGCGCGCCGCCGGCGCCCGCCGGCCCGAGAACCCGATCGGCATCGGGTGGGCCGGGCCCACGCTGCTCCACGGCGGCAGCGACGAGCAGCAGCGGCGCTACCTGCCCCGGTTGCTGTCGGGCGAGGACATCTGGTGCCAGCTGTTCAGCGAGCCGGGCGCGGGGTCCGACCTGGCCGGGCTCGGTACCCGGGCGGTGCGCGACGGCGACGAGTACGTGGTGAACGGCCAGAAGATCTGGACCTCGCTCGGCCACGTGGCCCGCTACGGGATCCTCATCGCGCGGACCAACCCCGATGCGCCGAAGCAGAAGGGGGTGTCGTACCTCATCTGCCCGATGGGCCTGCCGGGCATCGAGATCCGTCCCATCGTCGAGATGACCGGCCTCCACCTGTTCAACGAGGTGTTCTTCACCGATGTGCGCATCCCCGCCGAGAACCTGGTGGGCGACGAGAACGAGGGTTGGACGCTGGCGAAGGTGACGCTGGGCAACGAGCGGGTGAGCCTGTCGAACCCCGGCGCGCTCTGGGGCCGCGGGCCCACCGCCGACGACCTGCTCGACCTCGTGCGGGCGCGGGGTGGGGTGGCCGACCCACTGACCCGCCAACGGTTGGCCCGCCTCCACACCGAGGCCGAGGTACTGCGGCTGATCCGGCTGCGCACCGTGAGCGCCCGCATCCGCGGCGAGCAGCCCGGGCCCGAGGCGTCGATCCGCAAGGTGCTGGCCGACGAGCACGGCCAGCACATCATGGCCCTGGCCAAGGAGCTCGCCGGGGCGTCGGGGATGCTGTCCGACGCCGGGCCCCTGGGGGCCCCGGTCGACCTGTGGCAGTACGGCTACCTGTTCGCGCCGGCGCTCACCATCGGGGGCGGCACCGGCGAGGTGCAGCGCAACATCGTGGGCGAGCGGGTGCTGGGCCTGCCCCACGACGTCGACGTGGAAGCCGGCAGGACGTGGTCCGAGACCCGCAGGCCGGGCACGAAGGGTGCCGGTGCGGCGGCGGCTGCCGGCGCCGCCGGTGGAGCCGGCGGGGGATGAGTCGTGCGGGTGTTGGTGACCGGCGGCGCCGGCCTGTTGGGGGCTCGGCTCGTCGCTGACGCGCCGCCCGGCGTGGAGGTCCACCGCACCTGGCACCAGGCGGCGCCGCCGCCCGCGGCGGTCGGCGCCGACCCGATGGCCACCCACCAGGTCGATCTCGCCGACGGCGACGCCACCGCATCGCTGATCCGGGGGGTGCGACCCGACGTGGTGATCCACACCGCCTACGCGGTCGCAGACGGCCACCGGTGCATCGTCGAGGCCTCGACGAACGTCGCGGCGGCCTGCGCGGGGTGCGGTGCCGGGCTGATCCACCTGAGCAGCGACGTCGTCTTCGACGGGGAGCACGCCCCCTATGACGAGGACGCCCACCCCGTCCCGATCTCGGTGTACGGCCGCCACAAGGCCGAGGCCGAGGCGGCGGTCCTCGGCGCCGTGCCCGAGGTCGCGATCGTCCGGACGTCACTCATCACCTGGGCCGACCCCCTCGACCCGCGCTCGGCCTGGGTGGCCGACACCCTGCGGGCAGGCGACCCGATCACCCTGTTCACCGACGAGATCCGCTGCCCCGTCCGCCTCGACGACCTCGCGGCGCAGGTGTGGGAGGTGGGGCGACTCGACGGCGGCGAGAGGGCGGGCGTCTGGCACCTGGTGGGCGCGGAGGCGCTGTCGCGCTACGACCTCGGCGTCGCCATCGCCCGCCACGAGGGCCTCGACCCGGGCGGGATCATCGGTCGGAGCAGCCGCACGCAACCGCATCCCCGCCCCCGGGACCTGCACCTCACCGCCGCTCGGTCGGACCGCGCCCTCACCACGCCGGCCCGCTCGGTGAGGTCGCTGTTCGAACCGGCCTGACCCTCCCGGCACCGACGGTCTGCCGGCTACCTCGAGCGGGCGCCCGTGGGAGCGACGTCGTTCCGGCGTGACCGGCTCCCGGGTTCGACCGCTACGGTCGTCGGCCATGAAGATCAGCATGCAGTTGCAGTACTCGGGCGGCTTCAAGGAGTCGGCCCAACAGGTGGCCGACCTCGAGAAGGCCGGCCTCGACATGGTGTGGGTGGCGGAGGCGTACGGCTACGACGCGCCCAGCCTCATGGGCTACCTGGCCGCGCGCACCGAGACCGTGGAGATCGCGGCGGGCATCCTGCCCATCTACACCCGCACCCCCACGCTGCTGGCCATGACCGCCGCGGGCATCGACGCCCTCAGCGACGGTCGCTGCGTGCTCGGCCTGGGCGCCTCGGGCCCGCAGGTGATCGAGGGCTTCCACGGGCTCCCGTACGACAAGCCGCTCACCCGCACCCGCGAGATCATCGAGATCTGCCGGCAGGTGTGGAAGCGCGAGCGGGTCACCTACGACGGCAAGGTCTACACGCTGCCCCTCCCGCCCGAGCAGGGCACCGGCCTCGGCAAGCCACTCAAGCTGATCACCCACCCGGTGCGCGAGCGCATCCCGATCTACGTGGCGTCGCTGGGGCCCAAGAACGTGGAGATGACCGCGGAGCTGGCCGACGGCTGGCTGCCGATCTTCTACCACCCCGAGAAGGCCGCCGACGTGTGGGGCGACGACCTCGCCGCGGGCCGGGCCAAGCGGGCCGACGACCTCGGCCCCCTCGAGGTCGTGGCCGGCGGCGCCGTCAGCATCTGCGCGCCCGAGCAGGCCAAGGCGGTGCGTGACTTCGGCCGACCGATGGTGGCGCTCTACGTCGGCGGCATGGGCGCCAAGGGCAGGAACTTCTACAACGACCTGGTGTGTCGCTACGGCTTCGAGGCCGAGGCCGAGAAGATCCAGGATCTCTACCTCGCGGGTCACAAGCAGGAGGCCGCGGCCGCGGTGCCCGACGAGTTGCTCGACGCCATGTCGCTGTGCGGCGACGAGGGCTACGTGCGTGAGCGCATCCAGGCCTTCAAGGACTCGGGCGTGACGGTGTTGAACATCCTGCCGATCGACCCCGACCCCGTGGCCCTCACCGCCAAGATCAAGGAGTGGGTGGCCTGACCGCGGCTGGTCATCGGTAGGCGCCGGGCGCGCTGAACATCTGCCGGTGCCAGCGGCCCGGTGTGGCCAGCAGTGCTCGGGGGTAGTCCTCGAACAGCCAGCGGGCGAAGTTGCGTCGCGTCCAGTCGTTGGCCCCCGCCAGCGCCAGCGCGGTACGGGTGCCCTTGCGGTGGCGCATGGCCCGCACGAGCAGCTTCGAGCCGCGGTGATCGGCGACCAGGTCGTGGTGCACCGCCGCCCGGTAGCGGTCGGCGGCCAGGCCGGGATTGTCGGGGCCCGCGGCCAGCACCGCCTCCGCCGCGAGTGTGCCGGTCAGCAGCGCCTGGCCGATCCCCTCGCCGCTCATGATGTCGCAGGCCGCCGCCGCGTCGCCGACGAACAGCGCCCGGCCGGCCGCGAGGGGCATCCGGTCGATCCTGGCGGGAATCGGCCACGCCCGGTGTGGCCCCTCGGCCACCGCGTGGTCGCCGAGGATCGAGCGCAGTCGGGGTCGGGCGAGCAACTCGGGCCACAGCTCCTTCATGTCCGGCACCGCCACCTTGGCGCCGCGGTGGATGCCGAACCCGACGTTGGCCCCACCACCCGCGAGGGGGAACGACCACGCGTACCCGGGCAGCAGGTCGGCCTCGAACCACACGAACAGCTCGCGGGCTGCCGCCGGCGAGACGTCGCGGTAGTACTGCCGGAAGGCGTGCCAGTCGCCCCGGTAGCCGGGCACCGACGCCCCCAGGAACTTCCGCATGGGTGACCACATGCCGTCGGCGGCGATGGCGTAGCGGGCGTCCAACGTGCCGAGGCCCTCGACGTCGAGGCGAACGCGATCCGGCGCGGGGTGCGATGCCCCGGTGCAGGCGTGGCTGTCCAGCACGGTGGCGCCCGCCCCGCGCGCCAGGTCCAACACCGCTTCGTCGAGCTCGACGCGGCGGGCGACGGCGGCGTAGAGGCCTCGACCCGCCGGGAGGCGGAACCGGACCTGGCGACCCGAGGGCGAGCTGATGGCGACGTCGTCGACGGCCTGCCACGAGGGCACGGCCGCGGGGTCGAGGCCCAGGCGCTCGAGCTGGCGCAGCGCGCTGGTGGTGAGCCCGTCCCCGCAGGTCTTGTCGCGTGGGAAGCGGGCCTTGTCGACCAGAACCACCTCGCGGCCCGCCCGGGCCAGGGTGACCGCGGCGGCGGCGCCGGCCGGCCCGCCGCCCACGACGGCGACGTCGGCGATCACCCGGCGGCGGGGGTGGGACGCAACCTAGCCCAGCGCGAGGATCTCGTCGAAGGCCTCGCGCATGCAGGCCATCAGCGTGTCGGGGTCGGCGACGGCGGCAGGATCGGTGTTGAAGCCGATGTTGAGGTCGTCGCGGTAGCTGAGCAGCGTGATGTTCGTGGCTGCCCCTGCCATGGGCCCGAACGCGAACTGGCCCAGGAACTCGCTACCGGCCAGGTAGAGCGGGATGGGTGCGCCGGGCACGTTGCTGGCGGTGAAGTCGATGCCCTGCATGACCGCCGAGAACAGCCCGGTCGCCACCTCCTTGGGGAAGCGGTTGAGCACGCCGGCCATCGGGTCGACGAGGGCCAGCGCGGGCTCGGCCTTGGCCTCGTCCACGAGCTTGTGGATGGCACGCATGCGCTCGACCGGATCACCGATGTCGAGCGGGACGTGGAACCGGGCGGGCGCGAACTGGTTGCCGGCGTTGCTCGCCGTGTCCTCCGTGCGGACGTTGATCGGCATCGACATGCGCAGGGCATCGACGCTGTGGCCGTGGCGGTCGTGGTAGCGCCGGAAGCCGCCTGCCAGCCCGGCCACGAAGGCATCGTTGAGCTTGCCCTCGGCCGCCTTGGCCGCCCGCTTCGCCTCCTCGAGCGAGACGGTGATGGTGTCGAAGTGCACGCTCAGCGAGCGCCCCCGCATGATCGGGCTGAGCTGGTCGGCGGCGGGCGCCAGCATCCGGGCGATCGACGCCGCCATGTCCGTCGCGGCTCCGGTGGTGCCGATCGGGTCGGCGGCAGCGAGGCCGAGGCCGCCGACGATCGTGCCGACCGAGCGCTTGGCGATCCCTTGCACTCTCCGGGTCTCGTGGGCCAGCGCGTCGAGGAACCGCTCGCGCTGGTTCATCACGTGCACGGGCGGGGCGTCGGGCATCGGGCCCCGATCGCCGGGCTCGCGCTCGAGGTCGAAGGTGGCCAGCATGAGGGCCACACCGCCCACACCGTCGGTGATGGCGTGGTGGATCTTCATGATGAGCCCGGCGCGGCCCTCCTCGAGGCCCTCGACCACGGTGTACTCCCACAACGGACGGGCCCGGTCGAAGCCCTGCATGGCGATGGGCTCGGCGATCTCGAACAGGTTGCGCATCGAGCCGTCACCACTGGCCCGCACCCAGCGCAGGTGGAAGTTGATGTCGAAATTGGGGTCGACCTCCCACCGGGGCGGCGCCACCGACAACGGGTTGGACACCACCCGCTGTCGCAGGCGGGGCACCTTGCGGCTGGCCCGCTCGATGATGTCGGCGAGCGTGGCCCGGTCGGGCGACCGGTCCAGGAGGACCACGGAGGTGATCGTGCTGCGCAGCATCGGGTTGTGCTCGATGGTCCACATGAGCTTGTCCGCGTCGCTCATGCGGTCCTCGTAGTGGATCTCTCCCTCGTCCATGCCCCGAGGCTACGCCAGGTGGGTCACGGCCACCGGGGCGAGCCTGGTGACCCTGTCGCCGGCACGGACGGTGCCGGCCTGCACCACCTTGGCGTTCACGCCGCGCAGGTGGAGCTCGCGCCCGGCGGGGGAGTTGACGACCCGGGCGGCGTCCTGGCCGAAGCGGGCGGCGAACTTGGCACAGCCGCGATGGGGCTGCGCGGTGATCTCGATGACCGCGGTGCCGAGGGCGAGGCGGGTGCCGGGGGGCAGGTTGGCCTCACTGAGGTCGAGGTCGAGGTGCAACTGGTCGCCGGCGAGGGCGCGGTGGTCGGTGTCGCCGGCGATCAGCGCGGAGAACCGGGCGTTGATGAGGTTGAGCTGCATGTCGGGATGGGGCGCACCGTCGGGGGTGCGCTTGCTGGGACGCGTTCCCCAGGTGTCGCCGATCAGCCCGGTGGCCGGGTCGAGCTCGCCGACCTCGAGTATCCGGCGCCGGTCGATCGCCGGCCGGGCCACGATCAGCTCGACGGTGCCGTCGACCGACGGCGAGGCCCGGACGTGGTCGAGTCCCTGCTCGAGCTCTGCCGCGTTCAGCATCCGCACCCGCCCACGATGACCGACCGAAGCGGGTGTGACCAACCGGTTTTCGTCAGCAGGTGGGGCCGGCGTTGCGGTAGTAGCCGTGGAACGTGTCGTTCTCGGTGTGCCCGTCCACGTAGGTGCGGGTGCGGGTGGTGGTGACGTCGGTGCAGCTGCCCCGCGAGCTGGTGGACTGCCCGGTCTGCGCGCCCGTCGCGTAGCGGGTGCTGTAGAGGTGCATGGTGATGCTGGTGTCGGTGTAGGTGGGCCACATCAACACGCCGTAGGGCGTGTTGTTCTCGATCACGAAGTTGGGCTCGGGGTACGACACGGTCGACTCGCGTCCGAACGGGTACCGGCCGATGTGCTCGGTGTGGAACTGGTAGCTGGGGATGTCGAGGCCGGCGAAGAAGGCGGCGTTGAACGACGTGGTGGCGAACTGCGACACGCCCCCGCCGACGCTCTCCACGTGTTGGCCGTTCTCGATGGCCGGTGCGCTGACGAAGCCGTTCTCGACCGTGCGGGGGCCCACCACCTCGTTGATGGAGAATTGCTCGCCCGGCATGATCACGTAGCCGCGCACGATGTCGGCCATGCGGTTGATGTTGGTGTTGCGTCCCTCGCAGCAGTTGTGGTGGGTGGTCATCCGGCACCCGCTGGCCTCGCCCGTGTTGCACGGCTCCTCGTCGGGCAGCGTGATCTCCTCGACGATGCCCAGGTCCTCGGCCTCGGCGGTGGTGAGGTCGGGCTCGCGCGGGCCGAGCTCCAGCTCGACGCTGGTCTCGCCGTTGCGCAGCGCGGTGGCCACGATCGCGGCCGAGCCGTTGGCGCAACAGCCGGTGCCGGGGCGGCCGGGCACCACCTCGGGCCCGAAGGCGCCCACGGTGAAGCTGGCGTCGACCGGTGCCTCGCCGAACGCCGGCAGGATGAGGGGCAGGTCGGTCTTGATCTTCTCCTTGTCGATCTTCAGCTTGAGGCGCTCGGGGCCCACCTTCGAGCTGATCCAATTCTGCAGCTGGGCGGTGGTGGCGCTGGCGGACTCGCCACCGGCGCTGATCTGGAGCGGCTCGTCGGTCATGTCGTTGGCCTGGACAGCGAGGGCCTCGGCGTCGCTGTCGGGGAACCGGGGTGGGATGGTCTTGTTCTCGACCTGGACGGTCATGTCGTCGTCGGGGCCGGTGGACACCGCCCCCTCCTGGTTGAGCCCGGTCACGATGTCGGCGGGATCGATGCCCTGCCCCGCCTGGCCCGCCACCACCTGGTACCGGCCGTCCACGATCTCGAGGCCCGGCTCGACGGGGGCGGTGCGCTCCTCGCCCTGCAGGGTGACGAGCGCCTCCTCGACCCGTACCGGGTTGGCCTTGAACACGACCGGGGCGACCGTGCCCTCGAAGAACGACTCGACCCAGTCGACGGGCCGGGCCATCGCCGAGCCGCTGCGGCCGATCTCGAGCGCGGCGGCCACGGTGGCCTCCTGGTCGACCTTGGCGCCGAGTTGACCGACGGTGGTGTCGATGGTGCGGTCGCCCACCTCGATCGTGACCACCGTGTCCTGGTACTGCTCGGCGAGGTCGGCCACCTCGTCGGTGAGCCGGGCCTCGGACAGCGTGCCCACGTCCTGGCCGGCGAGGGTGACGTTGCGCACCACCCGGCCGTCGTCGTGGGTGTCGACCGCCCAGGCGCCGAGGCCGGCGGCGAGGATCACCACGGGGATCACCACGGCGAGCGTGAGGACGACACGCCGCCCGCGCCGACGCCGGCGCTTCGTGGCGCGGGGCGCGGGGAGGTCGTCGGGGGCGAAGACGCTCGTCGGCGTCGGGTGATCGTCGGGTTCGAAGACGCTCATGGGGGGACGCGAACTGGTGGGGGACGGGGCGCCGGTGGCGGGGTGCCACCGGGTGGGTGCACACACGCTAGACATGCCATCATCGCTGGCGGTCGCGCCCATGAGGGGGATTTGAGGAAAACATGTCGGGTATCTGCGAAGGACGAGTCGCCGTCATCACCGGCGCCGGACGGGGCATCGGACGCGAGCACGCCCTGATGCTCGCCGGCCAGGGCGCCAAGATCGTGGTCAACGATCTCGGCGGCTCCATGGACGGCACGGGCAAGGGCGAGGGCCCCGCCCACGACGTGGTCGCCGAGATCGAGGCCATGGGCGGCGAGGCGGTGGCCAACGGCGACGACATCTCCGACTTCGCCGGCGCCAAGGCCCTGATCGACCAGGCCGTCGACTCCTTCGGGCGCCTCGACGTGCTGGTGAACAACGCCGGCATCCTCCGGGACCGGATGCTCACCAACATGACCGAGGACGAGTGGGACCTGGTCATCAGGGTGCACCTCAAGGGCACCTTCGCGCCGACCCATCACGCCGCCGCCCACTGGCGTGAGCGGGTCAAGGCCGGCGAGACCAACGACGCCCGGGTGATCAACACCAGCTCGGCGTCGGGCATCTACGGCAACGTCGGCCAGACGAACTACGGCGCGGCCAAGGCCGGCATCGCCGCCTTCACCATCATCGCCAGCCAGGAGCTGGCCCGCTACGGCGTCACCGTCAACGCCATCGCCCCCGCCGCGCTCACCAGGATGACCGAGGGGCTCGGCATGGGCCAGGCGTCCGAAGAGGTGAAGGAGCAGTTCTCGCCGCGCTGGATCGCCCCCATCGTCACCTGGCTGGCCAGCGCCGAGTCGGCGGGCGTCACGGGCCGGGTGTTCGACGTGTCGGGGCGGGCCCTGTCGGTGGCCGAGGGCTGGCACATCGGGCCGTCGGTCGACCCGGTGGACGACCCCACCCAGCTCGGGCCGCTCGTGGCCGAGCTCCTGGAGCAGGCTCGTCCCAACGCCGACATGAGCGGCCGCGACGCCAAGGGCTGACGGACCGGGCCCGGCCACGGGCCCTTCGAGCCGTAGTGTCGGACTCGCTCGACGAGCGAGGGACGAGCGAGTCTTGATGACAGCGACGAGCCGCAAGGCGAAGAGCCAACGAGAAGGAGAACGACAATGCCCATCAACCTGGATGCCGTCGGTGTCGAGTCCGAGCCCGGAGAGCGCTCGTGGGACTCGAAGGACTGCCTGTTGTACGCGTTGGGCGTCGGGGCCGGCACCGACGAGTTGGCCTTCACCACCGAGAACAGCGCCGACATCGACCAGAAGGTGCTGCCGACCATGGCCGTCGTGCTGAACGCGATGGGTGCGGGCATGCCCAGCCTGGGCGACTTCAACCCGGCGATGCTCGTCCACGGGGAGCAGAGCGTCGAGCTGCACCGGGAGATCCCGGTGAAGGGCACCCTGCGCAGCACCGGCAAGGTCGAGGCGATCTACGACAAGGGCAAGGGCGCCGTCATCGTCATGTCGACCAGCGCCGTGCTGGCCGACACCGACGAGCCGCTGTTCACCAACACCATGTCGGTGTTCATCCGCGGTGAGGGCGGCTTCGGTGGCGACCGTGGTCCGTCGGGCCCCCAGAACGTGCCGCCCGACCGGGCCCCCGACCACGCGGTCACCTACCAGACCCGGGAGGACCAGGCCCTGCTCTACCGGCTCTCGGGCGACCGCAACCCGCTGCACTCCGATCCCACGTTCGCCGAGATGGGCGGGTTCCCGCGGCCGATCCTGCACGGCCTGTGCACCTACGGCTTCACCGGCCGGGCCCTGCTCCACACCCTCTGCGGTGGCGATCCCGCCCGCTTCGGGAGGATGGAGGGGCGCTTCTCGTCGCCCGTGTTCCCCGGCGAGGCACTGACGATCAACATGTGGGTCGACGGCGACCAGGCCGTGTTCCAGACCTGCGGCGACGACGGCCGGGTGGTCATCGACGCCGGCCTCTGCCGCTTCACCGCTTAGATTCCCCCGACTTGGCGCATCGGGTCCGCTCGTGGCGGACTTGATGCGCTCGGTTCGAGGTGGTCGGGCGATGTTGTCACTCCCTGTGTGCAGGATGGGCGGATGTACACGGAAAAGGATCGTCGCCTTGCTCGCCTCGCCGCCGAACAGCACCACGTCTTCCTGCTCCAGCAGGCCCGCGATCTGGGGTTCACCCGCCACGAGGCGATGGGGCGGGTCGCCAGCGGCGCCTGGCTGCGTCTCGCCGCCGGCGTCTACGCGCTACCGGGCACCCTCCTGACCCACCGTGCGCGCCTTCGTGCCGCCACGCTCGCCCTCCCCGGGTCGGTGGCGTCCCACGAGTCGGCGGGCGAGCTGCGTGAGTACCCGTTGGTGCCACACGGGCTGGTGGTGGTGAGTCGGGAGGACGTGCGCCCCAATCGCACCGCGCTGGGGCGGATCCGGCGCATCTGCGACTTCCGGCCGTCCGATCACGAGGTGATCGACGGCATTCCCGTCACCTCTGCAGTGCGCACCGCCGGGGACCTCGCCGCCGTCATGGGGGCCGGCCGGTATCGCTCGATGATCGACAAGTTGCTCGTCCGCGGTGACTTCAGCTCGGAGGACCTCGCCGCCTTCGCCGTGCGGTGGTGCCGTCGGGGCCGCAAGGGGTCGCGCCTGCTGTGGGACACGGTCGACCGCTTCGGCGACGGCTACGTCGCACCGGAAAGCGAGCTCGAGGACGCCGGACTGACGCTGCTCGAGGCCGGCGGCCTTCCGCCACCGGTTCGGCAGCTGGCGTTGCCCTGGCGCGCCGACCTACCCGGGCGGGTCGACTGCGCCTACGTCGACGAGCGGGTCCTGATCGAGTGGGACAGCCACAAGCACCACCGCGAGGACGAGCAGTTCGAGAACGACCGGGTCCGAGATGCCGAGGCGATTGCCCACGGCTGGCTGCCGCTGCGCTTCACCTGGAAGATGATCCACCACCGCCAGGAGTGGCTCTTGCGTACCGTCCGCAAGACCCTGGCCCTGGGTGCCGCGACGTCAGCGCATCCGGTCCGCTGAGCGCATCGAGTCCGCTGTGGTCGGACTGGATGCGCCGAGTTGGGCGGAGCTGGCCGCGTGGCCTCGGGTCGCTCGAATCGAGCGCATCCGGTCCGCTGTGAGCGGACTATCTGCGCTGAGTTGGGCGAATCTGGACCGTTCGAACCGAGCGCCGCCGCCGCTCAGAAGAGCTTCAGCTCGTCGGACTCGATGCCCCGCAGCGCGTCGTAGTCGACCTCGACGCAGGCGATCTCTCGTGCGCCGGCCAGCACCCGGGCCTGGGGCTTGATCTGCTGGGCCACGAACACGCCCCGCACGGGGCGCAGCATCGGGTCGAGGTTGAGCCGCTCGAGGTAGCGCGCCAGTTGCTCGACGCCGTCGATGTCGCCGCGCCGCTTCACCTCGACCGCGACGGTCGTGCCGTCGGCGTCCTTGCACAGGAGGTCGACGGGGCCGATGTCGGTCGGGTACTCGCGACGGACGAGCCGGAACCCGTCGCCGATGGCATCGCAGTTGGCCGCCAACAGCTCCTGGAGGTGGGCCTCGACGCCGTCCTTCTGCAGGCCGGGGTCGACGCCCAGGTCGTGGGCCGAGTCGGCCAGCACCTCGGCGAGGGTGATGGTGAGCACCTCGCCCTTGGGGTTGGTCACCGTCCACTCGCCGGCGCCCTCGACCAGGCGGTTGGGCGCGTTCATCCAGTTGAGCGGCTTGTAGGCGCCGCCATCGGCGTGGATGGCCACACAACCGTCGGCCTTCACCATGATGAGGCGGGTCGCGAGGGGGAGGTGGGCGGTGAGGCGGCCCTCGTACTGCACCTCACACCGGGCGATCACCAGACGCACGCCCGGCAGCGTAGTGACACGGGTCACGAGGCCCGCGACCGCTGTCGGCGAGCACGACGCACGCGTCATACTTGGGTCGCTGTGACCTACACGTGGCCGCTCGTCGGGCGAGACCAGGCGCTGGACCTCGTACGGGGCCAGATGCGCCGGACCGACATCTCGGGCCTCGTGCTGGTGGGACCTCCTGGCGTGGGCAAGACCCGGCTGGCCAAGGAGTGCCTGGCGGTGGGCGAAGCGGCCGGCTTCGCCACCGCGCTGGCCGTCGCCAGCCGCGCCGCGGCGGAGATCCCCCTCGGCGCCCTCGCCCCCCTGCTGCCGCCGGCCGGCGTGGCGGCACAGCGGGGCGTGGCCATGTTGCAGGAGGCCACCGACGGCCTGCTCGAGCTCGCCGGCGGCCGCCCCCTGCTGTTGGTGGTCGACGACGCCCACAACCTCGACGACGCCTCCGCCCTGGTGCTGCACGGCCTGGCCGTCGCCCGCACCGCCTACGTCGTGGCCACGGTCCGGTCGGGCGAGGTCGTGCCCGAGCCGGTGGTGGCGCTCTGGAAGGACGGCATCGCCGAGCGGCTCGAGCTGGGCCCACTCGACCAGCTCGAGGTGGCCCAGCTGCTCGAGGCCGTGCTGGGCGGGCCGGTGGAAGGGGCCGTGCTGCAGCAGTTCTGGAACGCCAGCGAGGGCAACGTGCTCTACCTGCGCGAGCTGGTCCTGGGGTCGCTCGACGCCAAGACCCTCGTGGACGACGCCGGGCTGTGGCGGCTCGTCGGCACGATCTCCAGCTCGCCGCGCCTGACCGACCTGGTGGAGGCCCGGCTGGCCGGCCTCGACGAGGAGGAGGTGGCCGCCCTCGAGCTGGTCGCGTTCGGCGAGCCGATCGGCGTGGACGTGATCGAGCGCCTCAGCAGTGGCGCCGCCCTCGAGCGCCTCGAGCGGCGAGGCCTGCTGGCGACCGAGGTGGACGACCGCAGGGTCCAGGCCCGCCTGGCCCATCCGATGCACGGCGACGTGCTCCGGGAACGAACACCGCTGTTCCGCGCCCGGTCCGTGCGCCGGGCGCTGGCCGACGAGGTGGAGGGCTCGGGCGTCCGCCGCCGCGGCGACGTGCTGCGGGTGGCGCTGTGGCGCCTCGACGGGGGCGGCACCGCCCGTCCCGACCTGTTGTTGGAGGCGGCCCGGCAGGCGGCGTTCGCCAACAACCACGAGGTCGCGGTGCGTCTGGCCCGGGCGGCGTTCGACCTCGCGCCGAGCTTCGAGGTCGGCCACGTCCTGGCCGACGCCCTGTACTCGTCGGGCGAGGTCGACCAGACCGAGGCGGTCCTGTCGAGCGTCGAGCCATTGGCGGTCACCGAGCTCGAGCGCACGTCGGTCGCGCTCCTGCGCTCGTTCAACCTCTTCTGGCACCTCGGCCGGCTCGATCAGGCCGTGAAGGTCATCGAGGCGCTCCTGGTCGACCTCGAGGACCCCGAGCTGGTGGGTGAGGCCCGCGGGGTGCTCGCGCTGTACGACGTCGCCCAGGGCCAACCCGAGCGCGGCCTGCCGACCGTCGAGTACCTGTTCGACGCCGCCGGCGGCCGGGCGTTCCTCCAGGCCGCCCTGGCCGGTGGGTTGGGCCTGGCGGCGCTGGGCCGCGCCGACGAGGCCCTCGACCTGGCCGGGCGGGGCTATGCCGCCCACCGCACGATGGGTCGCATGCTCAGCATGTACGAGCCGTCGCTGCTGCGCGTGGCGCAGTCCCTCGCCCTGACCGCGCTGGGTCGCATCCCGGAGGCCGATGCGTTGGCCCATCAGGGCTACGCGGTGGCCGTCGGCGAGGGCGACGGGGCGGGCTGGGCGTTCTTCTGCCTGGCGCTCGGTCGCAGCAGCCTCGATCGCGGGCGGGTCCTCGACTCGATGCGCTGGTGGCGCGAGGCGGCGGCCCTGTTCGACGCGGTCAACCACCGGGGACCGCAGCGGTGGGCGCTCATCGGCCAGGTGTTCGCCCATGCGCTGGCCGGGGACGCCCGCGCCGCCCGGACCGTCCTGGCGGAGCTCGACGCCCTCGGGCCGCACCCGGCCACGATGAACGACGCCGACCTGGCTCGGGCGGTGGCGTGGGTCCAGGTGGCCGAAGGCGACCCGTCCGGCGCCCGGGCCCGCCTCGAGGCGGTGGCGGGCGAGCAGCGCCTGGCCGGGCACGCCGGCCTGGAGATGCCGGTGCTGCACGACCTGGCCCGCCTGGGCGATGCCGCCGCCGTGCAGGATCGCGTCCATGAGCTCGGAGACGTCGTCGCGGGGCCGTTGTCGGCCGCTCGTGTGCACCACGTCGACGCTCTGGTCACCGGCGATGCCGATGCGCTGGCCGCGGCGTGCGACGAGTTGGCGGCGTCCGGTGCCTCGTTGCTCGCCGCGGAGGCCTGTGAAGCGGCCGCCGACGAGTACCGGCGCCGTGGTGACGGTCGCGCCGCCACCGCCCGCCTGCGTCGGGCCTCGGAGCTGCGGGCGGACTGCGTGGGTGCCGCCACGCCAGGCCTCGCACGGGCGCCGGGGCCCACGCCGCTCACCCGGCGGGAGAGCGAGATCGCGCTGCTCGCGGCCAAGGGGCGGTCCAGCAAGGACATCGCCGCGCAGCTGTTCGTGTCGGTCCGCACGGTGGACAACCACCTCGCCCGCATCTACGACAAGCTCGGCGTGGCCGGTCGCGCCGGGCTGGCCGACGCGCTCAAGATGTCCGACGCCGGCTGATCCAGGGGCGCGCGGTGGTGCAGCAGTGGCCGCTCGTGGGCCGCGACGACGTGCTCGCCCACGTTCGCGGGCTGCTGCGCCGCCCGGCGCTCACCGGCCTGGTGCTGGTGGGACCCGCGGGCGTGGGCAAGACCCGGCTCGCCGCCGAGTGCCAGGCGCTCGGCGAGGAGGTGCGGATGGTGACGGCGAAGGTGGTCGCCAGCCGCGCCGCTGCCACGATCCCGCTGGGGGCGCTGGCGCCGCTGCTCCCACCGGAGGTGGCCGCCGCTGGGCCCGGCATGGTGCCCCGCGCGCAAGAGGCACTGGCCGGCGTGGGAGGTGATCGGCGGCTGCTCCTGATGGTCGACGACGCCCACAACCTCGACGAGGCGTCGGCACTGGTCGTGCGGCACCTGGCGGCGTCGGCCTCCACCTTCGTGGTGGCCACGGTGCGCACCGGGGAACCGGCTCCCGATCCGGTGACCGCGCTGTGGGCCGAGGAGCACGTCGAACGACGCTCGGTGGGGCCCCTGGACGAGGCCGCGGTGGCCGAGCTCTTGGCGGCGACGCTCGGCGGCCCTGTCGACGTCGCCGCCCGGCGCGCCCTCTGGACGGCCTGCGAGGGCAACGTCCTGCTGCTGCGGGAGCTGGTCCTGGCCGGCCTCGAGGCCCGGACGCTGGTGGACGACGGCGGTCTGTGGCGCGTTCACGGCCCGCTGTCGACCTCTCCCCGGCTCGCGGACCTGGTGGCGTCGCGGCTGACCGGACTCGACGCGGACGAGCGGGCCACGCTCGAGTACGTGGCCTTCGGCGAGCCCCTCGGCCGCGAGCTGCTGGCCGGAGCGACCAGCCCCGTCGCGCTCGACGCGTTGGTGGCCAAGGGGCTCGTGCGGGAGGAGGTGGATGGTCGCCGTGCCCAGATCCGCCTCTCGCACCCGCTGCACGGCGATGTGCTGCGGGACGCGACCCCGGTGGTCCGCGCCCGAGCCGTCCAGCGACGCCTCGCGTCCGCCATGGCGGCCACGGGTGCCCGCCGACGCGGGGACGCGCTGCGCGAAGCGGTGTGGCGCCTGGAGAGCGGTGCCGACACCACGCCCGAGATGCTGGCGGCCGCCGCCATGCAGGCTCGGATGGCCCGGGACACCGACGGGGCCCGTCGGTTGGCGCGTGCGTCGTTCGACGAGCGTCCCGGATTCGATGTCGGCTACCTCCTGGCCGACTGCCTGTACGACCTCGGGCTCGCCGAGGAGACCGAGGAGGTGCTGGCGGCCATCGAGCCGTTGGCCACGTCGGACGCCGACCGAGGCCTGGTCGCCGCCCTCCGGTCGATCAACCTCTTCTGGCACCTGGGCCGGCGCGACGACGCACTGGCCGCCATCGACGTGGTGGTGGGGTCGATGCGCACGCCGGAGGCGGGCGCCGAGGCACAGGCCCGCGCCGCGGTGCTCGAGGCCGTGGCAGGGCGCCCCCGCGAGGCAATGGCACGCGCCGAGCCCTTGCTCCACGCCGCGGCGGGGCGGACCTTCTGCCAAGCGGCACTCGCCGCCGGCCTCGCGCTCCCGATGCTCGGTCGCCCCCGCGACGGCGCAGAGATCGCCGCCGAGGGCGCGGCGGCGTACGCCGGGCTGGGCCATCAGCTGGCCATGTTCGAGCCCGCGCTGTTCGGGGCCGCCGAGGCGCTGGCGCTGGGGGAGGCGGGCCGTGGCGACGAGGCCGCCGGCGTGGCCCGGGAGAGCTTCGACCGCGCCCTGGTGGGGGGTGACGGCCCCGGCCTGGCGTTCAACGCGTTGGCGCGGGGGATGGTCGACCTCGAGCGGGGCGCGCTCGTCGACTCGGAGCGCTGGTGGCGGGAGGCCACCGGCATGTTCCGCATGGTCCAGCACGTGGGCCTGCTGCGGTGGGCCCTCGCCGGGCTCCTGTTCGCGCAGGCACTGCAGGCTGACGTCACCGGCGGGCAGGCGACGCTGGCGGAGCTCGACGAGGTCGGTGAGCACCCGGCCCGGATGCAGGAGGGGAACCTGCTCCGGGCCAAGGGCTGGTTGGCGGTCGCGCGCGCCGATCTCGTGGATGCCCGCCGGTGGTTCGAGGACGCGGGCGCGCTCGCCGCCGCCGAGGGGGTCGTCACCCAGGAGTTGGCGGCGCTGCACGACGAGGCCCGCACGGGTGCGGGCACGCCCTCGTCGACCCGGGCCGCGTCGCTGGCGGCGGCGATGGCGACACCGCTGGCGGTGGCCCGGGTGATGCACATCGAGGCGTTGTTCTCCGGCGAGGCGGCGGCGCTGTCCGAGGCCTCGCAGGCGCTCGAGCAGTGCGGCGCCGTGCTCGCCGCCGCCGAGGCGGCCCGATCGGCCGCCGACGCGCAGCGGCGCACCGCCCGGTCGCGGGGGGTGGGTGCGTTGCAGGCTCGGGCCGACGCCCTGGCTGGCCGCTGCTGCGGGGCGGCCACGCCGGGCCTGCGACGCGCCGCGGCGACGGTCACCCTGACCCGCCGCGAGGCCGAGGTGGCCCGGCTGGCGGCCACGGGTCTGGCCAGCCGCGACATCGCCGAGGCGTTGGTGCTGTCGGTGCGCACGGTGGACAACCACCTGGCCCGGGTCTACGACAAGCTGGGGGTGCGGAACCGGGGTGACCTGGCACCGGCGCTCCAGCGGATGGTCGAATGCCGACGATGATGGTGCCGTGGGCGTGAACTGGCCCCTCACGGGACGAGCCTCCGAGTTGGACCGGTTGCGCCAGCTCGTCGAGGCGCGTGAGCAGGCCGGCGTGGTGCTCGTGGGCCCGGCGGGGGTGGGCAAGACCCGACTGGCCAAGGAGTGCCTCACGGCGGGTGAGGCGGCGGGCTACGCCACCGCGCTGGCCGTCGCCAGCCGGTCGGCGGCGGGCATCCCGCTGGGCGCACTGGCGGCGCTGCTCCCCGCCATGCCCGAGGCGGCGGCGTCGGGTGTGGGTCTCCTGCAGTACGCGCAGGAGGGCCTGGCCCGACTGGCCGGTGACCGCCCGCTGCTGCTCGTCGTCGACGATGCCCACAACCTCGACGACGCGTCCGCGGTGCTGCTGCAGCAACTCGCCGAGTCGCGATCGGCGTTCATCGTGGCCACGGTCCGGACCGGTGAGGCGACCCCTGAGCCCGTCGCCGCGCTGTGGAAGGAGGGCCTCGCCGAGCGCATCGAGCTGGGGACCTTGAGCGCAGACGCCACCGAGGAGCTGCTCGAGGCGGCGTTGGGGGCCCCGGTCGAGGCGGTGGCCGCGCGCCAGCTCTGGGAGGCGAGCCGGGGCAACGTGCTGTACCTGCGCGAGCTCGTCCTCTCCGGCATCGAGACCCACACCCTCGTGGACGATGCAGGCCTCTGGCGGGTGGTCGGCGAGGTGTCGGCGTCACCCCGTCTGCATGACCTCGTCGAGGCCCGGCTGGCCGGCCTGGCCGACGAGGAGATCGCTGCGCTCGAGCTGGTGGCCTTCGGTGAGCCGATCGACCTCGACGCGGTCGAGCAGCTGGGGGTGACCGCCGCCGTCGAGCGGCTGGAGCGCAAGGCCATCGTGGCGATCAGCGGCGACGGTGCCGACGCCCAGGTGCGCCTGGCCCACCCGCTCCACGGGGACGTGCTGCGCGACCGGACGCCGGTGATCCGCTCGCGCCGGGCCCGGCGCCTGCTGGCCGACGCGGTGGAGCAGGTGGGCGCCGGGCGGCCCGGCGACGTGCTGCGGGTCGCCCTCTGGCGCCTGGACGGCGGCGGCCCCGTCGAGCCCGAGGCCCTGTTGGCCGGTGCGGCCCTCGCCGGTCACGGGTTCGACTACGCCACCGCCGAGCGGCTGGCGCGTGCATCGTTCGACGCCGAGCCCAGCTTCGCGGCCGGCTACATCCTCGCCGGGGCCATGAACGAGCGGGGCGACGCCTCCGGTGTGGACGAGGTGCTCTCCAGCCTGAGCGACCTGGCCGAGAGCGAGGAGGACGTCGCCAGCCTGGTCGGCCTGCGGGTGGCCAACCTGTTCTGGCGCGCCCGCGACCTCGACGCCGCCATCGCGGTGGGGGAGCGGGCCGTGGATGCGCTGACCGAGGAGGAGGCCCGGAACTACGTGATGAGCCACGTCGCGGTCGTGGAGGCCAGCGCCGGGCGGGCGGCGGACGCGGTGGCTCGGGTCGAGCACGTCTTCGCCCTGTCGGGAGGGCGGGCCTTCTACCACGCGGCGCTGGCCGGCGCCCTCGCCCTGCCGCTGCTCGGCCGGGCCCGGGAAGGTGCCGACATCGCGCAGCGCGGCATCGACGCCTTCGCCGAGATGGGCATCCAAGGCCGGATCTTCGAGGTCTCGTTGCTGGGCGTGACCAAGGCGATGGCCCTGTTCGAGGAGGGCGAGGTGGAGGAGGCGATCCGCCTGGCCGAGGCCGGCTTCGACCAAGCCGTGGCCGAACAGGACGACGTCGGACGCTCCCTGTACGCGTTGGGCCACGGCCTGATCGACATCGAGACCGGTGAGGTGCAGGCATCGGTCCGGCGCTGGCGCGAGGCCGAGGCCCGGTTCCGCCGTGACCGCCACGACGGCATGACCCGCTGGGCCCTCGGAGGCCTGCTCTTCTCGCAGGCGCTGCTGCGCGACCTCGACGGGGCCCACGCCACCGTGGCGGCGCTCGAGGCGCTGGGCCCGCATCCGGCCGCCTTCTCCGAGCCCATCATCCTGCGGGCTCGGGCGTGGTTGCGCCTCGCCGAGCACGATCAGGCCGACGCCATCGCGGAGCTGCGGGTGGCCGCGGACCGGGCCGCCGAGGCCGGCGTGCGGACCCGTGAGCTGCCGGCGCTGCACGATCTGGCCCGGTTGGGAGAGGCGGACGCGGTGGTCGCTCGGGCCCGGACGTTGGCCGCGGAGATGACCGGCACGCTGGCACCGGCGCGGCTGGCCCACATCGAGGCCATCGCCACCGGCGACCCCGGCGACCTCGCCGCCGCTTCAGCGGCCCTCGAGGCGTGCGGCTCGATCGTGGCTGCGGCCGAGGCGATGATCGCCGCGGCGGAGGGCTACCGGGGTGTCGGCGACACCCGCCGCTCGGCACACTGCGTGCGCCATGGCCGGGCCCTCGCCGAGCGTTGCCCGGGCGTGGTCACGCCCGGGCTGATGCACGCCGAGTCGGTGGTCCCCCTCACCAAGCGCGAGCGCGAGATCGCGATGCTGGCCGCCGGCGGGCTGTCCAGCCGGGCCATCGCCGAGCATCTGGTGGTCTCGATCCGGACGGTCGACAACCACCTGGCCCGCATCTACGACAAGCTCGGCATCTCCGGACGCTCCGAGCTGGCCGGCGCACTGGCGACACCCGAGTAGGTCCTCGGGCCGTCGACGGGGCCCGGCGGGCCCATGGTGCGCAGCGGTGGCATCGACGGCGAGCGGGGGCAGAAGGCGACCCCGCGTCGGCGGGTCTAGGAGGGTGCTTCTCTTCTCGCTCGGCCGAACCCGGCGCCGCACGACGTCCCTGGTCACAGCGGTGCGGTTCGACCGACCGGGCAGTAGACAAGGACCCTTCTACGAGAACAGGCCGACCTTGCGGCTGCGCTTGGCGAACCGGCTGCGGATGATCTCGCGCCGCTGCTGCAGCTCGGCATAGGTGAGGCCCTCGGTGCTGGGGTCGACGCCGAAACTGGCCTTGACGCCTTCGAGGTCGAGCTCGTAGCTGCGGGGGTCGATGCCCACGTCGGCCGCGATCTTCTCGCCGTGGGTCTGGGCGAAGTACAGCGCCAGGTGGGCGATCTCGGCGAACAGGTCGAGGTCGGGGGCGAGCGTGGCGATGGCGCCGTCGAGGAACACCATGTTCTTCACGAACAGCATCAGTTCCTTGGGCAGGCTCGCCCCGTACGCCAGCAGGCCCTTCATGATCTGCTGGATCTCCCCGACCATCTCGTCCGGGGTGAGGGTGGTGGGGTCGACCGGCGGCCGGTCGAGGCCGAGGTCGCGGATCACCGCGGCCAGGTCGGTGTCGGCGGGCAGCGCGCCCAGGTCGCGCAGGGCCGCCAGCTGGCCGGGCACGTCGTTCATGGTGGCGCCCATCAGCAGGCGCAGGAACGCCAGCCGCCGGGGCTCGTCGAGGCGGCCGGTGATCCCGAAGTCGAGCAGCGCCGTGCGGCCGTCGGGCAGCACCCGCAGGTTGCCGCCGTGCAGGTCGCCGTGGAAGACGCCGTGGATCATCGCGCCCTCCATGAAGGCGACCATCCCCGTGCGCACGATGCCGTAGGTGTCGATGTCGGCGGCCGTCATCCCGGCCACGTCGTCGAAGGCGTAGCCGTCGAGACGCTCCATCACGAGCATGCGGCGGGTGACCAGCTCGGGGTGTGGCCGGGGGATGACGTAGCCACGCTGGCCCAGTGAGGCCAGCGAGTGGGCCACGTCCAACATGTTCTGGGCCTCGAGCCGGAAGTCGAGCTCCTCGGTGATGGTCTCCGCGAAGAGCTCCACCAGCGCGGGCGGGTTGGCCAGCGAGGCGATGGGGATCCGGCCCACGAGATGCGGCGCCACCCAGGCCATGACGCGCAGGTCGTCGTGGACCAGGCGTCCGACGGAGGGTCGCTGGACCTTCACGACCACCGCCTCGCCGGTGTGCAGCACGGCGCCGTGCACCTGGGCGATCGACGCCGCGGCGATCGGGGTGCGCTCGAAGCTCGCGAACACGTCCTCGAGCGACTGGCCGAGCTCGCCCTCGACCACCCGGCGGACGACCGAGAACGGCTCCGCGGGCACGCGGTCGCGGCACTTCTTGAACTCGTCGACCAGCTCGGCGGGGAAGATGCCCTCGCCGGACGAGATGATCTGGCCCAGCTTGATGTAGGTGGGGCCGAGCCGCTCGGCGGCGATGCGGAGCCGGCGGGAGATGCCGCTCCGGGACGCAGGGCCGCCCCGGCGGCGCTCGCGCAGCGCCCACAGCGCGAGGGCGAGGCCGAGGTGGCGCAGCACCCGGGCCAACCGGCCGAGGGGCGGCAGGCGACCCGGCGCCACCAGGTCGGGCACCTCGCGGTGGGTGACCTCACGCACCAGCTCGAGCCCGTCGAGCCACGCGAGGGCATCGGGGTCGGTCAGCACCCACGGCGGGTGGTCGCTGAACGCGCCCCAGTCGAGGTCGGCGGGCTTCGGCACGTTCTCAGGGTGGCATCCCGGCGCCCGTCGCCACGAACCGGCTGGCAGTACGATCCGGGACTCGTCGGGGGGCGCCTGCGACCGACGGCAAGGGGGAGCCATGTCCGAGCGTTGGATCGTCGACGATGAGCCGAGCACCCGTTACCCGATCTACACCCGGGGGAACGTGGGCGAGGTGTTCCCCGACCCCGTCGCGCCGCTGTCGGCGACGCTCGCGATCACGCCCTACTCCGAGCCCGGCTGGCGCGATGCGTTGGTCCGGGCCGGGGTGTTCACCGCTGACGAGTTCGACCCTGACAACAACGAGATCATCGGGATCTTCGGCGGCTACTGCTACCTGAACGTGTCGATCACCCGCATCATGGCCGTCCGCATCCCGGGCATGACGCCCGAGATGATCGACCTGGCCCTCTTCGGCGCCCAGCCGGGCGTCCCGCCCTACGAACCCCAGCCCGGCGATGACGACGAGGCCCGCGCCACGGCTGCGTTCGAGTGGCTGATCTGGATCATGACCGCCACCGACCTGCCCGAGCTGCGTGAGGCCGAGGAGATGACCAAGCGCCTCCGCGACGAGCGGCCGGCGGTGGCCGCGCTGGCCGACGAGGAGCTGGTCGCCCGGATGCGGGCGCTGTACGCCGACCACTTCCGGGAGCTGTTCGCGCAGCACATCTACATCTCCAGCGCGGTGCAGATCCCGCTCGGGATCATCACCCAGGTGTGCGAGGCGCTGGGCGACCCCTCGCTGGCCATGCGCCTCATCGCCGGCCTCGGCGACGTCGAGTCCGCCGCCCCGTCGTGGGCCATGTGGGACCTGGGCCGCCGCGTGGCCGAGTCGGGCACGCTCACCGTGGAGTTCGACGCCGGCGTGCCGGGCCTGCTCGACCGCCTCGTTGGTGCCCGAGGCGCCGGCGAGGTGGACACGTTCCTGGGTGAGTTCGCCGCCTTCCTGCACGAGTACGGCTCGCGGGGCCCCAACGAGTGGGACATGCGGTCGCCCACGTGGGAGACCCGTCCCGAGCTGGCCCTCGCCGCCATCGACCGCATGCGGCTCATGGACGACGCCCACGCCCCGCAGGCGCGTCACGACGAGCGGATCGCCGACCGCGAGGCGGTGGCCGAGCAGGTGTACGCCGCCCTGGCCGACCAGCCCGAGGTCCAGGAGCAGTTCCAGCAGGCCCTCGGCGCCGCGTCGGTCTTCTTCCCGGGCCGTGAGCGGTCGAAGACCAACGCCGTCCGCCTGATCGAGGAGGGCCGGGTGCTCATGCACGAGCTCGGCCGCCGGATGGTGGACGCCGGTCACTTCGCCGAGGTCGAGGACTTCGGCATGCTCACCGACGACGAGCTCGACCGGTTCCTGGCCGATCCGGCGTCCCTCGTCGGCGAGGTCCGGCGCCGCAAGGCCCGCTACGACGAGCTGGCGGCGCTGGCGCCACCGTTCGTCTTCGCCGGCGAGCAGCCCGCCGTCGAGACGTGGGAGCGACGGGCCGACCACCACGAGGCCGTGGCGGTGGCCGGCGACGTGCTGACCGGCATCTCGGGTTGTCCCGGGCAGGCGACGGGTCGGGCGCGGGTGATCCTCGATCCGTCGGACCCGGGTGCGCTCGAGCCGGGCGACGTGCTGGTGGCGCCCATCACCGACCCGTCGTGGACGCCGCTGTTCGTGCCCGCCTGTGCCGTGGTGGTCGACGTGGGGGCCCAACTCAGCCACGCCATCATCGTCAGCCGCGAGCTGGGGATCCCCTGCGTGGTCTCGGTGACCGGCGGCACCCAGAAGATCCCCGACGGCGCCCTGGTCACCGTCGACGGCACCTCGGGCACCGTCACCCTGCGTTGACCGCTCTTCGGCCGGTGCCTCATCGCATTGCACGTCGTCGCGCTCCGGTGCGCTCCGAAGTGGCTGGCTCGTCCCCCGTTCGCCGCGCCGTGGGCTGGTCCAGGAAGGGTGGTCGGCAATGACGCTGGAAGGCTTCCGAGTCGTGGAGCTCGGAGTCTGGGTGGCGGGTCCCAGCGCCGGCGGGCTGCTCGCCGACTGGGGCGCCGACGTCATCAAGGTCGAGTCGCCGGCGGGAGACCCGATGCGCCGTCTGTTCGCGGTGCTGGCCGGTCACGGCCAGACCGAGAGCCCCCCGTTCGACCTGGACAACCGCGGCAAGCGCAGCGTGGTGTTCGACCTCACCACCCCGGCGGGTCGGGACGACGCGCTGGCCCTGGTGGCCACCGCCGACGTGTTCCTGACCAACCTCCGGCCCGAGGCGGTGGACCGACTGGGTCTCGGTGCCGACACGCTGCTGGCCGCCAACCCGCGCCTGGTCTACGCCAGCGTGACCGGCTACGGCCGGGACGGCCCTGACGCGCACCGGGCCGGGTACGACGTCGGTGCGTTCTGGGCCCGCACCGGCATCGCCCGCTCACTGGTCCCCGAGGACCAGCCTCCCGTCGACATCCGCGCGGGCATGGGCGACCACGTCACCGGGCTCACCATCCTCAGCGGCATCCTGGCCGCCCTGCTGCAGCGCGAGCGCACCGGTACCGGCCAGCTGGTCGAGACCTCGCTGCTGCGCACCGGCATCTACTGCGTCGGGTGGGACCTGGGCATACGGCTGCGCTTCGACAAGCTGGCGCCCACCCGCGACCGCACCGAGATCATGAACCCCATGGTCAACTGCTACCGGGCCGGTGACGGCTCGTGGTTCTGGTTGCTCGGGGTCGAGTCCGACCGGTTGTGGCCCAAGCTGGTGGCCGCCATCGAGCGTCCAGACCTGGGCGCCGACGAGCGCTTCGCCACCGCTCGGGGCCGGCGCCACCACCCGGGCGAGTGCATCGCCGCCCTCGATCAGGTGTTCGCGCAACGGTCGCGCGACGAGTGGGTCGAGCGCTTCGACCGTCACGACGTCTGGTGGGCGCCGGCCAACACCGCGGCCGAGGTGATCGATGACCCGCAGGCCCTCGCCGCGGGCGCGTTCGTCGAGGTCCCCGGCGGAGCATCGGGGCCCGCCCACCGCGCGGTGGCCACGCCGGTGACGTTCTCGGCCGACGGGGCGGGTCGAGGCCCCGGCCCGGTGCCCGCCCTGGGCGAGCACACCGATGCGGTCCGGCGTGAGCTCGCCGGTGGTGGGGACGACCTACGCTGAGGCACGCCATGACTCGACCACGGATGCTTCGCCTGCTCGTGATCACCGCGTTGACCGCACTGCTCGCGGCGTCGTGCAGCGTCGGCGTGGGCACCCCGCCCGAGGACTACGTCGCCCCTGACGGGTCGGGGGCCGACAGCGGCGACGGGCGTGCGCCGGCCGATGTCGACCTGTTGGTCGACGGCGCCGACGAAGCGGTGGCCGACCTGCGCGACACGGTCGGCACCGAGGGGGTCAAGGCCCTCCTGCTCGCCATCTACACCGACTCGGTCTACCTCGAGGCCCAGAGCCCCTCGGACCCCGCCCGGGTCGACGTCTACAACTGGAACGTCGGCGAAGGGGTCACCTCGGGCGGCGAGAAGGACGTGTCCGACGTCGATCTCGACGCCCAACTGTTCCCGCTCAACCAGGTGGACCTGAGCGCCATCCCCGACCTCGTCGCCTCCGCGCCCGGGCTGGTGGACATCCAAGGAGACATCACCTCCAGCGTCACCGTGCAGCGGCCCCCGGGCAGCCCCACGCTGATCACGGTGTTCGTGTCGACCCCCCGCGGCCAGAACGGTGCGGTGATCGCCGACAAGGACGGCAACGTGATCACCACGTCCTGACTGCGGCGGCCGTCGGCCCCGACCGTTCAGCGGCTGATGGTGTGCTCGCAGTCGGGGCGGTCGTTCAGCGCATCCACCAACGCCTGGTCGTGGTAGTCGTCCACCTCGGGCTGGGCGAGCGACTGGACCTTCTCGTAGTGGATGAAGGTGGCGGTGAGGATGGCCCGAGGTCCTTCGTCGACCAGCTCGTCGGTCAGGGTGGTGCGGATCAGGTCGAGCTGGTCGGTCACGTCGTCGGCCCTGGCTGACGCGTCCTCCACCAGGCGACCGATGTCGCCTTCGTCGCCGAGGCCCAGCGCCGCGTAGTCGTCGGGGAGCCGGTCGGTGGCCCGTTGCACCGTGTCGGTGGCCTCGAGCAGCAGGCGACGGGCCTCGTCGGGGTCGCTCTGCCCGGTGATCTGGCGCGACGCCCCGTTCACGGCATCGGCGACGGTGTGATCGAAGTCCACGAGCACACCGCAGACGCCGTCGGCGGCCTCGACGGCCTCGCGGCTCGACACGCCCGTGTCCTGGGCCGACGACGCGTCCTGGCTGTCGCCGCCGCCGCCGCTGCACGCGGCCACCACCAGCGCGGCGGAGAGCAGGAGGGCGCTCGATCGCAGGGCGCTCGATCGCAGGGCGCTCGATCGCATGGCGCGCGCCCGCAGGGTGGTCGGCGACACGGTGCCGGGTCGCGCGGCGGTCGCGGGGAGGGCGGCGCCGGCCGCCCGGCGGGGTGTCACCGGTCCACGCCGGTGTCGAACCGCGGTGGCCGCTTGTCGCGCAGCGCGGCCACACCCTCGGCGAAGTCAGGCTCGGTGATCATGTGCTCGAGCAGCTCCTCGGATCGTTGGACGGCGGTGCCCACGTCGCCGTGCAGGTCGGCGTAGATCTGGCGCTTGGTGGCCTTGAGCGACAGCGGCGAGATCTCGGTGGCCAGGCGGCGGGCGTAGTCGTAGGTGACCTCGAGCAGCTCGCCCCGCGCCACCGCCCGGTTGACGAGGCCCATGCGCTCGGCCTCGTCGCCCAGGATCACGCGGCTCGACAACAGCAGGTCGTTGGCGTGGCCCACCCCGATCAGGCGGGGCAGCACCCACGACAGGCCGTACTCGGCGGGCAGGCCCAACCGCCCCGACGAGGTGGTGAGCTTGGCCCCGGTGGACGCGAAGCGAAGGTCGGCGAAGCAGGCCAGCACCAGGCCGACACCCGCGGCGGGGCCGTTGATGGCCGCGATCACCGGCGTGGCCATGCCGAAGTGGAAGGCGAAGGCGTGGTCGAACTCGGCGCGCACGCCGTAGCCCGGCTCGGCCAACGGTGACCGCACCCCACTGTCGTAGGCGCCGGCCGCCACGTGCTTGTCCAGCGCGGCGGCGTCGGCGCCGGCGCAGAAGCCCCGTCCGGCGCCCGTGACCACCACCACCCGGACCTCGGGATCCTCCTCGGCCTGCAGGAGCGCCCACCGGTACTCCTCGTGCATCCGCCCCGTCCAGGCGTTGAGCCGGTGCGGCCGGTCGAGGGTGACGGTGGCGACACCGTCGGCGACGGCGTAGCGCACCACCTTCAGCTCCATGCCCACTGATTAGCATCAGGCCGATGGGCCTTGTCGACGATCTCAACCGGCTGAGCGAGCTCCACGCCGCAGGGCAGCTGTCCGACGAGGAGTTCGACGAGGCCAAGACCCGGATGATCCGCGAGTCCACGGGCACGGTGTCGCCGGCGGGCGACACCGCGGGTGGGCTCGACACCACCGGCTACGACCCCACCCTCACGCCGCCCCTGCCGCCCCTCTCGGCCGGGCCCACGGGCACGGCCGCGGCCACGGGCCCGACCGCGAAGGCGCCGCCTGCGCCCGGCACCACCTCCACCACGGTGCACGGCGCCCGTCCCGCCACCACGGTCGTCACCACGGGGCTCGGCACCGGCTCGGTCACGCTGGGGTCCCTACCCCCGCAGACCCGCCTCCGGACCCGTGTCCAGGGGCTCACGGCACCGTCCTCGGTGGAGCCGCAGCGCAGTGCGAAGCGCACGTTCTTCACCAGCCTGGGCTGTCTCACCATCCCCATCCTGTTCGCGGCCCTCATGATCGCCACCGCGGGCGTGGCCATGTTCCCCGGCCTCGCCCGGCTCAGCGCCCCGGTCCTCTGCGACGCCCCGTACGACCACAGCTACGTGGACATCACCCAGAGCAACCCGGTGCCGGGCGAGACCTACATCGAGTGGGAGCTGCAGTGCTACAACGACCGCGGCACCGTGCAGGCCGCCGACGACTTCAAGGTGATGGGCATCGTCTTCGTCGAGGCGGTCGTGGTGCTCTTCGGGATCGTCCTGGTGTTCTCGCTGATCGCCGGGCTCCGTCGCCGGGCCAAGAACAACAAGCAGGACGAGCCGATCCAGCCCGTGCCACCGTCGGGGTCGCTGAGCGATCTGAGCAACAGCGGCGGGCCCATCATCAACCCGCCGTCCTGACCGGCGCGCGGACCCGGGGCTGAGCCGCCGACGTGTCGCGCCTGCGCCTCCACGTCACCACCCCGGCCGAGTTCGCGGAGGGATTCGCGGCCATCCGGGCCGAGCTGTCGGTGCCGGCGGCGTTTCCCGCCGCGGTCGAGGCCGCAGCCGAGACCGCCGCGACGCGCGGCCCGATGGCGCCTCCCGGTGGGCCGGGGGGCGAGCGGGCCGATCGGCGCGACCTCGACCTGGTCACCATCGACCCGGCCGGCAGCCGCGACCTCGACCAGGCCTACGGGGCCGAGCGTCGGGGCAGTGGCTACCGGGTGCACTACGCGATCGCCGACGTTGCCGCGTTCGTGGCACCCGGCGGGGCGCTCGACGACGAGGCCCGGGTGCGCGGGGTCACCCTGTACTGCCCGGATGGACGGTCGCCGCTCTACCCCGACGCGCTGGGGGAGGGCGCCGCCAGCCTGCTGCCGGAGGTGGACCGGCCGGCGGTGCTCTGGGCCCTCGACCTCGACCAGCGGGGGGTGCTGGGTGACGTGCGGGTCGAACGGGCCACGGTGCGCAGCCGGCGCATGCTCGACTACCGGTCGGTGCAGGCCACGATCGACGACGGGTCGGCGCCACCGGCGCTCCAGCTGCTCCGCGAGGTCGGCACGCTGCGGGAGGAGCAGGAGCGGGCTCGGGGCGGCGTCAGCCTCAACCTGCCGTCCCAGCACGTCGACCAGCGGCCCGACGGCACCTTCGCCATCCGCTACGACGGGCCCCTGCCCGTCGAGGGCTGGAACGAGCAGATCTCGCTGCTGGCGGGCATGGCCGCCGCGCAGCTGATGCTCGAGGCCCGGGTCGGGTTGCTGCGCACGCTCCCGCCGGCAGGGCCAGAGGTGTTCGACTCGCTGCGCCGGAGCGCCCGGGCCCTGGGGGTGCCGTGGCCCGATGGTGTCGGCTACCCCGAGTTCGTGCGCAGCCTCGACCCGCACCATCCCGCCCAAGCCGCGCTCATGACACAGTCGGCACGGGTGCTCCGGGGTGCCTCGTACGCGGCGTTCGACGGCGAGCCGCCCGAGCAGCCGCTCCACTCGGCCATCGCCGCCTCCTACGCCCACGTCACCGCGCCGCTGCGGCGCCTGGCCGACCGCTTCGCCAACGAGGTCGTCTTGGCCACGTCGGCGGGCCGGCGCCCGCCGGCGTGGGTGCTCGACGCCCTGCCGGAGCTGCCCGGCACCATGAACGGGGCCAATCACCACGACCGGGCGCTGGAACGGGCCATCATGGACTTCATGGAGGCCGCCGTCCTGGCTCCCAGGGTGGGGGAGGAGTTCGACGCCATGGTGACCATCGTCGGCCGGGGCGCCGCCAGTGTGCAGCTGCGCGACCCGGCCGTGCTGGCGACGGTGGCGGATCCGTCGCTCGAGCCCGGGTCGGAGGTGCGGCTCCGGCTCGACGCCGTCGACCTCGCCGCCCGATCCGTGTCGTTCACCGCGATCGGTGGACGGCCGTGAGCGCCGGATCCCGGGACGGGGAGGCCGGCGGGCCGATGCGGGTCACGCTCGTCTCCCACGCGTCGGTGCTGATCGACGCGGGACCGGTCCGCATCTGGACCGACCCCTGGCTGGCGGGGAAGGCGTTCAACGACTCCTGGGCGCTGCTGGCGCCGGCGGCCCTCCCCGATGACGCGTACGCGGGCATCGACTACCTGTGGATCTCCCACGAGCACGCCGACCACTTCCACGTGCCCACGCTGCGGGGTCTGCCCGAGGACCTGAAGCAGCGGGTCACCGTCCTGGTGCGCACCGGCGACGCCCCCAAGATGGTGGAGGCGCTCGAGGCCATGGGGTTCCGCACGGTCACCCCCCTCGCGCACCGTGGCCGGCTCACCCTGAGCGAGGGCGTCGAGGCCTACAGCTACGAGGTGGGCCAGATGGACACCTGCCTGGCGATCATCCAGGGTGGCGACGTGGTGCTGAACGTCAACGACGCAGAGTTGAGCGACACCGACTGCCGGTTGCTGCGGCAGGACCTCGGCCCGTGCCGGACGGTGCTGAACCAGTTCTCGATCGCCGGCTACGGAGGCCACCCCGACCGGGCGACCCACCTCGGCGCGCAGGCGGCGCGCATCGTGGATTCGGTCGTCCACGACCACGAGGCCCTCGGTGCCGAGGTCACCATCCCGTTCGCGAGCTTCGTGTACTTCTGCCGGGAGGACAACCGCTACGTCAACGCGTACGCCAACCGCCCGAGTGACATCGACCGCGCCCTCACCGCCGCCGGTGGCCACGCGGTGGTGCTGGCGCCCGGCGATTCGTACACGGTCGGCGGCGACCACGACTCGTCGGCCGCGCTGGTCTGGTGGGACCAGCGCTTCGACACCCTCGACGAGCAGCCCTACGACCCGGTCGAACCGGTGCCGATGGCCGACGTCGAGGAGGCGTTCCGCTGGCGTTGCACGCAACTGCGCACGGTGCTCCCCGAGGCGGTGCTGCGCTGGATGGGCCCCATCACCGCGGCCCTGCCCGACCACGGTGAGACGGTGCGGTTCTGCGTCGCCGACCGCTCGTTCGAGACCGTCGGCGACGACGCCGTGGCCGACGTGACCGTGAACTCCCAGCCCCTGGCGTTCGCGCTGGGGCACCCCTACGGGTTGCAGACGCTGGGCGTGTCGGCCCGTGCGACCGTGCGACCGGACGCCTCGGGGTGGCGCCGCCACCGCATCGCGTTCGCGGTGGCCAACAGCGGGCTCGACCTGCGGTGGCGCCGGCTGGTCAGCCGGTCGAACGTGCGACTCGTGGTGCCCCGAGTCCGGGGCGGCCTGGCCCAGATCCGCTACCTGCTGCGCCGCACCACGACGGGGTCGGTGCGGTGATCGGCCATACCGTGCGCCGCCAGACCCGGCGCCTGCTGGTGAGCCCCTCGTGGCACCGCATCGTGCCGACCCGGGTGCGGCGGTCGGTGACCGCGGCCGTGTCGCTGGCCGACACGTCGGCGTGGCTGGCGTCGGCGGGCCCGATGCCGGCACTCGACGACCGAGAAGCGCTGTACGCCGCGGTCCTCGGCCGCCACGTGGACGAGCCGCTCGACTACCTCGAGTTCGGCGTGTCGCGGGGGGCCTCGATCCGGTGGTGGAGCGAGGCGCTGCAGCACCCCGCCACCCGGCTGGTGGGCTTCGACACCTTCGAGGGCCTGCCCGAGGACTGGGGCGTCGTGGCCGCAGGCACCTACACCGCCGACGGTCGGGTACCCCGGCTCGACGACGCCCGCGCCAGCTTCGAGGTGGGGATGTTCCAGGCCACGCTGCCCGGGTGGCTCGCGGCCAACCGGCTCGAACGGCGCACGATCGTGCACCTCGACGCCGATCTCTACTCGTCGACCTTGTTCGTCCTGTCGTCGCTGGCGCCCCACCTCGATGTCGGCGATGTGCTGGTGTTCGACGAGTTCGGCTCGGTGCGCAACGCCGACCACGAGTTCCGGGCCTTCGCCGACTTCACCGCCGCCTACCGGTGGCGGTACGAGCCCCTGGGTGCCACCCCGGCCTTCAAGCAGGTGGCCCTGCGCATCGCCTGACGCGCAGCATCGGGTCGGTCAGTCGGTCAGTCGTTCAGTCGTTCAGTCGTTCAGGATGGCGAGGGCGCGCTCGGCGAGCTCGGGGCGACAGATCAACAGGTCGGGCAGGTAGACGTCGGGCTGGTTGTAGACGAGCGGGGAGCCGTCGAGGCGACTGGTGTGCAGCCCGGCGGCGGCCGCCACCGCGACGGGGGCGCACGAGTCCCACTCGTACTGGCCCCCCGAGTGGGCATAGATGTCCACCTCGCCCTGCACCACGGCCATGGCCTTGGCGCCCGCAGAGCCCATGGCCACCAGGACGCCGTCGAGGGCGGCCGCGAGCCGCTCGGCGGCGGCCGGCGGCCGGGTGCGGCTCACGACGAGCCGAGGGGGGCCGTCGACCGGGGGAGCGAGCGGCGGCGGGTGCTCGGTGCTGAGCGTGAGGCCCTGCGCCGGCAGGGCCACGGCGCCGGCGACGGGCACGCCGCGCTCGACGAGGGCCACGTGCACCGCCCAGTCCACACGGGGCACCTCGCTGAACTCGCGGGTGCCGTCCAGCGGGTCGACGATCCACACCCGCGCCGCGGACAGGCGGGCCGGGTCGTCCTTGCCCTCCTCGGACAGCACCGCGTCGTCGGGGACCGAAGCGGCCAGTTCCAGCATGAGCAACTCGTGCGCGGCCCGGTCGCCCTCGGCCTTCAAGCGGGGCCCGCCGGCGCCCTCGGCGGTGAGGCGCTCCCGCAGGTCGACGAGCAGTTCGCCCGTCTGGGTGGCCAGCCGGTGGGCCAGGGCGTGGTCGGAGGGCGTGGCGGGCATGGCGCGGCGGGTTCCTGACGTGGGTGGGGAGGTGAGGGCGGGGGCGGGAATCCCAACCGCGTTGGTCAGGAATTCAAGGCCTCAGATTAGGCTGTCCCTCCGAATGACCTACGAGCTCTCCCATCTGCGCGCCCTCGAAGCCGAGGCGATCCACATCATGCGTGAGGTCGCCGCCGAGTTCGAGCGGCCGGTCCTGCTGTTCTCCGGCGGCAAGGACTCGATCGTCATGCTCCGCCTCGCGGAGAAGGCGTTCTGGCCGTGCCCGATCCCGTTCCCGGTGATGCACGTGGACACCGGCCACAACTTCGACGAGGTGCTCGAGTACCGCGACCGCAGGGTGGCCGAGCTGGGCGCCCGGCTGGTCGTGGCGTCGGTCCAGGACTCGATCGACCAGGGCCGGGTGACCGAGGAGACCGGTCCCAGGGCGTCACGCAACCGGTTGCAGACCACCACGCTGCTCGACGCCATCGAGGCCAACGAGTTCGACGCCGCCTTCGGTGGCGCCCGCCGGGACGAGGAGAAGGCCCGGGCCAAGGAGCGGGTGTTCTCGTTCCGGGACGACTTCGGCCAGTGGGACCCGAAGAACCAGCGACCGGAGCTGTGGAGCCTCTACAACGGCCGCCACCGCAAGGGTGAGCACATCCGTGTGTTCCCGCTGTCCAACTGGACCGAGCTCGACATCTGGCAGTACATCGCCGAGGAGGGCATCGAGATCCCGTCGATCTACTACGCCCACCGACGGGAGGTGTTCCGCCGCGACGGCATGCTGCTGGCCGTGGGCCCGTACGTCACCCTGGCCGACGACGAGGAGCCGTTCGAGATGGTGGTGCGCTACCGCACCGTGGGCGATGCGTCGTGCACCGGGGCGGTCGAGTCCAGCGCCGACACCATCGACAAGGTGATCGCCGAGGTCGCCGCCACCCGCATCACCGAGCGGGGCGCCACCCGCGCCGACGACCGGGTCTCCGAGGCCGCCATGGAAGACCGCAAGCGCGAGGGCTACTTCTAGACATGGAACTACTTCGCCTGGCCACCGCAGGATCGGTGGACGACGGCAAGTCCACGCTCATCGGGCGCCTCCTCTACGACTCGAAGGCCATCTTCGAGGACCAACTCGAGGCCGTCGAGCGCACCAGCCGCCAGCGGGGCGACACCTACGTCGACCTCGCCCTGCTCACCGACGGCCTGCGGGCCGAGCGCGAGCAGGGCATCACCATCGACGTGGCCTACCGCTACTTCGCCACACCCCGCCGCAAGTTCATCATCGCCGACACCCCCGGGCACCTGCAGTACACGCGCAACATGGTCACCGGGGCGTCGACCGCCAACCTCGCGTTGGTGCTCATCGACGCCCGCAAGGGCATCCTCGAGCAGTCGCGGCGGCACGCCTTCATCGCGTCGCTGCTACGGATCCCCCACCTCGTGCTCTGCGTGAACAAGATGGACCTGGTCAACTACGACCAGGAGGTGTTCGAGCGCATCAAGGACGAGTTCCGCGAGTTCGCGGCCCGGCTCGACATCAGCGACCTCACCTTCATCCCCATCTCGGCGCTGAACGGCGACAACGTGGTCGACCGCTCGGCCAACATGCCCTGGTACGAGGGCACGTCGCTGCTGCACCACCTCGAGGAGGTGCACATCGCGTCCGACCGCAACCTGCAGGATGTGCGCCTGCCGGTGCAGTACGTGCTGCGGCCCAAGAGCGACGAGTTCCACGACTACCGGGGCTACGCCGGCACGCTGGCGGGCGGTGTGTTGAAGCCCGGCGACGATGTGGTGGCGCTGCCGTCGGGCTTCGCCACCAAGGTGGCCCGCATCGACACCTACGACGGCCCGGTCGACGAGGCCTACAGCCCCATGGCGGTGTCGGTGCTGCTCGAGGACGACATCGACATCTCGCGTGGCGACATGATCTGTCGCCCCCAGAACCGGCCCGACACGGGCCAGGACATCGACGCCACCATCTGCTGGATGTCCGAGTCGTCCATCCTCGCGAACGGCGCCAAGCTCGCCCTCAAGCACACCACGCGGTCGGTGCGGGCCCTCGTCAAGGACCTGCACTACCGGCTGGACATCAACACCCTGCACCGGGACGAGTCCGCGTCCGAGCTGACCCTCAACGAGATCGGCCGGGTGAGCCTGCGCACGACGGCGCCGCTGTTCTTCGACGAGTACCGCCGCAACCGCACCACCGGGAGCTTCATCCTGATCGACGAGGCCACCAACGAGACCGTGGGCGCCGGCATGATCCTCGGCCCCACCACCTGACCGCCGTGCTCGTCGGTCGCCGGAACGCGTGCGCCGCCCCGTTCCCAGGCGCCGCGCCACTCCGCGGCCTCGCGTAGCCGCGTAGCGTCTGCCCATGGCCAGCGAGAACGTGGTGTGGCACCAGTCCGACCTGCCGCGGCGCGACCGCTGGGCCGCGCTCGGCGTCCACGGAGCGACCGTGTGGTTCACGGGGCTCTCGGGCTCGGGCAAGTCGACCGTCGCCACCGCGGTCGAGCGCCGATTGCTCGAGTCCGGCACCCCCGCCTACCTGCTGGACGGCGACAACCTGCGCCACGGCCTCAACGGCGACCTCGGCTTCAGCGCCGTCGACCGCTCGGAGAACGTGCGCCGGGTGGGCGAGGTGGCCCGCCTGTTCGCCGACGCCGGGGTGGTGAGCCTCGTGCCGCTGATCAGCCCCTACCGGGCGGACCGCGACCGCGCCCGTGCCGCCCACGAGGCGGCCGACCTGCGCTTCGTCGAGGTGTTCGTCAACACGCCCATCGAGGAGTGCGAGGCCCGCGACCCCAAGGGCCTCTACGCCAAGGCCCGGGCCGGCGAGATCACCGGGTTCACCGGGATCGACGATCCCTACGAGGCCCCGTTGCGACCCGACCTCGAGCTGACGCCGGCGCTCGGCGACGCCGAGACCCTGGCGGGCGCCGTGCTGGAGCTGCTCGGTGTCGTGGGCTCCGCCCGCAACCGCGCCTGAAGTGGCGGTGAGCACGTCGAGCCCGGTCACGCGGCGCGCCGTCCGGCGGCGGAGCCAGGTGGCGGTGGCCCTTCTCGTGCTGGCGGCTGTCTGCGTCGTGGCGTCCGGATGCGGAGGTGAGGACGACGGCCCCGAGGCGGTGGCCACGACCACCTCGACCACGGTGCGCACGGCCACGCAGGCCGAGCTCGCCGCCGTCGACCTCACCCCTGGCCTGTTGACGGCCGACGACTTCCCGGATCCCGACCAGGTCGAGCCCATCTTGTTGGCCGGCGACTTCGGCGCGGTGGGTGCCGGCCAGCGCATCAAGCTGTGCGGGGAAGACCTGAGGGCCGACCTCGGGGCCGACATCGGGCGGTTCTCACAGTTCCGGGTCGACCGCTACGCGGTGACCCAGACCATCAGCGCCCTGCCGGCGGCGCAGGCGACGGCACTCGGTGAGCGCTTCACCGCCCTGGCGCGCGAGTGCACGCAGCCGTGGACCCAGCCCGACCCCAACGGGGGGAGCATCACGCGAGAGGTGCTCGGCGGCTTCCCCATCCCCGACCTGGGCACGGACGCCGCGGCCTTCCTCGTGCGGGGCCGGAACGATCTCGGCCAGGACGACGCCGTGGTGCTGGTGGCCGTCGACGGGTCGTACGTGTCGAGCCTGACGGTCACCGGCCCGGTCGGCGACCGGTTCCAGATCGTCAGGCCGTTGGAGCTGGCGTTGGGGGAGCGTCTGCGGGCGCTGCCGCAGCCCGGCGGGGGTTCGTAGCCGCGGATTCCTGCGCGTCGCCGTGGGGGCTGCCCGCCTCGGCGTAGCACGCGGCGTGGAAGTGCTCGACGCGGTCCCAGGCGCCCTTCACGTACACGTTGCAGATCACCTGTTGGGCCCGCACCTTGGCCTTGAACTTCACGGGCTCGCCACAGGCGGCGCAACTGACCGAGCTGCCCGCCTCGATCCCGCGCAGCACCGCCCGGCTGGTCCACTGGGTGGCCGTCCTGGCCGGCTGTGACCGTCTCGGCGTGCTCCGGCCGGCGCCGGCCGCCGCGCCGGCCCGGGGCTTCGTGGCCGTCTTCGTTGCCATGGGGAACCTGTCGGCCGGCAGGCCGCGACGATGAGACGGAGACCCTGTTCTCGACGCAACTGCCAGTCGGGGTCCGCCAGCCCTTGCGACGAGCCCGCCGGGTTCGCCGACTCGACCGCGCTCAGCTGCGGGCGAGCGGCTTGTACTTGATGCGGTGGGGCTGGTCCGCCTCGGCGCCGAGCTCCTTGTGGCGGAACGCCTCGTACTCGGAGAAGTTGCCCTCGAACCAACGCACCTGCGAGTCGCCCTCGAAGGCCAGCACGTGGGTGGCGACCCGGTCGAGGAACCAGCGGTCGTGGCTGATGATCACCGCGCAGCCGGCGAAGCGCTCCAGCGCACCCTCCAGGGCCCGCAGGGTGTCGACGTCGAGGTCGTTGGTGGGCTCGTCGAGCAGCAACACGTTGCCGCCGTCCTTCAGCACCTTGGCCAGGTGCACCCGGTTGCGCTCGCCGCCCGACAGCGTGCCCACCTTCTTCTGCTGGTCGGAGCCCTTGAAGTTGAACGACGCCACGTAGGCCCGGCCGTTCACCGACCGGTTGCCCACCAGGATCTCGTCGAGGCCCCCGGTGATCTCCTCGTACACGGTGCGGTCCGCATCCAGGCTGTCGCGGGACTGGTCGACGTAGGCCAGCTCGACCGTGGGGCCGATCTTGAGGCTGCCGGCGTCGGGCGCGGTGTCGCCCGAGGCGTCGCCGTGGGACTCGGCCACGATCATGCGGAACAGGGTGGTCTTGCCTGCGCCGTTGGGACCGATGACGCCGACGATGCCTGCGGGGGGGAGCGAGAAGGACAGGTCCTCGACGAGCAGGCGGTCGCCGAAGCCCTTGGCCAGGTGGTCGGCCTCGATCACCTGGTCGCCCAGGCGCTGGCCCGACGGGATCGTGATCTCGAGCTCGTTGCCGCGACCCTCCGACGCCTTGGCTTCGGCCAGCAGCTTCTCGTAGGCGGCCAGCCTGGCCTTGCCCTTGGACTGGCGGGCCTTGGGCGACATGCGCACCCACTCGAGCTCGCGCTCGAGGGTGCGGGCCCTGGCCGAGTCGGCCTTGTCCTCCTGGGCCATGCGATCGCGGCGCTGCTCGAGCCAGGAGCTGTAATTGCCCTCGAAGGGCATGCCCCGCCCCCGGTCGAGCTCGAGGATCCAGCCGGCCACGTTGTCGAGGAAGTAGCGATCGTGGGTGATGGCGACCACGGTGCCCGAGTAGTCCTTCAGGGTGCGCTCGAGCCAGGCGACCGACTCGGCGTCGAGGTGGTTGGTGGGCTCGTCGAGCAGCAGAAGGTCGGGGTGCGACAGCAGCAGGCGGCACAGCGCCACTCGGCGGCGCTCGCCGCCCGACAGCGTCGAGACGTCGGCATCGCCGGGCGGGAGCCGCAGGGCGTCCATGGCGATCTCGATGTTGCGCTGGAGGTCCCAGGCCCCGGCGGCTTCGATCTTGGCCTCGAGGTCGGCCTGCTCGGCGCCCAGCTTCTCGTAGTCGGCCTCGGGGTCGGCCCAGCCCGCCAGCACCGCGTCGTAGCGGGTGAGCAGGTCGGCGGTGGCACCCACGCCGTCCATCACGTTGCCCTGCACGTCCTTCGTCTCGTCGAGGTGGGGCTCCTGCTCGAGCATCCCCACCGTGAACCCCTGGGTGAGCTTGGCGTCGCCGGTGAAGTCCTCGTCGAGGCCGGCCATGATGCGCAGCAGCGACGACTTGCCCGAGCCGTTCGGCCCGATGACGCCGATCTTCGCCCCCGGGTAGAACGCCAGCGTGATGTCCTTCAGGACGTCGCGGTCAGGCGGGTAGAAGCGCCCCACCTTGCGCATGGTGAAGATGAACTGGGCCTGTGATGCGGACATGGCCCTCCTGTCTATCGACTCGAACGCGTGTCGCGAGGGGCGCAGCCCCTCGCCCTGCAGAACGGGGTAGCGACGGAGCGGGTGGCGCCGGTTCGGAGGGTCCAGAAGCCGCCCCGTCTTTTGGCCGGTTCTGGATACCGAACCGGGGACAGGACCCGCTCCGTCGCGGGGGTGGCCCCCTACCTCTTGCGGCCGATGAGCTTCTTGGCGGCCTGGGCGAGGCCGCCCTTCTTCTTGGCCGGAAGGTCCTGCACGCCGTCGGCGGGGGCTCGCGGCGGTGTGGGGTCGGCCGGCCTGGATGCGCTCGACGCCGACCGGCTGGCGCGAGACTTGCCGGCGCCCGATCCGCCGGAGGTGGCCGACGACGAGGCGCGGTCGGGCAGGGGTGCGGCGCCCTTGCGGGGTGCGCCCTCGGTGGCCTTCTTGGTGGCGGCCCGGCGGGCCGACGCGGCTTTCGGCGTCTCCTCCTCGGGGCTGGGCGGCGCCGGGGTGCCGGGAAGGCCCGGCAGGATCAGGTCGATGCCCCGCCGGGGGGTGTCGAAGGCCAGCACCACGAAGTCGCGCACCTGGCCCCGGTCGAGGACGTCGCGGGCGCTGCGGGGGGCGGGGTCGCCGAGGGACTTGAGCGACGCGTAGCAGCGCGCGCCGCCGGCGAGGACGTAGGCGCCGTGGGACGAGAAGCGCTCGACCTCGCCCGTGACCGTGCTGCCCACCGGGTGGTTGGCCACGAACTCGATGAACGGCAGGGGGTCGTTGGTCTTGTTGACGCTGGTGCGCTTGGCCGGTGCCTCCTCGGACGGCTCGGCCTTGGCCCGCGAGCGCCCACCCGACTTCGGGCTCGGTGCCGGCGTGGCGGTGGTGGCCGTCGCCGACGGCGGTCCGCTGTCGCCACCACGCCCGCGTCCGCGTCCACCCCGGCTGCGGCGCGACCCGGAGGGGGCCTCGTCGGCATCGGCGGTGGCGGCCGGGGCGCCCGCGGCGTCATCCGAGGCGGAACGGGACCTGCCCCCCGACCGGGACCGCGACCCGGAGCGGGCCCCCGAGCCGTTGTCGGCACCGGAGCGCGTGGCGGAGCCCTTGCGGGCCTCGCGCACGGAGCGCTGACTGGCCGCACCGCGCACCGGCGAGCGGTACAGGAACACCCAGCCCACATCGGGAACCGGCTTGCCGCCCATCAGGCGGCCCTCGTCGAACAGCCACTGGTGGGTGCCGTGGAACTCCTGGAACGAGTCGTTGGACAGGATCGTCGCCCCGGCGCGCTCGGCGATCTCGAGCACGAAGGCGTCGCCCCGGCCGATGGCGCCGGCGGGTGGCGTGACCATCTCGTTGTTGGCGATGGCCTCGTCGAACGCGGCGCGCTCGGAGGGATCGATCCGGTGACCGAAGGTGGCGTCCACCACGACCGTGAGCTTGTCGTGGGGGTGCTCGGCGAGGAACGCCCGCACCGCCTCGTCGAGCTGTTTCAAACTGGGGGACGAGCGGCCCTCGGTGGCGATGTTCGAGCCGTCGACCACGACGTGAGTCGATGCCATGACGGTCCAAGTCAACCACCTCGGGAGGCCGGCACCTCGCATGGTGGGCATTTGGGCTCGCGAAGCGTCCTGACGTCGACTGCTCCGAGGTCGGAGCGATCGTCGGCATCCGGTGCGTCGGAGGGCGCCTTCGCTCCGCTCCGGCACGTCCCCTCGGGGCCTACGATCTGAGGGTGCTGCCACCTTCGGAGACGCTCACCCCCGAGGTCACCGACCTCCTCCAACACCTCATCCGCAACGCGTGCGTGAACGACGGCACCGAGGCGTCGGGCCAGGAGGTGCGCAGCGCGGACGTGCTGGCCTCGTACCTCGAGGGCCCGGGCCTGGAGCTCGAGCGCTACGAGGCCGCCCCCGGCCGCACGAGCCTGGTGGGCCGCATCGAGGGTTCCGACCCGGAGGCCCCCACCCTGTTGTTGATGGGCCACACCGACGTCGTGCCGGTCACGCCGTCGGGGTGGCGCCATGACCCGTTCGGTGGCGAGCTGATCGACGGCGAGGTGTGGGGCCGCGGGGCGGTCGACATGTTGAACCTCACGGCCTCGATGGCGACCGCGTTCAAGTACCTCGCGCGCGACGGCTTCCGACCCAGGGGCACGCTCGTCTACCTGGCCGTGGCCGACGAGGAGGCCAACGCCACCTACGGGGCCTCACACCTGGTCGAGCACGAGCTCGACGCGGTGCAGGCCGACTACGTGATCACCGAGTCCGGCGGCATCCCCATCCCGTCACCCACCGGCATCAAGCTGCCGGTGATGGTGGGCGAGAAGGGTCTGTATGGCGTCCGGCTGAAGGTCGTCGGAACCCCGGGCCACGGCTCGCAGCCCTTCAAGACCGACAACGCCCTCGTCACCGCCGCCGAGGTGGTGCGGCGGATCGCCGAGTACGAGCCCGCCACCCAGATCCACGACGTGTGGCGCACGTTCCTCGAGTCCATGGGGTACCCCGACGAGTTGGTGGCGCCCCTGCTCGACCCCGACCAGCTGGTGGGGGCGCTCGAGTTCCTGCCCCTCGGCATGGCCCGTCAGTTCCACGCCTGCACCCACACCACGATGGCGCCGACCGTCATGCACGGGGGCACCAAGATCAACGTCATCCCCGACGAGGTGGAGCTCGAGGTCGACATCCGCACGCTGCCGGGCCAGACCGGCGAGGACATCCGGGTCCTGCTGGCCGACGCCCTGGGTGATCTCGCCGACCGGGTGACGGTCACCGTGGACAGCGACGACCCCTCCAGCGCGTCGCCGGTCGACACGCCGCTGTGGGACACCCTCGCCCGCCTCACGCCCCACTGGTACGGCGAGAGCGCGCTCGTCCCGTTCCTCTCCGTCGGCGCCACCGACGGCCGCTTCTTCCGCCGCCGGGGCGTGCCTGCCTACGGCTTCGGGCTGTTCAGCGAGCAGGTGACCATCGAGGACTTCGGGGCCATGTTCCACGGGAACGACGAGCGGATCGACGTCGAGTCCCTCCGCCTCAGCACCGAGCTCTGGGACGCCGTCGCCCGCGACCTGCTCGCGTGAGCCGGTCATCCCCCAAGTCCTCCGTTCTGGCTCCCGATTCGACCGTGAGAGCGGTCGAATCGGGAGCCAGAACCGGATAGGTCGAGTCAGAACGGGCCGCGGCCTGCCAGTTCTGCCCTGAGTGAGCGGAGGCGCTGGACGGTGCCAGCGGGGTCGAACCACACCTTGGTGTCGGTGATGGTCTCGACCTGGAGTCCCTCGGCTTCGAGGCTCTCGCGCCGAGCGGCATCGGCCCGCTGATCGATCAGCGCGTCGTGGTAGAGGGCACTGTTGACCTCGATGACGAGGCGGAGCCGCCGGCTCAGGAAGTCCACGCGCCCGAGCCATTCTCGACCCAGCAACTGACGTTGGCGCTCGAGGTCGTGGAAGCCCGCCTCACGGGCGAGCTGCTGGAACCGGTCCTCCAGGTTGGTGTCGTTGGGGCGGTAGTCCGGCCCCCGTTCGTCCAACAGTTCCCGCATGACGGTGATGCCCCGCCTGCCTCGCTCGGCCAGCTCCCGGAGCATCGCGTTGACGCTCTGGTGGCTGAGCAGGTTCTTCGCCCACGCGCGATCCAGGGCCTTCTCGGCGAGCCACGGCTGGGTGGCGGCGATGTCGAACGGGATCCGGGACGGTATGACGACAGCGACGCCATCGAGGATGGTGCGGTGATGTTCCGGGAAGCATCGGGGCTCATGGATGATGCGGGCCAGGCGGGCAGGCTGCGAGCGGCTGTTGCGCAGGCGGGTGACCTCCAGGTCGGCCAGGCTGAAGCCGTTCAGCCGCCACCAGGCGGCGTCCGAACGATGCGAGAGCGCGGCGCCCTCGCCGGCATCGAGCACGGCCTCCACCACGCGCTGACCCCGCGACGCGTGGCTGCCCACTCGCCGAAGGACGCTGTCAGTGATGCGTTCCCACTCGCCCGACGCGGTGAGATGGGCGACCTCGCTGCGCGTTGCGCCGAGGTCCATGACCTGGCGTATCGCCACCGAGCCGTGCTGGCGCTCCGCGAGCGCGATGAGCTGAGCATGGTGCTGCATGGGGTCCCCCTGTCGCGGGCGTACTGCTGGCGGGGGAAGCCGACGTGGACCCTATCGACCGCTCGACCCAAGGGGAACTGGCTCCCGATTCGACCGCGATAGCGGTCGAATCGGGAGCCAGAACGGTGGGGTTGGGCCGAACGAGCGGTGATCAGGCGAAGGGGGCGAACGCCGCCGCGAGGATCTCGGCCTGCTCCTGCTGGTGCACGGCGTGGCTGCCGGTGGCGGGGCTGCCCGACTCGGTGCGGCTGACCCGGTGGATCTGGTGGGTGTCGCCGTGGGCCTCGTACAGGCGGCCCTTCACCGAGTTCCAGGCGCCCATGTTCTCGGGCTCCTCCTGGAGCCACACGATCTCGTGGGCGTTCGGGTAGCGGGCCAGCACCGCCGCGACCTGCGCGAACGGCCACGGGTAGAGCTGCTCGACGCGGGCCACCGCTGCCGGGGCGCCCAGCTCGTCGCGGGTGGCCAGGGCGTCGTGGGACACCTTGCCCGTGGCGAACACCACCCGCGTCACCGCGTGGGCGTCGGCGTCGGCAACGCCGGCGTCGTCGATGACCTCCTGGAAGGTGCCGGAGGTGAGCTCCTCCACCTTCGACCGTGCGGTGCGGGCCCGCAGCAGTGACTTCGGGGTGAAGATCACCAACGGCTTGCGCACCCCGCGCTTCATCTGGCGCCGGAGGAGGTGGAAGTACTGCGCCGACGTCGAGGCGTTGCACACCTGGATGTTGTCCTCGGCACAGGCGGTGAGGAACCGCTCGATGCGGGCCGACGAGTGCTCGGGGCCCTGGCCCTCGAAGCCGTGGGGCAACAGCATGACCAGACCCGAGGTCTGTCCCCACTTGTCCTCGGCGGCCACCACGTACTGGTCGATGATGATCTGGGCGCCGTTCACGAAGTCGCCGAACTGCGCCTCCCAGCACACGAGGGCGTCCTTGTGCATCACCGAGTAGCCGTACTCGAACCCGAGCGCGGCGTACTCGGACAGCAGCGAGTCGTAGATGAAGAACTTGCCCTGCTCGTCGTCGAGGTGGGCGAGCGGCGTGTACTCGGCGCCACTCTCGTAGTCGACCAAGGTGGAGTGCCGGTGCGAGAAGGTGCCCCGCCGGCTGTCCTGGCCGGCGATGCGCACGGGCGTGCCCTCGAGCAGCAGCGAGCCGAGGGCGATGGCCTCGCCGAAGCCCCAGTCCACCTCGCCGTCGAGGTACATCTGGTGGCGGGTCTCGAACTGCTTGGCCAGCTTGGGGTGCATGGTGAACCCGTCGGGGACCGTCATCAGCGCGTCCATGACCCGGTCGACCACCTCACGGCTCACCGCGGTCTCGACGTGGGGGAGCACGCCCACGGGCGCCGGCGGGTGGACGGCGATGGCGTTCTCGGGCGGGGCCGATTCGCGGGTGTGGTCGAGGGCGACCTGCAGCTTCGACTGGAAGTCGTCGAGGGCCTGCTCGCACTCGGCCAGGGTGATGTCGCCCCGCTTCACCAGCGACTCGGTGTAGAGCTTGCGCACCGACCGGCGGGCCTCGATGCGCTTGTACATGAGCGGCTGGGTGTAGCTGGGGTCGTCGCCCTCGTTGTGGCCGTGGCGGCGGTAGCAGATCATGTCCACCACCACGTCCTTGTGGAACCGCTGGCGGTACGCGAAGGCCAGCCGGGCCACCCGCACGCAGGCCTCGGGGTCGTCGCCGTTCACGTGGAAGATCGGCGCCTGCACCATCTTGGCGATGTCGGTGCAGTACTCCGACGACCGCGCCGCCTCGGGCGAGGTGGTGAAGCCGAGCTGGTTGTTGATGATCACGTGGATGGTGCCGCCCACGCGGTAGCCCTTGATCTGGGAGCAGTTCAGGGTCTCGGCCACCACCCCCTGGCCGGCGAACGCGGCGTCGCCGTGGAGGAGCAGCGGGAGCACCGAGAAGCTCTCGGGGCGGTCGACCACGTCCTGCAGGGCCCGGGTCATGCCCTCGACCACGGGGTCGACGGTCTCGAGGTGCGAGGGGTTCGCGGCCAGCTCGATGGCGATCTTGGCGCCGGCTCGGCTGACGAACTTGCCCGACTGGCCCAGGTGGTACTTGACGTCGCCCGAGCCCTGGATGGTCTCGGGGTCGACGTTGCCCTCGAACTCCTTGAAGATCTGGTCGTAGCTCTTGCCCACGATGTTGGCCAGCACGTTGAGCCGGCCCCGGTGCGACATCCCCATCACCGCGGCGTCGAGGCCCTCGTCGGCGGCGCACTCGAGCACGGCGTCGACGAGCGGGATGGCGCTCTCGCCACCCTCGATGCCGAAGCGCTTCTGCCCGATGTACTTCTGGCCGAGGAAGCGCTCGAAGGCCTCGGCCGCGTTGAGCTTCTCGAGGATGTGGCGCTGGTCGTCGGTGGGCAGGTCGGGGCTGACCCCTTCCACCTGCTCCTGCACCCAGTGCTTCTCGGCCGGGTCCTGGATGTGCATGTACTCGATGCCCACCGTCCGGCAGTAGGCGTCGCGCAGCACGTGCAGGATCTGGCCGAGCGGGAGGCTCTGGGTGCCGCCGAGGCCCTGGGTGAGGAACTCGCGGTCGAGGTCCCAGATGGTGAGCCCGTAGGTGGCAGGGTCGAGCTCCGGGTGCATGTGGGGCTCTTTGGACGCCAAGGGGTCGAGGTCGGCGATCAGGTGCCCGCGCACCCGGTGCATGTTGATGATCGTGTTGACCTGCATCTGCTTCTCGAGCAGCGCCTGCTCGCGGTCGCGGGGGTTGATGTCACGCCGCCACTGCACCGCCTCGTAGGGCACGCCGATCGAGCGGAACACGTCGACGTAGAAGTCGTGCTCGCCGAGCAGGAGGCCGTTCACCGTCTTCAGGAACAGGCCCGACTCCGCTCCCTGGATGATGCGATGGTCGTAGGTGGAGGTGAGGGTGGTCACCTTCGACACGCCGAGGTCGGCGAGCGTCTGGGGGTCGGCGGCCTGGTAGGCGGTGGGGTACTCGATCGACCCGACCCCCACGATGAGGCCCTGGCCGGGCATCAGGCGGGGCACCGACTGCTTGGTGCCGATCGTGCCCGGGTTGGTGAGCGTGACGGTGACGCCCGCGAAGTCGTCGGGGCTCAGCTTGTTGCTGCGCACCTTGCGGATGAGCTCCTCGTAGGCCGCGAGGAAGCCCTGGAAGTCGAGCGTGTCGGCGTCGCGGATGCACGGCACCAGCAGCGTGCGTGACCCGTCGGACTTCTCGACGTCGACGGCGAGCCCCAGCCCCACGTGCTCGTGGCGCACGACGGTGGGCTTGGCGTCGGCGGACTCGTGGTACGACGAGTTCATCACCGGCATCGCATCCGCGATGGCCCGAACGATGGCGTAGCCGATGAGGTGCGTGAACGACACCTTGCCGCCCCGGGTGCGGCCCAGGTAGCCGTTGATGACCTGGCGGTTCACCTCGAGCAGGCGGGCCGGCACCTCGCGGAAGCTCGTGGCCGTGGGGACCGTCAGGCTGGCCTCCATGTTGGCGACGATGCGTGCCGCCGCCCCCCGGATGGGCTTGGGCTCGGCGCCGTCGGTCGGTGCCGGTGTGGCTCGGGCCGCAGCGGTGGCCGGTGCGGTGGCGCCGTTGCCGGCCGTCGGGGTGGCGCCGGGGGTGGTGGGCGCAGTGGTGGGTGCGGGTGTCGGCGCCGGCGCTGCAGTGGGGGGCGCCGGCGTGCCCGACGGCCGGTAGTCGGCGAAGAACTCCTGCCAGCTCGCACTGACCGAGGTGGGATCCTCCCGGTACTGGTCGTACATCTCGTCGACGAGCCACTCGTTCGGCCCGACGGTCGGCGTTGCAGAGTCGTCAGCCACGATCCGATCCTAACGGTGGGCTTCTTTTCCGTCGGCTCTTCGTTCCGCGGCGCGGCGTCGTCATCGGCAGACTCGCCCCGGTACGTTCCTTCCGTGCGCATCGTGACGTGGAACGTCAACTCGCTGAAGGCGCGCCTGGGCCGGGTGGAGGAGTGGCTGGCCCAGGTCGGGCCCGACGTCGTCTGCCTCCAGGAGACGAAGCTGGCCGACGCCGCCTTCCCCGCCCTGACGTTCCAGTCCCTCGGCTACGACGCCGTCCACCACGGCGAGGGCCGCTGGAACGGCGTGGCCATCCTCAGCCGGCGGGGCATCGACGACGTGGTCTACGGCCTCGGCGGCGACGACGCCGAGCTGGACCGCGAGGCCCGGGTGGTCACCGCCACCTGTGGTGGGGTTCGGGTGTCGAGCGTGTACGTGCCCAACGGGCGTGAGGTCGGTGCCGACCACTACGTCTACAAGCTGGCCTGGCTGGCCGAGCTGCGCCGGTTCCTCGACCGCGACAGCGCGCCCGGGCGTCCGGGTCGCGCCGGCCGGGGCGACCTGCGGGTGCTGTGCGGCGACTTCAACATCGCCCCCGACGACCGCGACGTGTGGGACCCCGACGAGGTGCACGGCGCCACCCACGTCAGCCCGCCCGAGCGGGCGGCCCTGGCCGAGCTGTGCGACTGGGGCCTGGTGGACGTGTTCCGCGAGCGCTACGACGCCGGGGGCCTCTACTCGTGGTGGGACTACCGGGCCGGCAACTTCCACAAGGGCAAGGGCATGCGGATCGACCTGATCCTGGCCTCGCGGCCGCTCGTCGCAGGGCTCGGCGGGGTGCTCATCGACCGCAACGCCCGCAAGGGCCAGTCCCCGTCCGACCACGCCCCCCTCCTGGCCGACTTCGAGGTGCCGTCATGACCGAGCCCCGCCCCGAGCCGCCGCGCACGAGCGTGCACGACACGGTCACGCCCGACGAGGCCAAGCGGCGCCTCACCGACGCGTGGGACGAGACCGCACAGCACCAACTCACCGAGCGCCATCTCGAGATGCGGCGCCTGGCCGACGCCACCCGCCTCGTGATGGACCGGCTGATGGCCACCGGCGCCCCCGAGGACGCGTTGGTGGCCGCGGCCGACACCCTCGAGCAGGTGGCCGCACAGCTCGGTGAGTACCCCCACGGGTCGATCTACGAGGGGTTCGCCGAGGCCGCCAACTCGGGCAGGAGCCCGGCCCTGTCGTTCTTCGACCACAGCCCGCTCATCGGCAAGGCCAACCCGTTGGCGCCACCCATCGAGGTGGCCATCGAGGGCGACCGGGTGATCGGCACCGCCACCTTCGGCACCCCGTACGAAGGCCCGCCCGGTTGTGTGCACGGCGGGTTCGTGGCGGCGTCGTTCGACGAGATCCTGGGTGCGGCCCAGTCGATGAGCGGCCTCCCGGCCATGACCGGCACGCTCACCATCCGGTACCGCAAGCCCACGCCCCTGCACCGCGAGCTGCGCTTCGAGGGCGAACTGGTGAAGGTCGAGGGCCGCAAGGTGTTCGCCGCCGGCCGCGTCTTCGCCGGCGACACGATGACCGCCGAAGCCGAGGGCATCTTCGTCACCATCGACTTCGACCGCTTCCGCAACCTCATCGAAGAGCGCGACCAACTGCCCCCGACGTGACACGGGAACCTGAGCCGGGCATCCCCTCGATCGTCGGGGTCCGCTCAGCGGTCGTGGGCGGCGACGACGGCCAGGAGCGTCTCGCCGAAGCGTCTGGCCTTCATCTTGTCGATCCCGGGCAGAGCGGAGAGCCCAGCCACGTCGCGCGGCCGGTTGATGGCCACGGCCTCCAATGCCTCGTCGGTGAGCACCGTGGACGCCCGAACCTTGGCGAAGCGGGCCTGCGTGGCGCGCCAGGACTTCAGCGCGTCGAGCACCGCCTGCTCGTCGTCGCTGAGCGTCGCGCCTGGAGCGGGCAGGGTGACTCGTCGGCGACCCTCACCGTCCTCGGCGGCCAGCCGTTCTCGTTCGCGGCGCACCTCGACCAGACCGTCCACCGGCCGGCGCCCTGCCGCCAGTGAGCCCAGCACCTCACGGACCTCGCTGAGGTAGGGCGAGGGCTGGCGGTTCGACACACGCGACCCGAAGGTGCGCTGCGTCGCCCACGAGCAGCGCAGCACCCGCTCGGCCCGGGTGAGGGCCACGTAGAACAGCCGGCGCTCCTCGGCCTCGGCATCGGGCGTCCGGGCGTGGCCGATGGGCACGAGGCCACCCTCCACCCCGGCCACGTGGACGATGGGCCACTCGAGCCCCTTGGCCGCGTGGAAGGTGGCCACCTCGACGGCGTCGCCGGCGCCGGCCGCGTCGTCGGACCGGGCGGCGGCGTTGAGCCAGGCGGCGAACCCGGCCGCGCTCGCCGACGAGTCGAGCCCCAGGTAGTCGCGGCCCAGTTGCACCAGGGCGGCGAGGTTGGCTCGGCGCTCCTGCGCTCCGGAACCGACCTGGTCGGCGCCCCCCGGGGGCCCGTCCCGCTCGTCGGTGCCGGTCCCGCGGGCCTGGGCCGAGCGGACGTCGTGAGGGCCGGTCTCCGGGGCGTGCCGGTCGGTGGTCGGTGTCCGGCGCGAGGGCTGCACCCCACGGCTGGTGGGCGACGGCCTCGAGCCGCGGGGGATGCGGGAGGTCGCAGCGTCGCGCCTGGCGTCGCTCGTGGCGGCGAGGGTGGGGTCGGCTGCCCTGGCGAGGTCGGCCGTGGCCCCACGCGGGCCGTCACCGGTGTCGTCACCGCGGGTGACCGGGTCGTCGTCGTCCACGAAGCGACCCGTCACCTCGGCGTCGAGGTCGGCGAGGGCCACCGCGAACGGCACGCTCGACGAGCGCATGCGCGCGAGGGCGGACTTGACCTCGGGCCGGGACAGGAGGGCGGCGCCCCCTCGGACGCGGTGGGGGATGGCGGCCCGGCCGAGGGCGTCGGCGATGAGGGCCGCCTGCGCGTTGGTGCGGGTGAGCACGGCCTGGTCGGACCACGGACGGCCCGGCCCGTGCGCGTCGCGGACCGCCCGGGCGATGCCCCGGGCCTCGTCGGCGTCGGTGGTGTACTGGACGATCTCGGGTGGCTCGCCGCTCGGCCGGTTGGCGCGCAGTGGCGCGCCCGCCTCACGGTGGCCGATCACCGCGTTGGCCACGGCCAGGATCTGGGGGGTCGAGCGGTAGTTGTCCCGCAGCTCGCGCACCTCGCTGCCGGGGAAGTGGCGGGTGAAGTCGTTGAGGTAACCGGCATCGGCGCCGTTCCACGCGTAGATGGCCTGGCGGGGGTCGCCCACCACGCACAGGTCGGAGCGGTCGCCGAGCCATGCCCGCAGCAGGGCGAACTGCAGCGGGTTGACGTCCTGGAACTCGTCGACGAACAGGTGCCGGAACCGCCACCGTTGGGTCGCGGCGAAGGCGGGGTCGGAGGCGAGGGCCCGCTCGCACAACATGAGGAGGTCGTCGAAGTCGACCAGCCCGCGGCGGTGCTTGTCCTCCTCGTAGCGCTCGTACACCGCGGCCATGTCGTGCGGGGGCATCGGCGGGCGGCGGTTGTGCTGCAGCGCCTCCTCGGCGTAGTCCCGCGGAGCGATGCGCCGGGCCTTGGCCCACTCGATCTCGGCGATGGCGTCGAGCGGGTTGACGTCGCGTTGGCTGGCCCGGCGGGGGAGCTGACGGGCGACCGCCGAGTACTTGCGGTCGAGCAGCTGGGGCTCGCGCTCGCCCCGCTCGATCCACCGGGCGCGGAGCTGGGCGAGGGCGATGCCGTGGAAGGTGCCGGCGGCGATGGTGTCGCGCAGGCCCAGTCCGGCGAGGCGAGCGGTCAGCTCGCCGGCCGCCTTCCGGGTGAACGTGAGGGCCAGCACGCGGTGCGGCTCGGCGTCGCCCACCGCCACGCGGTGGGCGACGCGGCGGGTGAGCACCCGGGTCTTGCCCGAGCCCGCGCCGGCGATGATGCACAGCGGCGCCGCGGCGCAGACGACGGCGTCGTGCTGGTCGGGGTTCAACCCCTGCAGCAGCCCGTCGGCGTCCATCGGCTCACCCTACCGACGCCCTCCGACACCTGGCCCGGGCCCGGAGGCCGGGCCAGGTGGGCCGGCCGGCGGGCCCGGAGTGGCACCATGGGGCATGCAGCTTCGTTCGGGGCGGGCACTGCGAGGGACCTACGTCGAGCAGGGCGGCGCCGCGGGTGATCGCTCGGTGCGCTTCGTCGCCGAGCCCTCGGGCCGCTTCGCGCTGTGGTGCATGGGCTCGGGGGCCGAGGCCCGCTCCGACGGCGCCACCGTGTGGGCGATCGACGACGGGGTCGCCACCTTCATCGGCCCGGTTCCCGCCGCCGCCGGTGCCGTCTTCGGCCTGGTGCCGCCGACCATCTCGGAGATGCTGCACCCCGAGTCGGCCTACATCGAGGCGGCGTTCGCCGATCCGGACACGCGGGACGAGGAGCTCGACATGGGCCAGGTGCGGATCACGGGCAGCCGGTCGTCGATCGTCTACGACCGCAGCATCGACATCATCCACGAGTACCGCCGCCCGGATGGGCTCGACCGTCGGGTGGCCGACCTCGAGGTCGTCGAGCCCGCTCCCGGGACGTTCCGCTGGGACGGTCCCGTGGCCGGGTCGCTCGGCGGGACCGCGTTGGTCAGCACCGTGGCCCCGCTGGCGTCGCTCGACGACCTGGTCGACGCGGCCGCGTTCGTGGTCCACGTCGAGCACCGGACCGAGGTCCTGTCGTACTGGCTCGACGGGCCGGGGGCGGGCACGGGCGGTGCCGGCCTCGACGAGTGCGTCGCGTGGGCCGAGGGCCTCGGCGCCGAGATCGCCCTCACGGTCGACCTGGTCGACGGGGCCACGGTCGCCGTGCCCCTCGATGCACTGGGCCGCTGATCAGGCCTCCAGCAGGCGTCGCCGCAGTGCATCGACGTCGGCCGGCGCCAGGCCGCCCACGGCGAGCGTCGCCTCGATGTCGATCGCGGCGAGGGTTTCTGCGATCACCGCGTCGATCGTGGTGCCACGTTCTGCCAGCGCCGCATCGAGCCAGGCGGCGTGCTCCGGGTCCACCGTGCGCAGGCGCTCCGCGCTGACGGTGTAGTCGGCGGCGATGTCGGGGGCGCCGACGCCCACCAGGTGCAGGAGCAGCAGCGCGGCCAGGCCGGTGCGGTCGCACCCTCGCGAGCAGTGCACCAGCACACCGCCGGGCGCCCCCGTGGCGACGGCTCGAACGACCGCTGACCACCGCGCGGGCCACCGGGTGAGGGCGTCGGCGAAGGCGAACGGTGTGGCCCACAGGCCGGTGTCGATCATCGTGGCGACGAAGTCCGGGTCAGTTCCGTCCTCGACGTCGACCCTCGTCACCGTCAGATCGGCGGGTGGTCCGAAGCCGTAGTCGATCTCGGGTGGGTCGATGCCGGCGGTCGTCAGTGTCACGATCGTGCGGATGCCGTGGTCGGTGAGGGCCCGCCACCCGGCGGGGGTGAGCCTGGACGGATGGTCCGAACGCACGACGGCACCGAACGCGGTGGAGCGCCCGTCCGCGGTGGTCAGCCCACCGAGATCACGGACGTTCGCCATCCCCTCCCAGGTGAGGTCCCGGCTGGTGGTCATGGCGCCAGCATCACAGGTGGCGGCACGGGCCCTCTGGGAGCGGTTGCCAGCGGCCTCGCACGGGCGGGTCCCCGGACTCCCGCAGAGCGCCGTTAGCGTCACGGCATGGTCGAGGTCACGCCCGAGCGGTTCGAGGAGCTCGTCGCCGACGCCATCGACGGCATCCCCGACGAGCTGGCCCGGCTCATGGACAACGTGGCGGTCTTCGTGCAGGACCGTCACCCCGACCGGGCGCTCCTCGGGCTGTACGAGGGCATCCCGCTCACCCGCCGCGATGCGGGTTACGCGGGCATGGTGATGCCCGACCGCATCACCATCTTCCGAGTCCCGATCTGTGCGATGTGTCGCACCGAGCAACAGGTCGTCGAGCAGGTCCGGGTCACCGTGGTCCACGAGGTGGGCCACCACTTCGGCATCGGCGACGCCCGCCTCCACGAGCTCGGCTACGGCTGATCCCCGGCACCCGCCGACAAGGCCGTCGAGCCGTGCCCGACAGGTCTAGTCTCCCGCCATGGCGTACCCCAAGAATCTGCTGATCCAGGGTGAGGAGGTCGTCCTCGACCTCCGGCCCCACTGGTGGTTCCTCACGCCACGGGCCCTGCTGTCGGTGGCGGCGCTGATCGTGGGCATCGTGGTGCTGGCCCAGGGCTGGGAGGGCTGGGCGGCCAACGGGCTCAACATCGTCCTGGCCGTCGCCATCCTGGTGGCCCTGGTGTGGTTCCTCATGCGGCTGGCCAAGTGGGTCACCACCGAGTTCGTGCTGACCAACAAGCGGGTGATCTACCGCTACGGCGTGGTCGCCAAGAACGGCAAGGAGATCCCGCTCGACAAGATCAACACGGTGTTCTTCGACCAGACGGTCTTCGAGCGCCTGATCGGGTGCGGCACCGTGGCCATGGAGTCGGCCGGCGAGTCGGGCAAGGACTCGTTCTCGCACATCCGCAAGCCGTCGATCGTCCAGGGTGAGATCTACCGGCAGATGGAGGCGGACGAGGCCAAGGAGCACGAGGCCATCGGCCTCGCCGCGCGGGGCGGTGGTGGCGGGTTGTCGATGCCCGAGCAGCTCGAGAAGCTGCACCAGCTCCACAAGAGCGGTGCCATCAACGAGGCCGAGTACGAGGCGCAGAAGGCCAAGCTGCTCGCCCAGTGAGGCGGTCCGGTCGGCGCTGCCGCCGGCTGGCCGTGTGACGACCTGAGCGCACCCGGCAGGCGGCGGGCGACCGGGGCGACGCGGCCTCGGATCGGGGGCCGCTCAGCGCAGGGTGCGGACCCGGGCGCCGGCCGAGGGGCGCACCACCGTGCCGTGGCGCACCGCCCCGGGTGCGGCGAGCACCACGATCGATCCGCCGAAACCGCCGCCGGTCAGGCGGGCGCCGTAGACACCCTTGCGGGTGACCAGCGCGGCGACCGCCTCGTCCAGCCCCGGGGTGGACACCTCGAAGTCGTCGCGCAGGCTGGCGTGGCTCTCGACCATCAGCCGGCCGGCGCCGGCCAGATCGCCGGTGCCGAGCGCTCCCACGAACGACAGCACCCGCCCGTTCTCGCTGATCACGTGGTGGGCCCGCCGGCGCAGCACTGGGTCGTCGATCGCGTCGACGTCGTCCAGCGAGGCGCGGCTGAGCGGCCCGATGACGTCCTGGGCGGCCTCGCACTGGGCCCGCCGCTCGGCGTAGCCCGATCCGGCGAGGGTGCGGGGCTCGCCCGAGTCGATCACCACGACCTCGACCCGCTCGGGCAGCTCGACCGGCGTGATCGTGAGGTTCGTGCAGTCGATGAGCGCGGCGTGACCTTCGACCCCGGACAACGACGTGAGTTGGTCCATCACCCCGCACGGCACGCCGGACGCGCGCTGCTCTGCCCGCTGGCACAGGGTGGCCACCTCGCCCGCAGTGCCGCGGACGCCGAGGGCCATCGCCACCGCCACCTCGAGCGCGGCGCTCGACGACAGCCCCATCCCCACCGGCAGTGTCGAGCGCACCTGCCCGATGAACCCGTGATCGGGGTGGGCCTCGGCCACCACGCCCGCCACGTACCGGGCCCAGGGTGGGTCGACCGCGCCGGGATCGGCCACGTCGAGCTCGACGATCGCGGGCTCGTCCTCGAGGTCGGACTCGAGCACGACGCGGCGGCCCACGGCCTCCCCGGTGATGGTGACACCCATCTGCACCGCCATGGGCAGCACGAGACCGCCCGTGTAGTCGGTGTGCTCGCCGATGAGGTTCACCCGCCCCGGCGCGTAGGCCTCGATCGTCATGCCGGCCGTCCCGGGTGACCACGCCACCGCCGGGGCCCTGGGGCTGCTCCTGGCGTGCGCTGTGGGGCCGCTCGGGGCCGGCCTTGCCCGCTCCGTGGGGCCGCTCGGGCCCGGGTTGGCCCGCTCGGGAGGGTCGCTCGGGGCCGGGCTGCGATCACCCCACGACGCTACTTGCAGCGGCCGTCAGGCGCCGCGTAGGTCTGCCGCGGCGTCCTGTGGTGCGACCGGGTTGAAGAACATCCCGCTGCCCAACTCGCCGGCGGCGACGAAGCGTTGCGTGCCCGGTGAGCGGTACAGCGGGGCCACGTGCACGTGGAGGTGGGCGGACGGCCAGTCACCACCGTCGGTGGGCCGCTGGTGGAACCACAGCATGTAGGGCATGGCGTCGTCGAACAGGCGGTCGAGGCGGCCCAGGGCATCGACCAGGACGGCGGCCAGCCCGTTCCGGGAGGCGTCGTCGAGCGAGGGCAGGTCGGGTCGGTGGTCGTCCGGAGCGATCATCAGGGCGTAGGGCCAGGTCGCCGCATCAGGCACCCAGCTGCGCCAGCGGTCGACCGTGGCGACCAGGCGGGGCCCGGGCTGCTCGGCGCAGATGGCGCACGCCCCGGAGCCGAGCTCGACCGCCGGCGCCGGCGGCACCTCGGGGAACGCGTAGATCTGGCCGTGCGGGTGGGGGATGGTGGCCCCCACCTCGGGGCCGCGGTTCTCGAAGATCAGCACGTAGGCGACGTCGTCGCGAGCGCCGAGGGCGGCGGTGCGGTCGGCCCACAGGTCCACCACCTTGCGGGCGCCGGGCACGCCCAGCGAGGCGAAGCTGGCGTCGTGGTCCGCGGTGTAGAGCACCACCTCGCAGCGCCCGTCGGAGATGGACGGCCAGCGGTTGGTGAACGCCTTCACGTCGTAGTGCTCGGGGGCCTCGATGCCGCCGGGGCAGAAGGGGCACCCGGTGCTGGGGGTGTGGGCGCCCTCGCCGAGGTTCGGCCGGTCCTGGCGCTTGGCCACGATCACCGAGGCCTCGCCCGTGAGCGGGTCGACGCGACGGTCGTAGGCGCTGGTCACGGGCTGCCGAGCTCGTCGATGGCGCCGGCGAGGTGGTCGAGGCTGTCCCGGTCCCATGGCGCACGCATGGCGATGTTGACCTGGTCGGCACCGGCCGCGACGTACTCGCCGATGCGGTCGACCATGGCTGCTCTCGACCCCATGATCACCCCGGGCCGCACGAAGTCCGCCATCGCTCCGAACTGCAGGCCCAGCGCCCGCTCGTCCACGGCAACGCCCACGTTCACCGCGCAGCGGATCTCGTCGACGTCGCGCCCGGCGTCGTGGCAGTGGCGGGCGAGCACCCGGCGCTTGTGGGCGAAGGTGGCCGGCTCCACGAAGGGGACGTTCCAGCCGTCGGCCCACCGCGCCACGATGCCCAAGGTGCGCTGCTCGCCCCCGCCGCCGATCCAGATGGGCAGCGCCTCCTGCACGGGCTTGGGCTCGCACCTGGCCTCGGTGAGCGTGAAGTGCTCCCCGGCGAAGTCGGAGACGTCGTCGCGCAGCAGGCTGCGGATGCACTGCACCGACTCCTCGAGCAGGTCGAGCCGCCGGCCCGCCGACGGGAACGGGATGCCGTAGGCGTCGTACTCGGGCTTGGCCCAACCGGCGCCGAGGCCGAGCTCGACCCGACCGCCACTGAACTGATCGATGGTGGCCATGGCGTTGGCCAGCACGGCGGGATGGCGGTAGCCGGCGCAGTACACCAGCGATCCGCAGCGGACCCGGGTGGTCGACAGGGCGAGGGCGGTGTGGGCCGCGACCGCCTCGAGGCAGTTCGGCCCCGTCAGGTCGGCGGCGTAGAAGTGGTCCCAGATCGAGATCCAGTCGAAGCCCAGGTCCTCGATGTGGGCCCACAGCGAGATGAGCTCGTCGACCGAGGTGTTCTGCAGGCCGGTGTGCACGCCCCACGCGGGTGCCATGTCGGCAGAGTAGGGGGTCAGCCTCGCCGCATGGGCACGTGGGGTATGCCGTCCTCGACGTAGGTCGGGCCGCAGCGCTCGAACCCGAGGCGGGCGTACCAGGGCTCGAGCTGCTCCTGGGCGTCGAGGACGACCGGGCCCCGAACGCCGTCGAGGGCGGCGTCGACCAGCGTCTCGGCCAGCCGCCGGCCCCGGTGGTCGCTCCGGGTGGCGATGCGGCCGATGCGAACCGCACCGTCGGGCTCGTTGAGGCGTCGCAGGCAGGCCACCACCGCGCCGTCGACGTCGGCCCAGAAGTGCTTGGTCCCCGGCTCGGCGTCGCGGCCGTCGAGGTCCGCGTAGGGGCAGTGCTGTTCCACCACGAACACGTCGCCGCGCAGCTTGAAGACGTCGTGCAGCACCCGCGGAGCGAGCTCGGCGAGCGGTGCCGAGTGGATGGTGGGAGCCACAGGCCCATGTTCGCGCGCCTTCTTGACCGTCCAGTCAAGTGCAGCGAGGATGACTCGATGCCCTTCACCGACCGCAGCGGCGTGTCCATCTGCTACGAGACCCACGGCGATCCCCAGGACGTGCCCTTGCTGCTGGTGGCCGGCCTCGGCATGCAGCTGGTCCGCTGGGACGAGGACCTGGTCGCGGCCATGGCCGACCGAGGGTTCTTCGTGATCATGCACGACAACCGCGACATCGGGCTGTCCGAGAGCTTCGCCCACGTCGAGGTGGACGTGGTGGCCGCGGTGATGGCGGCACTGGAGGGGGCCGCGGTCGAGTCGCCGTACCTGCTGACCGACATGGCCGCCGACGCCGTCGCCGTGCTGGACGAGCTGGGGGTCGAGCGGGCCCACGTGGTGGGCACCTCGATGGGCGGGATGATCGCCCAGACGATGGCCATCGAGCACCCGGAACGGGTCGCCAGCATGACGTCGATCATGTCCACCACGGGCGACCCCGACGTCGGCCAGCCCAAGCCCGAGGTGCTGTCCGCGCTCCTGCCGTCCGGTGCCGAGGGCCGTGAGGCCGTCATCGAGGCAACGGTCGAGACCTTCCGTGCCATCGGGAGCCCCGACCACTTCGACGAGGAACGCACCCGCCTCGCGGCGGCGCGCGCCTATGACCGCGCGTACGACCCGACCGCCTCGAACCGTCAGCTCGTCGCCTCCATCGCCAGCGGCAGCCGGACGGACGCCCTCCGGTCGATCTCGGTCCCGACCCTGGTCGTGCACGGCGACGCCGACCCCCTCGTGGACCTCAGCGGCGGTCGGCGCACGGCCGAGGCGATCCCGGGCGCCGAGTTGTTGGTCGTCGAAGGCATGGGCCACGACATCCCCCGGGTGTTCCAGCCCCAGATCATCGAGGCCGTGGTGGCCCTGGTGAGCCGCGCCGAGTCGGCGGTGGCGTCGTGACCGACGGGACGGGCGCACCCAAGCAGGGACCTCTGGTGGGGGTGAAGGTGGTGGAGATCGCGGGCATCGGCCCGGGGCCGTTCTGCGCCATGATGCTCGCCGACATGGGTGCCGAGGTCATCCGCATCGATCGCGCCGGCGCGGTGCGGGGCATCGACCCGTCCGTGCCGTCCGCCGACATCCTCAACCGCGGCCGCCGGTCGGTCGGTGTCGACCTCAAGAACCCCGACGGTGTCGAGACCGTCCTGTCCCTCGTGGAGCAGGCCGACGCGCTGATCGAGGGGTTCCGCCCCGGTGTCACCGAGCGCCTCGGCATCGGCCCCGACGACTGCCTGGCCCGCAATCCCCGCCTGGTGTACGGCCGGATGACGGGCTGGGGCCAGGAGGGCCCGTGGGCCCTCGAAGCGGGTCACGACATCAACTACATCGCCATGGCCGGGGCCCTCGATCCCTGTGGCCGCAAGGGCGAGGCGCCGGTGCCGCCCATGAACCTGGTGGGCGACTTCGGTGGCGGCGCCATGTTCCTGGCATTCGGCGTCGTCTGCGGCATCCTCGAGGCCCGGGCGTCGGGTGCGGGCCAGGTGATCGACGCGGCCATGGTCGACGGTGCCGCCACCCTCACCACGATGATGCACGGGATGATGGCCATGGGGTTCTGGGACATCGAGCGGGGCACCAACATGCTCGACACCGGCGCGTTCTTCTACGAGGTGTACCGCACCAAGGACGACAAGTTCGTGTCCGTGGGCTCGATCGAGCCGCAGTTCTACGCCGCGCTGGTCGAGCACACCGGCCTCGGCGGCGACCAGCCCCCGCCCCAGATGGACCGTGCGTCGTGGCCGGCGCTCAAGGAGGAGCTGGCTGCGATCTTCGTGACGAGGACACGTGACGAGTGGTGCGAGCTGCTCGAGGGCCACGACATCTGCTTCGCCCCGGTGCTGTCGATGGCCGAGGCCCCCGAGCACCCACACATGGCGGCTCGGGGCACCTTCGTCGACGTGGCCGGGATCACCCAACCGGGGCCCGCCCCACGGTTCAGCCGCACGCCGGGCGCCATCACCTCACCGGCGCCACACGCCGGCCAGCACACCGACGAGGCGCTGGTGGACTGGGGCTTCACCCTCGAGCGCGTCGCCGCGCTGAAGGAGTCCGGCGCGGTCCGCTGACCCCCCGCCGGGCTCGCCCGAGTGAGCAAAGCAGCACGCTCCTAGGCTGGTGCGCCCATGGCCACCCTCGCCTGCTTCCACGCCCATCCCGACGACGAGACCATCGCCACCGGTGGCCTGATGGCCAAGGCCAAGAGCCAGGGCCACCGGGTCGTGCTGGTGATCGCCACCAAGGGCGAGCACGGTGAGATCCAACCCGACGTGCTCGCCGAGGGGGAGGCGCTGGCCGACCGGCGCGTGCGCGAGGTCGCCGCGGCGGCGGAGATCCTGGGCGTCGACCGCGTCGAGTACCTCGGCTACGTCGACTCGGGGATGATGGGTGAGCCCGAGAACGACCTGCCCGGCTCGTTCTGGACCGCAGACCTCGACGAGGCCACCGAGCGACTGGCCGCCATCCTGCGCGACGAGTCCGTCGACGTGCTCACCGTGTACGACGCGCACGGTGGCTACGGGCACCCCGACCACATCCAGGTGCACCGGGTCGGGCACCTGGCGGGGGCGGCGGCGGGGGTGCCCCGGGTGGTCGAGGCCACCATGGACAGAGACGCCATGCTGGCGGGCATGAAGGGGGCGGCCGAGCGCGGCGACCTGCCCGACGACTTCGAGATCCCCGAGATCACCGACGAGCAGCCCTTCGGCAGCCCGGGAGCGGTGATCACCCACGAGGTCGACGTCACGGCGTTCATCCAGCGCAAGCGCCAGGCCCTGGCCGCGCACGCCAGCCAGGTGGGTCCGGATTCGTTCTTCCTCTCGATGCCGGACGAGGCCTTCGCCCAGGGCTTCGGCACCGAGTGCTTCATCGACCCCTCGTCGCCGCGGGTGCCGGGCGCGCCCCGCCACACCGATCTCTTCGAGGGGCTCTGATGGCCGACGGCACGGTGCAGGGTCCCCCCACGGCGTGGACCCACACCGGGTTCGCGCAGCAGATCCTGTTCGGCGCGGGGGCGGTCGACCGCCTCGGCGAGGTGCTGCGGAGCCTGGGCGCCCGGAGGGCCCTGCTCGTCACCACGGCCGGTCGCTTCGAGTCGGACGAGGGCGCCCGGGTGCGCGACGCGATCGGTCGGCTGCTGGCGTCGTCGTTCGCGGAGGTGTCGTCGCACGTCCCCACACCGCTGGTGCAGGCGGCCACGCTGCAGGCTCGCCGCGACGGCGTCGACGCGGTGGTGTCGTTCGGTGGCGGCTCGTGCGCCGACCTCGGCAAGGCCGTCTGCTTCTTCACCGAGCAGGAGGCGGGAACGCCGGGTGCGTCCTACGCCGACCGCCCCGCACTGCCCCACGTGTCGGTGCCCACCACCTACTCGGGAGCCGAGCTCACACCGTTCTTCGGGATGACCGACCCGGCCACTCGCCAGAAGAGCGGTGGGGGAGGGCCCACCATCGCCCCGATCGCCGCGGTGTACGACCCCGAGCTCACGATGTCCACGCCGGGCCGGGTGAGCGCCGAGACGGGTATGAACGCCCTGGCCCACTGCGTCGAGGCGGCCTGGTCACCGACGCGCACGCCGGAGGCCGAGGCCATCGCGCTGGCCGGCGCGCACCGCATCCACGCGGCGCTGCCAGCCGTCGTCGCCGACCCCTCCGACCTCGAGGCGCGCACCCGGATGCTGCAGGGATCGGTCCTCGGCGGTCGGTGCCTGCAGAACGGGTCGATGGGTGTGCACCACGGCCTGTCGCAGCTGGTGGGCGGCCGCACCGGCATCTCGCACGGCCTGGCCAACGCCATGATCCTGCCGCATGCGATCCGCTACAACGCGGCGACGGTGCCGGGTCCCATCGTCGCCCTGGCGTTCTCGATGGGCGTGGACGACCCCGCCGCCGCGGTGGCCGAGCTGGTGACCCGGCTGGGACTGCCTGCGGGCCTGCGCGACTGCGGGGTCACCGAGGACGATCTCGACGCCGTCGCCCGGTTGTCGCAGTCGAACCCGAACGTGGCCAACAACCCCGCCCCCGTCTCCGAGGCCGACGCCCGGGCGATCCTCGAGGCCGCCTACTGACGCTCGGGGACCAGCCAGGGTGACCCGTCGCCGGCGCCACCCGTGAAGGCGGCGATGCCTCGGGCGTCCCGGCGGGCCACGAGCCACTCGGTGATCGTGTCGGCATCGCCGGGTCGGCACAGGTGATAGCCCTGCGAGCTGTCGCAGCCGAGCTGGGCCACCAGGGCCAGCGATGGCTCGTCCTCGACCCCCTCGGCCACCACGGACAGGCCGAGGGTCCGGGCCAGGGCCACGATCGACCGGACGATGGCCTGGTCGTCCTCGTCGACCGCGATGTCGGTGATGAAGCAGCGGTCGATCTTCAGCTCGTGCACCGGCAGGCGCTTGAGGTGTGACATCGACGAGTAGCCCGTGCCGAAGTCGTCGATCGACAACCGGACACCGAGGCTGCGGAGGCGCTCGAGCGTCGCGACGAGCGAGTCCGTGTTGCCGGCGAACGCGCTCTCGGTGATCTCGAGGGTGAGGCAGCGCGCCGGGAGGCGGGCCCCGAGGATGATCTGGTGCAGGGTGGGTGCGAGCGTGTCGTCCTGGAGGCCCTTGGGGGACAGGTTGACCGACACGGTGACGTCGAGGCCCGCGGCTCGCCACCGGGCGCACTCGGTCAGCGCCTGGCGAAGGACCTGCGCCGTCAGCTCGCCGATCAGCCCGGTCTGCTCGGCGAAGGGGATGAACTGGTCCGGAGGTATCCAGCCGTTCGTGGGGTGGTGCCAACGGGCCAGCGCCTCGACACCCACCACCGCCCCCGAGGCCATGTCCACCTGAGGCTGGTAGTGGACGGCGAGCTCGCCGCTGTCCAGCATCGCCCGCATGTCGTTCAAGAGCACGAGGCGGGTCGGCCGATCCGCGGCGTCCTCCGCCCCGTAGACCGCGATGCTCCTGCCCTGGCGCTTGGCGCGGTACATGGCCACGTCCGCCGACTGCAGCATGGCGGTGGCGTCGATGGCCTCGGCGCTGTGACACACGCCGATGCTCACGCCCACGCTCAGCGTGAGGCCGTCGACCTCGACCGCCCGCTGCAGCGACTCCAGCAAGCGGCCGGCCACCGCCTCGGGGCGGCCCTCGCCGGGCGGGTCGTCCAGCAGGAGTGCGAACTCGTCGCCGCCGAGACGCACCACCGTGTCGCCGGCCGGCGTCGCGGCGTGGAGGCGGGCGGCGACCTCGGTGAGCACCCGGTCGCCCACGTCGTGGCCGAGACCGTCGTTGATCTCCTTGAAGCGATCGAGGTCCATCAACAGCAAGGCCGATTGCGGGGGGAGGGTGCCGTCGAACCGGGCCGCGAGCTCGCGCATCAGGTGGGAGCGGTTGGGGAGCCCGGTCAGCGGATCGTGGAGGGCCTGGTGGCGGAGGCTCTCCCGACTGCTGGCGAGGGCCGCGATCTGCTGCTCGAGACGGGCGGTGAGCGCCAGGTTGTCTCGGTGCACGAACGTCTGGCGCGCGAGCAACAGCAGCACCAGCGGCACGCCGACGACGGTGAAGATCGTGCTGAGGTGCCCCTCGCTGAGCTGGGCCGGGACGGCCAACAGCACGAAGGCCACCAACGGCGCGTACGGGAGCAGCAGCACCCAGTAGGGCTGACCTTGCGCCTCCGGCCGGGCCCTGCCATCGCGTCGGCCGTGGCGGGCGGCCAGGGCGAGGACGAGGTAACCCGCCACCCAGCCGACGTTGAACACGCTGGTGGTGTCGGAGCCGGTGGTGGTGAGGTACGCGAACGCGCTGTCGGCGAGCGCCAGCAGCCCCATCGCGACGGCGATCGCCAGGACCGTGGCGCGCTGGGTGTCGCCGGCCCGGGTGACCACGGAGATGGTGACCACGAGCAGCACCACATCGCCGAGCGGGTAGGCCATGGCGAGGGCGAGCTCCAATCCCTCGCCCGACGTCTCGGCCACACGGCCGAGCACGAGGACCCAGCTCACCCCGAAGCACGCGCACGCGATGCTGAGGCCGTCGATGATCGAGCGGATCCGCCCCGATCGGTGCTGGCCGGAGGGGAACGCGAGCAGGGCGGCGCCCGCGAGGGGGATGGCCAGCAGGAACCCGAGGTCGGCCACCGACGGGAAGGGGGCGTCGTGCACGATCGACTCGTAGTAGGTCCAGGCGACCTGGCCCAGACCCCACGACAACGCGGACGCTCCGAGCAACCACCACGACCATCGGGTGTCGCGGCCGGCACGGAGTGCGGCCCGGAAGCAGGCCGTGGCCGCGAGGAGGGCGGCCACCATCTCGGCGACGTTGTCGAAGTCGGCCACGACGGTTGTCCCACCGACGTTCCCGACGACGACTCCGACGTACGCGGCCGTCGCGACGACCACCAGGCAGACGTCGCGACGGAGGCTCACCGTCGACCGGGCGGTCATCCCTACCTATCGTCCCGATGGGCGTCGGGGTGAGCCCGCTTTCCCCTCGCAGCGTCGGCGCGGCGATGATGGGGCGATGTCCATCATCAAGATCAACGCCATCACCGTCGCCGCTGACAGCGGCGACGCTCTCGCGCACCGGTTCGCCCAGCGGGCCGGCGCCGTCGATGGCCAGGACGGGTTCGAGGGCTTCGAGTTGCTGAAGCCCACCGACGATCGCACCACGTGGCTGGTGGTGACCCGCTGGCGCGACGAGGACGCCTTCCAGGCGTGGGTCAACTCGCCCGCGTTCGGGCACGGCCATCGCTCGGAGGGCGAGGCGCAGGCCGCCGGTGAGCGGCCCGTGGGCATGTCCAGCGAGCTGTGGTCCTACGAGGTCGCCGGCGGCTCGGCCGGCGCCGCGGGCTAGCCGAGCGCCGAACCAGCCAGGATCTCCGACGAACTCGGCGTCGTCCGCTCGTGCTGCGCTTCCACGGAGACTGGGCGTGGGTGGTGGTGGCGACCAACGCCGCGGCGGGCGTGTGGGCACTGGTGGCCCACTGGCGGCCGAGGCTCGCCACCCGCGCCCTGTGGTGGGCCATCGTCGGCGGTTGGGCCACGGTCGCGGTGCAGGTGCTCGCGGGGGTGTGGCTGTCGAGCGCCGAAGGCCTCGAGGCGCCGGAGTTCCACGAGTTCTACGGCTTCGTGGCGCTCATCTCGGTCGGCCTCATCTACAGCTACCGGGCGCAGGTGAAGGACTTCCAGTACCTGCTCTACGGCCTGGGCGGCCTGTTCCTGATGGGCCTGGCGCTGCGGGCCATCCACCTGGCCTGACGGCCGTGGCGATCGGGCGCGCCGTCAGAGGTTGACCACCGGGCAGGTGAGGGTGCGGGTGATGCCGTCGATCATCTGGACCCGGCTGACCACCATCTTGCCGAGATCGTCGACCGACGGCGCCTCGGCCTGTGCGATCACGTCGTAGGGGCCGGTCACGTCATCGGCCGACAGCACGCCGTCGATCTGGCTCACCTCTGCCGCCACCTGGCCCGAGCGGCCCACCTCGGTCTGGATCAGGATGAAGGCGCGCACGGACATGGTGCGAAAGGGTAGCGAAGAACCCGGCCCGGGGGCCGGGTTCTCGCCGGATCTGCACTCGGGTGGGCGGCTGGTGCGGCCGGCGGCGCGGCCTCAGCTCGCGACGTCGATGGCCCGGTCGGTGCTGTCGACCCCGATGCTCACCTTGCGGGCCTTGGCCTGCTCGGCCATCGGGATCACGACGTCGAGCACCCCGTCGTGGTAGTCGGCCGACACCCTGGCGGTGTCGAGGGTGTCGCCCAGGAACACCTGCCGGGTGAAGCGACCCTGCCGGCGCTCACCGGCGAGCACCTCGTCGCCCTCCTGCTGGTCGAAGCGACGCTCGGCCCGCAGGGTCAGGACGTTGCGCTCGACCTCGAGGTCGATCGAGTCCGCGTCGACACCGGGCAGATCGAAGCTGATGTGGACCTGCTCGCCGCGTCGCACCGCGTCCATGGGGATGGCCGGCGCGGCCGTGCGGGCCCGTTCGGTGACACGGTCGAACTCACGGAAGGGGTCGTAGCGAAGGAGCATCCTGTGCCTCCTGGTGTGTCGGGGTCCTTGGTGGTTCGAGCCGAAGCTCATGGAGAACCATACAGGAAACCTGAGTGATAGTCACTCAACTTCGCCAGAATTGCCACCCGCCCCGTGGCGGGAAAACGCCGACGGCGCCGGGACCCACGGTCCCGGCGCCGTCGCCACTGCTCGAGACCGGGGTCAACCGGCCAGGCGCTTCTCCAGGGCCTCGAGCTCGTCACGCAGCTCGGTGGGGAGGTGATCGCCGACGAACTCGTAGTGCTCCTCGATGAGCGGGATCTCAGCGCGCCACCGGGCCTCGTCCACGTCGAGGATGCGGGCCAGGGCGGCATCGTCGAGACCCAGGCCGTCGACGTCGAGTGCGTCGTGGGCCGGGACCCGGCCGATGGCGGTGTCGACCGCTGCGCCGCGGCCCTGCACCCGCTCGATGATCCACTTGAGCACCCGGCTGTTGTCGCCGAAGCCCGGCCAGATGAACTTGCCGTCGTCGTCCTTCTGGAACCAGTTGACCCAGAACAGCTTCGGCAGCTTGTCGGCGTCGGTCCTCTCGCCGATCGAGAGCCAGTGGGCGAAGTAGTCGCCCACGTTGTAGCCGGTGAAGGGCCGCATCGCGAACGGGTCGAAGCGCACCTCGCCCACGGTGCCGGCCGCGGCCGCGGTCTTCTCCGAGGACATGATCGAGCCCAGGAACACGCCGTGGCGCCAGTCGAGCGCCTCGGTCACCAGCGGGATGGTGCCGGCGCGCCGACCGCCGAAGAGGATGGCCGAGATGGGCACGCCGGCCGGGTCCTCCCACTCCGGCGCGATCGACGGGCACTGGCCGGCGGGAGCCGTGAAGCGGGCGTTCGGATGGGCGGCGGGCGTGCCGGACGCGGGGGTCCAGTCCTGGCCCTTCCAGTCGACGAGGTGGTCGGGCACCTCGTCGGTCATGCCCTCCCACCAGACGTCACCGTCGTCGGTGCGGGCGCAGTTGGTGAAGATCGAGTTGGCCCGCAGCGTGGTCATGGCGTTGGGGTTGGTGGTGTCGCCGGTGCCCGGCGCCACGCCGAAGAACCCCGCCTCGGGGTTGATGGCGTAGAGGCGACCGTCGCTGTGGAACTTCATCCAGGCGATGTCGTCGCCGATGGTCTCGATGGTCCACCCCGGGAGGGTGGGGATCATCATGGCCATGTTGGTCTTGCCGCAGGCCGACGGGAACGCCGCAGCCACGTAGTGCTTCTCGCCGTCGGGCGGCGTGACGCCGAGGATCAACATGTGCTCGGCCAGCCATCCGTCGTCGCGGGCCATGGTGGAGGCGATGCGCAGGGCGAAGCACTTCTTGCCCAGCAGGGCGTTGCCCCCGTAGCCCGACCCGTACGACCAGATCTCGCGGGTCTCGGGGAAGTGGACGATGTACTTGTTGTCGGCGTCGCACGGCCAGGCCACGTCGGCCTGACCGGGCTCGAGCGGCGCGCCCACCGAGTGCATGCAGGGCACGAACGCGCCGTCGCCCAGCACGTCGAGCACCTCGGCGCCCATGCGGGTCATCGTGCGCATGTTGACCGCCACGTAGGCGGAGTCGGTGATCTCGACGCCGATGTGGGCGATGTGCGACCCGAGCGGGCCCATCGAGAACGGCACCACGTACATCGTGCGCCCCCGCATGCAGCCGGCGAACAGGCTGTTCAGCTCGGCCCGCATCTCGTCGGGGTCACGCCAGTTGTTGGTGGGCCCGGCATCGGCCTCGTCGGCCGAGCAGATGAACGTGCGGTCCTCCACCCGGGCCACGTCGCCGGGGTCGGACAGGGCGAGGTAGCTGTTGGGGCGCTTGGCGTCGTCGAGGCGCTCGAAGGTGCCGGCGTCGACGAGCAGGCTGCACAAGCGGTCGTACTCCTCGGCCGAGCCGTCGCACCACTCGACGCGATCGGGCTGGCAGAGGGCGGCGGCCTGCTCGACGTAGTCGAGCAGTTGCTGGTTGCTGGTCGGGGGGGTCATGGTGTCTCCGAAGGGGGGTCGGCAACGGGGGTGTCGTCAACAGCGACGGCAGGCGAATCGGCGGACGGGAACCCGGGGGTGCCCATGTCCACCTCTGACCCCAGTCGGAGAGACGCGGCCTGCCCCGCGCCGTCGAGGTCGAACACCACGCGCTGGCCTTGGCGCAGCATGCGGAACACGGAGCCCGCGAGGGCCCCCGCCGCCAGGTCGTACTCGTTCAGATCGGTGTCGCAGACCACGACGCCGACGCCCGAACCCGGGTCATAGGACTTCACTACGCCTTGCACGAGACCACGCTCCAAGCGGCTGGCGACCAGATGCGGGGCAGGGTAGTTACCCGCACTGCAATCAGCCAGACCGTGTCAGCGTCGGTTTCGGACGGGACCGGCTAGTGGACGAGCTTCTGGATCTTGCCTGCCTTGAGGCAGGAGGTGCACACCTGGACCCGCTTCGGCGAACCGTCGACCAGGGCGCGCACCCGTTGGATGTTGGGGTTCCAGCGCCGCTTGGTGCGCCGGTGGGAGTGGCTCACCGACATGCCGAACGACGGGTGCTTGCCGCACACATCACATACCGAAGCCATCTCACACACCTTCTCGAGGGGTAGTACCAGGGGGACAGCGGGACAGCGTACCGGGCCATGGCCGGTTCGCCCAAGGTCACCGTGCATCGGCGCGGCGCCGGACGGCCCGCCGCGACCGTCCGGGACCGTCCGGTGCCCGTTCGGTCGTGGTGGCGGCGCGCCACCGTCTCCGCGCCCATCAGCATCCTCTAGTCTCGTCCTGCATGGCGTTGCTCGAACAACTCGGAGCCGAGGATCTCCGTCGCGTGATCTCGGGCTACCGGGATGCGTTGGCGGGCCACCGTGACGCCATCAACCGGCTCAACGTCTACCCGGTACCCGACGGGGACACCGGGACCAACATGGCCCTCACCCTCGAATCGGTGGTCGCCGAGCTCGACGGCGCCGCCGCCGACATGGCCGCCACCTGCAAGGCCATCAGCCACGGTTCGCTCATGGGTGCCCGCGGCAACTCCGGCGTCATCCTCTCGCAGGTGCTGCGGGGCCTCGCCGACGTGTTCGCCGAGTCCGACCACTGCGACCCGCCGACGTTCGTGCGAGCGTTGAAGGCGGCGTCGGACGCGGCCTACGGCGCGGTGATGCGCCCCGTGGAGGGCACCATCCTCACCGTGGTCCGGGAGTCGTCCGAGGCCGCCTCCGCGCTGGCCGAGTCCGACGGAGGCGCCTCGCTCGTCGCGGTGCTCGAGGCGGCGCGGCTCGCCGGGGCCACCTCGCTCGAGCACACGCCCGAGCTCCTGCCGGTGCTCGCTGATGCCGGCGTGGTCGATGCCGGCGGCGCCGGTTACCTGCTGCTGCTCGACGTGTTGTTGCACGTGGCCGACGGGCGCCCGGTGCCCGACGCCCCCGAGGGCGGTCCCGAGCCCGCCATGGCGGCCGCCGTGAGCGAGGCCCACGCCGTGTCCGACGAGCACGCGGCGCTGGCCGGCCTGCGCTACGAGGTCATGTACTTCCTGGAGGCCCCCGACGAGACCGTGCCCGCCTTCAAGGACGTGTGGGCCGGCATCGGTGACTCCATCGTGGTCGTGGGCGGCGACGGCATCTGGAACTGCCACATCCACACCGACGACATCGGCGCGTCCATCGAGGCGGCGCTGGACTGCGGCCGACCCCGCAACATCCGGGTCACCGACCTGCTCGAGCAGGTGGACGAGGAGCGGTGGGTCCGCGAGGCCGAGGCCCACCCCGAGCCCGAGCCCGACCACGAGCCCGTGCCCTGCGCGGTGGTGGCGGTGGCCACGGGCGACGGGATCCGGCGCATCTTCCACTCACTGGGCGTGCAGCGCACCGTCACCGGTGGTCAGTCCATGAACCCCTCGACGGCCCAGCTGCTGGAAGCGGTGGAGGCGGCCCCGGCCGACCACGTCGTGATCCTGCCCAACAACAAGAACATCATCCCGGTGGCCCAGCAGGTCGACGCCCAGACGGCGAAGACCGTGCGGGTCGTCCCCACGCGGGGCATCGCCGAGGGCTTCGCCTCGCTCCTGGCGTACGACCCCCAGTCGACCGGCGACGAGAACCTCGACGAGATGACCGCGGCCGCCGAAGCCGTCGTGGCCGGCGAGGTCACCCAGGCGGTGCGCGACTCCACGTGCGACGAGGGCCCGATCGTCACCGGCGACTTCCTGGGCATCGCCCGCGAGGGCATCCGCGCCGTCGAGGCGACCCCGGCCGACGCCGCCATCGCCCTGCTCGGCCGGCTGATCACCGACGACCACGAGATCGTCACCATCATCGAGGGGGAGGGCGCCACCGCAGGCACCACCCGCCGCATCACCGAATGGCTCGCCGAGCACCATCCCGACGTCACCCCCGAGGTGCACCACGGGGGCCAGCCGCTCTATCCGTACTTCTTCGGGATCGAGTGACCGGGAGCGGCCACCGCTCTCTCCGGCCTGGTCGTTGGGGATCGAGTGAGCGGGAGCGGCCACCGCTCTCTCCGGCCTGGTCGTTGGGGATCGAGTGAGCGGGAG
>CAZWMT010000018.1:0-14166 GCA_964635055.1 uncultured Microthrixaceae bacterium | reverse complement strand
CGGCCACCGCTCTCTCCGGCCTGCTCGTTGGGGATCGAGTGACCGGGCTCGCGCTCCGCGAGTTGGCTCATCGGCCGGTCACCGACCTCAAGGGCGTCGGTGACACGAAGGGCGCGTCGCTGCAGCGATTCGGGATCGAGACGATCCTCGACCTGGTCATGCACTACCCCCGTCGGTGGATCGACCGCACCAACCAGAAGCGCATCGCCGACCTGCAGGTGGGCGAGGACGCCGCGATCCTCGTGCAGGTCCGACGCGTCAACCTGCGCCGCACGCGCAAGCGCACCACCAACGTCGAGGTCAGCGTCACGGACGGCAGCGGCACGCTGCAGTGCACGTTCTTCAACCAGCCCTGGCTCGAGCGCAACCTCCACGAGGGCGACGAGATCATCCTCTTCGGCAAGGTCACGCTGTTCAACGGCCGGCGTCAGATGGCCAGCCCGCTGATCGACCTGATCGGCGACGAGACCGGTCAGATCGTGCCCGTGTACCCGCAGTCCGGGAAGGAGCGCCTGACCAGCAAGGAGTTCCGTCGATGGGTGGCGGAGGCCCTGCGGCGCTGCGAGCCCCGGGGGTTCGCCGAGCCCGTGCCCGCCTCCGTGTTGGCGGCGCACGAGCTGATCGACCGGGGGACGGCGTTCCGTCTCATCCACGCCCCGGAGTCCATGGGGGACATGGCGAAGGCCCGCAAACGCCTGGTGTTCGACGAGCTCCTCCGCGTGCAGCTGGCGTTGGTGCTGCGCAAGCGCCAGCTCGAGCGGACGTCGACGGGCATCGCCCACCGGGCGGACGGCGCGCTCACCGCCCGATTCCTCGAGCGGCTGCCGTTCCCCCTCACCGGGGCACAGCAGCGGGTGATCGCCGAGATCACCGCGGATCTCACAGGTCCCCGCCCCATGCACCGCCTGCTGCAGGGTGACGTGGGCGCCGGCAAGACGGTCGTGGCGGTGTGCGCCCTGCTCGCCGCGGTCGATGGCGGTCACCAGGGGGCGCTGATGGCGCCCACCGCGGTGCTGGCCGAGCAGCACCACCTCGGCATCAAGGCGCTGCTCGACGGGTTCACCGTCCCCGACGAGAGCGGCTCGCTGTTCGCCGATCGCGACCTGCGGGTCGAGCTGTTGACCAACCGCACCACCGCGGCCGAGCGCCGCAGGCTGGCCGAGCGCCTGGCCGACGGCACGGTGGACATCCTCATCGGGACCCACGCGCTCATCGAGGAGGGCGTGGCCTTCCGCTCGCTGGGTGTGGTCGTGATCGACGAGCAGCACCGCTTCGGCGTCGAGCAGCGGGCCGCGCTGCGGGCCAAGGCCGCGGGCGAGGCGACGCCGGACGTGCTGGTCATGACCGCCACGCCCATCCCGCGCACGGCCGCCATGACGGTCTACGGCGACCTCGACGTCTCCGTGCTCGACGAGCTGCCACCAGGGCGCACCCCCATCGAGACGGTCTGGGTCCGTACGGACGAGCCCGCCGCACCGACGCTCGCCGCGGTCGACGACGCCGAGGGCGAGTCCCAGCGCGGGCCCGACGCCGGCGCCGACGAGCCGGCGGTCTGGGACGTCGTGCGGTCCGAGGTGGCGGCCGGACGCCAGGCCTACGTCGTCTGCCCGCTCGTCGAGGAGTCCGAGAAGCTCGAGGTGTCCTCGGCCGAGGAGACCTACGAGCAACTCCGGGGCGGCGAGTTGCACGGCCTCCGCCTCGGCCTGTTGCACGGCCGGGTGCCGGCGGCCGACAAGGAAGCGGTCATGGCCGGGTTCCGGTCCGGCGACCTGGACGTGCTGGTGGCGACCACGGTGATCGAGGTCGGCGTCGACGTCCCGAACGCCACGGTCATGGTCATCCTCGACGCCGACCGGTTCGGCATCGCCCAGCTGCACCAGCTGCGGGGTCGGGTCGGTCGGGGTGCGGCCCGGTCGCGCTGCTTCCTGGTGGGGTCGGGCGCGACGGACGAGGCCGAGTCCCGGTTGGGTGCCATGGTGCGCACCACCGACGGCTTCGAACTGGCCGAGGTGGACCTGGACCTCCGCGGCGAGGGCACGCTGATGGGCGAGCGGCAGAAGGGTCGCAACGACCTGCGCCTGGCGTCGCTGCGACGCGACCGGGAATGGGTGGTGAAGGCCCGCGAGGCGGCCTTCACCATCGTCGACGGCGATACCGACCTGTCCGCGCACGCCGACCTGCTCGACGAGGTCGAGCTGCTGTTGGGCGACGACGAGGCCGACAACCTGCTCAAGTCCTGATCTGCGGCACCAGACGCCGCACGCGTGGTGGACTGGTGCGGTGATCGCGCCCGAGGCCATCGTCTGCGTCGACTGCGGCGGCACGTGCCACCTCCTGTCGCACCCGCCGCCCGACGAGGAGTTCGAGCCCGGCGACGTGGTGGCCTACCGCTGCGCCGACTGCAACGACCGGTGGGACGTGGTGCTGGCCGACCCCGACGACGACTGAGCCGAGGGCGTTCCGAGCAGTTCTCGCGGCCTGTACCGTTGGCCCGTGGCCACCGTCTTGTACCCCGGCTCGTTCGACCCGATCCACAACGGGCACCTCGAGATCGTCGAGACCGCCTCCCGGCTGTTCGACGAGGTGGTCGTGGCCGCCATGCGCAACCCGCAGAAGGGCGAGCCGCTGTTCAGCCTCGAGGAGCGCGAGGAGATCCTGGTCGAGACCCTCGGCCACCTGGCCAACGTTCGCCTGACCACCTTCTCGAGCCTCGTCGTCGATCTGGCCCGCGACGTCGGGGCCGACTTCATCGTCAAGGGCCTGCGCGCCGTGTCGGACTTCGAGAGCGAGTTGCAGATGGCCCAGATGAACCACGCCATCTCCGGTGTCGACACGCTGTTCATCCCGTCGGCATCGACCCATTCGTTCCTGGCGTCGAAACTCATCCGCGAGATCGCCCGCTTCGGCGGCAACGTCGACTCGATGGTGCCACCGGCGGTCTCCAAGCGTCTGCAGGGGAAGTACGACCGGTGAGCGCCGCGACGGGCCCGCTGTCGAAGCGAGCGAACGAGCGACGCGCCCGGCGCGGTCAGGGGAGGCCGGCATGAGCCGGGACGACTTCGCCACCTCGTTGCCGCCGAGCCCGCACCAGGTGCCCGAGGTCGAGCCCTTGCTCCGGCGGGTGGTCGACCTGCTGGAGGCGGCCAGGCCGATGCCGCTGTCCACCTCGGTGATGATCCAGAAGGACGAGATCCTCGAGCTCCTCGACGAGGCCCTCGAGCAGCTGCCCGAGGAGCTGCGGGCGGCCCGCTGGCTGCTGAAGGAGCGTGAGGAGTTCCTGGTGAAGGTGCGTCGCGAGGGTGACGACATCCTCGACGAGGCCCGCGGGCAGGCCGCACGCATGGTCGAGCGCACCGAGGTGGTGAAGGCCGCCGAGCAGCGGGCGCGCGGGATCATCGAGGCGGCCGAGGAGGAGGCGCGGCGGATGCGCCATCAGGTGGAGGACTTCTGCGACCAGCGCCTCAGCAGCTTCGAGACGGTGCTCGAGCGCACGATGGCCGCGGTCGCGGCGGGGCGCGAGCGGTTGCAGGCCACCGCGCCGCCCCCCGACGACCGCCACGACGACCTTGCCGGCATCGAGGACTTCTCTCCGTCCACCGAGGGCTCAGGCGGGTTCTTCGACCAGGACGTCTGAGATGCCCGTCGCCGACGAGGGCGCGGGTCGCTGGCTGCATGCTCGGGCCGACGAACCCCGGCGGTGTCACCGGTGAGCCGTCGCCGCCTGCGCGTCGGGGTCACCGAGCTGTTGCGCCACCCCGGCACGCGCCTCGATGTGGTGCGGGTGGTGCCGGCGGCCGACCTGGGTGACCTGGTCGTGGGGTCCAGTCGGGTGGAGGCCGAGGCCGACGTGGCGGTCGACCTGGTCCTCGACTCGCAGCCCGACACGATCGTGGCCTCGGGCACCGTCAGTGCGCTGTGGGTGGGGGAGTGCCGCCGCTGCCTCGACCCGGTGGTGGGCGAGGTGCACCAGGACGTGCGTGAGGTGTTCGGCGACCTGGCCGACGGCGATGCCGACAACGGCGACCTCTACCCGCTGGACCAGGACCAGATCGACCTCGAGCCGCTGGTCCGCGATGCCGTGCTCCTCAGCCTGCCGGTGGCGCCGTTGTGCGGTCCGGACTGCCGGGGCCCGGTGCCCGAGGCGTTCGTCGAGGGCCCCGGCGAGGACGTCGCCGAGGCCGCCGACGCGGGGTCCGAGCCCGCGCCCGACCCGCGCTGGGCCGCACTCGACCAGCTCGACTTCGACCAGTGACCGAGCTTCCCGGTAGGATCGGTCGCTCGTGCCCGGTCGGGCGCCCACCAGTCCCCGTACGCAGGTAGAGACCCATGGCTGTTCCCAAGAAGAAGACGTCCAAGGCCAAGAGCCGCAGTCGCCGGGCTTCGGCCTGGAGCCTGAAGGCCCCGTCGCGCAGCGTGTGCCCACGCTGCAACGCCGCCAAGCAGCCCCATATCGTGTGCGGCAACTGCGGGTGGTACGGCGGCCGCCAGGCCATCGACGTCGACTGACCGCTCCGATGGGCGGACTGCGCTGATGCTCCCGGTCGCCGTCGATGCCATGGGTGGCGACGACGCCCCCGGCCAGATCGTGGCCGGCGCGCGCCGTGCCGTGGCCGAGCTGGGGGTCCCCGTCGTGCTGGTGGGCCGACCTGAGGATCTCGCCGACGTGGGCGACCTCGAGATCCTGCCCGCGTCCGAGGTGATCGCCATGGACGCCGATCCCGGCTCGAGCGTCCGCACGATGAAGGACTCGTCGCTCGTTCGGGCCGCGGAGGCGGTGCGTGACGGGAGGGCGTCCGCGATGGTCAGCGCGGGCAACACCGGCGCCACGATGGCCAGCGCGCTGTTGCGGATGGGGCGCATCAAGGGCGTGTCGCGGCCGGCGATCGCCACACCCATCCCGGTGCCCGACACGACGCCCACGATCCTGCTCGACGCGGGCGCCAACGCCGAGTGCAACCCCGAGTGGCTCGTGCAGTTCGGCCAGATGGGCGCGGTGCTGTGCCGGCAGCGCTACGGCATCGAGACCCCCCGGGTGGGCCTGCTGTCCATCGGTGAGGAGAAGACCAAGGGCAACCCGCTGGTCAAGGCCGCGCACGCGCTCATGGACGAGCCCGGCTGGCTCGACGTGGCCGGCGGCACCTTCATCGGCAACGTCGAGGGTCGCGACATCATGTCGGACGACGTCGATGTGGTGGTCACCGACGGATTCACGGGCAACGTGGCCCTGAAGTCCCTGGAGGGTGGCCTGGGCTCGCTCATCAACGCCCTCTACGCGGTGTTCGGGTCGACCGACGAGACCAGGAAGGCGGCCGAGGTGCTGCTGCCGGCGCTGGTGCCGCTGGCCGAGCAGTTCGACCCCAACAACACCGGCGGCGCCATGCTGCTCGGCGTCAACGGCGTGTGCATCATCAGCCACGGCTCCTCGAACGACACCGCCATCGTCAACGCGGTGAAGGTGGCCGACGAGATGATCCAGGGTGGCCTCGTCGACCTGCTCCGCCAAGCGGTCGCGCCCGTCGACGACTGACGGCCGCGACGTACGACGTCGCCCTTCACAAGCGCACAAGGTTGGTCCCGATATACTCCCGGCCGTTCGTTGACTGTCCGAGGAGTGTTCCGTGCCCGCCGAAACCCATGTGGAACAAGGCCCGCTCGACCGCCAAGGCGTGTTCGAGCTGGTCCGTGACCGCCTCGCCGACATCCTCGAGGTCGATCCGTCCACCATCAACGAGGGCGACTCCTTCGCGGACGATCTCGACGCCGATTCGCTGGCACTCATCGAATTGGTGGAGGCCCTCGAAGAGGAGTTGAGCGAGCGCTCGGTCGGGTTCCGCATCGACGACGAGGACCTCGAAGACCTCAAGACCGTCCGGGACGCCGTCGACTACGTCGTCGGCCGGCTCTGACCACGGTCACGGTCGACACCGCTGACGCCCTGGCCGAGCGCATCGGCCACTCCTTCTCGGACCCCGACCTCCTGTCGCTCGCGCTGCGGCACCGGTCGTGGTGTGCCGAGCACGGCGGGGACTCGAACGAGCGCCTCGAGTACCTGGGCGACTCCGTGGTGGGACTGGTGGTCAGCGACTTCGTCTACCGGGCCTTCCCCGACCGCTCCGAGAGCGAGCTGTCCAAGATCCGCTCCGCGGTCGTCAGCGGCCAGGCCCTGGCCGAGGTGGCCCGCAGCATCGACCTGGGCAAGTTCCTGCTGCTCGGCAAGGGAGAGGACCAGACCGGTGGGCGCGACCGGGCATCGATCCTCTGCGACGCGCTGGAGGCGGTCTTCGCGGCGGTCTTCCTGGACGCGGGCCTGGCCGCGGTCACCGAGGTCGTGCACGGCCTGCTCGATGACCGCATCGCCGCGGCGGCCGAGGGTCCCGGCAGCAACGAGTACAAGTCACAGCTGCAGGAGCTCGCCGCCCGACGCTTCGAGACACCACCGCGCTATTCGGTGGTGGAGGACGACGGTCCGCCGCACGACAAACGGTATTTCGCCACCGTGCGCGTCGACGGACAGGTCGTCGGCGAGGGCGAGGGACGTTCGAAGAAACAAGCCGAGACCGCCGCTGCGCACCAGGCCTGGGAGCGCTTGGCGGCAACGACCGATGGCGAAGCCGATGAACCGGTGGGAAGAGGAACACGTGCCTGAATTACCCGAAGTCGAGACCATCCGACGCGAGCTCGATCGGGAGGTCGTGGGCAAGCGCATCAAGTCCGTGGAGGCCACCGGCGATCGGTCGATCCGGCGCCACGGCTCGCCGAAGGAGTTCGAGGCCAAGCTCGAGGGGGCCAAGTTCACCGGCGTCGAGCGCCGGGGCAAGTACCTGCTGCTCAAGCTCGACACCGGCGATCTGCTGGTCGTCCACCTGGGCATGAGCGGTCAGTTGCGTCGGGCCCAGAACCGTGACCCCCTTGGCGACCACACCCATGTGGTGATCACCTTCACCCAGGCGGGCCAGCTGCGCTTCCTCGACCCCCGCACGTTCGGCGAGATGTTCGTCAGCACGCCTGACGAGCTCACCGAGGACGTGCCGGAGCTGGCCGAGCTGGGCTTCGACCCGGTCGAGACCCCGATCTCGTGGACGGTCTTCGGTGAGATGCTCATCAAGCGCCACACCAAGCTCAAGGCGCTGCTCATGGACCAGAAGTTCATGGCCGGGCTGGGCAACATCTACAGCGACGAGATCCTGTTCGCCGCGGGGCTCCGCTACGACCGCCCGGCCGACAGTCTCAGCACCCAGGAGATCCGCCGGCTCTACCGATCCGTGGTCGAGACGCTGCACGACGCGGTCAAGTACCGGGGCTCGACCCTGGCCGACCAGGGCTACGTGGACCTCCACGGCAAGACCGGCGACTACCAGGAGCACCACAAGGTGTACGCCCGTGACGGCCTGGCCTGCCGGCGCTGCCGCACGCCGATCCAGAAGGCCCGCTTCGCCGGCCGCACCACCTTCTACTGCCCCCAGTGCCAGGTGTGAGAACGCGCTCGGACGAACACGCGCGCGGGGTGAACCGAGGCCCGGCACGGAGTGGCTACGGTCAGGTCCGGTGAGCGAGGGACGAGCGAGCCTTGACGGTGCGATGAGGCGCCAGCCGAAGAGCGATCAGACAGGTGCGATGAGGCGTCAGCCGAAGAGCGGTGCATAGGTGTTCCTCAAGACGCTGACCATGAAGGGCTTCAAGTCCTTCGCCGACGCGACCGTGCTCGAGCTCGAGCCGGGCATCACCGTGGTGGTGGGGCCCAACGGCAGCGGCAAGTCGAACGTGGTCGACTCCATCGGTTGGGTGCTCGGCGCGCAGGCGCCGAGCACCGTGCGGTCCCAGAAGATGGACGACGTGATCTTCGCGGGCACGTCGAAGCGGCCGGCGCTGGGGCGGGCCGAGGTGTCGCTCAGCATCGACAACACCGCGGGACTGCTGCCGATCGACTTCACCGAGGTCACGATCACCCGAACGCTGTTCCGTACGGGCGACAGCGAGTACGCCATCAACGGGGTCCCGTGCCGGCTGCTCGACATCCAGGAGCTGCTCTCCGACACGGGTGTGGGGCGCCAGCAACACGTGATCGTGTCGCAGGGCCAGATCGACGCGGTGCTGAACGCCCGCCCCGAGGACCGCCGGCTCATCATCGAAGAGGCCGCCGGTGTGCTGAAGTACCGCCGCCGCAAGGAGAAGTCCGAGCGCCGCTTGGCGGCGACGGAGGGCAACCTCACCCGCCTGGCCGACCTGTTGCGCGAGGTGCGGCGCTCGCTGCGCCCCCTCGAGCGCCAGGCCGATGCCGCCCGCCGCCACGGCGCGGTGGTGGCCGAGCTCACCGCGCTGCGGATCTTCATGGCCGGCCGTGAGCTGTCGACCCTGCGCAATCGCCTGGCCGCGGGCGAGGCGCGTCGGGCCGACCTCGAGGCGCGGACCGCGGCGCTGCGGGCCGAGCTGGTGGAGTTGGACACGGCCGTGCTGGCTGCTGAGGCCCAGCTCTCGGCCGCCGGTGGTGACGACCTGGGCGACTCGCTGGCACGCTTCGAGTCGCTCCGCGAGCGGGCGCGGGGTCTCACCGCGGTCGTGACGGAGCGCCGGCGGGGGGTCGACCGCGACCGCATGGCCTTCGTGGACCAAGCGGTGATCTTCAGCCTCGAGGCCGATGCCGCCCGGGTGCGCGACGAGCTGGCCGAGGTCGAGTCCGAGGCGGCGGGGCTGGTCCCCGACTGGGAGGACCTGTCCGCGGTCGAGGCCGAGCTGGCCGAGGCCCGCGCGTCGTTCGAGCAGCAGTACGGCGACGCCACCCTGCCCTTCGGCGGTGGCGAGGCGGCCGAGGCCCGCGGCGAGCTGGCGGCGCGCCGGGGCGGCCTCGAGCGCGACCGGGCCGAGCGGGAGCGGGCGCGGCATCGACTGGGCAGCCTCCAACAGCGCGCCGGCCGCCTGGCCGACGATCTCGGCCGGTTCGTGGCCACCGTCGGCGAAGCCACCGCGTCCGCCCCCGGGCTCGCCGAGGCGCGTGACGCGGCCGCCGCCGCGCTGGGCGCGGCCGAGGCCGCGCTGGCAGTCGCTGACGAGGAGCGTCGCGAGGCCGAGAAGGACCAGCATGCCTGGGAGGCGCGGGCCGAGGCCCTGGCCATCGCGTTGGACGAGGCGCGTGCCCGGGCCGGTGCCGAGCACCTCACCGGTGTCCGTGGCGTGCTGGGCACCCTGCTCGACCTGGTCGACGTGGACGAGGGCTGGCAGGCCGCGTTCGAGGCCGCTGCCGGCGAGGCCGTCACTGCGGTCGTCGTGGGCGACGCCGCCTCCGGTCGCAGCGCCCTCGAGTCCCTGCACGCCGGTGACCTCGCCGGAGCGGTCGTGCCGCTGCTGGACAGCCGGCGTGCGGTGGCGCCGCCCCCGCTCGGCGAACCCGTCCGCGGCCACGTGCGGTCCCGTCGCGATGGCGTCGACGCGCTGCTCGATGCCCTCGTCGGCGGCGTGGTGGCGGTCGACGACTGGCCGGGAGCCGTCGACGTGGCCATCGCCCACCCCGACGCGGTGGTCGTCACCCGTGCCGGCGACCGGTTCGGCCCCAGTGGCTGGCGGGTGGGCTCGGCCCAGACAGGAGCCACCGGCGCCGCGCTGGAAGAGGCCCAGGGGCGCGCCGCGGCCGCGGGCAACCGTGCCGCCACCGCCGCCGACCGGGCCGACCTGGCCCGGGCCGCACTCGGCGAGGCGCGGCAGCGGGCCGAGGTCACGCGCCGGGCCGCCGACGAGAACGACGCCCTGCTCGGCACGGCGGCGGACACCCGTGGCCGGGTCGAGGCCGACCTGTCCGACGCCAACGCCGAGATCGAGGCGTTGCAGAGCCACGTGGACGAGTTGGACGCCCGGGTCGAACGCGACCAGCAGCGGGTGGCCGAGCTCGAGGCCGAGCTGCCGGCCCTCGAGCGGGTGGACGAGGAGCACGCCGCTCGCGGCCGCGCCCTGGCCGAGGCCCGGGGCAGCATCGAGGAGCGGGCCGCGGCCATCGGTGCCCTGCGCACCGACCTCGAGGTGCGCGCCGCCGGGCTCGACGAGCGCCGCCAGTTCCTGCGCCGGCGCCTCGACGAGCTCGAGGAGCGCCTGGCCCGGGATGCCGCCGAGCGGGGCGCGGCCGAGGCCAAGCGGGTCGAGCTCGACCGGCGCCAGAGCGCCCTCGACCGGTTGGCGGCGTTCGTGGCGGAGCGCTCGGGCGTGGTCGAGGCCGGTTTGGCCGAGCTGCGCGAGCGCCGCCGCCGCCAGTCCGAGGCCGCCCGGGCCGTGGCCAGCCGTCTCGACGGCCTCCGCACCAAGCGGTCCGAGGCCGAGCGCGCGCTGCAGGAGGCCCGGGAGCTGCTGCAACGCGCCGAGATCGACGACACCGAGACCCGCCTGCGCCTCGAGACCCACGTCGAGACGTTGCGCCGCGACCTCGACTGCGACCCCGATCGCGCCCTCGCCGCCCACTGCCCGGAGCTGGCCGAGGGCACCACGCCGGCGGCCCGGGCGCGCGACCTCGATCGCGACCTGCGGTTGATGGGGCCCATCAACCCCTTGGCCCTCGAGGAGTTCGAGGCCCTGCAGGAGCGCCACGAGTTCCTCCAGGCCCAGCTCGACGACGTGAAGTCCAGCCGGCGCGACCTCGGCAAGGTCATCCGTGCCATCGACAACGAGATCATGAGCGTGTTCGCGTCGGCCTTCGCCGACGTTTCGGCGAACTTCGAGGCCCTGTTCGAGACGCTCTTCCCCGGCGGTCGCGGCCGCCTGCGCCTCACCGACCCCGACGACCTGCTCACCACCGGTATCGAGGTCGAGGCCCGGCCCTCGGGCAAGAACGTCAAGAAGCTCTCGCTGCTGTCGGGCGGCGAGCGCTCGCTCACCGCGCTGGCCTTCCTGTTCGCGGTGTTCCGCAGCCGGCCGTCGCCGTTCTACGTGCTCGACGAGGTCGAGGCCGCGCTCGACGACATGAACCTGCACCGGTTCCTCGACCTGCTGCACGAGTTCCGACAGGAGGCGCAGCTGCTCGTGGTCAGCCACCAGAAGCGCACCATGGAGGCCGCCGACGTGCTGTACGGCGTGACGATGCAGCCCGGCGGGTCGTCACGGGTGCTGTCCGAAAAGGTCAGTGCCGGCACCTGACGCCTCGCCATCGTCGAGCGGTGCCGGCCGGCGGTTCCGGGTCGCGCTCGCGGTCACCCTCGGCCTCTTGGTCGTACTGGCGGTGACCGGCCTGCTCCTCACCTGGGCGTACCACCCGGAACCGGACGCCTCGACGAGCCTCCGGGTGGCCCACCGCGTGGCCTCCGCGCTCCTCATGCCGGCGTCATGGGCCCTGGCGTTCACCATGGTGCAGGCTCGCTGGGGTGCCGGCCGGCGCTCGCACGCGGCGCGGTGGGCGGTGCCGGTCCTGATGGTGCTGGCGGTCCCGGCGGCGGCGTTCACCGGGTTCCTGTTGCCGTGGGAGGAGGCGGTCGTGCCGGCTGCGGTGGTGCCGCCGGCGTTGCGGGGCGTGGGCCTGGCCTTCGACGCCGGCGTTTCCACGGTGAGCTTCGGCGCCGACCCCATCTCCCGCGCCGTGTACCAGCGCTACGTGCTGGCCCACTTCTTCCTCGGTGCGCTGGTGACGGGACTGGTGTTGCTCATCGCCCGCACCGCCGCCCGCCGACCCCGCTGACCGGCGCCGCTGAACCGGAGGGCGAAGCCGCTCCGACGGAGGAGGAGCCGGTGTGATGCGCCCGCCGTGCACGGGTCTCAGGGCAGGCGGGCGAACCACGCGAGCGAGAGGGACGCGGCGGCGAGGAACAGCACCAGCGCGGCGCCGACGAACCACGGCGTGATCTCGCGTTGGGCGGTCTCGTGGCCCACCGAGCTGCCGATGTCGTCGAACACCGCGCTGAGCTCCTGCTCGGTGGCCGCGGTGAAGAACGAGCCGCCGGTGTCGTCGGCGATCGTCTGCAGCGACTCCTCGTCCACGGGCACCGGGATGACCGTGGGCGGGGTGGTGGCGTCGGTGTACTCGATGGTGCCGTCGGGGGTGCCGAACGCGATCGTGGACACCGGAACCCCTGCCTCGACCGCGGCCGCGGACGCGTCGGCTTCGCTGCGGCCCACCGTGCGGGTGCCGTCGGACATCAACACGATGCGTGCGGGCGCGGGGTCCTCCGCCCCGTTGTCGGGCATGTCCTCGATGGCCTGCAGTGCGGTGAAGATGGCCTCGCCCGTCGCGGTGCTCTCGCCCAGCTCGAGGCCGTCGACGGCGCGGACGACCGCATCGCGGTCGGTGGTGGGCGTGACCCGGACCTGCGCGGCGCCGTTGAAGGTGACGAGGCCGAGGTTGACACGAGGTGGCAACAGGTCGACGAACCGCTTGGCCGCGGCTTGCGCCGCCTCGAGGCGCGTGGGGGCGACGTCGGTGGCGTCCATGGACAGCGAGGTGTCGATCGCCACGATCACCGTGGCCCGCTCGACGGGCACCTGCACATCGCGGGCGGGGCGGGCCACGGCCACGATCAGCGCGGCCAGCGCCAGCAGGAACACCCCCGCGGTGACGTGGCGGCGCCACCCAGGGCGCTTGGGCGCCACCTTGTCGAGCAGCTCGAGGTTGGTGAAGCGCACCGCGTAGTCGGGCCGGCGGCGCTGCAGCACCACGTAGACGACCAGCATGGCCAGGGGGGCGAGGAGAACGAAGAGCCACGCCGGCTGCAGGAAGCTCATCACGGTAGGGGCCGGGGCAGGGTCTCGACCCGCTGACGACGGATCGTGACGAAGCGGACGAGGTCGAGCAGCCAGTCGCGGTCGGTGCGCAGCACCAGGTGGTCGGCGCCCGCGCCGCGGATGGCGCGGGCGATGGCGGCCCGCTGCTCGCGGGCGGCGTCGGCGTAGCGGCTGCGGAGGCGGTGGCTGGTGCGCACCTCCCGCCGCTGGCCGGTCTCGGTGTCGATCAGGTCGAGCACACCCACATCGGGCAGCTCGAGCTCGCGGGGGTCGACCACCTCCACCGCCAGGACCTCGTGGCGGGTGGCCAGCAGCCGCAGGGGATGGTCCCAGCCGTCGGGCGCGAGGAAGTCGGACACCACCACCACCAGGCCCCGGCGGCGGGCCAGGCCCGCGGCCCGCCGCATGGCTGCCCCGAGGTCGGCCGGCTGCGGGGCGCCACCCTCGTGCGTCGTCGGCGCGGTGACGAGGCGATGCAGCACCCCCATCAGGTGGGCCCGGCCGCTGCGGGCGGGAAGCGTGTCGACCCCGGTGCCACCCGCGGCCAGCACGCCGAAGCGGTTGCCGGTGCGCGCGGTGAGGAACCCGATGGCCGCCACGGCGGCGACGGCGAGGTCGCGCTTCTCGCAGGCCGCGGTGCCGAAGTCCAGGCTCGGCGAGCGGTCGACCACGACCCACGTCTCCAGCTCGCGGTCGGCGATCGTCTCGCGCACGTGGGGGACCTGGGTCCGGGCGGTGACGTTCCAGTCGATCCTTCGGACGTCGTCTCCCGGTTGGTACTCCCGCGTGTCGCCGGGCTCGCTGCCGTGGCCGGGGACCAGGCCCCGGTAGTCGCCCTGCAACATGCCGTCGAGCCGGTGGGTGATGTCGATCTCGAGGCGGCGCAGCACCTGTTCGGGCGCGCCGCCGATCGCGGGGGGCGTGTTCACGCGGCGCCGGCCATCACGCGGTGATCTGGGCGGCGGGCCCACTCGACCCGTCGGGGGTGGTCGCAGGACCCGGGACGGGCTGCGGCGCGTGCCCGTGGCGGGGGGTGTGCCCGTGGAGGAGCGCCGGGTCCTGGCTGGGGGCGATGCGGGGGGCGGGCACGGTGGAGAGGATGCGGGCGAGCAGCTGGTCGGCGCTGACGGACTGGGCCAGGGCCTCGTAGGACAGCACCAGACGGTGGCGGAGGATGTCGGGGGCGACGTCGAACACGTCCTGGGGGAGGGCGTAGGTGCGCCCCCGCAGGAGGGCAAGGGCCCGACCGGCGGCCAGCAGGCCGAGGCTGGCGCGGGGGCTGGCCCCGTAGGCGATGAACTCGCTGATGTCGGCCAGGCCGCGGGTGGCGGGGTCGCGCGTGGCCAGCACCAGGCTGACGGCGTAGTCCACGACCGCACGGTCGACGTACACCGCGTCGGCGGCGTCCTGCAGTCGCTTCACCTCGTCGGCGCCGAGCACGGGCACCGGCACGGGCGGCGACACGCTCATGCGGTAGAC
>CAZWMT010000017.1:0-115112 GCA_964635055.1 uncultured Microthrixaceae bacterium | reverse complement strand
CGACAGCCACTCCACCCAGTACCAGAACGCCAACAACTCGGTGCGGGTCACCGACGAGTTCATGCAGGCCGTGCTCGACGACGCCGACTGGGACCTGCGGGCGGTGCTCGGCGGCGAGGTGGTCAAGACCGTCCGGGCCCGCGACCTGATGCGCCAGATCTCCCAGGCCACCTGGGAGTGCGCGGATCCGGGCATGCAGTTCGACACCACCATCAACCGCTGGCACACCGCAGCCAACACGGGCCGCATCAACGCCTCGAACCCGTGCTCGGAGTACATGCACCTCGACAACTCGGCGTGCAACCTGGCCAGCCTCAACCTGTTGAAGTTCCTGGACGACGACGACCACTTCGACGTGGAGGGCTTCGCCGCCGCGGTCGAGGTGGTGTTCACCGCCCAGGAGATCCTGGTCGGCAACGCCGACTACCCGACCGGGCCCATCGGCGACAACGCCCGCCGGTTCCGCCAGTTGGGCATCGGCTACGCCAACCTGGGCGCCCTGCTGATGGCCCTCGGGCTTCCGTACGACTCCGACGAGGGCCGGGCCTGGGCCGGCGCGGTCACCGCGCTCATGACCGGCCACGCCTACGCCACCTCGGCCCGCACCGCCACCCGCATGGGCCCGTTCGCGGGCTACGCCGAGAACGCCGAGCACATGTTGCGGGTGCTCGACATGCACCGCCAGGAGGCGGCCAAGATCGACGAGGAGCTGGTGCCCACCGATCTGCTGGGCGCCGCCCAGCAGTCGTGGGACACCGCCTGCGAGATCGCCCAGACCGCCGGCGTGCGCAACAGCCAGGCCAGCGTGTTGGCGCCCACCGGCACCATCGGGCTGATGATGGACTGCGACACCACCGGCATCGAGCCCGACCTGGGCCTGTGCAAGATGAAGAAGCTGGTCGGTGGCGGCACCATGACCATCGTCAACCAGACGGTGCCCCGCGCGCTGCGGCGACTCGGCTACACGCCGGAGCAGATCACCGAGATCGTGGCCTACATCGACGAGCACAAGTCGATCCTGGGGGCCCCGCACCTGGCCGCCGAGCACGTCGCGGTGTTCGCCTGCTCCATGGGCGACAACCCCATCCACTACAGCGGCCACGTCCGCATGATGGGTGCGGTGCAGCCGTTCATCTCCGGCGCCATCTCGAAGACGGTGAACATGCCCGAGGACGTCAGCGTCGAAGACGTCGAGCAGCTCCACATCGATGCGTGGCAGCTCGGCATCAAGGCCGTCGCGATCTACCGCGACAACTGCAAGGTGGCCCAGCCCCTCGCCATGGCCAAGAAGGGTGCGGTGGAGGGCGACGGCGGCGACGACGACGCTGCGGTCACCCGGGCCGCGTCGGGCATCCAGATCGGCGCCGGCGCCGGCACCGAGATCGTGGAGCGCATCGTCGAGAAGATCGTCTACGAGCCCATCCGCAACAAGTTGCCCCGCACCCGCACGTCGCGCACGTTCGAGTTCCGGGTGGCCGACTGCAAGGGCTTCGTGACCGTCGGCGAGTACGAGGACGGACGACCCGGCGAGATCTTCGTGCGGGTGTCCAAGCAGGGTTCCACCCTCGCCGGCATCATGGACGCCTTCGCCATCTCGATCAGCCACGGCCTCCAGTACGGCGTGCCGTTGCGCAGCTTCATCGAGGCCTTCACGGGCATGCGCTTCGAGCCCGCGGGCATGACCGACGATCCCGACATCCGCTTCGCCTCGAGCCTCATGGACTACCTGTTCCGGCGCCTGGCGGTGCTGTACCTCAGCCCCGAGGAGCGGGCCGAGATCGGCATCCTCACCGTGGGCGAGCGCACCCAGCCCACGCTGCCGGGCGTCGAGGAGACCGTCACCGAGACCAGTCAGGGCATGGACATGGCGTCGGACCCGCCGTCGATCGAGTCGGCGTCCACCCTCGCCGTGCAGATGTCGCTGGCGCCGGCGGGCACCCCCGCCTCCGACGCCCCCATGTGCATGCAGTGCGGCGTCCAGATGCAGCGGGCCGGCTCGTGCCACGCCTGCCCCAGCTGCGGCAGCACCAGCGGCTGCAGCTGAGCCCCACCCAGCCTGCACCGCGTCGGGAGCCAGGTGGACGGTCCGGGACGTCACGAAGAGGGGAGGTTGCTCGCTTGCGCGAGCTCGGCCGTTCTCAACCGAGCGCCTCGAGGCAGTGGGTGGCGCGGGCGGCGACAAGGTCGGCGAGCCGGGTCGGGAGGTCTGATTCCAGTGCCGTCACTGATGGATCGCTCGCCGCGGTGGCGAACGCGTCGGTGACGCGGTCTGCCAGGTCGAGCAGGCGAAGCCTGAGCGGTTCGTAGCGCAGGCCCAGGTCCTTGGCCGTGCGCTCCCACGGGCCGGGACGGTCCGTGCCGAGCAGGCGGTACTCGTCGCCGATCTTCATCGCCAGCTTCACCTTGTGTCCCTTCGACGTGTCGTAGGGGAGGAACGACGCCATGTCGTACAGCGGCGCCAGGCGGATCTCGTGTCCGGTCAGCAGCAACGAGTAGTTCTTCGCGTGGGCGTCGGTGCCGGCGATCAGCCAGTTGAGGATGAGGGCGTCGGCGAAGCGCTCTACGGCACGGTTGGCGGACCTCGCGGGCATCTTGTTCCGAAACAGCTCGGCGATCGCCCGCGGCGAGAGACCGCCGTCGGCCTGGTACTTCGATGCCGGATGGAGGCCCGCGGCCTGGCACAGATCCTCCTGATGGATCCGCACCGGCCCACCTCGGTCGTCCACCGACCGGTCGTAGCGCCGGACCACGATGGCGGTCTGATCCTCGAACGTGAGGATCTGCGTCTCTGCGGCCTCCAGCCCGAGATGGCGAGCCGCGGCGAGGCACAGGTGCTCGTTCAGGTCCTGCGCCTCGAAGCCGGGTACGGCCGGCTTGAGGATGTGGGTGGTCGGCATCGAGCCGGTCGGGCGCCCCCACTGTCCGTCGGCGAGGTGGAGGGCCGTCTTGGCCTGCGCCCCCGCAAGGCTGAACTGGCCCGTGAAGCCAGGGCCGAGCCAGGAGGTCGAGTCCTCGCGGAGCTCCCGCAACAGGGTGGCGACGTCCGACTCGTCGAGTGGCTCGATTGCGCCCGGTCGTCCGGCCAATGCCTCGGCATCGTCCGCTCGGGCGAACTGGACGGCCCCGGCACAGTCGTGGCCCACCTGGGTGCCCAGCAACGAGAAGGGTGAGGTCGCCGAGGCCGATAGGTCGCGGCTCCAGCGGCGCAGGACGTGCTCGTCGTCGGGCAGCAGACCCCATAGCCAAGGGGTGACCGCCCGGTCGGTGTGGACGCGCACGACCGGTGGCATCGACACCGAAAGAGGTGTCGCGAACTGATCGCTCGCGTAGGCATCGTCGTAGGTGAGGCGTAGTCGGCCGTTGCCGTCCCGGACGATCGCGCCGATGGGTTGTCCCTCGAGCAGGACGACAAGCGGGTCAGTCGCCACGATCGGGCTCCCCGACGAGTTCGTCCAGCACCGCCGAACCAGGGCCCACCTCTTGGTCGAGGTGCACGTCCGGGTCGAGGCGGACGGACAGGTCGAGGGCGTCGAGCACGGCGAGGACCAGCCCCACCTGGGCAGAACGCTTTCCCTGCTCCAACTCCGAGAGCCATGGCCTGCTCACGTTGGCCGCTTTCGCCAGTCCTGCCTGGCTCCAGCCGAGATCGGTACGGCGCCCCTTGATCGCGGCGCCGAGCTCTCCTGTCGTTCTGATCGGTCGCATGGCGGATCCTCGATGTCAACGAGCGACTACATCGTAGGGTTGTAGCCGTACGGAGACAACCGAATATGTCGCCGAGCGGCAACAGTCGCACGCAGGTCAGCCCCCGGTGGGACGATTGATCCAGGTCCGTCGGCGATCAACTCTCGTCCCACACCTCCAGGAGCAGCCATTCGGTGGGCGAGCATCGCTCGGCCTCCCGACGATCGATGGTGGTCCGCCCCAGCCAGCCGGTTCCGAGCGAGTCGACGGGTTCCGCGACGAACCGGTCGTTCGGTCCTGCGACCCAGACGTCGTGCGCGCCCGGTGGGCCCGCGAGGATCGTCGGCACGAGTGCGTCGGCCCGTCCCGTCATGCGGCGGGGGTAGCCGTTGCCGTGGAGGTCGATCACCGCGCCGTCGGGGATCAGCGCCTCGAGCCAATCGATCGCGTCGAGACCACCCTGCCAAGCGGCGATGCGGGGCCCAGAGGGAGAGTTGACCGTCGCTGGTCGCTTGCGTCTGGCCGCCTTGCGGCGGACGGATATGTACCAGCCGAGCATCAGGTCTCCCCTCCTTCGAGCCTCGGGCGTTTGCCAGGGTTGTGCGCCACTGCCGAGCGCACAACTCCGGTGACTCGGATCGCGCCAATGCCCTGCGTTCGCCCGTACCGGCGTGTGCTGCACGACACGCTCGTGCGGGCAGCGCGGTCGGCCCGAGCCGGCCCAGCGAGGATCACGCCGCCGTGCCCGCCGGTGGCTGCCAGCCGGGGGGCTGGCTGACCACCTGGATCCAACGGAACTTGTGGCACACCGAGCAGCGGGCGAGGGTGCGCTTGCCCTTGGAGCGGGCGCCGATGCGCACCACGCCGTGATCGATGGCTCGCGCCCAGCGGTCGCAGTGGGGGCAGTGCAGCCACCAGTCCTCGGGGGCGATCGACACGGCCGGTCATGGTAGGAGGGTGCTTGTTCCCTCGCTCGGACGGACGGAATCATCGGATGGGTCCTGGCGGCGAGGCCGCCGTCTCGCCGACAGGACGGTAAACAAGGACCCTCCCTGGAACCGGCGCCGCCAGGGTGGCGAACGGCGCGTTTCGTGGCATCCTGGGAAGCCCCGAATTGCTGTTGCCGGGTCCCTGCGCGGGACGTTCTCGGCGGACCCCAGGAGTGCACCCTTGTTCGAAGTCGGCGACCGCGTCGTGTACCCGCATCATGGCGCTGCAGTGATCGAGCGCAAGGAGCAGCGGGAGGAGTTCGGCGAGAAGAAGGAGTACCTGGTGCTCCGGATGGCGCACGGCGACCTGATGCTGTCGGTCCCCGCCACCAACGCCGAGGCCGTCGGCATGCGCCGGCCCATCGCCCGCGAGGACGTCGACGACCTCTTCCAGCTGCTGGCCAAGCGGGACGTCCGCGAGCCCTCCAACTGGAGCCGCCGCTTCAAGAACCACCAGGAGAAGCTGAAGTCCGGCGACGTCTACCAGGTGGCCGAGGTGGTGCGGAACCTGGCCCTGCGTGACGCCGACCGGGGCCTGTCCGCCGGCGAGAAGTCCATGCTGGTGAAGGCCCGGGGCGTGCTGGTCTCCGAGCTCAGCTTCGCCCTCGACGTGTCCGAGGACGAAGCCCTCGAGCAGGTCACCAAGCAACTCTCCTAGCTCCTAGCTCCTGGCTCCTGGTCACGCCGGGCGCACGGTGCCCGGGCGGGACTCGTCAGGTCGGCGTGGGCGGGTTCGCCACCGCCGGAGCACGGTCGCGGGCCCGGAGCCATGGCGCACCGGCGCGATGGTCGGAACCGGAGCGAGGGTCCGGGCGCGGCTCTGGCCGCGAGATCCTCCTCGCGGGGCGACGAGGGGGATCCGCGGCCAGAGCAGGCCTTGGGTGCGGTTGGGACGCCGTGAGGTGAAGCGCCGCTCGTGGGCTCAGCTGCCGCCCGTGCTGGTGACGGGGGCCGGCGCCGGCGCCGGCGCCGGGGCGGGCGCGGGCGCCGGCGCCGGCGCCGGCGCGGGGGCCGAGTACGACGAGCCGCCCGACGATCCGCTCGATCCGGAGTAGCCCGACGATCCCGAGGATCCGCCGGACGAGCTACCCGAGGAACCGCCGGAGCTCGACGGCACGGGCACGTAGCGGGGCCGCACGATGATGATCTGGCGGGGCTCCGGGGCCGGCGCCGTGGTCGTCGTGGTGGGCACGACCGTCGGCGCCGGGGTGTCGGCGGCGGCGTCCTCGGGTGGGTTGGCCAGGCCCATGGCCGCCACCATGCCGAACGCTGCGGTGGTGGCCACCCCGGCGGTGAGGATGCGGGTGGTGGCGGCGGCGTGGGGCCGCTTCCTGCGCTGGCGCCTGGGCGGCAGCCCGTCGGGGTCCACCACGATGCGGGGGGTGCGGTCAGTCATCGTCGTCGGGCTCTTCGACGTCGTCAGCGTGGTCATCAGCGTGGTCGTCGCCCCCGTCGTCGCCCCCGTCGTCGCCGTCGTCGTCGCTGTAGGTCGGGGTCGGCGTCGGGGCCACCGCGGGGGTGGCGGCCGGGGCTGCGGCCGGCGTCGGGGCGGGGGCCGGGGCCGGGGCCGAGTAGCCACCGCCGGACGACCCGCCACTGCCGCCGCTGCTCCCGGAGGTGCCACCGCCGCCGGTGGGCACCGGGATGTCCTGGTAGACCACAGTGACCTCGGGGGGCGGCTCGGTGGTGGTCGTGGTGGGGTGTGGGGCCAGCGAGGCCGCGCTCTTCACGTCCAGGTTGCCGACGGGGCTCGCTTGGGCGCCCAGCAGGCCGAAGTTGACGGCCATGGCCGCCCCGGCGGCGGCCAGGGTGCCGGCGATGGTGCCTGCCACGGCGAGTGCCTTGCGTCGTTCCATGGGGGGTTCCTCCCGGTTGCGATCCGACCACCGGACCGTACGAGAGGCATCGACAAGCAGCGGGCAGCCGAGAGTAAAGGGTTGGCAAAGATCGGCACCGTCGCGCCCAATCGGCCCGATTCGTGCGACGGTGGTGCCGTGCGGCTGCTGCTGGTGGAAGACGACGACGCCATCGCCGGGCCCTTGGTCAAGGGTCTCGGGCGTGAGGGGTTCGACGTGACCCGGGTGGCCACCGGCGCCGAGGCACTCGCGGCCGAGCCCGCGGATCTGGTGCTGCTCGACCTGGGACTGCCCGACCTCGACGGCTACGAGGTGTGCCGGCGGCTGCGGGCCGAGTCGGAGGTTCCCATCATCGTCATCACCGCCCGGGGCGACGAGGTCGACCGGGTGGTGGGCCTCGAGCTCGGCGCGGACGACTACGTGGTGAAGCCGTTCGGCTTCCGCGAGCTGGTCGCCCGCATCCGCGCCGTGACGCGCCGCGCGGCGTCGCGGCAGGGGAGCGACGACGAGGCCGAGCCCGACCCGGTGCTGCACGCCGGGCGGGTCGAGGTCGACACCCGCACCCGGCGGGCCACCGTGGACGGTCGGGAGGTGACCCTCACCCGCAAGGAGTTCGACCTGCTGGCCCTGCTGGCCGGCGACCCCGGCGCCACCCGCACCAGGGACGAGATCCTCGAGGAGGTCTGGGACGCCCACTGGTACGGGCCCACCAAGACCCTCGACGTCCATGTGGCGTCCCTTCGCAAGAAACTGGGCGACCCCACCCTCATCGAGACCGTCCGGGGCGTGGGGTTCCGTCTCGGCTCGGGCACGTGACCCGCCGGCTCCTCCTCGGTTACCTCACCCTCACGGTCTTCGTCCTCGTGATCCTGGAGGTGCCGCTCGGCATCTCCTACGCCCACCGCCAGCTCGACGAGCTGACCTTCGACGTCGAGCGCGACGCGGTGGCCCTGGCCTCGCTGGCCGAGGACAGCCTCGAAGGCACCCAGGACATCGAGCTGCAGCCCGTCGCCGAGGCGTATCAGGAACGGACGGGCGGCCGGGTGGTGATCGTGGACGCCGACGGCGTCGCGGTGGCCGACTCGGACCCGCTCCGGCCGGGGGACCGCTCGTTCGCGAGCCGGCCGGAGATCCAGGTCGCACTGAGCGGGCGGGTCGCCACCGGCACCCGCCACTCCGATTCCCTCGACGAGAACCTGCTCTACGTCGCCGTGCCCGTCGCGTCGGGCGGCGAGGTCCACGGCGCGGTGCGCATCACCTATCCCACCTCGACCGTCGACGATCGGGTGGCCCGCAATTGGCTGCGCCTCGCGACGGTGGGGCTCGTCACGCTCGCGGCGGCCACGGTGGTGGGCATCGCCTTCGCCCGTTCGGTGGTGCGTCCCCTGAAGCGGCTGCAGGAGACCGCCACACGACTGGGGCACGGCGATCTCGAGGCCCGCACCCGGGTGGACGACGGACCCCCGGAGGTGCGGTCGCTGTCGGTCGCGTTCAACGACACCGCGGCGCGCCTCGAGGAGCTGGTGACGGCCCAGGAGGCGTTCGTCGCCGATGCGTCCCACCAGTTGCGCACCCCCCTCACCGCCCTCCGGTTGCAGCTCGAGAACATCCGCGAGGAGGTGGATCCCGGCGAGCAGGACGAGGTCGACGCCGCGTTGCGGGAGGTGGGCCGGCTGTCGCGGCTGGTCGACGGGTTGCTGGCGCTGGCCCGGGCCGAGCGCATCTCGACGACCGTGACCGCGGAGCCGCTCGACCTGGTCGCGCTGCTGGCGGAGCGGCGGGAGGTGTGGGCGCCGGTGGCCGCCGAGCAGGGGGTGGAGCTGGTCGCCGGCGACGCCGGCTCACCGGTCCTCGCGCTGGGCACCCCGGATCACGTGGCCGGCGTGATCGACAACCTGCTGGCCAACGCGCTCGACGTGTCCTCGGAGGGAAGTCAGGTCACGCTCTCGTGCCAGGCGCAGGGCGACGTCGTCGAGGCCCATGTCGTCGACCAGGGGCCGGGCATGAGCGCCGAGGAGCGGGGACGGGCCTTCGACCGCTTCTGGAGCGTGGCCGCACCGGGGCCCCGCCTCGGCGGGAGCGGTCTCGGCCTTCCCATCGCCCGTCGGTTGGCCCGCATCGACGGCGGCGACCTCGAGTTGCGGGAGGCGTCCGGGGGCGGCATCGATGCGGTGCTGCGGTTGCCGCCCGTGCCGGCGCGCTGAGCCCGGGCGCCCCTCGCTCGTACACTCGGCGGGTGCACGTCGCGAGGATCCCCTGATGACGGTTCGCCCCTCTCCGCGCACCACCGCCAGCGGTCTGCTCGCCGTCCTCGTCGCCTGCGCACTCGCGCTCGTGGCCGCGGGGTGCGCGGCGGGCGCCGGGGCCGACGACCCCGACCCGGCGGCGGCCGGTGGGACGGCGACGACCGAGACGGCCACCGTCGGGGGAGAGCCGGCGCGGGCCGGCGAGACGGACGCAGGCGCCCCGAGGCCGTCCGCCGGCTGCGCCGGCGATGGTGCGCCCACCGCCGGCGTGTCCCACGAGGAGATGCGCTCCGACGGCGTCGCCCGGCAGTACCGGCGGTTCGTGCCGGCGTCCTACCGCGCCGGCACCCCGGCGCCGCTCGTGGTCGACATCCACGGCCTGACCATGAACGACGACCTGGAGGCCGCGGTCACCGGCATGGAGGACCTCGCCCGTACCGAGGGGTTCCTCGTGGCCACCCCGCAGGGCCTCGGCGCCATCCCCCACTGGAACTACATCTCCAGCGGCCTCGCGTCGGACGACGTCTCGTACATCGAGAACCTGGTGGCCCGGATGGGCGACGGTCTGTGCGTCGACACGTCGCGCGTCTACGCCACAGGGATCTCCAACGGCGGGCTGATGTCCTCGGCGCTCGCCTGTCGCCTGCCCGACGTGTTCGCCGCGGTCGCGCCGGTGTCCGGCCTCGCCATGCTCGATGGTTGCGACACCGGCCCTCCCGTGCCCATCCAGGTGACCTACGGCACCGCCGACAACGTGTTGCCCTACCGCGGCGGCCTCGGCGACATGTTGCGGGCCTTCCTCGGCTCGAACCGTCTGGACGCATCTGCGGCCACGCCCGCGGAGCAGGCCGCCGAGGTGGACCGGATCGCCTTCCCGCCGGTCGACGACTCCATGGCGGCATGGGCGGCGCGCGACGGCTGCGCGCCGACGGCGACCGAGGAGCGGGTGTCGGACGAGGTGGTCCGGCGCTCGTGGCCGGACTGCGACGGTGGAACCGAGGTGGTCCTCTACCTGGTCGAGGGCGGCGGCCACAGCTGGCCCGGCACCGCGTTGGGCGGCGGGAGCGATGACGGCCAGACCGCCGACCCCGCCGCGGGTGGCCTGGCCTCGGTCGCGGGTCACACCACGCAGGACATCAGTGCCACCGAACTCGCCTGGGCGTTCTTCCAGCGTCACCAACTGCCGAACTGAGCCGTACGCGCCTCGCGGTGATCGCCACCGGAGCCAGCGCCGGCGGTGCCTGGGTCCTGCGCCGAGCGCCCGGTCCGCAACGCCCGCTCCGCCGCCACCAGGGCCAGCACCACGTCGACGAGCACGAGCAACCGGACCACGATGATCGTCCGGTAGGACGCGCCGTGCAGCAGCGCATCCATCTCCTCGGGGCGGAGCGCGAACACGGCGGCGTTGGCGAGCGCCACGCCGGCGGCGAGGACCAGGATGGCCAGGAGCCCGGGTTGGCGGACGCGAGCCGACGGGTCGCGGCCGAGCGCGACGACCGCCACGACGAGGGCCACGCCGAGCCACCCCAGCGGCCCCAGTTGGCCGGCGAAGTCGCCCAGTGCGGTCGTCATGCGCTCCCAGCCGGCACTGCCCGGCTGCACCAGCTCGGGAAGGCGGCTCAGGTCGCCGGTGTCGTAGCGCGACGGCGTGATCACGAGGCGCCACATCGCAGCCGCTCCAACGACGGTGCCGACCACGATGGCCGCTCGGGGCCAGGCCGAGCGCAAGCGCACCGTCGCGAGGGCGGCCAGGAGCAGGGCGCCCACCTGGCCCTCCGACTTGGTGAGCATCGCCGCCGCCACGAAGAGGGCGCCGGCCGCGATCGTCCGCCGGCCCGTGTCGCCGGCCAGCCAGAGCACGGCGCCGGCGGCGAGCAGGAGCGCCCACGTGAGGTCGAGCAGGCCGTCGAGGCCCACCGAGACCTTGGCCGACCAGGCCAACCAGGTCACGCCCGCGGCGACGAGCGCGCCGCCGGCCCCGGTGAGGCGCAGCACCCGGGCGGTGACGAAGCCCAGCGCGGCGGCGGCACAGGCGGTGAGCAGTTGGCTCACCCGGAGGGCCACCTCGCGGTCGTAGGCGCCGTCGAGGTGCCACACCGCGGCGACGACGCTGGGGACGAGGGGAGGGTGCGCGGGAAGGGAGCCCCCGTAGGCCGGGTCGTGCATGGCGTCGGCGGCCAGCGACCCGCCGGCGCGGAACCACGCGGCATGGAGCCACCAGATCGAGCGGGCGTCGGAGACGGTGGCGGGCAGGTCGACCATCACGACCGGGACGAGGGCGACGACCGCGGCGGCGAGGAGCACTACGGCCGCGCCGGTGTCCGGCTCGTTCGCGAGGACCGTGTGCCGGCGGGCCACTCCGAGGGCGATCCAGCCGGCGACGGTGAGCGCGACCAGCCAGGGAACCATCGAGGTGCGGGTGAGCACGCACAGCGATGCGGCCGCGGCACAACCGAGCGCGCCGGTGACGGGGGTGAGTGCGACGGCCCAGGGGCGTGAGCGGGCGACGACGCGCGCGGGAGCGAGCCCGACCACGGCCAACAGCGCGAAGGTGACCGCCGCCACCTCGAAGGGGGGGTTCAGCTGTCCCGCTCCTGTTCGCTTCGCTCAAGGGCCACGCCCGTCGCCCGTTCGGCCACGGAGGCGGCGTCCCTCGGGCTCATGCTTCCCCCTCCTGTTCGCTTCGCTCACGGGCCGCTCGGGCCACGCCCTCGTCCCTCGGGCTCATGCCGGGGTGACGATCGCGGCGTAGCCGGCGCACGGCTCGCGACCTCCCTCGCCCACGAGCACGATCTTCACCTGGAAGTCCGCGTCCTCAGGGGCAGTTGCCACCCGAAGCCGGGGGAAGGCCAGCTCGGTCAGCCGGACCAGCCAGAACTGGTCACGCACCTCGGGCGGGTCGGGTTGGGGGTAGATCGACGCCCCGTCGGGGATCTCGTCCAGCCAACCCGGTATGCACTCGATCATGGCCTCCACCTGGTGGTCGGTCGTCGTCCGCACCTCCCACAGCTCGTGTGCCCCGGCCAGCGACGCGGCGAGGAGCACGGTGGCGCCGACGATGACGACCAGGCCGAGCCCCACGCGCCGCGGCGACACCGGGGCTCGGGCCGCCGGCCCAGGACCGGGACCCTCCCGCTCCGTCTGGTCGGTTCCTCCCGAGGTGCCGGGCGTGCGGCGCCGGCGCACGGTGGACGCGACGGCAAGGGCTCCGGCGAGGGCTGCACCGGCCACGATGCCCCCCACGGCGAGCAGGAAGAACGGTGGCGACGTGGGCTCGGTCGGCAACGACGCGGCCTCGGACACCGTCGCCCCGGGCGCGGACTCTGCGCCGGGCAGGCTCGGACGTTGCGACACGAAACCACCACTCGCGGTCGCGGCAGCCGCCATCGCCTCCTGCGCCGACGATGCGGTGGCCGTGAAGCGCAGAGTGGCCGCCGCGTCGTCGGCTTCGACGGAGTAGTCGTAGGAGAAGTCCAGGACGGGGTCGAGCAGCGTGCGGAGCTCCGGGCCCTCGGCCACCGCCTGTTCGGCCCGGACCACCGACGCGCGTTGCCCCAGGGGCAGCGTCGACTCGCCCGGTTGCGCTCCGGGCGACAGGGTGACCACCCCGCTGGCCCGATAGCTGGGCTCCCGCGCGAAGAGCACGACCATGACGACGGCGACCGGCAGGCAGGCGGCGAGCGTGAGCCGCACCGGTCTGCTCACCGCCCTGGACCGTGGCGGCGGGTGAGTCATGTCCACGTGCCTCACACGATGCGGTACGTCTGCACCGCGTGGGCCACCGCCCCGCCATCGGCGTCGGTGGCGGTGATCTCGGTGAAGGTGAGCTCTCTGCCCCGCTTGATCGCAGTGGCGTGGCACAGCAGGTCGGATCGTTTTGCCGTTCCGACGTACTGGATGCTCATCGACACCGTCGAGGCTCGTTGGCCCTTGCCGAAGTCGTGGTTCGACCACGCCGCGAGCGCGCCGCAGGTGTCCAGGGCGGAGGCGATCACACCGCCGTGGTAGTGGGTGCCGTCGTTGGTCAGCTCGTGACGGAACGGGATGCGCGTGCTGGCGTGGTCGGGCTCGTAGCGCTCGACCACCAGTCCCAGCCACCCGATGAAGGGCGTGGTGGGCATCAGCTGGGCGATGGCCTCCCGCCGCCGGCGCTGCTCCTCGTCGGTCAGGTCGCCCACGATCGTCTCCTTCTGGTCCGTCGTGCCCATGAAACGGTCCACGTGCTCATCCGTCTTCGCCCAGGCGTCGCAGCAGACTGCGGGGGACGCTGGTGTCGCCCTGGGCCAGCAGGGCGGCCCGCTCCACGTTCACCTCGTCCCAGTCGCGGCCGGGCCACCGGTCCCAGGGGCCCGCCGGGATGGCCGACGGGTCGCCCTCGGCCTCCACGCAGGCCCACAGGTAGGCCTGCTGGGCCAGCAGCTCGTCAGGGCCACCCACCGGCCCGTGGCCCGGCACGATCACCGACGCCAGGTCGCCCACCGCCGACAGGGTGTCGGCCCACGCCGCCGGGTCGCCCTGGAAGGCCAGGGGCGTCACCCCGAAGCTGCACAGCGCGCCCGCGAAGACCACGTCGGCCCCAGGCACGACCGCCACCAGGTTCTCGTCCATCTGGCCGCGGAGCGGCACGACCATCACCGCGCCGCTCACGTAGGTGGCCTCGGTCACCACGTGGCTGACGGGCCGGGTGGTGAGCTCGTCGTCGAGCTCACCGGCCAGCGCCGGGAACAGACGGCGGAGCGCCGCTGGCTGGGCCGGCTGGTCGAGGTGGGCGCTGGCCTGAGCGGTGCCATACATGGCCGCTCGCCAGAAGCGGCGGGTGCCGCCCACGTACGGGAGGTGGCTGCCCGTGAGCACCACCCGGCGGATGGGCGGGCCGAGGGCCTCGACCGCGGCGGCGAACGGCTCCCATTGGGACGCCACGCAGAGCGTGTCGACCAGGGTGATGCCGTCCTCGTCGACCACCACGCCGGCGTCGGGGTGGCCCACGTCGGGCGCGGGGTCGAGCCAGGCGTGCACACCCGGGGCCAGCGCGGTCAGCTCGGTCATCTCAGATGGTGGTGACCAGCCCGCCGTCGACGGGGATCACCGCGCCGGTCACGTAGGCGCCCGCGCGGGACGCCAGGTAGATGGCCACGCCGGCCATGTCGTCGGGCGCACCGATGCGCCCGAGCGGGCACTGGTCGACGATCACGTCGCGGAAGGCGTCGAGGGTGGCGGCCATCATCTTGCTCTCGAACGGCCCTGGCGCCACCGCGTTGACGGTGATCTCCGGGGCCAGCTTGCGGGCCATCACCTTGGTGAGGTGGTGGACCGCGGCCTTCGACGTGGAGTACGAGAACGTGTCGAACGTGGGCACGTGCAGGCCGTCCACCGAGCCGATGTTGATCACCCGCGACGGCACGCCCGGCGCCGATGCAGCGCGCAGGCTCGGCACGCAGAACTTGGTGAGGTGGAACACGGCCTTCACGTTGAGGTCCAGGACGCGGGCCCAGGCCGCCTCGTCGAAGTCCTCGAGGGGTGCGCCCCAATTCGCGCCGGCGTTGTTGACGAGGATGTCGAGGCCCGGCCCGCGCTGGGCCACCTCGGCGGCGAGGCGGCGGCACTCGTCCTCGGTGGCCAGGTCGGCGGGCAGGGCCACGCAGGTCCCGACGGCCGAGAGCTCCTCTGCCACCTGTTCGCACACGTCGGCCTTGCGCGACGAGATGTAGACCGTGGCCCCCGCCTCGACGAACCCGCGGGCGATCATGAGGCCGATGCCCCGGCTGCCTCCGGTGACGAGCGCGGTCCGGCCTTCCACGGAGAACAGATCGTTGATCGACATGGTCGCCACCCTATGGGGCCGCTCGGTCAGCAGCGATCGGCCGTTCCGGCCGCGGTCCTGTGTCGCACACACGACACGCTGGCGCGGCCAGAACGAGCGCCGTGGCATTGGACACGCTGGCCGGCCAGAACGAGCGTCGTGGGATCGGATCGCTCCTCGCCGGGGCTCAAAGGGAATCAGAGGTCGATGAGCAGGTGGTGGCTGAGGTCGCCGAAGAGCTCGGGCATCATCCGGCGCTCCTCGAACCACCACACGCCGTCGATGCGGGCGAACGTGTCGTGGTAGCGGCCACTGATGATCGGTTGCAGCGGGAAGTCGGCCAGGCCCTGGAACACGGTGAAGTACGAGCGGGCCGTGGCCCGGACCGATCCCCGGTCGGCGTCGATGATCACGTTGGTCGTGACGTGCTTGGTGTGGGGCGTCCCGTCGTCGTCGTAGCGACGGGTGGTGGCCTGGTACAGGGCCTCGACCGCAACCGCGCCCTCGGCCACCACGGTGCCGTCGTCGGTGGCGATGCGACCGTGACCGAACAGGGCGCCGACCCCGGCGAAGTCGCCGGCGTCGACGCGCTCGGCGTAGGTGTGCAGCAGGCGCTCGACCGCCCGCTCGGCATCGAGGTCGCCGATCATCGGCTCACCCCCTCGGCGATGGGGTCGCCGCCGTCACGCTCGTGGACCGCCTGCTTGAAGCCCACCTCCTCGGCCCGCTCCTTGAACCACACGCCCTCGGGGGTGTGACGGGCGATGCCGTCGAAGAGCGTCGCCAGGCGTTGCGTGGCGGGCATCCCCATGGCCTCCATGGCCTGGTTCACCATCAGCTTCTGCATCATCAGCTGATTCCGTGGCACCCCGGCCACGCGCCGCGCCAACGCGTCGACGCGTGCGTCGAGGTCGGCCTCGGGCACCGCCTCGAGCACCAGGCCCATGGCCGCCGCCTCCCGCCCGTCCACCAGGTCGCCGGTGAACAGCATGCGCTTGGCCTGCTCGGCGCCCAGTCGGTACACCCACATCGCCGTGGTCGGGCAGCCCCACACCCGGGCCGGCGGGTACCCGATCTTGGCGTCCTCGGCCATCACCACCAGATCGCAGCAGAGGGCGATGTCGCTCCCACCGGCCACCGCGAAGCCCCGGACCTTGGCGATCGTGGGGGTGGTCGCCCGCCAGAGCGACAGGAAGTCCTCGGTGTTGCGCGACATCATCGCGAAGTCGACCATCGGGTCCCACGGCATGTCCTGCACACCGGCGTTGGTGCCGGGGCGCTCGGCGTAGTCCTGCAGGTCGTAGCCGGAGCAGAACGCCCGGCCGGCACCGGTGAGCACGATCACATGCACCGCGGGATCGGCGTCGGCCTGCTCGACCGCTCGGCGCAGCTCGCGGGGCATTCCCGCGCCGATGGCGTTCAGCCGGTCGGGCCGGTGCAACGTGATCGTGGCCACGCGATCGGCCACCTCGTAGAGGACGGTGCGGAACGTCGGCGACTCGCTCATGAGGAGACCGTAGGCACGCGGGGCGGCCCCGACCGACCGGCCGTCCCCGTGGGGGCACCGCGCGACACACGGTTTGCGACCGGGTGACCTTCGCCTCTGGCGCGACGACGCAGGAGCGCGACCGTGAGGTCATGACGAGTGTGCGGCGTGCCGTGGCGGTCATGACCCTCCTGGCGTTGAGCCTGACGATGCTGGGTGGCGCCGCTCCGGCAGCGGCCGCGGAGCCGGCACCCTCGTTCCTCACGATGTGGGGAGGTGTGCGGGGCGACGACCCCGGCGAGTTCGACTTGCTCGAGTGGGTCGCGGTCGGCGCCGATGGCGACGTCTACACCACCGAGCTCTGGGGCCAGCGGGTCCAGAGGTTCGCCCACGACGGCACCTTCCTCGACATGTGGGGCACCTACGGCGAGGGACCGGGTGAATTCACGGCGCCTGAAGGCATCGCCATCGACGGTGACGGCTTCGTCTACGTGGTGGACAGCAACCGGATCGAGAAGTTCACCGCCGGCGGGGAGTTCGTGACCGAGTGGGGCGAGTGGGGTCAGGGGACCGGTGGCAAGTTCCAGTTCCCGACGGGCATCGCCGTCGACGGTGACGGCTTCGTCTACGTGGTCGACGCCGGAAACGGGCGGATCCAGAAGTTCACCTCGGGCGGCACCTTCGTCACCGCGTGGGGGTCGCGCGGGTCCGGCAACGGCCAGTTCGACAACCCGGAGGGGATCACGGTGCACGGCGGCACCGTGTACGTCGCCGACTCGTTCAACCACCGGGTGCAGCGGTTCAGCACGACCGGCACGTTCCTGGGCAGCTGGGGCACGGAAGGCGCGGCGCCCGGGCAGCTCCAGGGACCGAAGGGTGTGGCCACCGACGCGGCGGGCAACGTGTACGTGGTCGACCTGGGCAACGATCGCATGCAGAAGTTCACCGCCACGGGCACCTTCGTGAGCGCGTGGGGCAGCAGGGGCACCGGGCCGGGTCAGTTCAGGGATGCCTGGGGGGTGGCGGTCGACCAGGCCAGCGGTGATCTCTACGTCGCCGAGCTCAACAACATCCGGGTACAGGCCTTCGGCTACCGCGGCCGCCCCGACGCCCAGATCAAGAAGGGGGCCACCGGTGTCGTGGTGGGCAAGGACGTGTACAACACCAACGGCGCCGGCCAGACCCGCACCGGCTCGGCGCCCCGCGGTGGCTCGGTCACCTACAACGTGATCGTCCAGAACGACGCCGCCTTCGCGGAGCACCTCCGCCTCAAGGCCACGACGTCGACCGCGGCGTTCCGGGTCCGCTACTACGACGCCGCCGGCGCCGACATCACGGGCGCCGTCACGCAGGGGACCTACACCACGCCCGCCGCGATCGCGCCCGGCGCCAAGGCCAAGGTCAAGGTGGTCGTCACCGTGCTGAGCGCAGCGCCCGCGGGGGCCGGCCTGACGGGCAGCCTCACGGCCACCTCGACGACCCACCCGACCATCAAGGACAAGGTGAAGTTCGTCACCACCCGCGCCTGACAGCTCCTCCCGGCCCGACGGTGCGTGTCGGCGAGCACGCTCCCGCCCCCGGTTCTCACTGCCCTGTCCACGGGGTCGACCGAGCGCGACCGTGGGCACCCGGTGCGGGGTCGGTCAGACTGACCGTCCCCATGGCGATCCTCCTGGCCTTCTTCGGCGCGGTCTCCTACGGGGCCGGTGACTTCTGCGGCAGCCTCGCGGCGCGCCGGGCCCCGGCCATCCGGGTGACCCTGCTCTCACAACTGGTCGGCGGCCTCATGTTGATCGTGTTGGTGCCGCTCGTGGGAGGCTCGCCCAACACGCGCGACCTGGTGGTCGGCGCGCTGGCCGGCGTCGTGGGTGCGGGCGCCATCACCGCGTTCTACCAGGCGATGGCGGCCGGCGCGATGAGCGTGGTCGCGCCCATCTCGGCGTTGACGGCGGCCGCGCTGCCCGTGTTCGTCGGCCTGCTCGGCGGCGAGCGCCCGTCGGTGCCGTCGATGGTGGGCGTGGTGATCGCCATGGCCGCGATCCTCTTGGTCAGCCAGCACGGGCCGGCCGCGGCCGACGACACCGAGCTCGACCGGCCGGCCCCGGGGGCCACCCGTCGCTCGATGGTGCTCACCGGGATCGGGTCGGGAGTGCTCTTCGGGCTGCTGTTCATCACCCTCGACTCGGTGTCCGACGACGCCGGGCTGTGGCCGCTGGTCACCGACCGTCTCGTCGCCGTCCCGTTCCTGCTGATCGTCGCGGTGGTGCTGCACACCGATGTCCGCCCCGAGCGGGGCTCGTTGGGGCTCGTCGTCGCCTGTGGCGTGCTCGACATGGGCGCCAACACCCTGTTGCTGCTGGCGTTCAGCGAGGGCCTGCTGGTGCTCGTGGCCGTGATCATCTCGCTCTACCCGGCCAGCACGCTGGTCCTGGCCCGCGTGGTGCTGCACGAGCGGGTGAGCGCGGTGCAACGCGTCGGCCTGATCATCGCCGGCCTCGCAGTGGTGCTCATCGCCGTCAGCTGAGCACCGGCTGGGCGCGGGATGCGCGTGCGATCAGGAGACCACGCCGAGGTCGCCGGTGTGCGTGTAGCCCGGGAAGACCTGGTCGACGTGAGGGTTGCCCAGGCGCTTGGTGAGCACCTCGGCCATGACGGCACGGAAGTCGTTGGCCACCACCAGGTCGTCCTCGGGGCCGTCGGTCAGTGGCCCCGTGGGGTAGTCACCGTGGATGCCGGGCGAGGCGTTGCCGCTCACCACGAGCATCGCGGTGCCCCGGCCGTGGTCGGTGCCGCCACTGCCGTTGCAGGCGATGGTGCGACCGAATTCGGTCATGGTCACCACCGTCACCTCGTCCATGAGCGGCCCGAGGTCCTGGTGGAACGCCCAGAGCGAGTCCGACAGCGCCTGGATCAGTAGGCGTTGGGTGCCCTGGGCGCTGCTGACCGGCCCCATGTCGTCGTGCAGGTCCCAGCCGGGCAGGTCGAGGCAGGCCACCCGCAGGCCGATGCCTGCACGGATCAACTGGGCGACCTCACGCAGTCCCTGGGCCAGCTCGCGGGCGGGCCTCGTGGTGGGGTAGAGGGCGGCGTTCTCGTCGTACTGCGCCGGGTCGGCGGCCACGACCTGGTCGACCGCAGCCAGGGTGTCGTGGCCCTGCTGGATGAGGGTGTCGCCGGTGGCATCGGGGTACAGCGCGCCCAGCGCGGCCTGGGACCGCTCGGAGTCGCTGAAGCCCTCGACGTGGAACCCCTCGATGGACGACATCCCCATGGCCCGGGGCTCTCCCCGCAGGCTCATGGGGACGCCGCCGGTGTCGTAGCCGATCCCGGGCACCCCGCTCGAGGGGCCCGAGGTGGCCAGGTGGCGACCCAACCACCCGGTCTCGACCCCTACATCCGCGCTGGCCCGCTCCCAGTAGGTCTCGGCGTCGAAGTGGCTGCGGGTGTCGCTCTCGGTGGCGGGCAGGCCGGCGGCGTGCACGATGGCGAGGTGGCCGGCGTCCCAGATCGACTTCAGCCCCGTCGCGGCCGGGTGGAGGCCGAAGTGGTGGCCCGACGTCACCACGCCCAGGTCGATCGCGCTGTTGGCCACGTCCGCCGGGTTCGGCGGTGGCACGGCGACGTCGTTCGACGTGCCCGCGCCCCGGAGCGCCTGGTAACCGGGGGTGTCGCTGAACGGTGGGACGAGCGAGAGCCCGTCGGCCCCGCCGCGCAGGAAGATCGCCACCAGGGTGTCGCCCGCGGCCGGGTCCTCGGGCGTGGCGAAGGCCAGCCGGGGCGACAGCGCCGGCAGGGCCACCGCCCCGGCCGCGGTCGCGCCGGCGCCGGCCAGGAAGCGGCGCCGGCTGAGCCGTCGGGCGGGTGGGTGGCGCCGGGCGCCTGAGGTCTGAGCGGTCATGGTCGGTGCCTCAACGGTGCTGGAAGTGGGGGGTGGCGAGCAGGAGGGCGACGGTGTCGGGCACCTTCCAGTTCAGGAACCAGTCGTAGGTCACCTGGTCCTCGTCGCCCTCGAGGAACGTGATGAACGCGGCCCGCTCGGCGCTGGTGAGTGGCGTCTTCGCCGTGTAGTGACGGCGGTACAGCATCGTGACCACCTGCGAGCGGGTCACCTCCCGATCCGGCCGGAAGGTGTTGCCCGGGAACGGCGTCACCAGGCCCTGTGCCGCGGCCCAGTCGAGCCCCCGCCGGTACCAGGCGGTGGGACCGACGTCGGCGAAACCGTGGGCGGGTGAGCCCGGCGGGTCACCCGCTGCGTGCCACAGCATCATCACCACCTGGGCCCGGGTCACCGTGTTCCTCGGGCGGAACGTGCCGTCGGGATACCCGCCCACCACCCCGTGGGCCCGCGCCCAGTTCAGCGCCGGGCCGTAGGACGCGCCGGCGGGCACGTCGCTGAACCCGTGAGCGGGCGATCCGCCGGGGTCGCCCTCGGCGTGCCACAGCATGGTGACGATCTGCGAGCGCTTCACGGGCTTCTTGGGGCGGAAGGTGCCGTCCGCGTAGGGGGTGACCACGCCCTCGGCCCGGGCCCAGTCGAGCGCAGGGCCGTAGTGGGCGGAGGCGGGCACGTCGGTGAAGCCGTGCGGCGGCGGTGTGTCGACCGCTCCGAGGAGCCGCGCCGCGAGCGCGTCGAGCAGTGTCCCGGCGGTGGGCGGTGGCGGGTCCGGCACGAGGGCGAGGGGATCGGCGACGACGTCGGGCTCGTACCAGTTCTGGGCGATGGCCCCGCAGATCTCCCATCGCCGGAGGAGGCCGTCGGCGCTGAGCCAGTCGGCGCCGTCGTCGCTGAAGCCGTCGGGGTTGCGGTGGCCGAAGAGCGGCTGGCCCAGACGGAACAACGCGCCCCACCCCTCGCCGTGGATGCCCTCGGCCGCGTCCCCCAGCGGGTCCGGGTCGACCTGCGCTCCCAGCACCCGGCAGGTCGCGGCGAGGACCTCGAAGCCCCGCCGCAGCTTGCGGCCACGGCTGGCCGCGAACTCGGGGCTGTGGAACAGGTGGCGCAGCACCGGGGCGATGGCCGTGTCGTTGGCCAGGTACACGGCCTGCGCGCCGGCCACCAGCGCCGGCGACGGGTCGTCGGACACGAACCGCTTCGCCAGCTTCCAACAGACGTAGCGGGCGGTGCTCTCGTGGTGGGCGAGGAACGAGAGCAGGCTCTCGCCGTACTGCTGGCCGTCGGTGGCCGCGTGGGCCGGGCACGTCCACGCACCGTCGAGCAGCGAGATCGGCCCGGTGTGGTGCCAGGCCGAGCGGAACCGGAAGATGTCGAGGTCGTTGGTGATGTTCACCGACCACCCCGACATCACCTTGGCCACGCCGACCACGTCGTCCTCGTCGTACACGTGCTGGCCGTCGATGATGCCGAGGGTGTGCAACTCGAGCAGCTCGCGGCCCCAGTTCTCGTTCACGCCATCGGCGGAGTTGGCGTTGCTGCGGGCGTTGTCGAGGTACACGAGCATCGCGGGGCTGTGGGCGCTGGCCGCCAGCAGGTCGCTGAACCGGCCGAGGGCGTTGGCACGGGCCACCGTGCGGTTGTCCACCGTCATCAGGTGCTCGTAGCCCGAGTCGTAGAGGAAGATGTTGAAGTGGTTCGACCAGAAGTCGACCATCACCTCGTACAGCTGGCGGTTGCTGTGCAGGGCCCGCAGGAACGTGGAATGGGACAGCTCCCGGCGCAGCAGCCGCAGGCCGTCCTCCTCGGTGTCCGCGATGACGTGGTTGGCCTGGTTGGTGTTGGCCAGCGTCCGGTACCCGGCGAGCACGGCGTCGACGGCCCCGTCGTCGATCGACGCCGGATCCAGCTGCCCGTCCAGCCAGGCCTGCCAGCCTGCGGACCGCACCTGGGCCTCGACCGCCGGCGTCCAGCCGAACGTGGCGCGGGCGATCAGGTGCTGCTCGAACGAGCGGGAGGGCTCGCCGGTCTCGCTCACGGGGTCCAGCCGTAGCGGCGCGGGTGTCGCGGCCGGGCGCCGTCGTCGGTCGCGGCCGGTCGCCACCATCGCCGCTGCGCTCGCCGTCGAGGGCGACGCCAGGTCGAGCGTGCCGGCGGCGGCCAGCACCGCGCCGCCCGCCAGCGCGGCCCGGCGGGTCAGCCGTGGCGAGCGGTCGGTATCCATCTGCTCCTATCGGCGGCGGAGCGTCGGGCGGTTTAGGCCTTTCGGCCCATGTGCCCCCACCGCGGCCGGCACCGCATCCCGCGACCCAGCGCATCCTCACGCCGGCGGTGGGCCCCGCCCGCCTTTCGGGCGATGCAGAGCGGGGTTTAGCCTCGGATCGTGGCTGACTACACCGCACCGCTCCGCGACATCGAGTTCACCCTCGAGCACGTCGCCGACCTGGCCGCCCTCGCCCGTTTCGAGGCCTTCGAGCACGCCGAGCCCGCACTGGTGCGGGGCGTCCTCGACGAGGCCGGGCGGTTCATGGCCGACGTCATCGGCCCGCTCAACCGGGTCGGCGACGTCGAGGGCAGCACGTGGGACGACGGCGAGGTCATCACCCCCACCGGCTTCAAGGCCGCGTACGACAAGTACGTCGAGGCCGGCTGGGGAGGCGTGCCCTTCGACCCCGACTACGGCGGGGGCGGGTTCCCCTGGCTGGTGGCGACCGCCCTCCAGGAGATGCTGACCGCGGCCTGCATGTCGTTCTCCATGGCCCCGCTGCTCACCCAGGGCGCGATCGACATGCTGGCCCACCACGCCGACGAGACGCAGCGGGAGGTCTTCCTGCCGAAGATGGTCACGGGCGAGTGGACCGGATCGATGAACCTCACCGAGCCCGAGGCCGGGTCCGACGTCGGTGCGCTCCGTACGAAGGCGGCCCCCGCCGGCGACGGCACCTGGCGCATCACCGGCACGAAGATCTTCATCACCTTCGGCGAGCACGACCTGGCCGAGAACATCATCCACCTGGTGCTGGCCCGCACGCCCGATGCGCCGCCCGGCACCAAGGGGATCTCGTGTTTCATCGTGCCCAAGTTCCTGGTGAACGACGACGGCACGCTCGGTGAGCGCAACGACGTGGTGTGCGCCTCGGTCGAGCACAAGATGGGCATCAAGGCCAGCCCAACCTGCGTGCTCAACTACGGCGAACACGGTGAGGGCGCGGTCGGCTACCTGATCGGCGAAGAGAACCAGGGCATGCGGTACATGTTCACGATGATGAACAACGCTCGCCTGTCGGTGGGCCTACAGGGCCTGGCCCTCGCCGAGCGCTCCTACCAGGACGCCCTGGCCTACGCGCAGGAGCGGCGGCAGGGTCGGGCCGTCGGTGCGCCCCCCGGTGAGAGCTCGTTCATCATCGAGCACCCCGATGTGCGCCGGATGCTGCTGACGATGAAGGCGTCGATCGAGGCCATGAGGGGGCTGATCTACGTCACCGCCGATGCCATGGACCGCGCCGCCCACGATCCCGACGAGGAGGACCGCGAGTCCGCCCGCGAGCTCGCCGACCTGCTGATCCCGATCGCCAAGGGCTGGTCCACCGACCTGGGGGTCGAGGTCACGTCGCTGGCCATCCAGGTCCACGGTGGCATGGGCTACATCGAGGAGACAGGGGTGGCCCAGCACTTCCGCGACGCCCGGATCCCGCCCATCTACGAGGGCACCAACGGCATCCAGGGCATGGACCTGGTGGGCCGCAAGCTGCCCATGCGAGGCGGCGGGGTGATGGCCGACTTCATCGCCGACGTGCGGGCCCACGACGCCGAGCTGGCCGTGGCCGGCGAGGCGCTGGCCGCGATCCGCACCAACCTGCACGAGGCGACCGACGCGCTCGAGGTGGCCACGCAGTGGCTGCTCACCTACGGCGCCGAGGATCCCAACCACGCCCTCGCCGGAGCCACGCCCTACCTGCGCCTGTTCGGGCTGGTGGCCGGCGGTTGGGTGATGGCCCGTCAGGCCCTCGCCGCCCAGGCGCGGCTCGGCTCGGGGGAGGGCGACCCCGAGTTCCTGCGGGCCAAGGTGGCCACCGCCACCTTCTACGCCGAGCAGCTGCTGCCCGAGGCCCTCGGCCTGGTGGCGCCGGTCACCGCCGGCGCGGCCGGCCTCTTCGCCATCGAGCCGAAGTACCTGTAGGTGCACGCGCTCCTGGGATCGATTCCCAGCCCCTCGTCGAACGAGATCGTCCTCGGCCCGTTGCACCTGCGGGCCTACGGGCTGATGATCGCACTCGGGGTGATCGCCGCGGTCGAGCTGGCCCGCCGGCGGTGGGCGGCGCGGGGGCACGACCCGGACGAGATCTCGGGGATGGCGCTGTGGGCCGTGCCGGCCGGGTTGGTGGGCGCTCGCCTGTACCACGTGATCACCGACTACCAGCGGTTCGAGGGCCACTGGGTCGACGCGGTGAAGGTGTGGCAGGGCGGCCTGGGCATCCCCGGCGGCATCATCGCCGGCTCCGCGGTCGGGCTCCTGTACGCCAAGCGCAAGCAGATGCCCCTCGGCGAGTTCGCCGACGCCTGCGTGCCCGGCCTGCCCCTGGCCCAGGCCATCGGCCGGTTGGGGAACTGGTTCAACCAGGAGCTCTTCGGCGGCCCCACCAAGCTGCCCTGGGGCCTCGAGATCGACATCGCCCACCGCCCCGACCGCTACCTCGAGGCCACGACGTTCCACCCGACCTTCCTGTACGAGGCGCTGTGGAACCTGGCCCTGGTGGCGGTGCTGTTGCTGATCGACCGGCGGCGGGTGTTGCGCTCGGGCAGCCTGTTCTGGGTCTACCTCGGCGGCTACTTCACGGGCCGTCTGTGGGTCGAGGCCATGCGCGTCGACCCCGCCAGCCTCATCCTGGGGATCCGGGTGAACATCTGGATGAGCATCTTCGCCATGACGCTCTCGGTGGTGATGCTCGTGGTCCGCGGCAAGCGGCGCCCCGAGGACGACCTGATCGAGGACGACGGAGCGGCGGGTGGCGACGACCCCGAGGCGCCCGATTCGAGTGACGATGAGCCGATCGAGGTCGACGATGCGGCGCTGGATGCAGCAGCCGACACGGATGATCGATCGCCGTAGCCGGCGATGCCGAACCCGCGGCTTCGTCAGGCGGGGACGGAGGCGCCCTGCGCCAGCAGGTCGAGGTAGCTCTGGCCGCCGAGGGTGCGCCGCAGACGGTTGTAGGGGTGGTGCTCGGAGAGCTGCTCCGCGCTCACGGGCGGCGGGAACAACAGCAGCTCACGGACGTCGTAGGCGATGCTGAACAGCCGCATCCGGTCGAACTGCCGCGGCATCGAGAAGAGCTCGGGGTAGTAGTCGGCGAAGATGAACGGCACGTCGACGTAGTCGGCGGCGCGGGCCTGGTTGCGGTAGTGCTCGGCCACGTGCAGGAACGGGAAGGCGCAGTAGCGCAGGAACACGTCCAGCTCGAGGTCGGCCGGGCACGGCCGGGCCCACTTGAAGTCGAGCAGGGCGGTGATGCGCCGGCCGTCCCACAGCACGTTGTCGAAGTGCAGGTCGCCGTGGACCATCGTGGGGGCGCTGAAGGGCTCCAGCGACGGGGCGGTGCTGAGCACCAGGTTGCGGGTCTCGATCATCACCCCGGGGTCGACGTGGGCGAGGTGCTGCGCCTCCTCGAGCGCGCCGAGCAGTGCGCCGGCGGGCTGGCCCGCGGGCGTCGAGCTGAGCAGCGGCGGGCTCTCGATGGGCGGCAGCTCGACGGGGCAGACGAAGCCGTGCAGGGCGCGCAGCATGGCGGTCAGCTGCTTGATGGCCTCGTGGCGGTCGGCGGCCGACATCTGGGGCCAGCACTGGCTGAGCACCCGCCCCGGCACACGGGTGACGATCAGGTGGTCGGCGCCGATGTCGCCCCCGTAGTGGACGATGGGTGGGTAGCCCAGCGCGGCGGGAAGGTACGGCGCCAGCAGCGCCTCGCGTTCGAGACGGTGGTCCTGCCGCCGGTTCAGGCGGACGATGTGCTCACCCGCGACCCAGACCTCGTTCGTCACGCTCCGGAGCGGAACCAGGGTGACATCCGAGTTCAGGCCGGCGTCGGCGAGGGCGTGGCGCGCCCGGGCCTCGGCGAGGGCGCTCATGGCAGGACCGGTGGCGTCGTCATCGCTATCCAGTCGGCCCGTACCCCTACCGACTTGAGGGAGGGCCGACAGGGTCGACGGCGGCGACGACGGCGTCGGACAGCAGCGGCCAGGCGGCCATCGCCCACGGGCCGAAGTCACGGCCGGACAGCCCGACGCAGGCCACCTGCCTGGTGGGGTCGACCCAGAGGAACGAGCCCGCGGCGCCGAAGTGCCCGAACGTGGCCGGTGCAGTGGCGCCGCCGCTCCAGTGGGGCCGTTTGTGGCCCTTCACCTCGACGCCGAGGCCCCAGTCGAGTGGGTCGAACGCCCCGATGCCGGGCAACACGCCGGCCAGGCCGGGGAAGGCCACCCGCGTCGCCTCGGCCAGCGTGGCCGGCGCCACCAGGGTGGGTCGTAGGAGCTCGATCGCCACCGTGGCCAGGTCGTCGGCGGTGGTGATCAGGTCCTTGGCCGGCGAGCCGTCGAGGGACGTGTCACCCAGGCCCAAGGGCTCGACGACGGCCTCGTGGAGGTAGCGGTCGAAGGTCATCCCCGTCCGCTCCGCGACCAGCCGGCCCAGCACCTCGAAGCCTGCGTTCGAGTAGATGCGCCGGGTGCCGGGTGGCGACAGGACATCGTCGCGGTCGAACGCCAACCCCGAGGCGTGGGCGAGCAGGTGGCGCACGGTCGACCCCGGCGGCCCGGCCCGCTCGTCCAGCGCGATGGCCTCCTCCTCGACGGCCACCCAGAGCGCCAGCGCGGCGACGGGCTTGGTGACCGACGCGACGGGCTGTCGGCGTTCGACCGAACCTCGACGGGCCAGCACCGCGTCGGGACCGACCACGACCACCGCTGGGTGCGGCACGTCCCACCCGTCGATCAGGGCCAGCGCGCCGGCGAGCCCGGAGATCGACCGCTCAGGTCCCATCCCAGACCATCGTGTGCCCGGGATCGTCGTCGCTGCTGTCGGCGCCGCCGGCGAGGAGCTCGACGGGGTCGCGCTTGTCGATGTGGCCGATCAGGCCGTGGTACACGCCGTAGCCCACCAGGCGCTGCAGCCGGTGGTCGAACGTGCGCACCAGCGCGCGTGGCAGGCCGAGCTGCTGGTTCTCCTGCTGGCGCAGGTAGCCCGCGCAGTAGTTCATGGCGATGCCCACCCGCCGCTCGGTGGTGGTGTTGGCGCCGCCGCCGTGCCACAGGCTGCCGTGCCAGACGAGCACGCTGCCGCGTGGCATCTCCGCCGCGACCGAGTCGTAGTGCTCGCCGTAGGCGGGGGAGTGGTCGGCGAGGTGCGAGCCGGGGATCACCCGGGTGGCACCGTTGGCCTCGGTGAAGTCGGTGACGGCCCACATCGTGTTGCACACCGTCGCCGGGTGTGGCTTGGGCAGCGGGATGAGCTGGTCGTCGGCGTGGATGGGCTGCGCGGTCTCGCCGGGGTCGATGGCGATCGACGACAGCGACGACACGAGGCAGCCCGGGTCGAGCACCGACTCGACGACCGGGAGGACCCCGGGGTGCACCGGGATCGCCTGGAAGAGCGGCCCGTGGGCCAGCAGGTTGTAGATGCGCACGGTGTGGGCGCCCTCGAAGCTGTTGGCCGCCGGTACGGCGCCCAACTCGTCCTCGAGCCGGCGGAGAGCGGCGTCGAGGTCGGCGGCGGCATCGGCATCGAACACGTCGTGGAGCACCGTGAAGCCCTGCTCGGTGATCTCCCCGCGATGGCGGGACAGCGTCGCCTCGTCCACGGCCCGAGCCTACGCTCGGCGTCGATGGCAGCGGCCGAGCACGGGTTCGTCGAGGCGGTCGAGGCCGTGGTGCGGGGCCTCGGGCCCGGTGAGATCGCGACCTACGGCGAGGTGGCCGAAGAAGCCGGCTACCCCGGCGCGGCGCGAGGCGTCGGGCGGGTGATGGCGGCCTCCGAGGGCCTGCCGTGGTGGCGGGTGGTGGCCGCCAACGGCCGACTGGTGCCCGGCCACGAGGACGAGCACGAGCGCCGCCTCGCCGACGAGGGCGTGGCGGTGCGCAACGGCCGGGTGCGACGGACCAGGTGATCGGCCGGGTGCGGTCGCTTCGGAGAGGCGTGATACTGGCCGCCATGACCTCCCTCACCGAAGCACCGATCAACACCCTCGACGGCAGCCCGTCGAGCATCGCCGACCAGGCCGCCGGCAAGGTGGCGCTGGTGGTCAACGTGGCCAGCAAGTGTGGCCTGACCCCGCAGTACGAGGGGCTCGAGCGCCTGCATGAGACCTACGCCGACAAGGGCTTCACCGTTCTGGGGGTGCCCTGCAACCAGTTCCTCGAGCAGGAGCCGGGCACCGCGGACGAGATCGCCACGTTCTGCAGCACCACCTACGGGGTCACGTTCCCCCTGTTCGAGAAGATCGAGGTCAACGGTGACGGACGCCACCCGATCTACGACGAGCTGACCCGGGTGGCCGATGCCGACGGTGTCGATGGCGACATCCGCTGGAACTTCGAGAAGTTCCTGCTCTCCCCCGACGGCGAGGTGGTGGCCCGCTTCGCGCCCACGGTCGAGCCCGAGGCCGACGAGATCGTGGCCGCGATCGAGGCCAACCTGCCCTGACGGCTCGGGGTGAACGGAGCAGCCGCTCGCCCTCCCGGTAGGCTGGGAGGGCGAGCTGGACGGCCCCGACGGTTGCGGTACGTGGCTCGCGGGTCGACCTCAACGCTTCCGTTCCTGCTCTGTGATTGACGGGCCGGGGAAGGCCCCCCTCGAAATCACAGACAACAGAACCGGAGCATCACTCATGGCCACCTTCGACGCGCTGGGCGTGTCCGAGGATCTCGTGTCGGCCCTTGCCGACCGCGGGATCACCGAAGCCTTCCCCATCCAGGCCCTCACCATCCCCGACGCCCTCGCCGGTCGCGACGTGTGCGGCAAGGCCAAGACGGGGTCGGGCAAGACCCTCGCCTTCGGCCTGCCCGTCCTCGACCGCCAGAAGAAGGCCGAGCCCCGTCGCCCCACCGCCATCGCACTCGTCCCCACGCGGGAGCTGGCCCTCCAGGTGCGCGAGGAGCTCGCGCCGTTGGCTGAGCGACGCGGCCTGACGGTGGGCGCCGTGTACGGCGGCGCCGACATGGACCGCCAGATCAAGGCCTTCAAGCAGGGTGTCGACTTCGTGGTGGCCACACCGGGTCGCATGATCGACCTGCTCGAGCGCAACGAGGTGTCGGTGGCGGCGCTCGACCACGTGATCGTCGACGAGGCCGACCGCATGGCCGACATGGGCTTCCTGCCGCAGGTGGAGTGGATCCTGCGCAACGTCGAGGGCACCCACCAGACCCTGCTCTTCTCGGCCACGCTCGACGGCGTGGTCGACACCCTCGTCAAGCGGTACCAGCACGACCCCGTGTTCCACGAGGTCGAGTCGGTGAACGTCACCGTCGACGAGATGGAGCATCGCTTCCTGTCGGTGCACCAGATGGACAAGCCGAAGGTCGCGGCCGCCATCTCGCGCGGCGGTGAGCGCACGCTGATCTTCGTGCGCACCAAGCGCGGCGCCGACCGCCTGGCGGAGCAGTTGGAGAAGGAGGGCGTGAAGGCCGCCGCCATCCACGGTGACCTGCCGCAGCGGTCCCGCGAGCGGGCGCTGGCCGACTTCTCCGCCGGCAAGCTGCCGGTGCTGGTGGCCACCGATGTGGCCGCCCGCGGCATCCACGTGGACGACATCGACATCGTCGTGCACTACGACCCGCCCGAGGACCACAAGTCGTACCTCCACCGCTCGGGCCGCACGGCGCGCGCCGGGGAGTCCGGCGTGGTGGCCACGTTGGTGCTGTGGGACCAGGAGCTGGCCGTCAAGCGCCTGCAGACCCGCATCGGCGTCTCCCAGCCGCTGGTCGAGGTGTTCTCGAACGACAAGCGCCTCGCCGACCTGCACGCGTGGAACCCGGCGGAGGACCTCGCCTCCGCCTGATCAGTGCTGGGCGAACGCGAACCAGTAGCTCAGCGCGGTCAACGACAGCCCATCGGTGATCTTGCCGTCGAGGATCAGCGCCCGCACCTCGTCGGGGGAGCGCCAGCGGATCTCCTGGGCCTCGGTGATGTCGGTGGGCTCGCCGACGTGTGTGGCGCCGTGGGCCACGAAGATGTGGAACCACTGGTCGCTGCTGCCGCCACTGGGACGGAAGTGCACCAAGGGCTCGAGCGGGCCCGGCCGCCAGCCGGTCTCCTCGAGCGCTTCTCGCGCGGCGGCCTCGATCGGCGTCTCACCCAGTTCGATGCGGCCCGCCGGTATCTCCCAGCCCCACACATCGGTGATGAAGCGGTGCCGCCAGAGCAGGAGCACCCCCCGGTCGGGGTCGGTGACGATCGTGCCGGCGGCCTGCTGCGGGAAGCGGATCACGTGGTGCTCGAGGCGTTGGCCGTCGGGCAGTTCGACGTCGGCGAGGTGCACGCCCAGCCAGGGGCTCTCGTAGACCGCCCGCTCGCCGTGGATCGTCCAACGCATCGTCCGATCCTACGATCGGCGGGGTGACGTCGGGTCCGGAGGGTTGGCTGGCGCCACTGCGCGGCGCCGGTGCCGGCCACGAGCCGGTTGCGGTGCTCGGCACCCTCGCCCGTCACCTGGCGGCGGCCACCGGCTCGCGTCCGGTGCAGGAGGCGGTCGACCGCGCCTGGCCCGTGGGGCCGGAGCTGCCGGCGGCGGCGCTGCCGGCGCCGGCCGGGGCGGTGCCGGACGCGCTGGGTTGGGCCTACGAGTCGCTGGCCGATCGATCGCAGCGCCGGCGGGGCCTCCACTACACGCCTCGAGCCGTCGCCGACCGGCTCGTCGCCGTTGCCCTGGACGGCATCGCGGTCGGTGATCCGGTTGCCGGCGACCACCGGGCGGTCGCCCCCGCAGCCGTCACCGTGTGCGATCCGGCCTGCGGCGGAGGGGCCTTCCTGCTCGCCGCGGCCCGGTGGCTGGCCGGAGCCGGGGTCGACCGTCGGGCGATCGTGGATCGGTGTGTCGTCGGCGTGGACCTCGATCCCGTGGCCGTCGCGGTCGCCACGACGACGTTGCGGCTCTGGGCCGCCGGTGACCCCGACCCCCGTCGGGACACGTCGTTCGATCTCGACCGCGGTGGCGAACTCGTTCGCGGTGGCGCACTCGACCGCGACCCTCGAGCCGATCGCGACCTCGAGCCCGACCCCGGCGTCGCCGTCTCGCTCGTCGCCGTCCCGCTCGTCGCCGAGGCGGACGCGTTGGCGGGCGCCGCGTGGCCGTACCGGCCCGCCGGCGGCTTCGACGTGGTCGTGGGCAACCCGCCGTTCCAGAGTCAACTGGCGTCGGCGACGGCGCGGGCGGGCGACGAGATCTCCCGCCTGCGGGCCGCCCTGGGTGAGGGCGCCTCGGGCTACGTGGACACCGCGGCCCTGTTCCTGTTGGCGGCGGTGAGCCAGGTGCGACCGGGCGGGCGCATCCTGTTGATCCAGCCGCAGTCCGTGCTGGGGGCCCGCGATGCCGCGCCGTTGCGGCGCCGCCTCGATCGTCTCGCCCCCCTCGAAGGCCTCTGGGTGTGCGACGAGCCCGTGTTCGCGGCCGCGACCAGAGTCTGCGCACCGGTGCTGCGAGTCGAGGCGGAGCCGGACCCGGCCAACGGGTCGACCGCATCGGGGACCCGGTCAGGAGCGGCGCCCGAGGCGACGGTTCGGCGCTGGCGCGGGCCCGAGGTGGAGAGCGCCGCCTCCGCCGATCGGCCGGAACCCGGGATGTGGGCCGAGTTGGCCGCGGACCTCCGCGGCATCCCCGCCGTTGCGCTGGGCGGCACGCCCCTTCCCGACGCAGGCCCGGCGACGGCGGGCTTCCGCGACCAGTACTACGGCCTGGTGGGGCACGTGCACGAAGCCACCGGTGCGGTCGACGAGCGCCCCTTGGTGACCAGTGGCCTGATCGAGCCGGCCGAGTGCGCATGGGGACGGCGGGTGGCCCGCTTCGCCAAGGTCCGGTGGCGGGCGCCCGTGGTGGCGCTGGCCACGCTCGCGGAGAGCGACCCCGCCCTCGCCCGCTGGGTGGGGGAGAGGCTCGTGCCGAAGGTGGTCGTGGCGGCCCAGACGCGGGTGATCGAGGTGGCCGTCGACGTCGAGGGTCGGTGGGTGCCGTCCACGCCCGTGATCTCCGTCCCGGTCGTCGCCGAGAGGCTCTGGCACGTCGCTGCCGCACTGAGCGCGCCACCGGTGACGGCCTGGGCGCTCCGACTCAGCGCGGGGACCGCCTTGTTGCCGGACGCGCTGAAGTTGTCGGCGGCCCAGGTGCGCCTGGTGCCGGCGCCGGCGGACCGTCGGGCGTGGGACGACGGGGCCGACCGGATGCAGGCCGCCCAGGAGGCCACCGACGCGGCCGCGCGCGCCGAGGCGCTGCTGGCCATGGGCGAGGCGATGTTGGCGGCCTACGCCGTGGCCGATGGCGAACGGCTGCTGGCCTGGTGGGCTGATCGGCTCGGTCGTCGCGGCGCCCCGGGCCGATCCGACATCGCGGAGGTCGGTCGGTAGCCTCGCGGTCGTGAACGGTGACGATCTCCGCGCCCGCCTGGCCACGGGTGAGCCCGTGCTGATGCCGGGGGTGTGGGACGCGGTGTCCGCTCGACTCAGCGAGCAGGCGGGGTTCGACACCGTGTTCCTGTCCGGGTACTGCGTGTCCGGGACGCTGCTCGGCGTGCCCGACTTCGGGTACCTCACCCAAGGCGAGATGGCCGAGGTGGCCCGCCGGGTGTGCGCGGCGGTTCCCGACACGATGGTGGTGGTCGACGCCGACACGGGCTACGGCAACCCGCTCAACACGATCCGCACCGTCGAGCTCTGGGAGCAGGCCGGCGCCACCGGCATGTTCATCGAGGATCAGGTCTGGCCCAAGAAGTGCGGCCACATGGCCGGCAAGGCCGTGGTGCCCCGTGACGAGTGGCTGGCCAAGCTGCGTGCCGCGGTCGAGTGCCGCGAGTCGATCTTCGTCACGGCCCGCACGGACGCCCGGGCCGCCGTGGGCCTCGACGAGGCCTGCGAGCGGGCCCGGATGGCTGCCGACATCGGCGTCGATGCCGTGTTCGTCGAGGCGCCGGAGAGCATCGGCGAGCTCGAGTCCATCGCCGAGGCCCTTCCCGGCTGCATCCGGGTCGCGAACATGATCGAGGCCGGCAGGACACCCCTGCTCACGCCGTCGCAGCTCCACGACCTCGGCTTCGACCTCATCGTCTCGCCGCTCACGAGCCTCTTCTCGTTCACCCGGGCGGTGACGGACACGCTCGCCATCTTGCGCGACGAGGGGTCGTTGCGGGACAACCTCGACCGCTTGGTGACCTTCGACGAGTTCAACGAGCTGGTCGACCTGGACGGCCACTACCGGCGCGAGGCCCGGTTCAACGACACATGAGCCGCGCCGTGCGGCGAGTCCCGGGCGCGTCCGCCCCCGCGTCATGAGCGAGCAGGGCGGCACGGCACCCCGGGCGTCGACCGCATCCGAGCTGCGGGGGGACCTCCTGGTGATCCTCGCCCTCACCGGGCTGGCGGTGGCCCAGCCGTTGCTCGACCTGTTCGGGAAGAACCCTGAGTTCTTCGTCGCCAAGGACGCCTCCGCACGCGATGTGGTGATGTTCGGGATCGCGGTCACCTTCGCCCTTCCGGTCGTGCTCATGGCGATCGAGGCCGTCGCGTTCCTCGCGTCGCGCCGGCTCGGCCGGATCGTCCACAGCGCGTTCGTGGGCCTCCTCGGCACCGCGCTCGGCCTCACGGTGGTGCGTCAGTTCGGCCTCGACGCCACCGTCGTCGTGCTGGGCCTCGGTGCCGCCGCTGGTGTCGGCGTGGCCGTCGGTGAGCGGCGGTGGCGAGGCCTGCGCATGGCGTTGCACCTGCTTGCTGTCGCACCGCTGTTGTTCCTCGCGGTCTACCTCCTGGTCTCCTCGTCGTCCCGGCTGATCTGGGAGCCCGAGGCGGAGGTCGCCACCAACGTCGAGGTGGGCCGGGCCGCACCTGTGGTCGAGATCGTGTTCGACGAGTTCCCGCTGGCGTCCATCCTGTCCGCCGACGGCACGATCAACGCGGCCCGGTACCCCAACTTCGCGCGGCTCGCCGCCGAGTCCAGCTGGTTCCGCAACGCCAGCTCGTACTCGTGGCAGACCGAGCACAGCGTGCCCAGCATCCTCACCGGGGACGAGCCGCGGGCAAACGAGATCGCCACGTCGATCGACCACCCCCGCAACCTGTTCACGCTGCTCGGGGGCAGCTACGAGATGAACGTGCACGAGCAGATCACCAGCCTGTGCCCGTCGAGCGTGTGCCACTCGGCGGCGTCGGCGCGTTCCACGCCCTCGCCGAGCCTGCGCCGGTCGCTGCTCGACGCCGCGGTCGTGTTCGGCCACGCCACGCTGCCGTCCACGCTGCGCGCCCACCTGCCGTCCATCGCCCACTCGTGGGGAGACTTCGTCGAGCCGGTGGCCGGCGCCGAGCCGACCGTGCGGGTCGACGCCGCGGCCACGCCGAGGTCGGGGGAGGGCGGGGGCCGCGCCGCCGACGAGTTCGCGAACTTCGCGCGGTGGGCCGAGCTCGGGGTGGCGGGCCAGTCGCCGCCGGCACAGGGCGCGATCATCGAGGACCTCGTCGACAGCGCCGCCCGCCCCGGGGACGGCCGGCTGTCGTTCGCGCATGTCGTCCTGCCGCACTATCCGTGGCAGATGACGCCGAGTGGGCACCGCTACACCTCGCGCTCCGACCTGGCCAGCTACACCGAGCGGGGCACGTGGACCACCGACGAGTGGGCCGTGCGCCAGGCGCAGCAACAGCACCTGTTGCAGGTGGGCTACGCCGACTCGCTCGTCGGTGAGCTGATCGACCGGATGAAGGCGGCGGGCACCTGGCAGGACGCCCTGGTGGTCGTGGTCGCCGACCACGGCGTGAGCTTCCGGCCCGGCGGCCCGCAACGTCAACCGACCGACGAGAACATCGACGAGATCTACCGGGTGCCCTTGTTCGTGAAGGCACCCGGTCGCCACGAGGGCGAGATCAGCGACGACAACGCCCGGCTGATCGACGTGCTGCCCACGATGGTCGACGCCCTCGACCTGCAGACCGACTGGCGCTTCGACGGCCGCTCCCTGTTCGACGACCGCCCCGCGCCCGACGAGAAAGAGGTGTTCGGCGACGACGGTCGCTCGACGATCCCCGTGGGCCAGCGTGGCCTGCGGGCCGTGGTGGCCCGCAACGACCGGCGCTTCGGTCGCGACGAGGGGTGGCGCGGGGTGTTCGCGGTCGGGCCGCACGGCGACGCGGTCGGTGCGGCGGTGGACGACCTGCCGACGGGCCCCTCGACGGGGCTTCGATGGTCGATCGACCAGGAGGACGCGTTGGCGGCGGTCGACCCGGCCACCGGCTTCGTGCCCCTGCTCGTGTCCGGGCGGCTCGAGGTGCCGGAGGGCGCGGACGTGCCCGGCACGGTGCTGATCGCGGTCAACGGCACGGTGGCCGGGGTGGGCGGGGGCTTCGGCGGGTCGGGGGGCGATCGGACGTTCTCGGCGCTGCTGGCCGAGTCGGCCATCCGGGCGGGGGAGAACACGCTGCAGGTGCTCGTCCCCGCCGCCGATCACGGCGACACCACCTACGCTCTCGCCGAGCACATCGACCAGCCCACGTTCACCCTGCGTCACGGCCGGCTGGTGTCCGACGACGACCAGCCCGCAATCCCCGTCGGCGAACCGTCCGACGAGTTGCGCCTCGAGGTCGAGTCGGCGTTCGAGGACGACCAGACGCTGGCCCTGAAGGGTTGGTCGGCCGACGTGGCCGACACCAGGTTGCCCGACGCCGTTCTGGTGTTCGTGGACGGTGCCCAGGTCGGCGTGGCCAGCCCACGCGAGCGGCCGGACCTGGTGGCGATGCTCGGCGACTCCCTCTCGCGAGCCGGGTTCGAGAAGGTCGTCGGCGCCGACGAGGCGCCCCGCCACGCCGACGTGGAGGTGGTGGCCGTGTTCGGCGACGAGGCGGTGCGGGCCAGGGTGCGGCCCGAGCGCTGAGGCCGGCGGCCGGGGGCGCCGTTTCGCGGTTGACGTCGCACGACGTCGCGTGCTTCGCTCGTGGGTGCATCAGGAGTGGCCCGACACGTCGGGTCCGGCAACCTGGGGGGACACCCAAGGTGCCAGCCCGCCGACCGGCGGGGGATGTGGCCTCGTGGGGGCAACCAATGTCCGATCGTTCGAACAACCAGACTCCGACCGCCGGGCGACGCTTGAGCGTGCCTGCGGGCCCGTTGCCGGTCACCGGCGCGTGGCGGCTCGGCGACCCGCCGGGCAACCGCCAGTTCCTGGTCGAGGCGGCCGACCATCCCTTCGCGCTCGAGGGCGGCGGCGCGCTCAGCCACTTCACCGTCGCCTACGAGACCTGGGGTGAGCTCGACGCCGCGGGGGCGAACGCCGTGCTGGTCTGCCACGCCCTCACCGGCGACTCGCACGCGGCCGGGCCCTCCGGGCCCGGCCATCCCACCGACGGCTGGTGGGACCCGCTGATCGGACCCGGCCGGCCCCTCGACACCGATCGGCTCTTCGTGGTCTGCGCCAACGTGCTGGGCGGTTGTCAGGGAACGACCGGTCCCGCCTCACCCGACCCGGCGACGGGCCGCCCGTACGGGTCGACCTTCCCGGTGATCACCATCCGCGACATCGTTCGATCGCAGGCCAGGCTGGCCGATCACCTCGGGGTCGATCGATGGCTCGCCGTGGTCGGTGGCTCCATGGGTGGCATGCAGGTGCTCGAGTGGGGTGTCATGTTCCCGACCCGGGTCCGCGCGCTGGTGCCCTTGGCGACCACCGCCGCGGCGGGCGCCTGGCAGATCGCGTTCAGCGCCGCCGGGCGGCGGGCGGTGGCCCTCGATCCGCGGTGGCGGGGTGGCGACTACTACGACGCGGCGCCGGGCGATGGTCCCCACGAGGGCCTCTGCGTGGCGCGGGCGCTCGCCCAGACCACCTATCGCAGCGACGAGGTGTTCCAGCGACGCTTCGGGCGCGAGCTCTCGCGTCCTCTCGGCAGCTTCGAGCTGTGGGAGGACTTCGAGGTCGAGCGCTACCTGCGCTACCACGGCGAGAAGCTGGTTCGACGCTTCGACGCCAACAGCTACCTGGTGCTCAACAAGGCGATGGACCTGCACGACCTGGGTCGAGGGCGCGGTGGCATCCCGTCGGCCCTGGCCCGCATCGACGTCCCGGTGCTGACGATGAGCATCAGCTCCGACACGCTGTACCCCCCGCACCAGCAACTCGAGCTGCGCGACGGCCTGCGGGCGGCGGGCCGTGAGTGCGAGCATGTGATGGTCGACAGCCCGCAGGGCCATGACGGCTTCCTGCTCGAGACCGACGAGATCGGCGCCGCGCTCGCCGAGTTCCTCACCGCCGTGGAGAAGCGAGATGCCTGACGAACCCCGAGCCGCCGGTGGCTGGCTGCCGCAGACACGAGCGATCCGCGCCGGCCGACGAGACGACGACACCGCGCTGGCGCCCACGCTCTGGCCGACCACGACCTTCGTCACGCCCACCGTCGACGAGGGTCGCCAGATGGCCACCATGGTGGGAGCGGAGCGGTTCTACAGCCGCTACGGCAACCCGACCGTCCGGGCCTTCGAGGAGGCGATCGCCGAGCTCGAGGGCGCCGAGACGGCCCGCGCCTTCGCGAGCGGGATGGGCGCGGTCACCGCAGTCGTCCTGGGGCTCTGTTCGGCCGGCGACCACATCGTGGCCCAACGTCAGCTGTACGCGGGCACGCAGCTGCTCCTGCAGATGGCCTGCCCGCGCTTCGGCATCGACGTCACCTTCGTCGACGGCACCGAGCCCGGTGCCTTCGCCGCCGCCGTCGTGCCGGGCAAGACGGTCCTCGTGCTGGCCGAGACGCCGGCCAACCCCAAGCTCGACCTGGTCGACCTGGCCGAGGTGGGCGCCATCCGGGGCCCGATGACGGTGATCGATTCCACGTTCGCCACGCCGTTGGGCCAGCGGCCGCTCGACCACGGCGTCGATCTGGTGCTGCACTCGGCCACGAAGGCCATCGCCGGCCACAACGACGCCAGCCTCGGCGTGGTGGCCGGCTCCGAGGAGCTGCTGGCCTGGATCTGGGGCTTCGCGGTGCTGCAAGGCGCTAACGCGTCCCCGTTCGACGCGATGAACGGCCTCCGGGGGTTGCGGACCCTGCCCTTGCGCCTGCGGCAACAGAGCGAGACCGCCCTGCGCCTCGCCGAGGTGCTCGAGCGCCACCCCGCGGTGGGTCTCGTGCGGTACCCCGGGCTCGAGTCGCACCCCCAGCACGATCTGGCCAAGCGCCAGATGGACGCGTACGGGGGCCTGGTGGCCTTCGACCTCACGGGCGGGCTGGAAGCCGGGCGCGCCTTCGTCGAGTCGGTGCGCCTGTGTCAGTTGGCGACCTCGCTGGGCGGGCCGGAGACCCTCGTCACCCACCCGGCGTCGACCACCCACGTGAACCTCACGCCCGAGGAGCGCGCCGCGTCGGGTATCGATCTGGGCTCGATCCGTGTCTCGTGCGGCCTCGAGCACCCCGACGACGTGATCGCCGACGTGTTGGCAGCCCTCTCCCGTAGCGAGGACTGATCGCGCCGCCGTGCCCGAGATGCTCGAGGCGGAGATGTACCGCCAGACCGCGCTGCGCGCACTGGACCGCGAGGTCGTCGCGGTGCACGCACCCGACGCCTGGTACCTCAAGCGGGGGCTGACCGCGCCGGTGGTGGTGGCGGCGCTCACCGGTCGACGCCTGGTCGCCGCCCGCCGGATCGGCAAGGAGGTGCTGCTCGACACCAGCGACGAGGGCCCCGTGCTCGGCCTGCACTTCGGCATGTCCGGCAAGTTGCTGGTGGACGGCCGGGCGGCCATCGACAAGCTCGAGTACGTCTCCGGCAACGAGCGCCCGGCCTGGGACCGGTTCGCGCTTCGATTCGCCGACGGCGGCGACCTGGTGATGCGTGACGCTCGTCGCCTCGGCGCGGTGGAGCTGGACCCCGACGAGGGGCGATGGGGCGTCGATGCCGGCTCGGTGCGCCCGGCGCAGCTACGGGCCGTGCTGGCGGGCAGCACCGCCCCGTTGAAGGCACGACTCATGGACCAGTCGCGCCTGGCGGGCATCGGCAACCTGCTCGTCGACGAGACCTTGTGGCGGGCGGGGCTCGACCCTGCCCGGGAGGCCGGATCGCTCGACGCAGCCGAGTTGCGACGCCTGCACCGGCACCTGCGGTCGACGCTCGACGAGTTGATGGCTCGCGGTGGCTCGCACACCGGCGACCTGCACCACGCTCGCGAGCGGGGCTCGGTCTGCCCGCGGGACGGTGCGCCGTTGCTGCGGCGCACGGTCGGTGGTCGCACCACGTACTCGTGCCCGAAGCACCAGCGGTGACGCCGTGTCCCCACCGGGGCGCTTGGAGACCATGGGGGAACACCCGGTACGATCCTCGATCGGCGGACCGCCACCGCGCGCTGAAGGCAACGGGAGTTCGTTGGTTTGCGATGCACACATCCCTGAGGACCGTCGCGGTCGCGCTATCGCTCGTCGTCGGCTGCGCGCTCGCGGCGTTCCTCACCGGCGGCACGGCGCTGGCCGCGAGCGCCCAGTTCCCGACCGAGACCACCATCGCCCCGGGTTTCCCGACCGCGACGACGGCGGCCCCCGGCTTCCCCACGGCCACGACGGTCGCACCAGGGTTCCCGACCGCCACCACGCTGGCGGTCACGCCCACCACGACGGCCGGTAGCGCCCCGACCCCCACCCAGGTCGACCAGACGCCGGCCAGCGACACCACGGGCGACTCCGACGCCAGCCGCACGGTGTGGATGGCCATCGCCGGCCTGGGCGTGGTGGCCTTCCTGATCCTGGTCCTGACCATCATCTACGCGCGCCACACCCGGCCCGACCGCTGGCACGGCGGGCAGGATGACTGGGCGATGCCCGACTCGCCCGACGAGGTGTTCGCGCCGACCGCGGCCCGGTCCGTGTTCGAGCACCAGGAGGACGAGCAGGGGTTCTGGTGGGCCGAGGACTGATCGGAGCACCGTCCGCCACTACCGTGTAGGCATGGCTGAGGGGCTCGACGTCGAAGCGATGCTGCAGCGGTTCCGTGAGCGCGCTGCAGCGGTGAAGAAACGCAACCTCCCGCCGGTCGCCGGCGAGGAGCGGGCCAAGTTCATCGCCGCGGCGCAGAACGACTTCCAGGACTTCGGCATCATCGGGGATGCCGAGGCCACCCTCGAGGACGGGATCCTCGTCCTGCGCGTCGACCTGCGCCCCCCGGACCAGCGCGAGCCCTGATCCCGGGCGCTCGGTGGACCGACTGCGGCACGCACAGGCCGTCGCCGCGATCGACGCGGCCAACGCCGACGACCCGAACACGCTGGTCTGGGCCGGTCGGGAGCGGCCCAAGGAGCTGCTGCACGCCGAGCTCATGACGTGGTGGGTGCAGCGCCTCGACGAGCACGCCACCGAGGCGCAGTTGCTCGCAGCGCGGGCGCACCACCTGCGCCGGTGGGCACTGCCGCGCGACGCGTACCCCGAGGGCCGGGCCGGGTACCTGCGGTGGCGCAAGGACCTCAACGCCCGCCACGTCGCCGAGACCAGCGCCATCCTGGCCGACCTCGGCTACGGCCCGACCGAGATCGCCCGCGTGCAGGAGCTCATCGCCAAGAGCGGGCGCGCGTCCGACCCGCAGGTGCAGACCCATGAGGACGCACTCTGCCTGGTGTTCCTCCAGACGCAATTCGCGTCGCTGGCCGAACGGTTGGGCGACGACAAGACCGTCGAGGTCGTGAAGCGCACGCTGGCCAAGATGAGCCCCCGGGGCCGCAGCGAGGCCCTCGAGCTGGCGCTCCCGCCCCACGAGCGGGCGCTGGTCGAGCGGGCGCTGAGCTGACGACGACGCGACCCCTGGCGGCCTCGCCGCCGTGCGTGCCCTACGCTGCGTGCGGTTACCGGTCGCTCAGGGAGAGTGCAGCCAATGGTGTGTGGCAACTGCGGGGCATCGAACGTGGAGGGCGCGAAATTCTGCACCACCTGCGGGTCGTCGGTGGGGGCGGCGCCCGCGCCGGCGCAGGGAGGGGCGCCGTTCGCCCCCCCCGGGGCGCCCCCACCGCCGCCCCCCGGGCCCATGGCACCGCCGCCTCCGCCGCCGGTGGCACCGCCACCCCCCACCTCGCCCCAACCGGTCATCCCGCACACGCCGGCCCCTGCGCCTCCGCCTCCGATGGCACCGGCGCCGCCGCCGCCGGTGGCACCGCCTCCGGTGGCGCCTCCTCCAGTGGCGCCGCCCGTTCCCACCCCGCCACCGCCGGTGGCGCCACCGGCTCCCCAGGTGCCGCCCCCGCCCCCGGGAATGCCGCCACCGCCGCCCGGCATGCCGCCGCCGCCCGGCGTGCCGCCGGTCCCGGGCGTCCCCGCTGCGGTCGCGCCCCCCGTCGTGGGCCCCGACGATCCGCATCAGCTGGGCCTGGCCGTCGGCCGTCTCGGCTCGGCGGCCCGGCGCCACGGCAAGGTCGCGTTCACCGTGGCGTCGGCGTTGCTCACGCCGGGTGAGGTGGTCGAAGCCGTGGTGCAGGGGCGGTTCCAGGGCGAGATCGGCGCGGCCGTGCTCACCGGGAACCGGGTGCTGCTGGTCAACGAGGCCCAGTGGCACGCCGCGTCCGAGACCGTGGCCATCGAGCCCTCGCTGACCGTGCAGGGATGGCAGGACGACTCGGTCGCCTCGCTGATCTTCCAGTCGGGTGACCGCAGCGTCACCATCGAGGCGATCGGCGACCGGCAGTTGGCCCAGGAGATGGCCGGCCGCGTGCGGGCCAAGGTGGCCGAGGCCGGGTGAGCCAACCGGCTCGCCGGTGACCGCGGTCGCCCGGTACACTCGGTCCTCACACGCGGACGTGGCTCAGTGGTAGAGCATCACCTTGCCAAGGTGAGGGTCGCGGGTTCGAATCCCGTCGTCCGCTCCACACAGCAGTAGGCGAGACGGCCGATCCCCCCGGGGATCGGCCGTTCTGCTGCCTGCGGCCAAGTCGTGCCGGCCGCCCGCCCCGGACGGTGCCGTCGCGGCCGCGGGCGATGCCCCGGACACCGCCACCGGGGAACCCCTGGGCCGGGGTCGAGGGGCCAGCCGCTACAGTGACCCGCTCACGGCGGCGTGGCCGAGTGGTTCAGGCAGGGGCCTGCAAAGCCCCGTACGCGGGTTCGATTCCCGCCGCCGCCTCCAAGACGAATGGCCAGGTCACCGGCCGATCCCGGCCGTTCGGGCCGGGTTGGCTCGCCGGCCGGATCGTCCCTGCATCCGTCCGCATCCCATGGCTGGTCCGCTGATCGGCGCGGCCGGGCCTCGGAGATCTGCAACGAGCTCGGGGTGCCCGAGCCGACGGCCGCGCCGTCCCGCAGCGCCCTGGCCCTCAAGGTCGGCCGCCATAGTTCCGATGGCCTAGTACCGAGGTACCGGGCGATCAGGAAGCGACAGGGCGCAGATGCGGCACACCTACCGACGACGTACCCGATTGAAAGGCGAACGAGGGTACGTCCTCATCATGGCCGCGCTCCTGCTGCTCCCGCTGCTCGCCTTCACGGGCTTCGCGGTCGACATCGGGGCTTGGTACACCTACGCCAACCGCATGCAGCGTGCCGTCGACGCGGCGGCCCTCGCCGGTGTGGTGTGGATGCCCAACGACGAGAAGGCCGAGCAGATCGCGCTCGAGACCGCCAAGGCCAACGGCTTCGACGACGCCGCGTCCAACGTGGTGGTCACGGTCACCCCGGTCGGCAACCGGCGGCTGCGGGTGTACATCCACGACACCAACGTCAAGCGCTACTTCTCGTCGCTGTTCGTCAGCAGCATGGACATCGAGCGGCAGGCCTTGGCCGAGTACGTGCAGAGCGTGCCGATGGGCAGCCCCGACAACAGCCTGGGCAACGACCCCGAGAAGTGGTCGACCAGCGGCTACAACAAGCCCTACTACTGGCTGAACGTGGCGTCGCCCCTGTCCACCAAGGTGAACGGCGACCAGTACACCGCCGGTGACTGCACCGGTTCGTTCACGGGTTGCTCGGGCGCGACCAACCTGAACTACAGCGAGGACGGGTACTTCTACCGGCTCACGGTCGACACCAAACCGGCCAGCGGCAACCTGCGGATACAGGCGTTCGACCCGGCGTTCCTCCAGGTGGGCAACACGTGCGCGGACTCGAACCTGCCCGCCGCGGGCTCGACGTGGAACACCCAGGCCGCAACCCTGGTGTCGCAGGGGGCGCCGGCGGACGCCGTCACCCGGTACGCCCAGGGCAACAACCAGTGGTGTGTGGCCGACTCCAACTTCGGCGGTGCCAACATCCAGACCACCTACATCGTCCGGGGCCCGGACAACACACCGTTCGACAACGGCGACAACCCGGTGCTGTGCGCCAAGACCTTCGGGGCCTACGACGAGTCCGTGTACCCGTTGTTGAACCAGAGCGACGGCTACAAGGACGGCAACATCGGCCCCGAGAACATGGCGTTCGTGTCGCACTTCCGCCGCTGGGTCGACCTCTGCCAGGTGAACTGGAGCGATGTGGTGGTGGGCGACTACCTGCTGCAGATCACCTCGACCGCGAACCTGTCGAACCCGCCGTCCAGCCTGATCAACTTCGACCCGTCGGTGAGCACCGGGGGCTACAACAAGTACTCGCTACGGGCCGGGTTCGGCGACCCGGCGTCGGCGACGTTCCCCACGGGCATCAACTTCTTCGCCGACGGGCGCCTGCCCATCTACGTGAACCAGGCCGGGTCGGGCACGGTCACCAACTTCTACCTGGCGCGGATCGTCCCGGAGTATGCCGGGCAGATCCTCGAGCTGGAGCTGTTCGACGTGGCCGACGGCGCGAACGCCAGCCTCACTATCGTGCCGCCGGCGGACCAGACCGGCACCGCCCTGACGGGCTGCACCTTCATCCGCGACGCCACCCCGCCCACAGTGACCACCAGTGCCACCTGCACGCAGGGCGGTCTCACCAACGCCCTGTACAACGGGCGAAGTCTCACCGCCCAGATACCGCTGCCCGAGAACTACGGCTGCAACGCCGGCAGCGACCTCGGGTGCTGGTTCCGCATCAACCTCGACTTCGGGGCCGGTGCGCCCACCGACCAGACCACCTGGTCGGCCCGTGTCCGCGGCGACCCGGTCCGGTTGGTGGAGTAGGCATGCGAGCCCGTACCCGCCGTTGCCGCGGCAGCCGTGGCGCCGCCCTCGTCGAAGCGGCCTTCATGACACCGGTCTTCGCCCTGCTCATCTTCGGGATCCTGGAGTTCGGCCTGGCCTTCCGCGACTACCTCACGGTGGCCAACGCGTCCCGTGACGGTGCCCGCGCCGCCAGCGCCTTCGGCGACGACCAGTACGCGGACTACAACGTGATCCAGGTCGTGCGTCAGGCCACCAAGGGCTTCAAGCCCAACGAGATCCAGCGACTCATCATCTTCGATGCTGGCGGTGTGGGCGGGTCGGTGCTGAACCCGTCGCACCCGGCCCACGCCTGCCTCACCGCGAGCGTCGGCATCGCCAACGTGTGCAACGTCTACGACGCGGAGGACCTGAGGCGTCCCAAGTCCGCGTTCGGGTGCCTGTCCACCGAGTCGCTCGACCGGTACTGGTGCCCTGCTGCGCTCAACGGCCAGAACGGCCGCGAGGTGCGAGCATCGGGACCGCCCGACTACGTGGGCGTGTACGTGCAGTCCCGGCACAACTTCGCCACCGGGCTGTTCGGCCCGGGCATGGACCTGACCGATGAGCTGGTCATGCGCATCGAGCCCCAGGACTTCTGATGCAGGCGATGATGCGACGGCGCCGGCTCCGCCGGGCCCGCGGTGAGCGGGGCGCGGCCCTCGTCGAGTTCGTGCTGCTCGCGCCCGTGCTGGTGCTCGTGGTGGCGGGTGTCCTCGAGTTCGGCATGGCGTGGCGCGACTCGATGACGGTCTCGAACGCCCTGCGCTCCGGTGCCCGCGTGGGGAGCAACGCCGGTCGCGACCGACTGGCCGACTACGACATCTTGAAGTCGATCGAGTCGGCGATGAAGGAGATCCCCGACACCGCCAGGGTGCAGCGCATCGTCATCTACAAGGCCGACACCACGAGCTCGGCACCCTCGGCCACCTGCATGGCCGGCACGCCCGTCACGGGGTTGTGCAACGTCTACACCGGCGCCGACATGGCCCGACCCCAGAGCGACTACTCGGGAACCACCAGTTGCGGCGGGTCCGCGCCCGACCGCTTCTGGTGCCCGACGAGCCGCCAGAACCAACAGGCGCTGGGAGCGGACTACCTCGGGGTGTGGATGCAGGTGAAGTACAACTGGGTGACCCACGTGTTCCCGGGCACCGGCCTCACCATCAAGGACCGGGCCATCATGCGTCTCGAACCGAGGCTCGACTGATGTGGCGGCGGGTCAAGAAACGCCCGGCGCAGGCCGATGCAACCACCATGGCGCGTGGGCCGAGAACGCGGTTGCAGGGGAGCCGGGGCGCCACCCTCGTCGAGTACGCATTGATCGCCGCGCTGGTGGTGGTGCCGTCCATCGGAGCCATCTCACGGCTCGACGACGCGTCGGGCGACTACTACTCGAACGCCAGCGACGACATCGGCGACCTGCCTCAGTCGGGCATCGACACCAGCACCAACAGCTCCACCCCCTCGGGGTCGACCACCACGACCACGCTGCCACCCACGACGACGTCGACCTCGACGACGTTGCCACCGACGACCACCACCACGGCGGCGCCGACGACCACGACCACGGCGCCGACGACCACGACCACCTTGTTGCGCAGCACCATCAACCAGCTCACCGATGTCTCGACCAACAGCGGCTCGAGCTACAACGCCACCGCCCGGGTGAAGATCGTGCGGAACTCGACCGGCACGGCCGTGTCGGGCGCAGGGGTCACCATCCGCATGGTGGACAACCAGGGGTCATCGACCACCAGGACCTGCAACACCGACTCGACCGGGCGCTGCTCGGTCACCTGGAGCCGCTCCGACAGCCGGTCGCCCGTCACCGCCACCGTCACGGCGGTGACCGCCAGTCCCACCTGGGACGGGTCGGTCCAGTCGGTCCAGCTCTACGCCATCTGAGCCTGAACGCTCCCTTGACGGCCCTCGCCGCCGTGTCGGCGCCGTGACCCACGACCGCTGGCACCTCCCGACGGGTCCATGGCACGGCACCGCGCCGCCGACCTGCGTCGCGGCGGGTGGTGCTGTTAGCGTTGCCGGAGGCGCAGGTGGGGGTGGCAACCTTCAGGGGGCCGGGCGCCGCGGTTCCTGGTGGCGACTTCGGAAGGCGGAGAGACATGCGGTCACGTTCCTCGAGGAGGGCGACGGCCCGGCGCAGCATCATCGGTGCGGCGGCGGTGGTGGCGCTCGCCGCCGCCGGCGCCCTTGCGGTGTCGCCGGCGGGTGCGCAGCGCCCGCCCAAGCCCGAGACCGCCGCTGCGGCCTCGGCACAGCAGCTGACGGCCGCGGCCGGGGCCGGCGCTCACGTGGCGTCGCGGCCCGACGGTGGCCCGGTGACCTTCGTGGGCGTGCCCCACGGCCGGGCGATCGCGGTGAGCGGTGGCGGCAACGACCCCGAGACGTCGGCGGACGCCTTCGTGGCGCAGTACGGGGCCGCGTTCGGCGAGCCGTCGCCGGGGCGCGACCTGCGCCAGGACGACACGTCGCCGATGGCGGCGGGCGGCGAGAGCGTGGGCTACCAGCAGCTCGAAGGTGGTGTCCCGGTGTTCGCCGGCGAGTTGCGGGTGCAGGTGAGCGCCGACGGCAAGGTGCGGTCGGCCGCCGGCGAGATGAGCACCGGTGACGCGGTCGACACCGCCCCCGACGTCTCCGCGGCGGCGGCGAGCGACACGGCCACCAACGCGGTGGCCGGAGACGCCGGCGTCGATGCGGGCGACCTGATCGCCTCGGAGCCGGAGCTGTGGGTGTACGACCCCACCTTGATCGGTGAGCCCTCCGGGCCGCGCCAGCTGGTGTGGCGCCTCGAGGTGTCGAGCGAGGCGGCCGCGCTGCGCAAGCTGGTGCTCGTCGACGCCCACTCGGGCGACGTGGCCCTGCAGATCGAGCAGATCCAGCAGGCGCTCAACCGTCAGGTGTGCGACAACCAGAACGTGGCCAACGCCAACTACAGCTGCCCGGCGGCCGGCGTGGTGCGGTCGGAGGGCCAAGGGCCCACGGGCAACAGCGAAGTCGACAAGGCCTACGACCTGAGCGGGAACACCTACACCTATTACTTCAACAGCTTCGGGCGCAACAGCATCGACAACGCCGGGATGACGCTGCGCTCCACGGTGCGGGCATGCCCGGCGGGCTACGGCTGCCCGATGCAGAACGCGTTCTGGGACGGCACCCAGATGGTCTACGGCGACACCTTCGCCGGCGCCGACGACGTGGTGGCCCACGAGCTCACCCACGGCGTGACCGAGCACGAGTCGGGCCTGGTGTACGCCAACCAGTCGGGTGCCATCAACGAGTCGCTCTCCGACGTGTTCGGGGAATTCGTCGATCTCACCTTCGACACCAGCTTCGACAACGACACCGCGGCCGCCCGCTGGGACATGGGCGAGGACCTCCCGGCCTCGATCGGCGTGATCCGCGACATGGACAACCCGCCCCGGTTCAACGACCCCGACCGCATGGGCTCGCCCCTGTACTACACGGGTACCGCTGATAGCGGCGGCGTCCACACCAACAGCGGCGTCAACAACAAGGCCGCCTCGTTCATGGTCGACGGTGGCACGTTCAACGGCCAGACCATCTCGGGCGGCCTCGGGATCACCAAGGTGGGCCGCATCTACTACGAGGCCCAGGTGAACCTGCTCACCTCCGGCAGCGACTACAACGCGCTGGGCAACGCCTTGAACCAGGCCTGCACGAACACCATCGGCGTGGACGGCATCACCGCCGCCGATTGCGTGAAGGTGGGCCAAGTGGTGACCGCCACCGAGATGATCGTGCCCGCCCCGGCGAACGACAACTTCGCCGATGCCCAGACCATCAGCGGCACGACGGGCACCGTCACGGGCAGCACCCTCGGCGCGACCCGCCAGACCGGTGAGCCGAACCACGGCGGCGGCGCCGGCAGCCTCGCGGGCACCGCGTCGATCTGGTACAAGTTCACCGCGGCCGCCAGCGGCACGGCCACCATCACCACCTGCAACAGCGGGTTCGACACGCTGCTCGGCGTCTACACCGGATCGGCCGTGAACGCGCTGACCATCGTGGGCCAGAACGACGACAACGGCGTGTCGGCCTGCAGCAGCTCCCTGCACAGCCGGGTGCAGTTCCAGGCGGTGCAGGGGACGACCTACCGGATCGCCGTCGACGGCTACGGCACCGCCAGGGGCGCCACCGCGCTCAACTGGACCATTCCGGCCGCGCCGGCGCCTACGGGCATCTCCGGCACGGTGACACAGACCGGTGGGGCCAGCCCGGTGCCCGGCGCCTTCGTGGCCGTGCTCAAGACCTCGGACTTCTCGATCGCGAGCGGGGCGGTGGCCGATGCCAGCGGGAACTACAGCGTCCAGGTGCCGGTGGGCACCTACTTCCTGTACCTGGTCGACCCGGCCGCGGCTCGGGTGACGGGCTTCCATGGCGCCCCGGCGACGGTCACGGTCACCTCCGGTGTGATGACCGACGTCGACCCGTCGATGGCCCCGTCGCAAGGGACCATCGCGGGCACGGTCAGCCAGGACAGCCCGGCCGGCACCGTGGCCGGCACCTACGCCCTGGCGCTGAGCTCGTCCACCGGGATCAGCGAGACCGGGGTCGTGGCCAACGGCAGCGGGCAGTACTCCTCGCCGAACCTGCGGGCCGGTAACCACTGGATGGTGTTCCTCGACCCGACCGGTGCTCACGCCTCGGAGTTCTTCCCGAACTCGCCGGACGCCGGCGGTGCATCGGCGATCGGCGTGACCGGCGGCGCGACGGCCTCGGCCAACGTGTCGCTGGCCACCCAGACCGCGGTGGGCACCGGTGCGACCCTGTCCGGCACCATCACCGAGACCGGGACCGCCGCGAACCTCGCGAACGTGTTCGTGGTCGCACTGCGATCGTCGGACTTCCGCCTGGCCCGCGCCACCACCACCAACGCGTCGGGCCAGTACAGCCTCAACGTGGAGGCGGGGTCGTACAAGCTCGCGTTCATCGACGCCGCGGGCCTGCATGCCATGGAGTGGCACAACAACCAGCCGTACACGGGTCTCGCCACGGCCACCTCGGTGACCGCCCCCGCGGTCACCAACGCGGTGCTGGATCGTCGCAACGGCTCGATCACGGGCACCATCGGCGACGACGTGTCGCACGCGGCGCTGGCCGACGCGTGGGTGATCGCGATCGGGCCGTCCGGTGTGGCCGGGGGTGCGGTCACCGCCGCCAACGGCACCTACACCATCTCCGGCCTGCCTGCCGGCACCTACCGGGCCACCTTCGTCGACCCGGTCGGTGGCCACACCCAGGAGTACTTCAACAACAGCCCGGACTTCGCCGGGTCGACGCCGTTCACCGTCACCGGCGGCGGCACGACCACCGTCAACGCCGAGCTCCACCACCCCTGACCCAGCGTCGTTCACCCACCGGGCGCCGGTAGCGTCCGGTGGGTGGTGACGCCATCGACCTCGTCGGCCGAGGCCTCGGCGCGCGACGCGTCATCGAGCCTCGACGCCGCCGAGCGGCGCACCGGCACGTTGGCCGGAGTCGCCGCCTACTCGCTGTGGGGGCTGTTCCCGTTGGTGTTCCACCAACTGCAGTCGGTGGGCGCCGGCGAGATCCTGCTGCACCGCATCGTGTGGTCGTTCGTGGTGGTGCTGGCACTGCTGGCGGTTCGCCACGACCGTCACTGGTTCCGCTGGGTGCGAGAGCGGCCGGGCTCGCTGCCGCGCCTGGTCGCCGCCGGTGGCCTCGTGGCCGTCAACTGGCTCGTGTACATCTGGGCGGTGAACCACGACCACGTGGTCGAGGCCGCTCTCGGCTACTACGTGAACCCGCTGATCACCGTCGCGTTGGGCATCGTCGTGCTCGGCGAGCACCTGCGACGCCTGCAGGTGGTGGCCTTGTGGTTCGGTGTCGCCGCGGTGACGGTGTTGACGGTGGCCTACGGTCGCCTGCCCTGGATCGCCCTGGTGCTGGCCTGCTCGTTCGCCGGGTACGGGTTCTTGAAGAAGTCGGTGTCGGCGCCGGCGACGACGGCACTGGCGGTGGAGACCGGAGCGCTCCTGCCGTTCGCCCTCGTGGCGATGGTGGTGTTGGAGTGCACGGGCGACGCGGCCTTCCTCCACACCAGCGTCCGCGAGAACCTCCTGCTCGTGAGCCTCGGCGTGGTCACGGCGGTGCCGCTGCTCCTCTTCGGCACCGCCGCGAGCCGCATCCCGCTGTCGATGCTGGGCCTGCTGCAGTACCTCACGCCCACGCTGCAGCTGCTGTGCGGCGTGGTGGTGCTGGGCGAGCCCCTGCCGCCGGAGCGGCTGGCCGGCTTCGTGCTGGTGTGGATCGCGCTGATCCTGCTGGGCGCCGACGCCGTGCGGTCGGCGCGTGCCCGAGCGCCCGAGGCGTCGCCGCGGACGGGGCCCCCTGAGTTGATCGAGCCGATGCCGGTGGCCGAGCCGACCTGAGCCGTCCCCGCACCGGGACCCTCGGGGCGGTCGAGGCGGGAGGCCGAGGTGCCGCGACCCGGCCCGGGGGCTGTCTCGGACCGTCCTCGGCGGCGATCGGGTGCGACAATGGCCGGCGTGCGAGCCCTCGGAGTGCATCATGTGTCCCTGAACGTCACCGACGTGGCGGCCGCGGTCGAGTTCTACGTCGACACGCTGGGTCTCGGCGAGCGGTGCGACCGGCCGGACTTCGGCTTCGGGGGTGCGTGGCTCGACGTCGGCGGGCAGCAGATCCACCTACTCGAGGCCGCGCCCGCCGACGACCGGGGCCAGCACGTGGCTCTGCAGGTCGACGACATCGCCGCGTGCATCGCCGAGCTGCGGGCCGGCGATGTGCAGGTGAGTGACGCGTCGCCGGTGGGCACCGGCCTGCAGGCGTTCCTGCACGATCCTGCGGGCAACCTGGTGGAGCTGCACCAGCCGGCCTAGAGGTCGACCGCCGGCGGGGCTCGTGGCGGGCGGCTCGCGGTGGGCGCCTCGCCGTCCGCTGTCGGTCCGGGCATCCGGGCCCGGCGAGGTGCCGCGGTAGCGTTCCGGGCGATGGACGACGTGGTGGGGGCGCTGGCCGGTCAGCAAGCGGAGTTGGCTGCCGTGATCTCCGGCCGGACCGAGGCCGAATTGGGCCAGCCGACCCGTTGCCCCGGATGGACCGCCACCGACGTGCTTCTGCACCTGGCCCAGACCAACGAGGCGGCGGTGGCCAGCGTCGAAGGTCGCCTGGAGGGCTTCGACCTCGGCGGCGCCGGCGCGACCCGCGACTACGGCGACGTCGACGACCTGGCCGACGCGGCGGTGGCCGCCGAGCGTCATCTGCCGCCCGCAGCGGTGCGTGAGCGATGGGCGCTGAGCGCCACCGCTCAGCTGGAGGCGTTCCGGGCCGCCGACCCGCACAACCGGGTGCAGTGGGTCGCCGGCACGATGGCGGCGCGCACGCTGGCGTCCACCCGCCTGTCGGAGTCGTGGATCCACACCGTCGACGTCGCCTCCGCCTTCGGTGTCGTCCCTGAGCCCACGGATCGGCTGTGGCACGTGGCCCGGCTGGCCTGGCGCACGGTGCCCTACGCCTTCGCCCGCGCCGGTCGTGAGCTCCACGGCGCCGTGGCGTTCCACCTGGTGGCGCCCGACGGTGGCCAGTGGCGGTTCGACCCGCCCGAAGGGGCACCGGCGCGTACCGTCGTGCGCGGCGCCGCCGCGGATCTCTGCGAGGTGGCCGGGCAGCGGGCCGATGCGGGCACGACGAGCTTGACGGCGGAGGGCCCGGACGCGACCGACGTCCTTGCCCTCGTGCGCACCTTCGCCTGATCGAGAGCGGCGACGTACGCCGGCGCCCGGCCCTCCGCCCGCGGCCGGCGGCGCGAGGTGTCAGTCCTGCGTGAGGTGCTCGGCGGCGACCGCGCCGCCTGCGGCTGCGGTGGCGGCGAGGAGCAGGACGGCGAAGCGGCCCCGGGGGGCGAGGGCGCGGTAGCCGAGCAGCGTGGCGGCGGCGTCGACACCGTCGGCCGCGGCGCCGTAGCGGGCCCACGGCACGGGATCCTCACCGCGCCCGAGCGCCCGCAGCGTGCCCAGCCCGAGCGCGAGATCGCGGATGCCGAGCGCCCGCAGGAACACCTTCGTGGCGGGGCGGGCCGCCTCGGGCCCCGCCCAACCGCGGGCGGCGAGGGCGGGGGCGACGAGCAGAGCGGTGCCCACGGCGACCCGGCCGGCAGCCAGGCTCCGTACCAGCTGGCGATAGTCCATCGCCGCAGTCTGGCAGGTGGTTCGTCGCGCAGGGTCACGAGGGCGGTGCGAGACTCGCGCCGTCCCATCCGACGTGACGAGGAGGCCGCCCGTGGCCGAGGCGTGCAGCAACTGCGGCATCGAGTTGCCCGACGGGGCGTCGTTCTGCGCCGAGTGCGGCACCGCCGCGCCCGCGTCGGAGGCGCCGGTGCCGCCGCCCCAGCCGTGGCCGTCGTCGCCTCCCGACCAGCCGCCCACACCGGCCGAGATGCCTCCCCTTGCGCCCATGGCGGTCGCCGCCGATGAGCCGATCCTCCCGCCGCCGCCGGCGCAGTCGCCGCTGGTGGATCCCCGGTTCCCGCCGAAGCCGGCGGCGGCGCCACCCGTCCCACAGTGGGCGACGCTGCCGCCGCCGCCGGGCACCGCGGGCACGTCTGCCGGGGTCGGTGGCGCCGGCGCCATGGCTGCGGCCTCTCCGCCGGCCACGGTGGGGGCGCCGCGCAACACGGTGGCCGGCGCACTCGGCGTCCTGGGGGCGCTCCTCCTCGGGGTGTCGTCGTTCCTCGCGTGGGCCGAGGTCACGCTGTCGGTCGTCACCGAACGCACCCAGACGATCACGGGCTGGGACTGGTTCGACAACGGCATCGACACGGGTCCCGTCTTCGCGGTGCTGGCCCTGGCCGCGGCGGGGTTGGCCGGCCTGGTGCTGGCCCAGGTCACCCCGCTCGCCGTCCGCATCATCGTGGTGGCCGTGGGCGGCCTCAGCCTGGGCCTCGCCGCCTTCGCCGTCAGCGACATCCTGGGCCGCAAGAGCGACCTGCGAGCAGTGGGCCAGGTCGACGTCACCCTGCAGTACGGCATCTGGCTGCTCGTGATCGGCGCCCTGCTGATCCTCGTGTCGGGCCTGGTGGCCGAGACCAGGCCCGGGCCCGCGTCGGCGTAAGGGTGTGTCGCCGGCGGCGCACTCGGCTAGAGTCGCCGGTTCCGGGGCCGTTGGCGCAGTCTGGTAGCGCACCTGCATGACGCGCAGGGGGTCACAGGTTCAAGTCCTGTACGGCCCACTCGTCGTGGAATGACAACGATGTAGTTCCACGGCGTTGAGATCGCTCTGTCGGCCTCACCCGCGACGGCTACCACTCGGCGACAGTGCCGTGCTTCCAGAAGGGCACCGCCACCCCCGCACCTTTGGCACCGACCGTCACCACTCGCTTCGATCCCATGGATCGCTCGAGGCCTGACGATTCGCCGGAAGGCCACCGCGCCGGTGGCGGGGATTCACTACGGAGCGTATTCGGCGTCCACGCGCAGGTCGACAAACTCGGGTGGGGCATCGAAGATCTCGGCCATCGTTGCGCGGGCGGCTGACAGTCGCTCCTCCCGGCTGGGGTCGCTCTCGCGGGCCCTGGCCTGCTCCTCGGTGTCGAAGACAACGAGCATGTAGACCGCGGTCGGGTCGTTCTGATCCCGCATGGCGAGGGATCGGATGAGCCCGGAGCCGGGCGCCTCGGCTGCCTGGAACTGCTCCATCAGACCGGTCAGGGCGTCCTCGTGCCCTTCCTTGAGCCGGGTCTTGATCAACTGCGCCCACATGGTCGAAACCCCCCGGTTCGAAGTTGCTCGTCGATGGCGGAGCCAGAGGCTACTTGGGTGGTCGCGCCATCGCCTCGACGCCGCTGTCCACGACAGGGTTGATCCGGTGGGCGGCCCGTTGGCGTGCCAATCCGCGAGCGACGCAGCGACAGTGAGCCGAGCAGGCGGAATCCTGCCTACCAGCACACGAGGTTGACAACCGGCATGGGGACCAGAAAGGTAGTGATGTGGGTGGGTTCTCCTGGCTGCGTCGTAGCGGACACGTCGCGGTGGTCGTAGCTGTCTGCGCGGCGGCGATGGCGCTGTCCTCGGTGCCGGCAGCTGCCCGTGGCTCATCGACGTCGGGATCCTCGCCGTCGGCTGCAGCCCGTGGCCCGTCGGCCCCGAGGGTTGCGGCGGCGGTGTTCGAGACCGTGGCAAACCAGGGCAACCAGTCGTCGGCAAACTCGATCACGGTGGTGCTGGACACCCTGATCGACACTGGCCAGGACTTCGGCTTCACCGGCTGTGCGGCCCCGAACGCGTGTGGTCCGTTCGCCTTGGACCACGACGATGACCCGGCCTTGTCGAGCTCGGTGTCTGGCGCCTCCTTGCCGGCGGGGGCGTACACGGTCACCGGGGCATCTGTCCCCGGCTGGACGGTGACCGCCATCTCCTGCGACAGCGGTGGGACGGTCGACCTGCCCGCCCGGAAGGTGACGATCCAGCTCGGAGCCGAGGACGACATCACCTGCACCTTCTCGGTCCGGACACGGTCGATCACGATCGTGCAGGACACCGTGCCCGACCTCGCCCAGGACTTCTCGTTCACCGGGTGCCTGGGCGCGGGTTGCGCCACGTTCGCTCTGGACGACGACGCGAACCCGGCCCTCCCGCGGTCGGTGACGGGTGAGGGATTGGCGGCGGGGACGTACACGATCACCCAGGCGTCGGTCGGCGCGGGCTGGCCACTGGACAGCTTGTCGTGCGACGGGCCGGCGACCGTCGACCTGGCCAACCGTCGGGTGACGATCACGTTGTCCACGCTCCAGAGCGTCACCTGCACGTTCTCGGTCCGGACGACGTCGATCACGATCGTGCAGGACAGCGCGCCGGACAGCGCTCAGGACTTCACGTTCACGGGCTGCCTCGGCCAGGGATGCGGCACGGTCGCCCTCGACGACGATGCCGATCCCACCCTGCCCCCGTCGGTGACGTCCAATGGCCTCGTGGCCGGCACCTACACGATCACACAGGCTCCCGCGCCGGGGTGGGGCCCGCCCACCGTGGCCTGCGGAGCGGGTGCCAGTTTCAGCAGTGTGGGCCGACAGCTGACGGTCGTCCTCGCGCCTGGCCAGCAGGTGCTCTGCGTCTTCCGCAACGGCCCGTCACCACAGAACGACGCGTTCGCGGCGGCCATCGACCTGGCGCAGACCGGCCCGCAGCAGGGGCTGGTCCAGTCCAACGTCGGCGCCACCAAGGAACCAGGCGAGCCGAACCACGCAGGCAGCCCGGGCGGTCGGTCGGTCTGGTACCGGTTCGTGCCCGCGACCACCCACCAGGTCAGTTTCGACACCTGCTTCGACGGTTTTTTCGAGTCGACGCTGGGGGTCTACACCGGCGCTTCAGTGGACTCGCTGACCCCGGTCACGGCCAGCAACGACTTCTGCTACGACATGGGATCCAGCGCACCGCCAACGGTCGGAATGCGTCGCAGCTTCCAGGCCGTCGCGGGAACCACCTACTGGATCGCCGTGGACGGGCGAACCGGGTACGGAGCGCTCAGCGGCACGTTCCGGCTGTCGTGGGGCCCCGACGTCGGCTGGCCATGATCCGCCGGCGCCGGACGCCGTGCGGCACGCCGACACCGTCATCTCCAACTCGGCGCAATTTCCGGCGTGTCGCGCCGGATTCTGCGCCGACCTCACGCCTCCCAAGGCGGCACGGGCGACATGCTCGGCGCGCCGGTCGCCTCGGGTCGCGTCAGATCACACCCTGACGAACTTCAGGCCGTTCCAGCGGAAGCGGAGGTTGGTCGTGACCGAGGGACAGCAGTGGGCGTCGCCGTTCCGCCACGAGAACACCTTCACCCGGATCACGCCGTCGACGATGTTGGCCTTCGGGTAGTTGGGCGCCCAGATGTAGGACGAGACGTAGCGCTCCACCGGGAGCCGGCCGAGGCGGTGGCCGTCGGAGCGGTAGACGAACACGTCGTTCTCGATGCCGTTGCCGCCGTAGGTGCAGATGGTGACCAGCAGCCCGTCGGCCACGCCGTTGCCGGTCACGTCGCCGATCTTGGCCTGCAGCGGGAACGAGGGCGTGAGGGGGCCGGCGCCGACCACCTCGGCCATCTCGCCGAACTGGCCCGGAGAGTCGGGGTGGACGCCGTCGACGTAGCGTGCCGCGGGGAAGGCACACACGCCCGGGATGGGTCGTGCCATCAGCCGCTCGACGGTCATGGGGGCCGACGCCGGTTCCGGCGCCGGCGCCGGCGCCGAGCCACTGGCACCGCTCGGGCTGAGCGGCCCGATGACCAGGAGCGACAGCAGCACCGTCGCACCGACCACCACCCGACGGAATCCGATCGACCGCATCGCACCCACCTCTCTCCGGCGCCCCACCCCGAGGAGGCGACAACGAGCGAACGTAGCAGGCGCCGGGGGCGACTTGACGGTGTTCATCCCGGCCCCACAGGATGCAGTCGCACGCGAAACCGATTCGCACGCGACGCCAAGGGGGCGGCCATGAGGGCAACGAAGTCGGCGACGCTGGTCGTCGCCGCGGCACTGCTGATCGGATCGGCCGTGACCGTGGGCTCGGCACCGGCGTCCGCCACACCGGTCACCCGTCACGTGGCCACGACGGGCGCCGACACCGGCGACTGCACGAACGCTGCCGCCCCCTGTCTCACGATCAACTATGCGGTCACGCAGGCTGCCGCGGGCGACATCGTCAGCGTCGCCGCCGGCCACTACCCCGAGCAGGTCGTGGTGGACCGGTCACTGGTGTTCCGCGGTGCCAACGCCGGCCTGCATTCCGGGGTGGCATCGCAGCCCCGGGGGCCCGAGACGGTCGTCAAGGGCTTCCGCAGCCCGGGCGACCCGTACCCCACGCCCGACTACGAGTTCAGCGCGACGATCGACGGGTTCACGATCAGCCCCCAGCGCGACGCCGCCATCATCGCCGGCGGCGACATCCCGAACCACCTGGTATCGCTGTTCGGCGGGCCGCGGGTGGTCGTGAAGAACAACGTGTTCCGCGGCGGCCCCTTCGTGTCCGACTGCTCCTACACCTGCACGACCATGGCCGACTTCGCCCTCTTCGTGCAGTCGGGCACGTTCACGATCAAGAACAACACCTTCCTCAACTTCCGCCGCCCGGTGGACATCTCGCAGAACACCGCGGCGTTCCCGATCGTCGCCGGCACCGTCTCGGGCAACCTGTTCCGTCACATCACCTCGCGGGGCATCTGGCTGCGTGAGGGCGACTGCTTCGGCCCCGACGCCTGTGGCGGCGACCCCGTCGACACGACCGCCGGCATCCACGTGACCGGCAACACCTTCGACGGGACCGGCGCGCTCAGCCCCGTCACCGGAGGCCCTGCGGCGCTCGTCATCACGACCGCCGGCAACATCGTCGACGGCAACACGTTCCGGGGCAACGATCCGGGCGTGTTCGACCAGGTCTGCGACCCCAGCAACCACCCCACCGCCGCTCCCAACAAGTTCCGGCGCAACACCTTCGAGGGCAACGTCGACGGGATCATGTACTTCGCGGTCGACACGGGCCAGTGCCCTGCCGAGGTCCATGCCCGCATCGCCCGCAACAGCTTCGTGGGCAACACCGGCTTCGGCGTCCGTTGGTACCCCGTCGACACCGCGCCGAACGACCTGGACGCCCGCTGCAACTGGTGGGGTGCAGCGGCCGGCCCCGGGACGACCGGCGCCGACCGCGTGACCTCAGGGGTGCTCACCACCCCCTGGAAGGTGGATCCCGGCTACTTCACCGGGGTGTGCAGCGGGCACTGACCGCGCATCGCCCCCCCGTCAGGGCAGGCGCTCGAGGGCCACGACCGGGATCACCCGGTCGGTCTTCTCCTGGTACTCGGCGAAGCCCGGGTAGAGCTGGGCCTGCCGGGCGAAGAGTCGGTCGCGCTCGTCACCGGTGACCACCTCGGCGCGGGCATCGTAGGACTCGGTGCCCATCTCGACCGACACCCGGGGCTCGGCCAGGATGTTGTGGTACCAGTCGGGGTTGTCGGGCGCGCCGGCCTTGGAGGCGAAGACGAGCACGCGCTCGCCGTCCTGCAGGTACATCATCGGAGCGACCCGCTCCTTGCCCGACTTGGCGCCGGTGGTGTGCAGCAGCAGCAGGGGCGCACCCTCGAACCCCCCGCCCACCTTGCCGCCGTTGGCGCGGAATTCGCGGATGATGCCCTCGTTGAAGTCGCTCATGGCGGCGAACCTACCCAGTCGGGCGCCGCCTCCCTCGATCCGGGCGGGCGGTCAGGCCAGCGACGACGCCAGCCAGGTGAACGGCTCCCACGGCAGCAGGCGCAGGCCCCAGAACGCTGCGGTCACGACCACGAGCGCCGGTGTCCAGCCGCGGGTGATCCGCAGGACCGGCAGCGACACGCCGACGGACCGCAGCGCCCACACGGCGTACAACATGGCGGCCAGGGGCAGGAGGGCCACGAAGAGCAGGTTGTGGTCGGCGGCGGTGGCCAGGTGCCCGTGCAACAGCGCGTTGGCGGCACGGGTGGCGCCACAACCGGGGCAGTCGAGACCGGTGATCATCTTGAACGGGCAGATGGGTGGGTTGCTCTCCTGTACGGGGTTCAGGAGGAACACCCCCACACAGCCGGCCAGCGCCGAGGCCCCGACGACCGCCGGGCCGAACCAGGGGGGACGGGTCCGGTGCTCGTCGCCGCCGGGGCCACCGCCGGCGTCGGCGTGGAGGCCGGCATCGTCCGGGACCGTCGGTCCGGCGGCCGGCAGGGTGTCCATGGCCACATCGTACGGCGGGATCACCGCACCGTCGCCGCAGCCTCGTCGATCACCTCGACGGTGGCCGATCGCCGCTCGCGGGCCTCGTCCAACAGCCCCCGGCGCTCGGTCACGCTGCGCCAGCTGCGGTAGTCGCGCAGCAGGCGGGCGACCGCCTCGAAGGCGAACACCGCCAGCAGGCCGTCGACCGCGGTGAGCACGGTGGCGAGGAGCACCCGGTCCCAGCCGTCGGCCACGACCATGGCGAACACCCACCAGGTGAGTGGGAACGCCACCAACGACACCAGCAGGCGCACGGTGCCCTTGGTGACCGGCGCGGTCACCCGCCGGCTCGCGGTGCGGACGAGGGCGAACGGGATGAGGTTGACCAGGGCGCCGACCAGCGACACCGTGACGATCACGGTGACGAGCAGCGCGGTCCGCACGAGGTGACGGGCCAGACGCGTGGGCCGGTAGCCGGCCACGAGCTCGGCGTCACGCACGCCCACGCCGGTGAGGTCGAGGTTGTAGTCGGCGACCGCCCGCAGCACCCGGGCCCGGTCGGCGTCGGATGACTGCGCGAGGCGCTGGGCGAGCACCTCGCGCTCGCCCAGGGGCACGGTCGTCTCCCAACCCGTGTCCTGGCGACGGAGCGCGATCTCGGCGGCGTAGCGCAGCGCCTGCTGCTCGCGCTGGTCGTCGTAGTGGGGCGAGACCGCCTGCAACCGGTCGGCGATGGCGACGGTGAGTCGGTCGACCGCGGCGTGGTTCTCCTCGGCCACCTCCTCGCCATCGGCGACGTACCGGCCGATTGAGGCGTCGATGTCGATGGGCTCGCCGACCTGGGCCAGCGCCCGTGAGCGCAGGGCGATCTTGTCGTCGAACGTCAGGCCGATCGGCAGGATCACCACCCCCTCGACGCCCGCGGCCTTGGCGCCGAGCGCGATGCGGGCCGCGCCGGTGCGCACCTCGCTCAGCTGGGGCCGGTCGTGGGTGGTGCCCTCGGGGAAGATGGCCACCACGCCGCGCTTGCGGAGCACCTCGTGGCAGGCGCTGAAGGTCGAGGCGTTCTGGGCCGTGCCCGTGCCCACGTCGGCCTTGCGGTACACGGGGATCACCCCGGCGAGCGCGAGGAAGGGCCGCGCCACGACCACGTCCCACAGGGTCGACTTGGCCAGGAACCGCGGGACACGACCGAGCACCCGCACCAGCATCACGGGATCGACGAAGCCGTTGAAGTGGTTCGACACCACCAGCACGGGGCGATGGCCCAGCTCCGGCCGCCGGGGATGGACCTCGACGCGCCGGTAGAAGCCCAGCAGCAGCGCACGGGCCAGCCACGCCAGCGCGCGGTCGGTCGATCGGCGGGCGATCGACGGCGTGGCGCGGCTCACGGGTGCCGAAGCTACTGCCGGCCCGGCCCGGGTAGCGTCGGCGGTCATGCTCCCAGGACAACCACTCACGCCCGACCAGCTCGTCGAGGTGGAGGCGATCTGCCGGCTCAAGTACGCCTACGCCCGCTCGGTCGACCAGAAGCGCTGGGACGAGCTGGCCGGCCTGCTCACCGAGGACTGTGTGGCGGACTACAGCGGCGGCAAGTACCACCACGAGGGTCGTGACGACATCGTCGCCTGGATCAGCAACGGCATGGGCGCCGAGACCTTCTTGTCCAGCCACAAGATGCACCATCCCGAGATCGAGCTGACGGGTCCCGACACGGCCACGGGGATCTGGGCGCTCGAGGACGTGGTGATCGAGAGCCAGTGGCAGATCATCATCCGGGGCGCGGCCTTCTACACCGACGAGTACGTGAAGCGCGATGGTCGCTGGCTCATCAGCCGGACGGCGTACAAGCGCGTCTACGAGACGATGGAACCGTGGACGGCCACGCCCGGCCTGCAGCTCACCGCCAGCTGGTGGGGGACGAACGGCCAGAGCACCATCGACGCCTGACGGGGGTCTGACCGCCTCGCTCTGCCGCTGAGCCCGACCCCGGAGCGCTCGGATGACGTCGGTCGAGCCCGGTCAGTCGGCGAGGACGTCGATCGATCGTTGCAGGTGGGCGGCCAGCAGGGCCTCGGCCCCGTCGGCGTCTGCGGCGACGACGGCGTCGCGCAGCTCGCGGTGCTCGTCGAGGACGGGCGCCGACCCGCCCCGCCCCGCCGCCGAGGCGGTGGCGTAGCGCTGCGCGTGCTCGGCCAGCAGGGCGGTGATGCGCAGCAGCCAGCGTGAGTCGCAGCGGGCGAGCAGGGCGGCGTGGAACCCCTGGTGGGCCTCGATCGCCGAGGCCACGTCGGTGATCGAGGTGAGGCGGTCGTACGCACCGCGGACGAGGGCACGGTGGTCGTCGTCGGTGCGCTCGACCGAGCGGCGCAGGGCTTGGGGCTCGAGCAAGAGGCGGAGCTCGTACACCTCGCGGGCGTCGTCGAGCGACAGGGGGGCCACACGGGCCGAGCCGTGCGGCGTCAGCTCCACGAGACCGTCGGCGGCCAGCCGCTTGAGGCTCTCGCGCAGGGGAGTGGGCGACACCTGCCAGCGCTCGGCCAGCGCGGTCGTGACCAGCTTGTCGCCGGGCCCCAGATCGTTGCTGAGGATCGCAGCTCGCAGTTGCCGGTCGATCCACTCCGTCCGGGTGAGGGGCTGGGTCTCGGTTGCCGCGGGAGCGGGGCGGGTGGACGTCATCTTCTATATTGTATAGAATATTTCCATGCGATTGGCGAGGTTCCTCCACGACGGACACGAACGGGGTGGGGTGGTGGTCGGCGACGAGCTCGTCGACCTCACCGTCGCGGCCCCCGAGCTACCTGACGATCCGGTGGCGCTGCTGGCGGCCGGTCCCGACGCGCTGGCCGCGGCCCAGGTGGCCGTGCACGGCGCCGACCGCTTGGCCCTCGACCAGGTCACGCTCCGCAACCCGGTCCCCCGACCCCACAATTTCCTGGCCATCGGGTTGAACTACGCCGACCACATCGCCGAGTCGGGCATGCCCACGCCCGAGCACCCCGTGTTCTTCAACAAGGAGGTCAGCTGTGTCACCGGCCCCTTCGACCCCATCCACCTGCCCCGCGCCAGCACGATGGTCGACTACGAGGGCGAGCTGGGGTTCATCATCGGGCGCCGCTGCCGGCACGTGCCGGCCGGCCGCGCCCACGAGGTGATCGCGGGCTACTTCGTCGTCGACGACGTGACCGCCCGTGACTGGCAGTTCCGCACGCCGCAGTGGAACCTGGGCAAGTCGTTCGACACCCATGGCCCGCTCGGCCCCTGGATCGTCACGGCCGACGAGGTGGGCGACCCGCACGACCTGGAGCTCAAGACGTGGGTGAACGGTGAGCTGCGGCAGTCGTCGAACACCAAGAACCTGGTGTTCGACTGCTTCGCGCAGGTGGCCACCCTCTCGACCGTGTGCACGCTCGAGCCCGGCGACCTGGTGGCCTCGGGGACACCCGACGGCGTGGGCATGGCCATGTCGCCTCCCGCCTTCCTGGCTGCGGGCGACGTGGTCACCATCGAGATCGAGGGCATCGGCACCATCGCCAATCCCGTGATCGACGAGCCCGCCGACACACCGCTGATCTGACCGCTGATCTGACCGCCGATCCCGACCGGAGCCACCGTGGACCTCACCGACACCATCCGCAGCTTCCTCGACGACCAGCCGGTGGGTGTGCTCGCCACGGCTCGTCCCGACGGCTCGGCCCGCCAATCGCTCGTGTACCACGTGCGCGACGGTGACCGGCTGCTGATCTCCACGGAGTCGAAGCGGGCCAAGGCCCGTGACGTCGAGCGCACCGGCAGGGCGTCGTACTGCGTGATGGCCCACGAACGGCCGTTCCCGTCGGTCACCGTCGAGGGGCGGGCCAGGGTCGTCACCGAGGCCATCGGCGAGCCCACCGCCCGCTTGTTCGGCCTGATCTTCGGTCAGCCGCCGGACGAGCCGCTCTCCGACGACGCCCTCGCGGCGGTCGACCGGGTGATCCTCGAGCTCACCGTCGACCACGTCTACGGCGTGTCCCACTTCGAGCCCTGAGGAGCACCCATGACCATGCACCGCCTCACCACGGTGACCATCGGCGTTCCCGACGTCGACGCCACCGCGGGCTTCTACCGGGAATTCGGCCTCACGGAGGTGGGTCCGGGCCGCTTCGCCACGCTCGACGGCGGGGAGCAGCTACGCCTCGTCACCGCTCCCACGCGCCGGCCCGTCGAGCTGGGGCTGGGGGTCGACGACCCCGACGACCTCCATCGTCTGGCCGCGGCGGCAACGGCGTTCGGCGCCGCTGCGGCCCTCGACGGCGACACCCTGCGCCTCGCCGAGCCGGTCAGTGGCTTGCCGGTGGTGGTCACCGTCGCCCCCCGCATCCAGCAGGTGGCGGCGGACGAGCCCGAGCGCAACCGGCCCGGGCGCACCGCCCGCACCAACCGGCGGGCCGACGCCGTGATCCGTGGCGACCACGTGCAGCCCCGCAAGCTCGGCCACGTGGTCCTCGGTAGCACCGACCAGGCCACCACCCAGCGCTTCTTCACCGATGCCCTCGGCTTCAAGATCAGCGACGAGATCGAAGGCATCGCCGGGTTCCTGCGCTGCTCGACCGACCATCACAACCTGTTGATCCAGGCCGCACCGGTGCAGTTCGTCCACCACACCTCGTGGCAGGTCGACGACGTGGACGAGATCGGCCGGGGCGCGAAGGCGATGCTCGACGGCGACCCCGAGCGCCACGTGTGGGGCCTGGGCCGGCACTACCTGGGCTCGAACTTCTTCTGGTACCTGCGCGACCCCGCCGGCAACTTCGCCGAGTACTACAGCGACCTCGACGTGATCGTGGACGACGAGCTGTGGGACCCCTCGGTGCTGGCCGACGAGCGGGCGCTCTACGCATGGGGCCCACCCCCGCCGATGTCGTTCATCGCCCCCGACGACCTGGCCGAGCTCATGGCCGGCGCCTGAGACGATGACCGCGCCGGAGGAGGGTGTCCACCAGGTGGCCATCGTCGGCTTCGGGCCGGTGGGCGCCACGCTGGCCGCACTGCTGGCCCCCTGGCTCGAGTCGGTGGCCGTGTTCGAGCGGTCGACCACGGTGTTCCCGTTGCCCCGCGCCGCGCATCTCGACCACGAGGTCATGCGGGTGTTCGACGACGCCGGCGTGGCCGACGGCGTGTTGCCCGCCACCACGCCGGTGAAGGGCATGCACTTCCTCGATCGGCTGGGCGGGCACAAGCTGTTCGGCTTCGACGCACCCGAGGGTCCCACCCGCTACGGCTGGCCCGCGGGGCTGATGTTCTACCAACCCGAGCTCGAGGCCGCGCTGCGCGGCCCGTCCGAGCAGTGCCCGTGGGCCGAGGTGCACCTCGGCCACGACGTCGAGGCGGTCGTCGACCGGGGCGACCACGTCGAGCTCGCCGTGCGCCACCTCGCCTCTGGCGAGCGGTCGACGCGTCGGGCCCGCTACGTGGTGGGCTGCGACGGGGCCCGCAGCACGGTGCGCAAGGCCGCCGGCATCTCCTTCGACGACCTCGGCTTCGACGAGCCCTGGCTGGTCCTCGACGTGGAGCTGCTGCGGGACGACCTCGACCTGCCCGACCTGGTGCAGCAGGTCTGTGACCCCAACCGGCCGGCCACCTTCGTGCCCATGCCCGGGAACCGCCGGCGCTGGGAGTTCATGCTCCTGCCGGGCGAGGACCCCGCCGAGATGGAGCAGCCCGAGGTGTTCCGCCGCCTGCTGGGGGAGTGGGTCGACCCTGACGCCGTACGGGTCATCCGGTCGGCGGTGTACCGGTTCCACGCCCTGGTGGCATCACCGTGGCGGCAGGGGCGGCTCCTCCTCGCCGGCGACGCCGCCCACCAGATGCCCCCGTTCCTCGGCCAGGGCATGTGCGCCGGCGTGCGCGACGCCGCCAACCTGGCCTGGCGCCTGCGGTGGGTGCTCGCCGGCCACCCGGACACGCTGCTCGACTCCTACGAGACCGAGCGGTCGCCCCACGTCCGCAGCATCATCGACCTGGCCGTGGCCATGGGATCGATCATCTGCACCCTCGATCCCGACGTCGCCGCCACGCGCAACCAGCAGTTCCGGGAGCACCCCGAGCTGGCACCGACCGGCGAGGCGGGGGAGCTGCTGCCGGCGCTCGGCCCCGGCGTGCTCCAGCGGGATGCCGCGGGTGCGGTGGTGCCGCCGGTGGGCACCTGCTTCATCAACCCGCGCCTGGACGACGTGTTCGCCACACCGCTCGACGAGTACCACCGGTCCCACTTCTCGATCCTCACCCGGTGCGGGACGCCCACGTGGAGCCTCGACTGGGACGACCGTGCGGGAGGCAACGGTGGCCGGCCCACCCTCCGTTCGGGCCCACCCCTGTCCGCGGACCACCAGTTCCCCGAGGTGGACGCCTGGCTGGAGGAGCACGGCGCAGAGGCCGTCATCGTGCGTCCCGACCACTACGTGTGGGGCGTCGCCACATCCCTCGATGACCTGCCTGCGCTCATCGACCAGCTGGGAGCGCAACTCAGCGCCTGAGCCAGAGCTGGCCGAGCAGCCGAGCGGCTGACCCCTCGAGCCGTCGAGCGCCCGCGGGGGCGCGATCACACGGCCGCACCCGGCGACGCCCAGGCCGGGGGCCCGCATCGAGCGCCGGGGGTCAGGTGGTCGCGGCCGGCCGGAGCAGGGCCCGCAACGACCGTTGCAGGACGGCCCGGGCCCGGTCGCGGGTGAGGCTCTGGGTGGTGCGCAGGCGTTCCCAGGCCTCCCAGCTCGTCACCAGGTCGAGGGCGTCGAGCAGGGCGCAGCGCCCCGCTCGACCCGACTCCTCGTCGAGCTCGGGGGCGAAGGTGGCCGACACCTGGTCGCGCAGAACCCTTGTGAGGACGACGAGGTTCTCGTCGATGGTCGGCGACCGGTGGCGCAGGAGCAGCGCCGCCCGCCGCACGGGGGACACGACCTCGAACAGCTCGCAGCGGCGCTCCACCAGGTCGCCGATGCGGTCGTCCAGCGAGCCGGTGGTGACCGGCGGCACGAGCAGCGGCTCGATCTGGGTGCGCTGACGGCTGACCGCCTCGAGCGCGAGGCTCTCGACGTCGGCGAAGTGGAAGTACACCGATCGCAGTGACACGCCGGCCTGATCGGCGATCTGCAGCGCGGTGGGATCGGGGACGCCTCGGTGGTAGAGGCCGAGCATCGCGTCGACGATGGCCTCACGGGACCGTTCGTCGCGGAACACCAGGCTGTCGCGCGTGCTGGTCGCGTCCGCTTCCCCCACGGCGCGATCCTCTCACATCGCGCGGTGGCGGCCCACAGTGGCCACCGTCGCCACCGCCTCCAGCAGGCTCGGCTGCCTTGATCGCGAACCGTCACCTGTCCGGTCGCGTCCACCTCTAGGTTGGCGCCATGGCGGATGCCGCGAGCTACCCGGGCCAGTGGGCGTCCGACGTGGTGCTGGCCGACGGCTCCACCGCCCACATCCGGCCGATCCGTCCCGATGATCGCGACCGGCTGACCGCGTTCCACGCACGCCAGTCTCCCGAGAGCATCTACCTCCGCTACTTCACGCCGCGCCCCACGCTCAGCGAGTCCGACCTCGACCGCTTCACCAACATCGACTACCGCGACCGGATGGCGTTCATCGCGCTGCTGGGGGACGACCTCGTGGCGGTCGCCCGCTACGACCGCTGGTCCGGCCGGGATGACGCAGAGGTCGCGTTCATGGTCGACGACGAGCACCAGGGCCTGGGCATCGCCACCGTGTTGCTCGAGTTCCTCGCCGAAGCCGCCCGCCAGGAGGGATTCCGCCGCTTCAGCGCCCAGGTGCTCCCCTCGAACCGCAAGATGCTCTCGGTGTTCCGGCAGGCGGGCTTCGAGGTCACGAGCCAGTTCGGCGACGGGGTGATCGAGGTGATGTTGGGCATCGACCCGTCACCCGAGGCCATGGCGGCCATCGAGGAGCGGGGCCACCTGGCCGAGGCTCGATCCGTGGGCCGCCTGCTGGCCCCCCACTCGGTCGCGGTGATCGGCGCGGGGCGATCGGCCGGAGGGCTCGGCCACCAGGTGGTGCTCAACCTGGTCGCGGCCGGCTTCGCCGGGCCGGTGTACCCGGTGAACCCCGCCGCCGATCAGGTGGCCGGCGTGCCCGCCTACCACAACGTGTTGGACATCCACGCGCCGGTGGACCAGGCGGTGATCGCGGTGCCGGCGCCGGCGGTCTCGGCTGCGGTGCTCGACTGCGCACGCGCCCGGGTGCAGAGCCTGGTGATCCTGTCCTCGGGGTTCAGCGACGCGGGCCCCGACGGCGCCGCCGCCGAGCGTGACCTGGTGCGCCTGGCCCGCCGGTACGGCATGCGGGTGGTGGGCCCGAACTGCCTTGGCGTCATCAACACCGACCCGGCGGTCTGCCTGCACGCCTCCCACACCCCGGCCATGCCGTCGCCGGGCGGCATCGGCCTGCTGTCGCAGTCGGGCACGCTGGGCACCGCCATCCTCGACCATGCCGAGACCCTGGGCCTCGGCATCTCCACCTTCGTCGAGGCCGGCAACAAGGCCGACGTCAGCGCCAACGACCTCCTGCAGTACTGGGAGGACGACGAGCGCACGTCGCTGGTGCTGTTGCACCTCGAGTCGTTCGGCAACACGCGGCGCTTCAGCCGCATCGCCCGCCGGGTGGCGCGCCACAAGCCGGTCATCGCCGTCAAGAGCGGCGCGGTCATCCCGGCGTGGGCCGAGCAGTCGTGGCTCCAGGGCGCGACCGTCGATGCGCTGCTCGGACAGATGGGGGTCATCCGGGTCGACGGCATCGAGGCCATGTTCGACGTGGCCCGCCTCCTCGTGCACCAACCGGTCCCGGCCGGCAATCGGGTGGCCATCATCACCAACGCCGGCGGCCCCGCCCGTCTGGCTGCCGATGCCTGTGTGGGCGCCGGTCTCACCCTCGCCCGCCTCGCGCCGACGGCGGACGCGGTGGGCCATCCCATCGACCTCGTCCACCACGCCGGGCCCTCGGACTACGCCGATGCCTTGGAACGAGTGCTGGCCGACGACCAGGTCGACTCGGCGCTGGTGATCTACGCACCGCCGCTGGCCGACCGTACCGACGAGGTGATCACCGCTATCGCCACCTGTGCCTCGTCCGCGACCAAACCGGTGGTGGCAACGGTGTTGGGCGTGGGCGCCGCCGACCTCAGCCTGCCGGCCGACGGCGCCGTGCCGGGCTTCACCTTCCCCGAACGGGCGGCGCGCGCGCTCGGCGCCGCCTCGGCGTACGGCGCGTGGCTCGCGGAGGAAGCGGGCGAGGTCCCGCCGGTCGAGGGTGTCGATGACGAGTCGGCCGAGGCCCTGGTGGGCGGATTGCTCGGCCGGTACCCCGACGGCGTGGTGCTGGGACCGGCCGACGCCGACGCGCTGCTCGCCGCCTATGGGCTGCAGGTGGCGTCCCGGCGCCTCGCTGCGACCCCTGGCGAGGCGGTCAAGGCGGCCCGTGCGGTGGGGTACCCCGTGGCCCTGAAGGCCACGGGTCTCGAGCGCTTGGGCAAGACCGAGGCCGCCGGCGTGGCCCTCGACCTCCATCGTGGCGACGATGTCCGCCGGGCGTTCCGGCGGATGCACGACGCGCTGGGCGATGCCATGGTGCCGGCACTGGTGCAGCGCATGGTCACCCCCGGGGTCGACCTGGCCGTGGGGGTCTACCAGCACCCGTCGGTGGGCGGGGTGATCGCCCTGGGTCCCGGTGGCGCGGCCGCGGCCAGCACCGGTGCCGCGGTGCTCCGAGTGCTGCCGTTGACCGACCTCGACATCGCCCGGCTCGTCGGGCGTCGGCCCGTCGCGGCCTGGTTGGACGGTGCCGAGTCCACGGTCGATCTCGACGCGTTCACCGACGTGCTGGCCCGTCTGGCGCGCCTCGCCGACGACCTGCCCGAGGTGGCCGAGTTGCGGGCCAACCCGGTCATCGTGTCGGCCGACGGTGCTGTGCTCGCCGACGTGACGGTGCGGCTGGAACCGTGGCGGCGCCTCGACCCGATCGCACTACGCCGGCTCTGACCGGGGAGCGGTCGGGGAGCGGTGGGGGAACCCAAGGTGACGGCCCGGCTCAAGGCCTCGGCTCGCGCGGGAGGCCGAGCACCCGCTCCCCGAGGATGTTGCGCAGGATCTGGGTGGTGCCCCCCATGATCGTGTAGCCGGGCGCGTAGCAGAGGTTGCGGGCCACCCGGCCCCCGAGGCCCGGCTCGGCCAGTTGCGCGGCGGGACCCAGGCTGCGGGCGCAGAAGGCCGCCACCCGCTGCTCGAACTCGGTGCAGAAGGTCTTGGTGGCGGCCGAGAAGCTGGGTGGTGCCTGGCCCAGCACCTCGCGCAGCACGAGCAGCCGGCCGATGCGGTACCCGGACTCCAGCGCCGCCACCTCCTGGCGCACGAGGGGGTCGTCCCGGTCGGCCAGAGGCAGGCAGTCGCGGTAGAGCGTGCGGTTGCTGACCAGCCGGTCGATGCCGCCCCGCTCGTGCTCCATCTGGGCCATCAACTGGCGGAAGCTGCCGTTCGGCGCGCCCACCAGCAGGTCGCCGGGCACCACGACGTCGTCGAACGTGACCTCACAGAAGTGGCGGTTGCCGGTCATGTCCTCGATGGGCCGAACCTCGACGCCCGGGCTGTGGAGGTCGACGATCAACTCGGAGAGGCCCTTGTGGGGCGGGGCATCGGGGTCGGTACGGGCGATGAGATAGCACCAGTCGCCCGTGAGGGCACCACTGGTCCACACCTTGGTGCCGTTCACGACCCAGTCGCCGCCGGGGGTGCGCTCGGCCCGAGTGCGCAGCGAGGCCACGTCCGAGCCGGCGTCCGGCTCGCTCATCCCGATGCACCACTGCGAGGTGCCGGCGACGATCTCGGGGAGGAACCGGGCGCGTTGCCCGACGGAGCCGTATCGCAGGAGCGTGGGGCCGATCTGGCGGTCGGCGAACCACGAGAACGCCACGGGCGCGCCGCCCGCGATGAGGGCCTCGAACACCACGAAGCGCTCGATGGCCGGGCGCCCGCCGCCGCCATCGGCCTCGGGCCAGGTCATGCCCAGCCACCCTCGGCGCGCCAACTCGAGGGAGAACGCACGTGAGTGCCCGATCAGCCATGCGTCCTCGGGCACGTCGGCGCGCCAGTCCTCGGCCACGGCGGCGGCCTCGTCGGCAAGTGCCGCCAGGCGGCCGTCGAGGGCGAAGTCCACGGGAGCATGGTGGCAGCCGGGTCGCCACGCGGCGAACATGGCGACATGATCGCCGTCGTGCTCGAGACCTACGGGGGCCCCGAGGCCCTGACGCTCCGTGAGGTGCCCGACCCGGTGCCCGGCCCCGACGAGGTGCTGGTCCGAGTGGTGGGCACGGCGCTCAACCGGGCCGACCTGCTCCAGCGCATGGGTCTGTACCCCGATCCCGCGCCCACCAGCGACCACGAGATCCCCGGCATGGAGTTCGCCGGTCGGGTGGTGGGTGTGGGCGCCCGGGTGCGGTCGGCGGTGATCGGCGACGAGGTGATGGGGATCGTCTCGGGCGGGGCCTACGCGGAGTTGCTCGTCACCCACGAGCGCCAGGTGCTGCCCGTGCCCCGATCAGTGGGCGTCGCCGACGCCGCGGCCATCCCCGAGGTCTGGATCACCGCCTGGGACGCGATGGTCCGCCAGGGTGGGCTCCGCCCAGGGGGTACCGCGCTGGTGCATGCCGGCGCGTCGGGCGTCGGCACCGCCGCGATCCAGATCGCGAAGGCGCTCGGCGCCGACGTGGCGGTGACCACGTCCACCGCCAAGGTGTGGGCGTGTGCCGACCTGGGCGCCGACCTCGTGGTCGACTACACGGCCGACGACTTCGTCGAGGCGGTGCGCGGGCTCACCGGCGGTCGGGGCGTCGACGTGGTGGTGGACGTGATCGGCGGCGACTACCTCGAGCGCAACGTCGACGCGGCGGCGGTCGGCGGCCGCATCGTGCAGGTGGGGGTCATGGGCGCCGGCGTGGCCACGTTCTCGCTCGGGAAGCTGCTGCCCAAGCGCGTCAGCCTGACGGGCACGGTGCTGCGGCCCCGCCCCGTCGAGGAGAAGATCGCGGTGACCCAGCAGTTCGGCCGCGAGGTGCTGCCGTGGTTCGACCGCGGCCGCGTGCGACCGGTGATCGACAGCCGCTTCCCCCTCGCCGACATCGCCTCGGCCCACGAGCGGATGGGCGCGAACGCCAACGTCGGCAAGATCGTGATCGACGTCTGATTCCCCACGGGTGCCGGCCGGAGCCACCGGCCGCGACCGGCTGGGGACCAGGCCGGCCGCGAGGCCGGCGTGCGGCTACTACCGGGCGTGCATGGGCACGTAGTCGCGGACGGGCACACCGGTGTAGATCTGGCGGGGGCGCACGATGCGCTGGTCCTGCTCGAGCAGCTCACCCCAGTGCGCCAGCCAGCCCGACGTGCGAGGGATCGCGAAGAGCACGGGGAACATGTCGATCGGGAAGCCGATCGCCTGGTAGATCAGCCCGGAGTAGAAGTCGACGTTGGGGTAGAGCCTCCGGCTGGTGAAGTACTCGTCGGCCAGTGCCACCTCCTCGAGCTTCAGGGCGATGTCGAGCAGCGGGTTCTTGCCGGTCACGTCGAAGACCTCGTCGGCCACCCGCTTGATGATGCGGGCCCGGGGGTCGTAGTTCTTGTACACCCGGTGGCCGAAGCCCTGGAGGCGGCCCTTGCCCGCCTTCACGTCCTCGATGAACGGCTCGACGTTGTCGAAGCTGCCGATCTCGGTGAGCATGCGGATGACGGCCTCGTTGGCACCCCCGTGCCGGGGGCCGTAGAGCGCGGCGGCGGCCGCGGCGGTGGCCACGTAGGGGTCGGCGTGGGCGCTGCCCACCACGCGCATGGCGGTGGTGGAGCAGTTCTGCTCGTGGTCGGCGTGGAGGATGAACAACACGTCGATGGCCCGGGCCAGGATGGGGTTGGCCGCGTACTCGGGCTCGGCGACCTTCCACATCATCGACAGGAAGTTGGCCGAGAAGTCGAGGGTGTTGTCGGGATAGATGAACGGCTGGCCCACGCTGAACCGGTGGGCGCAGGCGGCCAGCGTCGGCATCTTCGCGATGAGGCGGATGATCTGGCGGTTCCGGACCTCGCGGTCGTGGATGTCCTTGGCGTCGAGGTAGAACGTGGACAGGGCGGCGACGGCCGACACCAGCATGCCCATGGGGTGGGCGTCGTAGTGGAAGCCCTCCATGAAGCGCTTGCGCACGTTCTCGTGGATGAACGTGTGATACGTGATCTCGTGCTTCCACTGCGAGAACTGGGCCTCGTCGGGCAGCTCCCCGTGGATGAGCAGGTAGGCGACCTCGAGGTAGGTGGACTGCTCGGCCAGCTGCTCGATGGGGTACCCCTTGTAGCGCAGGATGCCCGCCTCGCCGTCGAGCTCGGTGATGCCACTCGACGTGGACGCCGTGGTGGTCAGCGCCGGGTCGTAGAACCAGATGCCAGGCATCAACTTGCGCCACTGCTCGGAGTCGACACCCCCGTCGACGATGGGGATCTCGACGGATTCGCCGGTGCGGTTGTCGGTGATCGTCACGGTCTCTGGCACGAGCGCCAGGATACCTGTGCGTGTGTCGGCGTCTCGCGGCCGACCGTGCCGGGTCCTGGCCGTCAGGGCGGCACGGCGGGATGGATGCCGGCCTGGTCGGGTGAGTGCGCCGCGACCACATCGAGCAGCGCGGCCCGGGTGGCCCGTGCGGGGGCGGAGGGCAGGCCGCGGCGACGGCGGGCCAGGCCCACCGAGCGGTGGGGGATGCCCTCGAGCGCCACCTGCTTCCAGGCACTGCTCCGCGACGTGGGCAGCGCGGTCGTGGGTAGCACGGCCGCACCGAAGCCCGTGATCGCCAGCGAGGCGAGCAGGCGCATGCCGTCCACCTCGGCCTGGGCCTGCAGCACGAGCCCCGCACGTGACGCTTCGGCGTCGAGCCTGTCGCGAAAGCCCGTGCCGACGGGCTCGAGCAGCAACGGGTGCGCCGCCAGCTCCGCGAGCCCCACCCGCTCGACGTCGGCCAACGGGTGGCCCGCCGGGGCGATGAGGATGCGGTCCTCGTCGAACAGCGGCTCGACGCTGAGCTCGGCCTCGTCGACCGGCAGGTTGATCACGGCGAGGTCGATGGCGCCACCCGCCACCTGGGGGACGAGCGAGGTGGTGGTGGCATCGAGGGCCACGACGTGGACGCCGGGGTGCTGGAGGGCCATGGCCTCGAGCAGGGGTGGGAGGAGCCAGCGCCCGGTGGTGCCGATGATGCCCACCCGCACGCTGCCGCGCACCTCGTCGGCCAGCGAGGACACGTCGGCCTCCAGCGCCTCGAGCTCGGCGCTGATGCGCAGGGCCCTGGTGACGACGGCGTCGCCCTGCTCGGTCGGCAGGCCGGTGGAGCGGTCGATGAGGGTGACGCCCAGCTCGGCCTCCAGGCGGGCCACGTGCGTGGAGACGTTGGACTGCACCGTGTGCAGGGCTCGGGCGGCGGCCGAGAAGCTGCCGTGCTCGGCGACGGCGGCGACGGCGTTGAGCTGACGGAGGTCCATCGGTTGCGATGATAGTAGGTATCGCAAACAACTACTGGACAGATCATGTGCACGGGTTCACAATGACTTCCAGATAGCCGAGGAAAAAGTTCAGTCCCCCCTGAACACCCTCGAGCCGGCCTCGGAGAGACGTCCCCCCCGATTCTCTCCCGGCCCCAAAGGAAGGGACCGATCTCCCCAGGTCGGTCCCTTCCGAGTTTTTCGCCTCAGCAGGTACCGTCTGGAGATGCCCGGCGCCGCGTTCTTCGACCTCGATCGCACACTGCTCGTGGGTGCGAGCGGCCCGATCATCTCCGACGAGCTCCGCCGTGAGGGCCTCATCCCCGAGCGCCACGTGCCGGGCGAGGGCCTGTTGTTCGACATGTTCAACCTGGTGGGCGAGACCCTGCCGGGCATGCTGCTCACCCGCCAGGCCGCTCGGGCCGCCGCCGGGTGGCCGCGGTCGGTGGTGCAGCGGGCCGGTGAGGCCATCGTCGATCAACTGCTCGACGCCGTGGCCCCCTTCGCCCGCCTCCTGATCGCCGAGCACCACGAGGCCGGCCGACCGGTGGTGATGGCCACGACGACCCCCTACGACGTGGTCAAGCCCTTCGCCGATGCGCTCGGACTCGACGACGTGGTGGCCACCCGCTACGGCGAGACCGACGACGGTGTGTACGACGGCACCATCGAAGGCGACTTCGTCTGGGGTCGCGGCAAGCTCAACGCGGTGCGATCGTGGGGTCGGGCCCACGGCATCGAGGTGCGCGACAGCTGGGCCTACTCGGACAGCTTCTACGACCTGCCGTTGCTGAGCACGGTGGGCCATGCCACCGCGGTCAACCCCGACGTGCGCCTGGCCATCGTGGCCGCGGCCCGGCGCTGGCCGGTGCTGCACCTCGACGTGCCGCCCGGTGTGCCCAAGCTGGCCGGCGTCGAGCCACAGCAGGTGCTCCTGCCGCTGGTGCGCAGCGAGCTCATCCCGTACGCCCGCTTCGACGTCGAGGGGGTGGAGAACCTCCCCGAGCACGGCCCCGCCATCATCTGCGGCAACCACCGCAGCTACTTCGACCCCATGGCCGTCGCGCTCACCATCGCCAAGCGGGGGCGGCCCGTGCGGTTCCTCGGCAAGAAGGAGGTGTTCGACGCCCCGCTGGTGGGCCAGGTGGCGCGAGCCATGGGCGGCATCCGCGTCGACCGGGCCACCGGGTCGGACGAGCCGCTGAAGGCGGCGGCGCAGGCGCTGGAGGCGGGGGAGATGGTGGCGCTCATGCCCCAGGGCACCATCCCGCGGGGCAAGGCGTTCTTCGACCCGAAGCTCACCGGTCGCTGGGGCGCCGCCCGGCTGGCGGCCATGACCGGTGCGCCGGTGATCCCCGTCGGCCTGTGGGGCACCGAGAAGGTGTGGCCCCGTTCGTCCCGCCTGCCCAACGTGTTGAACCTGACCGACCCGCCCGTGATCCGCATCCGGGTGGGCGGGCCCGTCGACCTCGGCCGAGAGGACCCCGACGCCGACACCGCGGCCATCATGGCCGCCATCGTGAAGCTGCTCCCGCCCGAGGCCCGCAAGCGCCGCAAGCCCACCGACGAGGAGCTCTTGTTGACCTTCCCGCCCGGCTACTCCGGTGATCCCAACGCCGAGGACACCCGCCGCCCGGGCACCGACTGAGACCACCCGAAGGTGTTGCGGGGTCAGCCCGCGGCGGCGTCGATCTCGGCTTGGCGCCGGCGGATGATGTTGAGGGCGCTTCCGGCCTTGAACCAGCCGATCTGCTCGGGGGAGAAGGTGTGGGTGGTCTCGAACTCGACGACCGTGCCGTCGGGCTTGTTGATCTCGCAACGCACGGGCATGTCGGGGGCCAGGTCGGCGAGGCCCAACACCGAGATGCGATCGTCCTCCTCGATCTGGTCGTAGGTGGCGGGATCGGCGAACCACAGGGGCAGCACACCCTGCTTCTTCAGGTTGGTCTCGGCGATGCGGGCGAACGACCGGCAGATGACCGCGGCGCAGCCGCGGAAGCGGGGTTCCATGGCCGCGTGCTCACGTGACGAGCCCTCGCCGTAGTTCTCGTCGCCGATGGCCACCCAGGCCTGGTCGGCCTCGTGGTAGTGCTTGGCGATCTCGGGGTAGGGCTTGCGCTCGCCGTCGAGTTGGTCCTTGCCGATGCCGGCCTCACCGCTGAAGGCGTTGATGGCGCCGAGGAAGAGGTTGCCGCTGATGTTCTCGAGGTGACCCCGGTACCTCAGCCACGGGCCGGCGGCCGAGATGTGGTCGGTGGTGCACTTGCCCTTGGCCTTCACCAGCACCGGCAACTCGACGAAGTCGTTGCCGTCCCACGGACTGAAGGGCTCGAGCAGCTGCAGGCGGTCGCTGGCCGGGTCGACCACCACCGACACCTGTGACCGGTCCGCTGGAGGAGCCAGGAAGCCGCTGTCGCCGGGGTCGAAGCCCAGCGCGGGCAGTTCCTCACCGACGGGCACGGCCAGCGTCACCTGCTCGCCGGCGTCGTTGGTGAGCGTGTCGGTGATCGGGTTGAAGTCCAACGTGCCCGCCAGCGCCAGCGCCACCACCGTCTCGGGCGAGGTGACGAACGCCAGCGTGGTGCTGAAGCCGTCGTTGCGCTTGGGGAAGTTGCGGTTGTACGAGGTGACGATGGTGTTGGTGTCGCCCTCCGCGACGTCGCTGCGGGCCCACTGGCCGATGCAAGGGCCGCAGGCGTTGGCCAGCACGGTGGCGCCGATGCGCTCGAAGTCGGCCAGCAGGCCGTCGCGCTCGATGGTGGCCCGCACCTGCTCGGAGCCGGGGGTGATCATCAGGTCGGTCTTGCAGGTGAGGCCGGCGGCGGCGGCCTGGCGGGCGATGCTGGCGGCGCGGGTGATGTCCTCGTACGACGAGTTGGTGCACGACCCGACCAGCGCGTAGCTGATCTCCTTGGGCCAGCCGTTCGCATCCGCGTCGGCGCCCGCCCGCGAGACCGGCCGGGCCAGGTCGGGCGTGTGGGGCCCGTTGATCAGCGGCTCGAGCGTGTCGAGGTCGATCTCGATGACCTCGTCGAAGAATCGTTCCGGGTCGGCCAGTACCTCGTCGTCGGCCCGCAGGTCGTGCGCCACCGCGTTGGCCAGGTCGGCGATCTCCTCCCGGCCGGTCGACTTGAGGTAACGGGCCATGGCGTCGTCGTAGGCGAACAGGGAGGTGGTGGCGCCGATCTCGGCACCCATGTTGCAGATGGTGCCCTTGCCGGTGCAGGAGATGTTGTTGGCGCCGGGACCGAAGTACTCGACGATGGCGCCGGTGCCGCCCTTCACCGTGAGGATCTCCGCCACCTTCAAGATGACGTCCTTGGCCGAGGTCCAGCCGTTGAGCGAGCCGGTGAGGTGGACGCCGATGAGCTTGGGCCAGCGCACGTTGAACGGGTGGCCGGTCATGACGTCGACCGCGTCGGCGCCGCCGACACCGATGGCGACCATGCCCAGACCGCCGGCGTTGGGCGTGTGGCTGTCGGTGCCGATCATCATCCCGCCGGGGAAGGCGTACTGCTCGAGCACGACCTGGTGGATGATGCCCGAGCCGGGCTTCCAGAACCCGATGCCGTACTTGGCCGACACGGACTCGAGGAAGTCGTAGACCTCGGAGTTGTTGTCCAGCGCGGCCAGCAGGTCGACCTTGCCGTCCTCGCGGGCCTGGATGAGGTGGTCGCAGTGGACGGTGGACGGCACCGCGACCTGGGGCAGGCCGGCGGTCATGAACTGCAGCAGGGCCATCTGGGCGGTGGCGTCCTGCATGGCCACCCGGTCGGGGTGCAGGTCGGCGTACGAGCGGCCGCGCTCGAGCTCCTGGCCCTCGGGGTCGCCGAGGTGGTTGATCAGGATCTTCTCGGCCAGCGTCAACGGCCGGCCGAGGCGGCGCCGGCCGATGGCCACCCGTTCCTCGAGGGTGGCGTAGACGCCCTTCACGAGCTCGACCGGGGTGGTGGGGGTGACGGTGCTCTCGGCGGCGTTCTCGGGGCTGGCCATGGGTGAGGTCCTCTCTGTGCCTTCGCTCTCCGGACATGATACAAGTAGCAGACAAGTGCGCGCACATCGATACCAACAGATCGCCGACGAGCTGCGCCGGCGGGTGGAGGCGGGCGAGTTCGCGGCCGGTCGACTGCTGCCCAGCGAGTCCGATCTGTCGGGACAGTACAGCGCCAGTCGGGTGACCATCCGGCGTGCGCTCGAGTCGCTCCGGTCCGACGGCCTGGTGGAGTCGCGCCAGGGCTTCGGTTGGTTCGCGGCTGCCGATCCGCTCCGCCAGACGCTCGGCCGGCTCGGCACCATCGAAGGGCAACTGGCGGAGTCGGGGGTGCCCAGCGAGCGTCGCATCCTGGACTTCGGCTTCGTCCGGGCGCCCGCCCGGGTGCGGGCGGCGTTGGGCGTGGACACCGTTCTGCGGGTGCGCCGCGTCAATCTGGCCGACGGCGATCCGTTCGCCCGGGTGACGGTCTGGTGTCCGGAAGAGTTGGGGTCCGGGTTGTCGCGGGACCAGGTGGCGGCTCAGTCCTTCTATGACCTGCTCGGCCTGCCGCTCGGCGGCGCCACCCAGACGATCGGCGCCGACGCGGCATCCGACGACGACGCCGCGGTGCTGGAGATCCCGGTGGGCTCCCCGGTGCTGGTGTGCGAGCGCATCACCGAGGACGCCGACGGCCGCCCCATCCTGTTGTCCGAGCACGTGTTCCCGGCCCACCGCACCGAGTTCGTGGTTGACCTGCCCCACGCCGAACCGTCCATCAGCCCCAGCGGCCTGCGCCTGGTCGACTGACTTCCGGGCGGGTTACCAGGTGTCCCAGTGGACGAGTTCGTCGGCGGCGATGCGGGGGGCGGGCTTGAAGTCGGTGCCCTTGGTGTAGGCCACGGGGAACAGGCCGGCCTGGGTGTACTCGTCGTACGGGATCCCGAGGAGCTCCGCCGCCTCGCGCTCGCGGTAGAGGTGCATGGTCGTCCAGGCGCTGCCGACGCCGCGCTCGCGGAGGGCCAGCATGAAGTTCCAGACCGCTGGCAGGATCGAGCCCCAGAACGCGGCGGCCGACGCGGCGTCGAGGCCGTCGGCCCGCCCTTTGTGCAGGGGGATCACGAGGGCGGGCACCTCGTGGTAGTGCTCGCGCAGGTAGGCGGCCGACGAGCGCACCGCCTCTTGGCGCGACCCGCGGGGGTCGTCGGGATCGAACGGTGCGATCGGGAGGGGCGCGTAGAAGTCGTCGAAGACCGCGCCGTAGAGGTCGGCGAGGCCCTGCTTGCGGGCGGCGTCGGTGACCACCATCCACTGCCAGTCCTGCGTGTTCGAGGCGCTCGGGGCCTGCAGGGCGATCTCGATGCACTCGGTGATGATCTCGGGCTCGACCGGGCGGGTGAGGTCGAGGCGCTTGCGCACCGAGCGGGTGGTGGTGAGCAGCTCGTCGGCCGACAGGTTCAGGTGCATCCGGTCAACCTAGGCAACTGGGGCCTCGAACTTCGCGTCCAAGGCGCGCGAAGCGACCGTTCCGGGTGCAGGTCTCCCGGCTCACCGGACTGTTCCTGGTCCTGGAACGATGGGCGCGGTGGCGCCGACCTACAGGGCGGAGACCTGGCGGGCGGCGCCGCTCTCGATGCGGCGGACGCGCTCTCGGGGCAGGATGTGCCAGAGCTGCTCGGTGGCCTGGTCCCACACCTTCAACAGCTCGGCGCCGCGGAGCGACTCGGTGCGCTCGACGTGGCGCTCGACCAGCCAGCGCAGCTCGACCAGGGCGTCGGGCTCGGGGCGGATGGCCTCGACCAGGTCGGTGTTGATGCGCGACATCAGCCGCTCGGCCTCGGGGTCCCACACGAACGCCTGCCCGCCGGTCATGCCCGCGCCCAGGTTGGAGCCGACCCGGCCCAGCACCACGACGGTGCCGCCGGTCATGTACTCGCAGCAGTGGTCGCCGGCGCCCTCGACGATGGCCAGGGCGCCCGAGTTGCGCACGGCGAAGCGCTCGCCGACGGAGCCGGCGATGAAGAGCTCGCCCCCGGTGGCGCCGTAGAGGCAGGTGTTGCCGGCCAGCACGGGCGAGCCGGCCGCCGAGCCCATCACCACCGAGGCGTCGTTGGCAGGGGCCCGCACCACGATCGTGCCGCCGCCCATGCCCTTGCCCACGTAGTCGTTGGCCTCGCCGACGAGCTCGAGCTCGACGCCGTGGGTGATGAACGCACCGAAGCTCTGGCCCGCCGATCCCTCGAAGCGCAACCTGGCGGTGCCGAGTGGCGGCATCACCCCGTACTCGAGGGCGATGGCGCCGGACAGGGCGGCACCGATGGCCCGGTCCTTGTTGCGGATCGCGTAGTGCAGGTCGATCTCGTCGCCGTCCCACACCCGCTGGAAGGCGTCGGCCAGCACCTCGTCACCGAGCTCGGAGCGGGGGTCGAGCAGCGCCACCCGCTCCACGAAGTGGCGGGGCTCCTCGAGGTGCTCGGGTGGGGCGATCAGGGGGGTGAGGTCGAGCGAGTCGGCCCGCTCGTCACCGGTGACCCGTTGGCGCAGCAGCTCGACCCGGCCCACGGCCTCGTCCAGCGAGCGCAGGCCCAGCTGGGCCAGGTAGCCGCGCACCTCCTCGGCCAGGAACAGGAAGTAGGCGGCCACGCCCTCGGGGGTGCCCGTGAAGTTGGCCCGCAGGTGGGGGCGCTGCGTGGCCACACCGGGCTTGCAGGTGTCGCGGTGGCAGGCCCGCAACATGATGCAGCCCTCGGCGATCATCGCCGCGGTGCCGAACGAGTACTCGTCGGCGCCCAGCAGCGCCGCCATGATCACCTGGCGGCCGTTGAGGAAGCCGCCGTCCACCCGCAGCCGCACGCGGCCCCGGAGGCCGTTGTCCACCAGTGAGCGCTGGCAGTCGGAGAGGCCCAGCTCCCAGGGGAGGCCGGCATGCTTGATGGACGAGAGGGGGCTGGCGCCCGTGCCGCCGTTGGCGCCGCTGAGGTGCACCACGTCGGCCAGCGCCTTGACGCAGCCCGCGGCGATGGTGCCCACGCCGTCCTCGGCCACCAGCTTCACCGACACCTCGGCGGCGTTGACCTGCTTGAGGTCGAAGATGAGCTGGGCGAGATCCTCGATGGAGTAGATGTCGTGGTGGGGCGGCGGTGAGATGAGGCCGACCCCGGGCTGGGTGTGGCGCAGCCGCGCGATCTCCTCCGACACCTTGTGGCCCGGAAGCTGGCCGCCCTCGCCGGGCTTCGAGCCCTGGGCCATCTTGATCTGCAGCTCGTCGGCGTGGGCGAGGTACTGCGGGGTGACGCCGAAGCGGCCCGAGGCGATCTGCTTGATCTTCGAGTTCTTGTCGTCACGGCCCTGGCCGCGGGTGAAGAACCGGTAGGGGTCCTCGCCGCCCTCGCCGCAGTTCGACCGCCCGCCGATGAGGTTCATGGCCTGGGCCAGGTTCTCGTGGGCCTCGCGGGAGAGCGAGCCGTGCGACATGGCGCCGGTGGAGAAGCGCTTGACGATCTCGGATGCGGGCTCGACCTCGTCGAGGGGGATCGGCTCGCCGACCGGGACGAGCTCGAGCAGGTCGTGCAATTCCGTGGCGGGGCGCTCGTTCACCAACTCGGCGAAGCGGTCGTACACGTCGGACGACTCGCTGCGCAGGGCGCGCTGCAACAGGTGGGCGAGGGCGACGTCGGCCTCGGCCCGTTCGGTGGCCCCGTCGCCGGTGGCGTCGCCGGGCGGTGGCGTCTCCTTCACCAGGGTGAGGCTGTTCAGGGTGGCCACGACCTCCTTGTCGTGGGTGTGGTACTCGCCGCCCTTGCGGTCGCGGTAGTACCCGGGCGACGCCAGCTCGCCGCTGGCGTGGTTGGCCAGCACGTCGGCGCCCAGCGCCTCCCAGCCGATGCCGCCCACCACCGAGGCGGTGCCCCGGAAGCACAGGTCGACCACCTCGGGCCCGAGGCCGATGGCCTCGAAGATCTGCGCCCCCCGGTACGAGTCCACGGTGCTGATGCCCATCTTGGACAGCACCTTCAGCACCCCGGCCTCGATGGCCGCCTCGAAGCGGCTCTGGGCCTCGGGGCTGATCGCGGCCTCGTCGTCGCTGGCGTCGGCCTCGGCGCCCACGGTCTGCAGGGCCAGGCGCGGGCAGATGGCGTCGGCGCCGTAGCCCAGGAGGGCGGCGACGTGGTGCACGTCGCGGGCGTCGTCGGCGACCGCCACCAAGCTGGTGAGCGAGCGCAGCGACCGGTCGACCAGACGATGGTGCACCGCGCCGATGGCGAGAAGGGACGGGACGGGTGCGCGGTCGGGCGACACGGCCACGTCGTCGACGACGCAGATGTCGGCGCCGCCGCGCACGGCCGACTCGGCCTGCTCGGCCAGCCGCTCGACCGCCGCCCGCAGGCCCGCGGGGCCGTCGGCCACCGGGAAGCTGGCGTCGAGGGTGACGACGGGGAAGTCGGCCAGTTCGTCGCGCTCGAGTTGCTCGACGGCATCCGGGTACAGGAAGAACGACTCGAGCCGCACCAGGCGGGCGGCGTCGGCGGTCTCGGACAGCAGGTCGGCGCGGGGGCCCAGCACCGTGTCGAGGCTCATCACCCGGCGCTCGCGGAGCGGGTCGATCGGCGGGTTGGTGACCTGGGCGAAGCGCTGGCGCAGGTAGTGGTGGACCGGCCGGGGACGTCCGGCCAGTGGGGGCAGCGGTGAGTCGTCGCCCATCGAGAACGTCGGCTCGTAGGCGTCGGAGGCCATGGGCCGCAGCACCATGGCCAGCTCTTCCTTGGTGTAGCCGTGCACGGCCTGGCGGAACTCGAGGTCGGCCGGCGGCTCCTGGACGGGCTCGCCGACGGGCAGGTCGTACAGGCCGTCGAAGGCCCAGTGGGCGTAGGGCGCAGCCGCCGAGAGGCGCTCCTTCAGCTCGCGGTTCTTCTGCACGCCGCGGCTGGGGTCGACGAACAGCATCTGGCCCGGACCGAGCCGGCCGCGCTCGACGGTGCCGTGGCCGTTGACGTCGACCGCTCCCACCTCGGAGGCGCACACCACGAAACCGTCCTCGCAGATGGCGTAGCGCAGGGGGCGGAGGCCGTTGCGGTCGAGGGTGGCGCCGACCCCCACACCATCGGTGAACACGATGCCGGCGGGGCCGTCCCACGGCTCCATGAGGGTGGCGTGGTAGCGGTAGAAGCCCCGGACCTCGGGGTCGAGGTCGGTGGCGTTCTCCCACGCCTCGGGTACCAGCATGGCCATGGCGTGGCGGACGTCGCGCCCGGCCCTGGTGAGCAGCTCGACCGCCTCGTCGAGCTTGCCCGAATCGGAGTCTTCGGGGTCGAGCACGGGGCGGAACAGGTCCTCGGAACCCAGGCCGGCGGCCTCGGTGCCGAGCCGCGCCCGGGCGAGCATGCGGTTCTCGTTGCCCTGGATGGCGTTGATCTCGCCGTTGTGGCAGAGCATCCGGAACGGCTGGGCCCGCTCCCAGGTGGAGAGCGTGTTGGTGGAGAAGCGCTGGTGGAAGATGGTGAACGGCGCGGTGAAGCGCTCGTCGGTGAGGTCGACGTAGAAGTCGGCCAGCTGGTCGGCGGCGGCGAGGCCCTTGAACACGATGGTGCGGAACGAGCAGGACGCCACGTACACACCGGGGGTCGTCCCGATGGTGCGCCGCACCCGGTAGGCGCGGATCTCGTCGGCGGACGCCTGCGGCCGGGCGCCGGAAGCGTCACGGAAGACCACGTGGACGATCGACGGGCAGCTGGTGCGGGCCAGGTCGCCCAAGTGCGACTCGTCGGTGGGCGGGATCCGCCACTCGACGAGCTCGAGGCCTTCGCCGGCCAGCGCCGCCTCGACCGCCACCCGAGGGTCGGCCGTGCGGTCGAAGTCGCTGCTGATGAAGAGCGTGGCGACGCCGTTGCCCTCGCCGAAGATGGCCGCGGGGATGGGCAACAGGACGCCACAGCCGTCCGAGGTGAGCGCGTCGGCGGCGACCGCACCACGGTGCTTGACGTTGGCCAGCCCGGTGAGGGCCGCGGTCAGGATCTCGCGGGACGACCGTCCCCTTGCATCCGCCACGAAGCCGATGCCACACGCGTCGAACTCGCGCATACGTCCTCCTCTGTCCAGCAGTGTCCAGCACGAATCGGGGCCCGTCGACCGGAGCGCTACGTCTCGTCGCTGAGGACGTTCAAGCGGCGTCGTTGCCCGGATGCCCCGGTCAGGAGGCGAAGACGAATACTACAGCGAACCCGTGTTCCCCGGCCATTCAATTCTCAGCGGTCGAACAGCAGCGCGACGTCGAGGGCGAACCCGGGAATGATCGGCGTCGTGAGGATGGCGCCGGCGCCGGTCACGAACGAGACGTCGAACGTACGGGAGTCGGGACTGGATCGGCGGTGCACCGTGACGGTGTCGGACTCGGTGACGGGGCATGAGCCGAAGCGCAGTCAGAGAGGCGGCCAGGGCCGCTTGCGCCGCCGCTTGGCGTCTCGGTCGCCCATGGCCCAGGCGCGGCGCCAGTTGCTGATGTCGGGGCCGCTCAGCGTGGGGTTGGTGCGCTGATGAGCGCGGCGGCGGGCCTGGTACCAGTCGGTCGTGGTCTCGTCGGCCAGGGCGGCCACGGCATCCTCGATGCGGGCCGCGAACCGGCGGGAGTCCTCGCTGGGCTCGGGGCGCAGCGGGTCGCCGAAGGTGACGATGGTGGCCGACGGCGTGGGCAGCTTCTTGCCCTTGCGCAGGATGCGGCCCGTTCCACGCAGGTGCACCGGCACGACGGGCACGTCGCAGCGCAGGGCGAGATAGGCGGCGCCGCCGCGGAAGGGTTGGCCCCAGCCGTCGGGGCTGCGCCCGCCCTCGGGGAAGATGAGCATGCTCCAGCCGTCGTCGATGAGGGCGGCGGCCTGATCGGCGGAGCGGCGGGTGATCTTCTTGCGCTCGATGGGGATGGCGCCGATGGCCAGCGCCGACAGGGCGCCGGTGACCCGATTGGTGAAGAAGTAGTCGGCGCCGGCACCCACGAAGAGCTTGTGGCGCCACGGCTCGGGGATCGAGGTGAGCATCAGGGGGGTGTCGAGGTGGCTGTGGTGGTTCGGGGCGAAGATGACCGGGCCCTCGACGTCGCGCAGGCGGTCGCCGCCCCGGCGCTCGGGCGCCGCCAGCACCGCCGCGGTCGGCCGCATCAGGCCCTCGACCAGCGCCACCCGGGCCATGCGGGCGGGGTAGCGGCGGGCCCAGTCGGTGTCGTAGTCGGCGCCTGTCCGGCCCGGCCGCTCCAGCGGCTCGACGCCCCCCGGAACGGTCGGCGCCCGCAGTGGGAATTGCGCGCGGCGGATCATTCCCGAGGCAATGGCGCGCGCCGAGCGCGCGGTATTGCCTCGACTACGGCCGGACGGGGTGACGCTAGGGGTCACGACACGTCGGCCATGAGGATGGGCGGGTTGTGGAAGTGGGTGATCGTGGGGGCGGGGCCGACCACGTCCGACGCCATCTCGAAGGCGTCCTGCAGCGTCGACGCGGCCTTGAAGCCGAGGCGTCGCACCGCCCGCACGTCGCCGCCCACGATGATGGTGGCGCCCAGGTGCTTCAGCGCGTGCGAGCCCCAGTACCACATGTAGAACGGGTGGACGCCGTGGTAGGCGTACGAAGTCCGGTACAGGTGCCGGTACCACTCGTCCTCGGCGAAGCTCTTCTCGTAGGTCTTCTCGATCTCGATCGGGTCGGTGGTCTCGGCCAGCACCTGCTCGAAGAAGTCGATGTAGCTGGGGTGATGCACCGGGTTGAACTCCCACGGCGTGGGGTGGCTCATGATCAGCACGCCGCCCTCACGTACAAGGGGCCGGCCCTTGTACATGTTGAAGAAGTACCCGAGGCCCAGGCACATCACCAGGATCGGGTTCATCACGGAGTTCACGTTGTAGGGGCAGATGTAGGGCAGGCCCATCGTGAGGATGTCGGTCTGGCCCTCGACCGGCACCAACTGCTGGCGGTACACGTCGGCGGTGGTGAGCTTGTGCACCGCCTCGATCTCGCCGGCGTGCACGCCGGTTATGCCCATGGGCGCCCGCCACCCGTGGAACACCGCCCGCTTGGCCTTGGTGGGCATGCGCTTGAGCCCGGCCGACATCCCGATGAAGGTGGCGCGGTCCTTGGCGTTCCACTCCCACTCGCGCTTCTGCAGCACGCCCATGGGCAGGTCGTCGCCGAACACGTTGTTGTTGACGGTGGTCTCGATCTGGAAGACCTTCACGCCGGCGTCACGGATGACCTTGCCCATGCGCCAGTTGGCCGAGTGCAGCGCCGAGTGCTCCTGGTCCATGAACGACGTGGAGTGCTGCATGGTGTGCACGTTGTGGTGGTGGCGCAACGAGCGGTAGCTGGCCAGGCCGGTGGCGGTGCTCTTGTGGCCGCCGTCCATCGACACCAGGTTGATGTTGACGTAGACGACCAGGTCGCTCTCGGCCGCCCGCTTCGAGATCTCGACCTCCTCGCCCTTCTCGGTCTCACCCAGGAAGGTCAGGTTGTCGCGGTCCTCGGCGTCGAAGTTGTAGAGCAGGCCGTCGGGGGCGAAGGCGTCGTACACCCGGTCGCCCACGGCGTGGCGCAACTCGGCCTCGGTCATGCGGCGATGCAGCGCCAGGGCGGCGATCAGGTGGACGTCGTCCACGCCGGCCGCGGCGGCCAGGTCGAGCACTGCCTCGATCACCCGCTGGCGGATGTCGGGCCGGCGCATCTGGGGGAGGGGTAGCGAGATGTCGTCGAAGGCGATCGTCAACTTCATGCCCGCGAACAGCAGAGCGCTGAGCGGCTCCGAGTCGACGGGGTTCTCGAGCGCCTCGCGGATGGCGCCGTCCGGGTCCCTCAGCGCCTTCAGCGGCTCGGGCGCGTAGATGACCCGCGAGCGGCCCGCGGGGAGGCGCTCCATGCGGAAGCCCTCGCCGTGGTGGAACAGGATCGGCGGGGTCGACCGGTCGACCTCGAGCACGAAGCCCGGACGCGGGTTGCTGCTCATCTGTTCCGCTCCTGTTCGTTGCGCCGACGTGCCGTTCGGCCACCGACGCGGCGAGCCGCTCGTTGCTGCGTTCGGGCGGCCGAAGCCGGGACCGTGCCCTCGTTCGTCGGGCTCATGAGTTGCGTTCCTTTTCGTCTCGCAGGTCGAAGGCCACCTTGACGGCGCCTCGGCTGCCCGCGGCGGCGGCGTGCTCGATGGCGTCGCGGTACCGGCGGAGGGGATAGGTGGCCGACACCAGGCGACCGAGGTCGGCCTCGAGCGCGAGCTCGAAGGCCAGGTCGAACGTGCGGCGCCTGGTGCCGTCGGGCAGCTGCTCGGTCCCGTAGGTGTAGGCACCCACCAACTCGATCTCGCGGTGCCACAGCCCGGTGAGGTCGAGCGACACCTGGCCGGGCATGCCGGCGACGACCACCCGACCCCGAGGTCGGACGATGGCCAGGGCGTCGGTGAGGCTGTCGGCGCTGCCGACGCAGTCGATCACCACGTCGGCGCCACCGGTGAGACGTTCGACGTCGCCGTCGTCGGAGCCGGCGCTGACCGCCATCGAGCCCGTGAGGCGGCGGACCGACCGGCGGACCTCGCCGGGGGCGACGACCAGGTCGGCACCGAGCGACCTGACCAGGGTCTTCTGGTCGGGATGCTTGGCCGTGGCCAACAACGTGGCCGGGGGAGCGAACCGCCGCAGCGCGGCGACGGTGAGCAGTCCGAGCGTGCCGGCCCCCAGCACCACCACCTTGGCGTCGGCACCGGCCTGGCCGGCGAGCGCGGCGTGGATGGCGCACGCCGCCGGCTCGACCATCACCGCGGCCTCGTCGCTGAGCCCGGCGGGCACCTCGTGCAGCTGGCTGCGGTGGGCGACCATGAACGTGGACCAGCCGCCGCCGGTGTCGCAGCAGAAGCCCGTCTGCAGCCCGGGCTCGAGGGCGCCGAAGGCGATGCGCTCGCAGTTGCCCAGGTCGCCCCGCGCGCAGGCCTCGCAGACGGGGTCGATGCCGCGGGTGACGCACCCCAGCACCGGCTCGAGCACCACGCGGGTGCCGTCGTCGAGCTCGCCCACGACCTCGTGGCCGGGCACGAACGGGAACGACACGATGGGCTCGAAGTAGCGGGACGAGGCGCCGTCGATGGTGGCCAGGTCGCTGCCGCAGATCCCGGCCAGGCGGGGGCGCACCAGCACCCAGTCGGGGCCGGGCAGCTCGGGCGGATCGACGTCGTCCAGTTGCAGCGGGCCGACGCGCACGCCGCGCCCGCTGACCAGGCCGCCGGCCACCTTGGCCGCGGCGAACCGGGGCAGGTCCCGCTCGAACACGAGCGCCTTCATCGTCGGACCTGCACGGTCGCGTCCCTCGTCAGGCGGGCGTTCATCGGTCGGGCCTTCACCGCCGGCTCCTGGCGCCCGGGCGCGGGGCACCGGTGCCCGAGGCGTGCGGGCCGGGGTCGAGCAGGGCCTCGAGCAGCGACGGCCCGGTGGCGCCCCGGCGCCGGGCCAGGGGCAGCAGCGGACGCTGCCCGCCGGGAGCCTTGGCCCAGTGCTCGACCAGCCACCCCCGCTTGCGGGCGAGGGCCGACAGTCGGGTCTCGGGGTTGACCGCGACGGGGAAGCCGACGGCTTCGAGCATGGGCAGGTCGCTGGCCGAGTCGGCGTAGGCCACCGATTCCTTCAGCGACAGGCCCTCGGCCTCGGCGTAGAGGGCCATCGCCTGCGCCCTGGTCTCGCCCGTGGGGGGCACGTCGGTCAGCTCGCCGGTGTAGCGGCCGTTCCTCACCGACATCTCCGCGCAGACGATGTCGTCGAACAGCGGGCGCAGGGGCTCGATCACGAAGTCGAGGGCGCCCGTGATGAGCACGGTGCGGTGGCCGAGCTCGCGGTGCTTGCGCACCCTGCGGATGGCGGCGGGGAACGACTTGGCCAGGATCAGCGCGCTGAACATCTCGGCGCTGTCCTCGGCCAGCTGCTCGACCGGCGCGTCCTCGTAGCGGCGATAGAAGTAGCGGAGGAAGTCGCTGCGGTCACGACGGTCGAGCGACAGCAGCTTCGGTGCCTCGGCGACGGTGCGGGCCACGAACCGCACCCGCTCGGCTCGGCTGAGGCGGCGGCTGGCGATCCAGGCGTAGGACGCGACGACGTTGGAGGCGATGAGCGTGTTCTCGAGGTCGAACGCGGCCATGTGGCGGTCGGGGGAGAGCACCTGGCCCCGCAGGCGGACCTCACGCGTCGGTCCCTGCTTCTTCCCAGGGTTGCTCTTCACCCGCGCCTGGTCGACCACCGACGGCAGGTGGACGTTGGGGACGAAGTGGTCCCAGTCGATCACCCGCGGGTCGAAGGCGAACTCGGCGCGGTCCTCGTCGTCGAGCGACTCCCATAGCGCCAGCAGGCGCTCGACGCCGTAGAGCGCCTCGCACTCGGCGTAGGCGCCGTACAGCTCGACGTAGCTCAGGGCTCGCTCGGCCTCTTCGCGCTTGGTCTCGATGTTGGCGCTGAACTCGGCCTGCTTGCCCCGGAGGGGGAGCGCCGACAGCACCGTCTCGGTGCGCTCGAGCACCTTCTTGGCCCGCTTCAGCTCGCCCTCGACCTTGCCGCGGCCGGGGAACTTCCACTCGGGCACCGCGATGGGCTGACCGTCGTTCTCGTACAGCGGGTGCTCGATGAACCAGGCCTCGACCAGGTTGACGAGCTGGCGGTAGCGCAGCGGGTTGGCGGTGCCGGAGGCCACCTGGATCACGTGGGGCGTCTCGGGCGGGGGCTGCGCCGCGGCGGCGCAGATGGCGCCGACCACGAGGTCGACCGGGATGACGTCGATGATGCCCTCGGGCACGCCGGGGAACTCGGTGAGCAGGCCCCGGGCGTAGGAGATGATGACCGGCTCGGCCATCCTGAAGCCGCGGATCCAGCCGGGCTTGGGCTCGGCCAGTGCCGACTCGATGATCGACGGCCGCACGATCGACACGGGCACGTCACAGCGGCACTCGACCAGCGCCCGCTCGCCGAGGGCCTTGGTGTAGGCGTAGGCGTCGGGCCAGCCCAGCGAGCCGGCGCGGGCGATGCCCGCCTCGGCCATGCGATCGGCCACCCAGCGGGTGCGCTGGTGCTCGGTCTTCTCGGAGAGCAGCGGCGTGCCGGCGGCGCCCAGCTCGCGGCGGGCCTCTTTGGCGAAGCGGGCCAGCATCTCGGGCGTGCGGCTCTGCGCCTCGGCGTCGGTGCGGGTGCGGCGGGCGGCGTCGACCTCGGCCCGCCACGGGACGTCGGTGAAGAAGGGGCTCTCGTCGACCAGCACCTCGGGGGCCGAGCCTCGTCGTGACCCCGCGACGTAGCAGGTCGACACCGCCACCAGGTGGGGGTTGACGCCCAGATCGTGGAGCGTCTCTACGATGCGGACGGGGCCGAGCAGGTTCACCTCGACCGCGCCGTCGAGCGGCGAGTCGAACGAGACGGTGGCGGCCGAGTGGATCACGATGTCGCAGCTCGCCAGCGCGGTGCGGCCGGCGTCGTCGAGGCCGAGACCGTCGCTGCTGACGTCGCCCTGCACCACCTGCACCCGCCGCTCGAGCAGCTCGGCGAAGCCGTCTTTCCCGTGCTGCTCGCGGAGGCGGTCGAAGGCGTCGTTCTTGAACAGCTCGCGCGCGGCGCGGCGTTCCACGGTCGAGCTGCGCCCCGCCCGGATCAACAGCACGAGCTCGCAGTCGGGCACCGCCCGCAGCAGTCGCTCGACCAGTGCGGTGCCCAGGAACCCCGTCGATCCGGTGATGGCGATGCGCTTGTGGCTCAGCGCCGCTCGGATCATGGCGTCTCCCGGATCACGGCCCCATTCTCTACCATTTGGTAAGTGGCCCGCACGAACGACACCCGCGAGCGTGTTCTGGAGGCCGCCCTGACGTCCTTCGGTGGCCCCGGGTACGAGGCCACGTCGCTCGACGACATCGCCGCCGAGCTGGGTGTGTCGAAGCAGGCCATCCTCTACTACTACCCGTCGAAGCAGGCGCTCCTGGACGCGGTGATCGACCGCAGCGCCGTCGAGTTGGCCGAGGTGCTGGAGGGTGCGTTGGTGGCGGCCGGCCCGAACGGCGACCGCATCGAGGCGGTGGTGCACTCGGTCTTCCGGCTGGCCCTGCGGCGTCCCGAGCTTCTGGGCCTGTTGCGCGAGGTCAGCCGCCTCGGCCCGCCGGCGGCGACCCGCCTCAGCACCGCACTCGAACCCATGGTGCAGCGTGCCCGGGCGTTCCTGGAGGAGGAGATGGACGCCGGCCGCATGCGCAAGAGCGACCCCGGTCTGCTGTTGATGTCGGCCTACTCCACGGTGCTGGGCGTCGCCACCGAGGTCGAGGTGCTACGGGCCGTCGGCATCGAGCCCGGCATGAAAGCCATGGTGCGGCGTCGTGCCGAGCTCATCGCCTTCCTCCGGTCAGCGCTGCTGGCGCCGGTGCCGCCGTGAGCGACCGGATGGCTCCGACCCCGCTGGGGCGTCGGCTCGTGACCCGATCGGCGCGACGGGCGAGGGACGAGCGAGCCTCGGCGATGCGATGAGGCGTCGGTCGAAGAGCGGTGTCAGTGGTCGGTGCGGTGGCGGCGTCGGCCGTGGCGCTCGAGGGCCAGGCGCACGAGCTCGTCGATGAGCTCTGCGTAGCCGAGGCCCGACGCCTGCCAGAGCTTGGGGTACATCGAGATTGGGGTGAACCCCGGGATCGTGTTGATCTCGTTCAGCAGGAACCCCCGACCACCCTCCTCGTAGAAGAAGTCGACCCGGGCCATGCCCTCGGCCCGCAGCACCTGGAACGCCCGGACCGCCAGCGCCTGCACCTCGGCGGTCCTCGCCGGGTCGAGCGCCGCGGGGATCAGCGCGTCGGCGCCGTCCTCGTACTTGTCGGCGTAGTCGTAGAACTCCGCGCCCGGGACGATCTCGCCGGGGATCGACGCCCGGGGCTCGGTGTTGCCGAGCACGGCCACCTCGATCTCGCGGGCGGGCGCCACCGCCTCCTCGACCAGCACCCACTCGTCGTAGGTGAGGGCCAGGTCGACCCCGGCGACCACCTGGTCGAACGTGGTGGCCTTGGTGATGCCGATCGACGACCCCATGTTGGCGGGCTTGACGAACACGGGGAGCCCCAGGTCGGCCACCGCGCCACGCAGCACCTCGGTCGAAAGGTCGGTGTCGCGCCAGGCCCGGTAGCGGGGCTGGGCCATGCCGGCCGCTCCCACCACCTGCTTGGCCATGGCCTTGTCCATCGCCACCGCCGACCCCAACACGCCGGTGCCGACGTAGGGCACGCCGGCAAGGTCGAGGAGGCCCTGCACGGTGCCGTCCTCGCCCATCGGCCCGTGCAGCAGGGGGAAGACCACGACCGTCTCGGTGCCGCTGGGAGCGACGACGGGCAGCGCATCCACGTCCGGGCCGGCCGCAGCCAACGATGGGGGCAGGGCGGCCGGGCCCTGGGCCAGCGCGGCGGCGGCGTCCTCGGCGAGGACCCACTGGCCGGCCCGGGTGATGCCCACCGGTTGCACGGCGTAGCGGGCGGGGTCGGCGGCGGCCAGCACGTGGCTCGCGGTCACGCACGACACGTCGTGCTCGGCCGACTGACCGCCGAACAGCACCACCAGACGGACGCGCTCGGCCGGAGCGGCGTTGTCGACCATGGTGCGCAACCTAGTCCGGTGTCCCGCTCGGCCGAGGGGGCCCGCCGGTGGAATTCACGGGGTGGAGCCACCGGCGAGGTGGCCGACCACAGCCGAGGTCGGGGTGAGTGACCGGGCCGCCAGGTGCGGCGCCACCAGGGCCGGATGGCCCGCTCCGCCGCCGCCGACGGGTCGCCCGCACCGCCGGCACCGGACGCTTCGCCGTCGAACCCGTCGAACCCGTCGAACCCGTCGAACCCGTCGAACCGGTCGAACCGGTCGAACCGGTCGAACCGGTCGAGCCCGTCGAGGCCGTCGAACCCCGAGTAGCCGTCACCGGCGAGGCCGGAGACCGGGTCGAGTCGGCCGGCGCCACCGTGGCGTTCGACGCGCGTCGCCGAACGATTCGGTGGGGCGGTACGTTCGCCGGTGTGCGCTTGAACATGATGGAGATCGCCGCACTGACCGGTGGCGAGCGCCTCGGCGGCGCCGCCGATGCGGAGAGCGGCGCGGAGGTCGAGGTGCAGGGCGCCACCATCGACAGCCGTGAGGTCCCGGCCGGTGCCCTGTTCGTGCCCATCGTGGCCGAGCGCGACGGCCATGACTACCTCGCCGAAGCGGTCGCCGCCGGTGCGTCGGCGGTGCTCACCCACCACGACTGGGCCCCCGAGGGCGCCGGAGCGGTTCGGGTGGCGGACACCTCCTCGGCGTTGAGCGCACTCGGCGCCGCGGTGCGCGAGCGCATCCCGCAGGTGGTGGGGGTGACCGGCTCGGTGGGCAAGACGTCGGTGAAGGACCTGGCTGCCGGCGCCCTGGCGGTGCGGTTCCGGACCGCGGCCTCCTACCGGTCGTTCAACAACGACCTCGGGGTGCCGCTCACCCTGGTCAACGCGCCAGACGACACGGAGGTGGCCGTCATCGAGATGGGGGCCCGAGGCGCCGGCCACATCGCCCGCCTGTGCGACGTGGCCCGCCCCGACATCGCCGTGGTCACCGCGGTGGCCCACGCCCACACCGAGCTGTTCGGCACCATCGACGACGTGGCCCAGGCCAAGGCCGAGCTGGTGATGGCACTCGAGGCCGAAGGCGCCGCGGTGTTGAACGAGAACGACGAACGGGTGCGGTCGATGGCTCGCCACACCAACGCCGACGTGGTGACCTACGGCATCGGGCAGGGCGATGTCCGGATCACGAACCTGGTCCTCGACGGGCACCTGCGCCCGTCCTTCCGGCTGGAGACACCCGAGGGATCGATCGAGCTGCAGCTGTCGGTGCACGGGCGCCACAACGCCGAGAACGCGGCGGCGGCGATGGCCGTCGCGCTGCTCGCGGGGGAGTCGTTGGCCGATGCCGCCGAGGGGTTGAGCAGCGCCCGGATGTCGCCGTTCCGCATGGCCCTGCACACCACCGCCGATGGGGCGATCGTGGTGAACGACGCCTACAACGCCAACCCCGAGTCGATGCGGGCGGCCCTGCGGGCGCTGGCCGAGCTGGAGGCCGAGCGGCGGGTGGCGGTGCTCGGGGTCATGGCCGAACTGGGCGACATCGCCGAGGACGAGCACCGAGCCATCACCCGCCTCGCCCACGACCTCGACATCCGCGTCATCGCGGTCGACGCCCCGCTCTACGGCGTGGAGCAGGTGGCTGACTTCGAGGCGGCAGCCGACCACCTGGGCCCGCTGGGTGCCGGCGACGCGGTGCTGGTGAAGGGCAGCCGGGTGGCCGGCCTCGAGCGCCTCGCCGACCTCCTCCTCACCGACTCCTGAGTCCTGAACCAAGCGACCCGGAGGAAATAGCAGTCACCCGTGACTGCTATTTCCTCCGAGTAGCTCCAGGCGCTGCTCGTAGACGTCCTGCATCGTCGCCGCCGACTCGTCGCGATCGTCGGTGAGCTCGACGTGGATGAACCGGAGTGTGTCCCAGCCGACTCTCGCCGCCTGCTTGTCCCGCGCCAGGTCCCGCGCCAAGTCGGCGAGGCGGGTGTGCCAGCGACGACCGTCGGCCTCGATGATCAGCCGTGCCTGAGGGATCGCACCGTCGACGCACCCTTCCACGCCGTGGTGGCCCGGTAGTGGGTGCTGGCGGACTGGAGCCGGTAGGCCGGCGAGCTCGGCCACCTCGAACAGGAGCCGTTCGAGCTCGGAGGCCGGGGCCACGAAGCCAGGACCCCGCTCGTCAAGCACGCGGCCGAGCTTGATCATGCCCTGGCGGCCCGGCGTGGCGAGCTCTCGGAATGTTCTCGCCATCTTCGAGTAGGTGAGGTGATCGGTCACGATGGCGTGCTCGTAAGCCAGTTCGAGCCGCTTGAAGCTGATCTGGGGGGCGAGGTCGACGAGGGTGCGCGACAGGGTCGTCGTCCGGCGCCCGTTGAAAATCACCGTGTGGTGAGGCGGCAGGTAGCGGCTCTGGTGCACGGTCGCCCCGGCCACCCGCTGGTGGCCCGGGTGCGGCACCGTGAGGTGTACGCCACGCCGCTCGAACCCGTCGACGCGGAAGCTGGCCGCCGCGGTCTGGTGCGACACGCTGGCCTCCTCGCCGGCGGCGAGGTACGCGACCCACACCCGGCGCTCCCAGGTGGCGCGGTGGCCGCGATAGCCGTAGACGCCCGGCGCCGAGCGGATCCATTCGCCGGAGCGCAACCGGGACCGGATGAAGGCGTCCGACACGCCCAGCTCCAGCAACTGGAAGCGTGCGACGACGCCGTACTGCGCGGCGGCCAGTTCGGCCACCAAGTGCTCGACCATGACTCCCTCCCAGGGGGTCGCAGGAGATTCGATTGGGAGGAAGTGAGCGCGTGTCTACCACGTGAGGACTGGAGGAAATACCCGTCACATGCGACGGGTATTTCCTCCACCTCGGGGGTCAGGACGGGGCGAGGCGCCGGCGGCGGCGGGGGCTCGGGTCGCTGGAGAAGAAGTAGCCCCAGGCCGACAGCGCCATGGCCACGGCCGCGCCGATCAGCATCAGCACGGTGACCCCCCACGCCTCGATCACCGGGCCCGCCACCAGGCCGCCGATGGGCACGACGCCGCCGAAGGACATGATCCACAGCGCCATCACCCGGCCCCGCACCGCCTCGTCGACCTCCTCCTGGAGCATGGTGTTCAGCGACGTGACCGTGGCGAAGTAGCAGAAGCCCACGGTGAAGGTGATGCCGTAGGCCAACGCATCGGTGCTGACCAGGGCCAACGCCGCCAGCGTCACCGAGAAGCCGAAGAAGCCCTTGCGCACGATGCGGCGCCGTGAGATCGGCGCGAACAACGTGCCGATCGACAGCGAGCCCGCGACCGCCCCGGCGCCCAGGCAGGCGTAGAGCAGCCCGTAGGCGCTGGAGTCGGGCTCGATGCCGAAGTTCGACTCGGCCACCACCGGCATCTGCACCACGAACGGCAGGCAGAAGAACGAGAAGAGGCACATCGCCAGCAGCACCCGGCGGATCACGGGGTTCTGGCGGGCGGCGGTGATGCCACCGATCACCCGGCGGAACCCGGTCGGCTCATCGGCCTTCTTGACGATCGCCGGCAGCGTGACCCGGACGAGCACCACGATGACCGCGATGTAGGTGAGGCCGTTCAGCGCGAACACCCAGGAGACGCCGACGAGGTGGTAGAGCACGCCGCCGATGGCGGGGCCGATCACGCGCGACCCGTTCATCGACGTGGAGTTGAGGGCGATGGCGCCGGCCAGGTCGTCCTTGCCCACGAGCGCCGGGAGCGCCGCCGAGTACGACGGCGCGTAGATCGCCTGGGCCGCGCCGATCGCGAGCACCATGGCCACGAGCACCACCCGCGACGGGTCGGGCTGGGTGGTCAGCCAGGCCAGGGCGAAGGCGAAGAGCATCTGCTCGACCGTCACGACGATCAGGAGCTTGCGGCGGTCCAACTGGTCGGCCAGCGCCCCGCCGATCATCGAGAACAGGAGCAGCGGACCGAGGTTGGCGAACGCGATGACGCCGACGAACGTGGCCGACCGGGTGAGCTCGAATGCGTAGGCGCCGAGCACGGCGTTCTGCATCCACGAGCCGATGTTCGAGGCGAACGCCCCGAGGTAGAGGTTGCGGAACTCGCGGTGCTGCAGCGCCGATCGCGCGGTGCCGGGCCGGTAGACGCGATCCGCGTCGACCATCGCGTCGGTGGCGTCCTCGGCGACGAGCTGGAGGTCCCGCTCGTGCTGGCTCAGCCGTCGGCTCACACGTCGAGGCTAAGGGGTCGCGCGGATGGTGGCGTGGCCCTTCTGGCCGCGCGCGTGTGTTCTCGACAACACGGTGGCGCGGCCAGAGCCAGAGGGTGTGTCGAGGGTCGTGGCCGATGCGGCCTCACGGCATCCGAGCACGGTGGGGTCAGCTCGTGGGTGGGAGCGCGACCACAGCGTGGACGGGGAGGTGATCGGAGAGGAACCGGCCGTCGACGCGTTCCGCCATCGAGCGGTGGCGCAGCACCGTGACGTCGGTCGACACCAGGACGAAGTCGATGACCCGGCCCTCCTTCACCGCCTTGAAGCCGGTCCAGGTCGAATCGGGGCCGTCGTGTCCGCTGATGGAGGCATGGCGGGCGTCGACCAGCACCGGCCCGTCGTCGGCGGGGGTGGCATCGGTGAGGATGGCGTACGCGTCACCGTCGGGGCCATCGTTGAAGTCGCCGGTGAGGATCACCGAGCGGTCGCCGGCCAGCGGGCCGAGGCGTTTGCGGATGAGCTTCGCCCCGTTGGCGCGCGCCGCGGCGGAGCGGTGGTCGAGGTGCACGTTGACGTGCAGCAGCTCGCGGCCCGTGGCCCGTTCGCGCAGCACCACCCACGTGGCGATGCGGGGCCGGGATGACCCCCACGACGTGCTGCCCGGCTCGTCCGGTGTCGTCGACATCCAGAAGGTGCCGCGGTCGCCCCGCTCGAAACGGTCGGACCGGTAGAAGATGGGCGCGTACTCGCCTCTGCGGCGGCCGTCGTTCCGACCGACGCCGACCCACCGGAAGCTGCGCAGGTGGCGGACCAGGTAGCCGAGGGGGCACCGGCGGGCCTCCTGGAGGCCGGCGATGTCGGCGCAGCCGTCGATGAGCTGGGCCACCGCGCGCCGGCGGTGCTTCCACCGGTTGGGGCCGTCGGCGGGGTTGTTGAATCGCAGGTTGAACGACAACACGCTCAGCCCCTCGTCGCGACGCAGCACGACCCGGGGCTCCTCCGGCGCTTCCGGCTCCATCCCGGCGAGGGTAGGCGCGCGGCGGCTCGGACCGGGCCGGCGTCCAGGCGGCCGGCGAACCGGCGGGTGGTGGCCGGCGAACCGGCGAACCGGGTAGGGATCGGCGAACGGGTGAGCCGGCGGGCGAACCGGTGAACCGGCGGGTGGGATCGGCGAAGCGGTGAGCCGGCGGGTGGCGACCGGCGAACCGGCGAACCGGCGATCGGCGAACCAGCGGGTAGGGGCCGGCGAACCGGCGAACCGGCGAACCAGCGGGTAGGGGCCGGCGAACCGGCGGTCGGCGAATCGGTGGGTACGGACCCGCGCACCGGCGAACCTGCGGGTGGCGACCGGCGAACCCAGCGGGTCGCTACCGGCGAACCGGCGACCGGTGGTCAGGTCGCCTGGGGGTGGGCGAGGAACCAGTCCAGGCCGTCGGCGGTGGCGTCGAGGGCGTCGCTGGGGGCGCCGGCGATGAAGGCCCGGTCGACCCCGCCCGGCCATTCGTGGTTGCCGTCGAGCAACGTGCGCAGGCGCAGGTCGCCGCCGGGGTCGCAGCCCTGGTGGTCGACGGTGCGAAGGTCGCCGTCGCGGGTCACCGTCGTGTCGAGGTCGCAGTGGTTGATGCGCTGCCACCGTGTGATGGCCTCGGCCACCGAGGCGTAGTCGACCCCGCTGTATCCCTGCCCGACGCCGCCGCCGTAGGGGACGTTGCGATCGAGCCAGCCGTGGATGACGAGCACGTTCATGCGGTGGCCCGGCTGGCACCGATGGGTGTTGTCGATCGCGCCCTCCACCGACGCGATGGCGGCGAACACGCCTGGTAGGTCGCAGGCCAGCCGATACCCGAGCATGGCCCCGTTGGAGTGACCGATCGCGTAGATGCGGGCAGGATCGATGTCGTACCGGCGTTGCAGCCGTGCCACCAGTGCGCCGATGAACCCGACGTCGTCGACGTCGGCGGCCTGCGCGTAGGCGCAGCAGTTGCCGGCGTTCCAGGTGCGTACGCCCGACAGCGGCCCGGCCACCCCGTCGGGGAACACCCCCAACATGTCACGCTCGGCCAGCGCCGGGTTCAACCCGTTGTCGCGTTCGAACTGCCGGCCGCTGCCGAACCCGCCGTGCAGTCCCACCACGAGAGGTGCTGGTGTGCCCGTGGTGTAGCCGGCGGGCACGAACACGCGGTAGGTGCGGGTGACGCCGTCCCAGCGCATCGAGCCGGCCACCACCGTCCCGCGTGCTCCCTCGCCGGCACGCGGCGGTGCGCCCGTGGCCGCGCCCGCCTCGGCTGTGGCCACCGCGGTCGCGTGTGCTCCGTCGCCGGCACGCGGCGGTGCGCCCGTGGCTGCGCCCGCCTCGGCTGTGGCCACTGCGGTCGCGTGTGTTCCCTCGCCGGCACGCGGCCATGCGCTCGTGGCTGCGCCCGTCTCGGCTGCGGCCACCACGGTGGGGCGTGCTCCGTCGCCGGGACGCGGCGATGTAGCCGTGGCCGCGGCCGCCTCGGGCCCCATGCCCCCACCGGCGCTCAGCGCGGCCGACACCAGGACGAGGACGGCGCCGGCGACGGTCACCGCGAGCGGCCGACGGCGACGGCGTCGGTGCGGGCGCCGGCGGCGCACGGTGCCACCGTCGGGGCGCTGGTGGGCCTCCATCCCGGGTCAGCCGACGAGGTCGGCCATCAGCTCGAGCAGCTCGGGTGGCCCCGAGAGGAGCAGTGTGGTGACCACGCTCTCCTCCCACTTCGCCAGGTCGTCGCGGATCTTGTCGACCGACCCGATGAGGGAGATGTCCTCGACCAGCGCGGTGGGCACGGCCGCTATGGCCTCGTCCTTGCGTCCGTCGAGGTAGGCGTCCTGGATCTTGGCGCAGGCGTCGGCATAGCCCATGCGGCTGAACACCTCGAAGTGGAAGTTCTGGTCGCGCGCGCCCATGCCGCCGATGTAGAGGGCCAGGTGGGGCCGCACCATGTCGGCCGCGGCCTCGACGTCGTCGATCGGCACGACGATCACCGTGGCCGGGATCTCGAAGTCGTCGATGGTGTGGCGCGCGCCGGGCCGGGCGAACCCCTCGTCGAGCGCGGTGCGGTAGAACCCGTTGTCCTTCGGGGCGAAGAAGATGGGCAGCCAGCCGTCGGCGATCTCGGCGGTCATGGCCACGTTCTTCGGCCCCTCGGCCCCGAGGTAGATCGGGATCTCCGTGCGGCGGGGGTGCAGGGTGGACTTGAGCGGCTTCCCCAGGCCGGTACCGCCGGGGAACGGCAGTTGGTAGTGCTCGCCGGCGAACTCGACCGGGGCCTCCCGGGCGATGATGCGGCGCACGATCTCGACGTACTCCCGGGTACGGGCCAGGGGCTTCGGGTAGGGCTGGCCGTACCAGCCCTCGACGACCTGCGGGCCCGACGCGCCCAGGCCGAGGATGAAGCGACCGTCCGACAGGTGGTCCATGGTCATCGCGGCCATGGCGGTGGCCGCGGGCGTGCGGGCCGACAGCTGGATGATCGAGGTGCCGAGCCGGACCTTCTCGGTGGCGGCGCCCCACCACGCCAGTGGGGTGAGCGCGTCAGAGCCGTAGGCCTCGGCGGTCCAGATCGAGTCGAAGCCGAGGCGCTCGGCCGCGGCGATCTGTTCGACGGCGCCCGCGGCGGGGCCGCGGCTCCAGTAGCCGATCTGCAGTCCGAGCTTCATGGGTGCCCTCCGGGTCGTGGGGGGCCGATGCTAGAGCGGTCAGGCCGCGTCGAGGTCGAGCTGGTGGTGCGGCCGGTCCAGGGCACCCGCGACGATCGGATGGGTGACCTGGCCGGCGACGGTGTTGACGCCGTGCACCAGCGCGGGATCGCGCGTGCACGCCTCGGCCAGCCCGAGTGAGGCGAGATCACGCAGGTAGGGGAGGGTGGCGTTGGTGAGCGCGTAGGTGGAGGTGAACGGCACCGCGCCCGGGATGTTGCCCACCGCGTAGTGCACCACGCCGTGCTCCACGTAGACGGGGTCCTGGTGGGTGGTCTCGCGGATGGTCTCGATGCACCCACCCTGGTCGATGGCCACGTCGACGATCACCGAGCGGGGCTTCATCGCCTTCACCATCTCCTCGCTGATCACTGTCGGGGCCCGCCCGCCCGGCACGAGCACGGCGCCGATCACCAGGTCGGCGCCGGACACCGCCCGCTCGATCGTGCCCCGGTTGGACGCGAGGGTGACGATGCGGCCCTTGTGGATCTGATCGACGGTGCGCAGGCGGTCGAGGTTGCGGTCGAGCAGCAGCACCTCGGCCTCCATGCCGGCCGCGATCCACGCTGCGTTCCACCCGACGTTGCCGGCCCCGATGACCACAACCCGCGCCGGGGCCACCCCCGGGGCGCCGCCGAGCAGGATGCCCCGGCCACCGTTCTCGCGTTCGAGGTAGTGGGCGCCGATCTGGGTGGCCATGCGCCCCGCGACCTCGCTCATCGGTGCCAGGAGCGGCAGCGAGTGGTCGTCGAGCTGGACGGTCTCGTAGGCCACGCCGGTCGTGCCGTGCTCGAGCAGCGCGTCGGCCACCTCGGGGTAGGCGGCCAGGTGCAGGTACGTGAACAGCACCAGGTCGTCGCGCAGGAATTCGAACTCGTGGGGCTGGGGCTCCTTCACCTTGCAGACCAGCTCCGCGCGCGCCCAGGTCTCGGCCGCGGTGTCGACGATCTCGGCCCCGGCCGCCACGTAGTCGTCGTCGTCGATCGCGGAGTTGTCGCCGGCGCCCGACTGCACGAGCACCTCGACACCGTGCTGGTGCAGCTCGCGGACGCCGTCGGGGGTGATCGCCACTCGGTACTCGTTGTTCTTCACCTCGGTCGGCACGCCCACGCGCAATGTCATGGCCACAGCGTGCCAGGCCTGTCGCAACGGCGCTCTCGGCGTGCTGCGCCGCTGACGGCGCGGGGTGGTTCGCTACCGTGCAGCACGTGGACGGGCCTCGGATCTGCCTGGCGCCTCCTGGCTCGCGGGGGTGGCTGGCCGACGCCATCGTCGCCGGCGGCGGCATGTTGAGCGACCCCGCGGCGGCCGAGGGCCTGGTGTGGGCGTCGACGGGGGGCGCCGACGACCTGGCCGCACTGCTGGCCGATCACCCGGCGATCCGGTGGGTGCAACTGCCGTGGGCGGGCATCGAGCCCTTCGTCGGCATCCTCGACGACGACCACACGTGGACCTGCGGTAAGGGGGTGTACGCGGAGCCCGTCGCCGAGCACGCGCTCATGCTCGGCCTCGCCGGCCTGCGGGGCCTCGACCGCTACGCCCGGGCCACGACCTGGGAGGGCCAACGGGGGGTGAACCTGCTGGGCGCCCGCGTGACGGTGGTGGGAGGCGGCGGGATCGCACGGTCGCTGCTGCGCCTGCTCGCCCCGTTCGGTGCCGACGTCACCGTGGTGCGCCGTCACCCCGAGCCCGTCGAGGGTGCCTCCCGGGTGGTGGCCCCCGACGCGCTGCACGACGTGCTGCGCGGTGCCACCCTCGTGGTCCTGGCCCTGCCGCTCGTGGTCGAGACGATCGGGCTCATCGGCCGCACCGAATTGGGCCTGATGGAGCCCCACGCCTGGCTGGTGAACGTCGCCCGCGGTGCGCACGTGGTCACCGACGACCTGGTGGAGGCCCTCACCGCGGGGTCGATCGGCGGGGCGGCCCTTGATGTCACCGACCCCGAGCCTCTGCCCGACGGCCATCCGCTGTGGCGGCTCCCGAACTGCATCATCACCCCCCACGTGGGCAACACCGCCGAGATGGCCCGGCCGCTGCTCTCGGCCCGCATCACCGCCAACGTGCGTCGCTTCGCCACCGCCGACCCGCTGATCGGCCTGGTCGACCCCGCCCTCGGCTACTGATCGCCCGGCCGACGGCGCTGCCGACCGCACCGGTGTCGATGGCGCGGCTCCTGACTGTGCGGCTCCGGTCGGGCGCCGCTCTCGACCGGTGCCGGTTCTCGGGAGCGGCGGTGGACGGCGCGGGCCGACGATGCCGGCACGCGAAGACGCCCGCACGCGACGATGCCCCACAGACAGATGCCCGCATCGGCAGACGCCCGCAGCCCCACAGACAGATGCCCGCATCGGCAGACGCCCGCACGCGAAGACGCCTCACCCCGAAGGGTGAGGCGTCTTCAACACTGGTGGCCGCGCCTCCGCCGCCATGCGGTCAGACGAACCCGGTGGTCGATCGGAGGCATCCCGTCCTGGTCGGAGCGGAACCCTCGAGTGCGCACATCCGTCGGCTCGTAGCGGGTCGGGGAGGCTGGGCCGCCAGCAGGTCTCCTACGGCCCCCGGTCCGGCGGACCCTCTCCCTCGTGAGCGGTGAGCATGTACCCGACAACCTCCTTCGCAAGCGCGTGGACTGTCTGTCTGGATCTGGTTCAGAATCCACCCACACCGGGTCGCTGTCAAGCGGTTCCCCGCGGGCTCGTCACGATCACCCCGGGGTTCAGGATGCCGGCCGGGTCGAGCGTGGACTTGGCGGCCCGAAGGGCGCGGCCGACCGGCTCGGGACGCTGACGCTCGTACCACGGGGCATGGTCGCGACCGACGGCGTGGTGGTGGGTGATGGTGCCGCCGTGGGCGGCGACGGCCTCGGCCGCGGCCACCTTGACCTCGTCCCACATGGCCACCTCGGCGCCGGGCCGGCCGGGTGCGAACACGCTGAAGTACGGGGCGGGGCCGTCGGGGTACACGTGGGTGAAGCGGCACGTGATCCACCCGTCGCCGCAGATCTCCCGCGTGGCGGCGAGCACGGCGTCGGTGACGCCGGCGTGCAGGGCCGGGAAGGCGTCCCAGGTGCACGCGGTCTCGAACGTCTCGACGATCACGCTCATCCGCACCAGCGCGTCGCGCCCGTAGGGGGCGCGCAGGAACGAGTTGCGCCACTGGCCGACCGCGCCCTGCCGGCCTGCATCGGCGGCCTCGGACGACGAGTCGGCGATCGTCACCCCGCCCGGCACCGTGCCGCCGTGGTCCTGCACCAGCTCGACGGCCCGGTCGATCCACGCGTGCAGCGGGTGGTCGGCCGACTCGAAGCCCAGGATCAGCAGGTGCGACCCGTCGTCCACGCCGGCGGCGGTGGCGGCCTCGCCGGCGTCGAGCAGCCGGCAGTTCGTCGGGAACAGCCCCGACTGGCTGATGGCCCGCGTGGCGTCGACCGCGGCCCCGAAGTCGGCGAAGCGGGCGCCGGCCGAGGCCTTGTGGACCGGTCGGTCCTGGATGCGCATCCACGCCTCGGTGATGATGCCGAGGGAGCCCTCGGAGCCGAGGAACAGGCGGTCGGGTGAGGGCCCGGCACCCGAGCCGGGCAGGCGGCGCGACTCGCTGATGCCCGTCGGCGTGACCACCCGCATCGATTCCACCAGGTCGTCGATGTGGGTGTACACGGTGGCGTAGTGGCCGCCCGAGCGGGTGGCCAGCCAGCCGCCCAGCGTGGAGAACTCGAACGACTGGGGGAAGTGGCGCAGCGTGTAGCCCTCGGGTCGCAGCTGGTCCTCGAGCACCGGGCCCAGGGCGCCGCCCTGGATGCGGGCCGCCCGCGACACCCGGTCGATCTCGAGCACCCGGTCGAGTCGGGTGAGGTCGATCGTCACCACGCCGGCGTACCCGTCGCCCACGTCGGCCTCGACCCCGCCGACCACCGACGATCCGCCGCCGAAGGGGATCGCGGCTGCCCCCGCCGAGGCGCACCAGTCGAGCAGGTCGACCACATCGGCCTCGCTGTCGGGGAAGGCGACGAGGTCGGGCGGGTGGGCCAACTCGCCCCGGAAGCCGCGGACCACGTCGCGGTACGACTTGCCGTAGCTGTGCGCGGCGCGGTCGTAGGTGTCGGTCGAGCAGCATCGAGCCAACGAGTCCGGCGGTCGGATGCGGGGGGCGGGCAGCTCGACGGCGTCGAGCGAGGGGTTGGGGGCGACGGTGAGGTCGGTGTCGAAGCGGGCGCGCATGGCCGCGGCCAGCTTCTCGGTCTGGGCGTCGTCGAGGGCCTCGTCCTCCCAGCCCCACCCCCACCACGATCGCCGTCGAGCGCCACCTGTCATGGCGTTGACCGTACTGCCGAGGTCCGTCCCGTTCTGCCGGCGCCGCCGGGTCGTGACGACCGACGGCGTGCAGACAGGGCCGTGCACGGTCCGTCGCCCAGTACCGCCGTTTCGTGACCGCGACCAGACGGGTGCCGTTCGACAACGGTGGGATCCGTCGCCCAGCAACGCCGTGCCGTGCCGTGACGACCATGGGACGGGGGGCGGGCCGCATGGGTGAGCGGTCCGCCGCCCAAGCAGTGCGGTGTCATGACGGCGGGCAGGCGGTTGCCGGCAGAACCGTGGGATCGGGGCCATCAGTACGCTGGCCGATCGGGCGGAAGTCCTGCCCGGCCCGGACCGCTCGGAGGCGACCAACGTTCACGTACTACGACGTGCTGGGCGTCTCGTCGTCGGCGACGCACGGCGAGGTGCGCGAGGCGTACCGCCGGCTGGCGCTGCAGACGCACCCGGACCGGGCCGGTGACGCGGAAGGCCTCGACCCCGCCGACGCCGAGCTGCTCATCCGGGCCGTGAACGAGGCGTGGCACGTGTTGGGCGACCCGGTGAGCCGGGCGTCGTACGACGCCGGCCTGGCGCGGATGCAGCGCGACGGCGGCGGGCAGGCGGCGGGTGGTCGGCCGTCCGACACCACCGACCGGGATGACTGGGATGATCGGCACGATCGCGAGGACGGCGAGCCGTGGCCGGGGGAGCGGCCCACCAGCGCGCTCGTGGCCCTGACGCCGTTGCTCCTGCTGGTGGGGCTGCTGGTGCTGATCGCCCTCTTCACCGCGTACGCCAAGACCGGCTGACGGCGGGTCGGCCTACCTGCCGGCTCAGCGGGGGTCGAGCACCAGGCGGGCGCCGAGGTTGTCCTCGGGGGCGACCACCCAGGTGCCGTCGGCCTGGGGCGTGGCCCCGGTGAGGGCCGCGGGGTCCTCGACGGCGAAGGCGATGTGGTGGATGCGGCCGGGGCGCCCGCCCAGCCAGTCCGCCAGCAGACCAGGGCCGGCGGGCTCGACGAGGCGCAGGCACCCGCCACCGGGCCACGAGAGGTCGCGCCAACGCCCCGAGCCCACGGGCAGTCGGTGGCCGTCGCACGAGCCGATGCCTTGGGCCACCTCCCGGCCGAGCAGGACATCCTCGAACAGGGCGCCGGCCGCCTCGAGCGACGGCACGCTGTGAGTGACGCGGAGCAGCGCGGCAGGGGCGGTCGGGCGGGCCGGCGGGAACTGCTCGGGGGCGGGAGGGTGCACCCAGTCGTCGTCGTGGGACTCGGCCACCTGTACGACGACGCCGTGCGACGCCTTCGGGTGCAGGAACGCCTCCATCCACTCGCGGTACGCGAGGTTGATGCTGACGGGTGGGTACCCGGCGGCGGTGAGCGCGTCGATGGCCACGCGGATGTCGACCACCTTGAAGGTGAGGTGGTGGGGGCCCGGTCCGGTGTGGTCGAGGAAGCGGCGCAGGAAGTCGTCGTCCTCGACGCGGTGGGGGCGCAGGATCTCGAGGTTCATGCCGTGCGCGTACGACAGTTGGTTGTTGGCGAAGCCCGACGTGGCGCCGCTTCCGATCCACGCGCCGCCGAGCTCGCCGCGGTAGCGGGGCCAGGCGTCGCGTCGGTGCTCGACAGCGACGGCGACGTGGTCGAGGTCGACGGTGTCGTTCACGGGTCGATCATGGACCCGTCCCGAGACCGGTGTCGAAGTGGGGGATACCCTCGCGATCCATGGTGCGAGCCCAGGGGATCGATCACGTGGTGCTCAACGTGGCCGACGTCGAACGGTCGGTCGCGTGGTACACGGAGTGCCTCGGCATGACGCCGTTGCGGCTGGACGAGTGGCGGCGGGGCGAGGTGTTGTTCGCCTCGGTACGCATCGACGACACCACCATCATCGACCTCTTCGAGAACGAGCGGTCGGGGACCAACGTCGACCACGTGTGCATCGTGGTCGAGCCCACCGACCTGGACGCCCTGGCGGCCTCCGACGAGTTCGACGTGCTCTCGGGCCCGTCGGAGGTGTTCGGCGCTCAGGGGATGGGCCGCAGCGTGTACGTGCGCGACCCCGACGGCAACACCGTCGAGCTGCGCAACTATTGACGAACCGCACTTCGGTGCCAGGGGGCAGACGTGGACTTCCGTGACACGACCGTGGCCGAGTTGGCCCAGCAGGTCCGCCGGCGAGAGGTGTCGGCCCGGGAGCTGACCCAGGGCGCGCTCGACCGCATCGAGTCGGTGGACGGCAAGGTGAACGCCTTCGTGGCCGTCGACGCCGACCGGGCCCTTCGTGACGCGGCGGCCGTCGACGAGCTGGTGGCGTCGGGCGACGATCCCGGGCCGCTGGCGGGGATCCCCATCGGGGTGAAGGACCTCGAGGATGCCGCCGGCTTCGTCACCACCATGGGCTCGGCCACCCGGGCGGACGGCCCGCCGGCCGAGTCGGACTCGATCCTGGTCGGCCGCCTGCGCGCCGCCGGCTGCGTGGTGGTCGGCAAGACCAACACCCCCGAGTACGGCTGGAAGGGCGACACCGCCAACCCCACCTTCGGCGCCACCCGGAACCCGTGGAACCTCGGCCGCTCGGCCGGCGGCTCGTCCGGTGGATCGGCGGCGGCCCTCGCCGCCGGCCTCGTGCCACTGGCCACGGGGTCGGACGGCGGCGGCTCGATCCGCATCCCCGCGGCGGTCTGCGGCTTGTCGGGGTTCAAGCCGTCGCTGGGCCGTGTGGCCATCGGCGGGCCCCATCCACCGAACTGGGCCGACCTCTCGGTGAAGGGCCCGATGACGCTGCGCATCCATGACGCCGCGCTGGCCCTTGGCGTGGCGGTCGGGCCCGACCCCACCGACCTGCGCTCGCTGCCGATGCCGTCGTCGAACTGGCTCGACGGCGTGGACGATCCCCATCCGCCCCGCCGGGTGGCGTGGTCGCCCACCATGGGGTTCTCGCCGCTCGACGACGAGGTGCGGGCGCGGTGCGAGGGCGCGGTTCGACGCCTCGAGGCGCTGGGCACCGAGGTGGTCGAGGTGGACAGCGTGTGGCCGGAGGACCCGGTGATGGCGTGGCTGGGGCTCACGGCCGCGGCCACCTACCGGACGCTCCGGGGCTTCGAGGGCACCGACCGGTGGGACGGCATCGACGAGGGCCTGCGCCAGACCATGCAGTACGGCAGGGACCACGTCACCTCCTCCGACGTGCTCGAGGCCCAGGACACCGCCCACCGACTGAACGTGGCCCTCGTCGAGCTGTTCCACGTCGTCGACTTCCTCCTCACCCCCACCTGCGCCGGCCAGACGCCGCCGCCCGACCGGTTCGGCACCATCAACGGCGTGGTCGAGCAGAACTGGGTGCGGTTCACCTACGGCTTCAACCTCACCCGCTCGCCCGCCGGCTCGGTGTGCGCCGGCCTCACCACCGACGGCATGCCCGTGGGCCTGCAGGTGGTCGGCCCCCAGCACGCCGACGCCGGCGTCCTGCGCCTCCTGGCGCTGCTCGAGGACACCATCGGCTTCACCCACCGGGCCAGCGTGGGGTGAGCGGCCGGGGTCGCCGACGGGTGCAGGCGGGTGGCGGCGTCGGGGCTCAGCGGCGGACCGCCATCTCCAACTCGGCGCAATTCCCGGCGTGTCGCGCCGGATCCTGCGCCGACCTCACGCCCGGGCCGGCGTGATCGAGGTTCCGATCGAGGAGCCGCCCGCGCTACCATCGCAGGCTCCGGGCGATTAGCTCAGCGGAAGAGCGCTGCCTTCACACGGCAGAGGCCACTGGTTCGAAACCAGTATCGCCCACCCGGAGAACTCCCTGGTCAGGGGCCGGAAAGGCCCGACCGTGCAGTTCCCGCCACCCCCGGCGACACCCCGTTTGTCCGCGGTTTGTCCGCGCCGGCGTCGCGCCCGCCGCCTGAGGCCCCCCATTCGGTCGCGGCCGCTGGCATGTTGTGTCGGTGTGAGCGATGGTGCCGCCGGGCTGTCCGGGGAGTTGTGGGACGTGGACCGCCTCGCCGCGTACCTGGGGGTGGGCCGCCGGTTCGTGTACCGGTTGACCCACGAGCGCCGCATCCGCCACGTCAAGGTCGCCAACCAGTTGCGGTTCCGCCCCGAGGACGTGGCCGCGTTCCTGGCCGACCAGACCGTCGAGCCCGACGCCGGCCAGGTGCCGCCGTCGCCGGCGCGGCGGGGTGGGCGGCCCCGCAACGAGGTGGTGTGGTGAGCGGCCGACGGCAGGTGCCGGGCGTGAAGCGCCGCGGGGCGGGCTGGCAGGTCCGCCTGCGTGGCCCCGACGGCCGCGAGGTCAGCGCCACCTTCGACACCCAGGACGAGGCCGCCGCCTGGCGGGAGGCCCGCCTCGCTGATCGCCGGCGGGGCACCTGGGTCGATCCCGGTCGCGGTCAGATCACCCTCGCCGAGTGGGTCGAGGTGTGGGGCCGGGGCCAGGTGCATCTGCGGCCCCGCACCCGGGCCCGCGACGACGCCTACCTCAAGGCGCGGACCCTGCCCGCACTCGGCGGGGTGCCAATGGCCGCGGTCACCACCGCCATGGTGGAGCGGTTCCGCGACGACCTCGTCGCCGACGGGTTGGCGCCGGCGACGGTGACCAAGCACCTGCAGATCCTCTCCAAGATCTTCGCCGCCGCGGTCGACGACGCTCGGCTGCACGACAACCCGGTCGTCGGGGTGAGCCCGCCGCGGGTGGAGTGGCCCGAGGCCCGGTTCCTGGACCTCGATGAGTTGGCCCGGCTCGAAGCCTGCTTCGACGGTCACTACCGGGACCTGGTGGGGGTCAACGCTGATCTCGGGTTGCGTATCGGTGAGCTCGCCGCCCAGCGGGTCCGTGACCTCGACCTCGAGGCCGGGTCGGTGCGGGTCCGTGAGACCGCCGGCGAGGTGCAGAAGAGCTTTGGCGACGGCCACAGCCTGGTGTTCGGCCCGCCGAAGTCGGCCGCGGGCCGGCGCACGGTGCCCACCCTCACCGACGAGTCCGCCAGGGTGCTGGCGGCCCGCATCAGCAGCCTCGGCCTGGCCTCCGACGACCTGGTGTGGGCCGGCCGGCGGGGGGCGACGTTGCGGCCGAACAACTTCCGTGACCGCTTCTGGGGCCCGGCGGTCGCCGCCGCCGGGCTGGCTCACCCGCTGCCTACCCCCCACGCCCTGCGCCACACCGCCGTGGCCCGCTGGATCGCCGCCGGCGTCACCGACGAGTACAAGCTCGCCCGGTGGGCCGGCCACACCAGCACCACCACCATCTACCGCTTCTACGGGCACCTGCTGCCCGAGGACACCACCGACCTGCGCCGCAACCTCTCCGCCCAGCGGGCGCGGCCTCAGGTTGCCTGAGGTCGGGCCGGGGCAAGGTCCACGACCACGCCGTCGTGGTCGGAGACGTCGATTCCGTGCTGGCGGCGATCGATTCCGATCGGCGGTCCCTGCGTCTCGAGTCGTGGGCTGTGGGCGATGTGATCGATGAGCGGCCGGCGCAGACCCTCGACGCGGACTGCGGTTGGCACCGAGAGCCCTTCGAGTGCAGAGCGAAGGGCGTCATGGACCCCGCCCGGCGCCATTCGACCGTGGAACCGCTGGTTGAAGTCGCCGGTGACGATGAGCGGTCCGTCGCCAGCGGCGTGGACGACCTCGGCGAGCCCGGCCAGGTAGGTGAGATGGTCCTGCCAGACGGCACGATCACGGGACCCGGTGGCGACGTGGGCCATACGCCATGGAATACAGACACCAATCACCCGGACGGGTCCCTCCGGGCTGGGTGTCGTGCCGGCGACGAACCGGCCTTGGGGCATCGCGGCGGAGCCGAGGGTGTCAACGTCGTGCCAGCCCCACCGGCTCCACAGCCCCACCTTGCGGCGATCCGGAGGGGCCGGGTACCCGTAGTCGGCGTCGGCCCACACGGCCTGCTCGGTCGCCGGAAGGCTGGCGACTCGGGCTTCGGTCAGGCACATGACATCGGGCCTGAACGAGTCGATGGCCCGTGAGGCCGCCGTCCCCTTCCGCCCGGACGGCGCGACGAACTCGAGGTTCCAGGCGAGCACCCGCACAACCCGCAGTGTGCCCGTCGGTCAGGCAAGGCGCTGGTCACAACGGCAACGTACGGTTCGGCGATGAGGATGTGGGAGGACCGGTCGGTGCTGGAGGCGGCGTCGTGGCGGCTGGCCAGCGAGCTGGTGCGGCGGCATCCGGTCATGCCCCAGGACGTGGTGTAGGCGACGGTCGAGCGCGTCAGCCTCGGGGATGTTCTACATGGCTTCGGTCAGCGCGTGCGGGGTCACCTCCTCGAGGTCGCCGTCGATGACGTGGACGCGGGCCTTGGCGAGGCTGTCGGCGGACATGTAGCGGCGGGCGATGGCCCACTCGTCGTGCTGCTCCGCGAGCACGGCGCCGACGAGGCGGATGACCGCTTCGCGGTTCGGGAAGATCCCGACCACGTCGGTGCGCCGGCGGAGCTCTTTGTTGAGCCGTTCCTGGGGGTTGTTCGACCAGATCTGGCGCCAGTGCTCTTTGGGGAACCCGGTGAAGGCCAACACGTCCGGGGCGGCGTCGGTGAGGTGGCCGGCGGCATCGGGGAACTTCTCTTGGAGCTGGGCGACCACCCGGCCGTGCTGGGCCCACACCGACGCCGAGTCGGGCTGAGCGAAGATGGTCCGGACCAAGGTGGCGACCATGGCCTGCGCGGACTTCGGGACCCGGGTCGACAGGTTCCGCATGTAGTGGGTCCGGCACCGCTGCCACGTCGCTCCGGGCAACGTCGACGCGATGGCGTCGACCAGGCCCGGGTGCGCGTCGGAGGTCACCAGGCTGGTCCCGGACAGGCCCCGGGCGACCAGGCCCCGCAGGAACGCCAGCCACCCCGCGCCGTCTTCGGTGGTGATCACGTCAACACCGAGGATCTCGCGGTGCCCATCGTTGTTCACGCCCGTCGCGATGACCACCGCGACGTTCACGATCCGGCCGCCCTCGCGGACCTTCTGGGTCAGCGCGTCCATCCACACATACGTGTAGGGGCCCGCGTCGAGGGGCCGGTTGCGGAACTCGGCCACGACCTCGTCGAGCTCGGCGGCCATCCGGCTGACCTGCGACTTGGACAGCGACTCGATCCCCAAGGTCTTCACGAGCCCGTCGACCCGGCGGGTCGACACCCCGCGCACGTAGCACTCGGCCACCACCGACACCAGCGCCTTCTCCGCCCGGCGGCGGGGATCGAGGAGCCAGTCCGGGAAGTAGCTGCCCCGGCGCAGCTTCGGGATCGCGAGGTCGATCGTGCCCACCCGGGTGTCGAACGGTCGGGCCCGGTACCCGTTGCGGTGGTTCACCCGATCCGGGGACTGCTCACCCCACCCCGCCCCCGTGAGGGCGTCGACCTCGGCGGCCATGAGCCGCTGGGCGAACTCGCGGACCATCTCCGCGAGCAAGTCGTCGCCGTCCCCGTCGAGCTGCTTGCGCAGCCACGCCAGGGCATCCATGTTGTTGTTGTCGATCACCGCGTTGGTTCCTCTCGCTCGTCTATCGCAGGACTGCAAGAGGCTGACGCGGTGATCGTCGCGTCAGGCGGACCCTTCGATCCCTACACCACTACCTGGGGCACAACTCGGCATCCCGAGACGGTGCGGCTCATCCGGGCGCATCCCGGTGGCGGCCAGTCCGATGTGTTGTGGATCCTGCCGACCGCCGGCGAGGAGGGTGACATCCGGCTCAACCGGGGTGGCACCATCCAGGTATTGGAGCGCTTCGACGGCCGTCCCGCCGATGCGTGGGAGCCGACCGAGTGGGACCACTACCTGCGGGCTGATCCCCGCGAGTTTTTGCACCGCCTCGAGGTCGCCGCCGGTCTGCCTGTGCCCCAGTCGGTACCCGCCGCCACCAACACGACCCTGACCTACCGGATCCTGGCGGCCATCGCCTCGACGGCGGTCAAGTCGGTCCACCCGATCGACATCCAATCGGGGATGATCGACACCAGCGGCTACGGCGGCGGCCCCAACGAGGCCCTGGACGGGTTCAGCGCCATCCCCGACGAGCTCCGCCGCCCGCGCCCCGACGACCTGCTCGGTCATCCTGGCTATCGGTTCTGGGTGGTAGTGCGCGACGGCGTGCCGGTCCTCGCCCTCGAGCAGCGCGAGGGGCTGGCGTGGACCCAGCATCACGATGTCGGGTTCTCGACCATGGGGCTGTACGAGGAGTCCCGCCGCCATCTGCTGGTCACCGCGCTGAAGCTGCTCCGTCGGGTCGATCACATCTGATGCGGGTCCGGATCCACCGGGGCGCCCACGAGATCGGCGGCAACTGCATCGAGGTCGAACACGACGGTGACCGCATCGTGTTGGACCTGGGCCGGCCGCTGTCGGCGGGCTGGGACGAGGACGTGCCCCTGCCCCCCATCGGCGGGCTCGCCGAGGTGGACCCGAGGATGCACGGGGTGGTGCTGAGCCACCCGCACCTGGATCACTACGGCCTCGCCGGCCAGCTCGCGGCCGGGGTCCCCGTGTACCTGGGGGAAGAGGCGGCCCGGGTGTTGGAGGCGGCGTCGTTCTTCTCGCCGGTGAGCGGCTGCCCGCCGCTGGCCGGACACCTCCACCACCGGGTCCCGCTCGAACTCGGCCCGTTCACGGTGACGCCGTACCTGGCCGACCACTCCGCCTTCGACGCGTACTCCCTGTTGGTCGAAGCTGGCGGACGGCGGCTCTTCTACACCGGCGACCTGCGCGCCCACGGCCGCAAGGCGAAGCTCTTCGACGCCCTGGTGGCGCGTCCGCCTGCTGCTGACGTGTTGTTGATGGAGGGCACCAACGTGCGCGCCGGCGGCGACGCCGCGGTGGGATCCGAGGCGTCGGTGGAGGCGGACCTGGTGTCCACGTTCGCGGCGACGCCGGGGATGGTGGCGACGTTCTCGTCGGCACAGAACATCGACCGGCTCGTCACCGTGTACCGGGCGGCCCGGCGAGCCGGGCGCACCCTGGTGGTCGACCTCTACACGGCGTCGGTGGCCCGAGCCACCGGCCGGTCGACCATCCCCCAGCCCGGCTTCGACGGCTACGCGGTGTACGTCCCCTTCCGTCAGCGCCTCCGGGTGCTCCAGTCCGAGGAGTTCGAGCGGGTCGCCGAGATCGCGTCGATCCGCCGGTATCCCGAGGACCTCGCCACCGACCGCGGCCAGGTCGCATATCTCGGCACCTCTTCCACCCTCCCCGAGCTCATCGAAGCGGGCGCCCTGCGCGACGGTGCGGTGGTCTGGTCGCTGTGGCACGGTTACCTCGCCCAGCCCGCCGGCCAGCGGCTCCAAAGCGACCTGGCCGACGCCGGCGTGCCCCTCGTCGAGCACCACACCTCCGGCCACGCGGCCGTCGAGGACCTCCGGCGCCTCGTCGACGCCTTCTCGCTCGCACGGGTGGTGCCCATCCACTCCGAAGCCACCGACCGCTTCGCCGATCACTTCCCCCGCGTCGAGCCCCACGCGGACGGCGTCTGGTGGGAGGTGTAAGAAGATGACCGTGGCGGCGTTCGACGTGCTCGACTGGGCCCGGGCCCACGACCCCGGTGCCGACGGCCGACGGGACAACCGGCTCTCGCTGTCCTCGCGCCTGGCCCGCTTCCGCTGGGACGGGACACCCGCCGTTGCCGTGCGGGCCGGCGTGGCTCCCAAGGTCCGACTCGACGCGGTCGTCGACGCGCTCGCCTGGTACTTCGATGTCGCCACCCCGACCGATGACACGCTCCATCTGCTCCTGGGCGCCGAGGACGGCGCCGGCCCCGCAGTGCTGAGCGACCAGCTCGGCGCTATCGGCACTCTCGCCACCTCGATCGTCGCCGGGCCACAGGTCCAGGTGTGGCTGCTCGGCCCGAACGGCGAGCCACAGCATCGACCGGTGACGGCGGCGACGTTCGACTCGTCAGTCGTTGCGCGCTGGACCGAGTGGCTGCTCACCGAGGCCAGGCGCCCGGTGAGCGGCCTCGCCCACCACCTCGTCCAGACCGTCGAAACCCCGGCCTTCGCCCTGTACCCCAAGCTGTCATCGAAGGACGAGAGCCGGCCCTGGCAGATGCGCCTCGACGGTCTCGAGATCGGCCGCATCGGCGCCGAGAGCGCCACGCTGGCGCTGGCGACGAGCGACCCCACCAAGCCCGGCGAGCCCCGGGACACCTGGCGGGACGTCGTCGGCACCGAGCCTCGGACCGTCGGTGAGGCCGATCTCGGCTCGCTGAGGGCCCTCATCGCCGAGCTGGTCGACCGCTGGTCCGACCCCGAGCACCCGACCGCCGTGCTGCGCCACGGCCAAGCCGAACACGCTCTGGAGGCGCATCTCCTCACCGGTCGCACCCGGCTCACCAGCGCCACGGACGGCGTGCTCAGGCCACGCGGCCGGATCGTGTCGGGCGTGGTGCGAAGCGCCCAGTTCCCGACCCTGTGGGGCGGTCCACCCCGGGCCCGCTACCTCGACGCCCTCCTGGCTGACGAGGCGGGGCGGCCCTGGGCCATCGAGCTCAAGGACCAGGACGCCGGCGGCGGCCTCGGCGCCTACCTCCGCCACGGCATCGGCCAAGCCGTGCTGTACCGGCACTTCATCAGGACCGCCGCCGGTCTCGACCCCTATTTCGCCCAGCTCGGCCTCCAGCGGACCGACTGCCAGGCCGCGTTGGCCTTCCCGACCGCGCCGGCCTCGGCAGCCGCGAAGATCGCAGCGCACCGCCGGGTCGCCGCCTCGTTCGGCGTCGAGGTCATCGAGTTCCCGCGCCCCGGCCAGTAGCGCCGGGGCGTCGAGGACGCGCTGGCTCTACTCCTCGGGGAGCCGACCCGTCGCCCGAGCCCAACGTTCGACATCGGGCCAGTACCA
>CAZWMT010000016.1:0-116856 GCA_964635055.1 uncultured Microthrixaceae bacterium | reverse complement strand
GCACCTCGACCTCGACCTCGTCGCCGACGGCGACGACCGAGCCCGGGTGGTCGACGTGCTTCCAGGACAGCTCCGAGACGTGGATGAGGCCGTCCATGCCGCCGAGGTCGACGAAGGCGCCGAAGTTGACGACGCTGGAGACCACGCCCTTGCGACGCTCGCCGGGCTTGAGGTTGGCCAGGAAGTCCTCGCGCTGCTCCTTCTGGGTCTCCTCGAGCCAGGCCCGACGGGACAGCACGACGTTGTTGCGGTTCTTGTCGAGCTCGATGATCTTGGCCTCGAGGCTGCGGCCGACGTACGGCTGCAGGTCGCGCACCCGGCGCAGCTCGACGAGTGAGGCGGGGAGGAAGCCCCGCAGGCCGATGTCGACGATGAGACCGCCCTTGACCACCTCGATCACCGGACCGCTGACCACGCCCTCGGACTCCTTGACCTCTTCGATCTTGCCCCAGGCCCGCTCGTACTGGGCCCGCTTCTTCGACAGGACGAGGCGGCCTTCCTTGTCCTCCTTGGTGAGGACGAGTGCCTCGACGCTCTCGCCCAGCGAGACGATCTCGGACGGGTCGACGTCGTTGCGGATGGAGAGCTCGCGGGCCGGGATGACGCCCTCGGACTTGTAGCCGATGTCGAGCAGCACCTCGTCGCGGTCGACCTTGACCACCGTGCCCTCGACGATCTGGCCGTCGTCGACATCGACCATCGTCGCCGTGTAGGCATCGGCCATCGACTGGCCGGACAGGTCGTTCTCGATGATCGGGCGGGGGATGTAGTTGCCCTCGTCGTCGAAGGTCCCCATCGGGAGGGACTGGTCGCCGTCGGAGGACGGCTGGGACGGGGCGGTATCGACCTGGGACACGTAGGAGCTCTTCTCTGGGTTTTCCGGACGCCCCACGTCTGTGGGGTAGCTGGCGGCGGGTCCATCCACGCACACCGGGGGACAACGCTACCAGGCGGGCCCGCTCGGCTCCTCCTCGCACGGCACCGACATCCCGGTGCCGGGCTCAGGAGCGGTTCCGTGCCTTCTCGGCCAGCAGGAGGAACTCGTGCGACGCCAGGTCGGGCGGACGTTCGGCGTAGGCGCCGGGCGTCACCGACCAGATGGCCCGGACGGCCAGACCGGCCTCCTCGGCCAGCAGCGTGAGCTCCCGTGGGGTGAAACAGGTCGTCCAGAGGTCGTGCTCGGCCTCCTCGCCGGTCTCGCTCCGCAGCGTCGTGCGCTCGTGGTTCACGCCCGTGGCCGCGTCGAAGGTGTCGGTGTCCTCGAGGAAGCGGACCTGGAAGTAGGCCGAGAACGCGCTCACGGCCAGCCTCCCCCCGGGCCGGAGGGCCCTCGTCATGCCCGCGATGACGGCCCGGTCGCCAGCCAGCGCGCCGGTGGGGCCACCGAGGCCGAACGCCCCCTGGCACAGCGAGATGGCGGCGTCGAAGCCTTCCTCGAACCCGAGCGCCCGCGCGTCGCCCCGACGGAACGTGACTCCGGGCGGTGCCCCCTCGCGGGCCAGGTCGACGAACCGCTGCGAGATGTCGACCCCCACGACCTCGATCCCCCGGCGGCCCAGCGCGTAGGCGTGGCGTCCGGGGCCGCAACCCACGTCGAGGACCCGGTCACCGGGGGCCAGGCCGAGGGCGTCGACGAGGAACCCCACCTCCTGCTCGGTGCCCTTGGTGAACGAGTAGCGCAGGTAGGCGTCGCCCAGGTGATCGGCCAGGTCCTCGAACCAGTGGTCCGGCGGGGTCATCGCACCGGCACCTCGCCCCTCGGCGCGCCCTCGGCATCTGACGCGGATCGGTGGTGCTGCTCCGCTCCGCGGCGCCGCCGAACCGCTGCGACCCCTTCAGCGCCAGGACTCAGAACTGGCCCGGGAGTCGGGCCGGCCTGCAGACCCAGCCCGGAGGGAACACCTGCCAGGTCTTGTCGGCCTGGAGGCCACCGCACTTGTCCTCGGTGGCGATGGCGATGCCTGCCGACGTGAGGACGTAGACCGTCACCGCCAGCAGCAGCACGAACCAGAGGCTCGATCGGGTTTTCGCACTGGTGGCCATGGCCTGACTCCGGAGGCAGTGGGTCTGTCCTCCTCGTCGGCAGCCCGGCCGCGGAACTGAACCCCGTCACGCCGCGCTCGATCACGCCTCGCTCGATCACGCCTTGGCGTCGGCCCAGCTGGCACCGAAGGCCAGGTTCACCTCGAGCGGCACCCGGAGGTCGGCGGCTGCCTCCAACGTCGAGCGGGTGAGCGCACCCACCTCGTCGTGCTCGTCCGGCGGCACCTCGAGCACCACCTCGTCGTGCACCTGCAGGATGAGGCGGCTGGCCGACCCGCGCTCCTCGAGCGCCCGATCGAGCGCGACCAGGGCCACCTTGAAGATGTCGGCGGCCAGGCCCTGGATGCCCGCGTTCATGGCCTGGCGCTCGCCGGCCTGACGGATCCGGAAGTTGCTCGAGCTCAGCTCGGGGATCTGGCGGCGACGGCCGAACAGCGTCTCCGTGTAGCCCCGCTCGCGCGCCTCGGCCACGGTGCGCTCCATGTACGACTTCACCGACGGGAAGGCCTCGAAGTAGGCGTTGAGGATCTCGGCCGCCTCCTCGGTGGGGATGGCGAGGCGTTGACCCAGGCCGTACGCCTCCATGCCGTAGGCCAGCCCGTACGACACCATCTTCGCCTTCGACCGCTGCTCGGCGGTGACCTCGGCGTGGTCGACCGAGAAGATCCGGGCTGCGGTCTCGTTGTGGATGTCCGTGCCACTCTCGAAGGCGGCGATGAGCCCCGGGTCCTCGGCCAGGTGCGCGATGCAGCGCAGCTCGATCTGGTTGTAGTCGGCCACCAGCAGCTCGTAGCCGGGCCCCGGCACGAAGGCCTTGCGGAACGCCCGCCCGCCCTCGGTGCGGACCGGGATGTTGTGCAGGTTGGGGGCGTCGGAGCTGAGCCGGCCGGTACGGGCCACGGTCTGGTTGAAGGTCGCGTGGATCCGGCCGTCGGGGCCGACCTCGGCCAGCAGGCCCTCGCCGTAGGTCGAACGCAGCTTCTCCACCTCGCGGTAGCGCAGGAGGTGCTCGATGATCGGGTGCTGGCCGAGCAGCTTCTCGAGCGACGAGGCGTCGGTGGAGAACCCCGTCTTCGTCTTCTTCTGCGGGGTCAGCGCCAGCTTCTCGAAGAGGATGTGGCGCAGTTGCAGCGTGGAGTTCACGTTGAAGTCCTCGCCCGCGTCCTCCTTGATCTGCTCGGTCAGGGAGGCGCACTCGTCGACGAGCTGAGCGTTGAGGGACTCGAGCTCGGCCCGGTCGACCGCGATGCCCACCTCCTCCATCTTGGCCAGCACCTGCACGAGCGGGATCTCGATGTCGTCGTAGAGGTGGCGCAGGCCCTGCACGTCGAGGGCGGCCAGCAGCGGGCCCACCAGGCGATCGATTGCCAGCGCCCGCCGTGCGGCCTCGAGCGGCGCCGCCACCGCGTCGCCGTCCAGGTCGAGCTGACCCTCGGCGGCGGCGCCATGCGTCGGCAGCTCGAGCGCGGCGTAGCGCAGCAGCAGGTCCTCGAGCAGGTAGCGGGCCTCGGCCGGGTCGAGGAGGTACGCGGCCAGCATCGTGTCGACGGCCAGCGTGCGCACCCCCACGCCGTCGTCCTCGAGGCGCCGGAGCAGTGCCTTGGCGCCGTGGGCGGCGAGCGGGCGGCCCCCGTCGGCCACCAGCGTGGCCAGGGCCCCCCGGGTGACCTCGTCGGCCAGCAGCGGGCCGGGCAACCAGGCGACCTCGGCGGCCTCGCCGTCGACGACCAGGGCCAGGCCGGCCAGCGGCGAGCGTCCCTCGTCGCCGGACCATGCCGGCGCCACGGCCAGTGCCTCGGTGCCCTGGGCCAGTCGGGACAGGAGGGTCTTGGCCTCGTCGGGCGTGCCCAACTCGGTGACCTCGGCCTCGAGCACGTCGCTCCCGCCACCACCGCCACCCCCGGGCCCGCCCAGGCGCCCGTCCAGGGCCTCGTCGAGCAGCTCGAACTTGCCCCGGAACTCGAGGAAGTCGAACAGCTTGCGGACCTCGTCGGGGTCGACGTCGCCGATGACGGCCGCCTCGAAGTCGACGCTGATGTCGACGTCGCGGAGCAGCACCATCACCTCGGCGTTGAGGCGCACCTGCTCCTCGAAGGCGGCCAGGTTCTCGCGGAGCTTCGGGGTCTGCTCGTCGACGTGGGCGAAGATGCCGTCCAGTCCGCCGTACTTCTTGATCAGCTTGGCCGCGGTCTTCTCCCCCACCCCGGGGACCCCGGGCAGGTTGTCGGAGTTGTCGCCCCGCATGGCCGCGTACTGCGTGTACTCGGCCGGGGTGACACCGGTGCGCTCCTCGATGCCCGCCTCGTCGTACAGCGCGTAGTCCGACACGCCCCGCTTGTTGTAGAGCACCCGGACCAGCGGGTCCTCGACCAGTTGGTAGGCGTCGCGGTCGCCGGTGACGATCATCACCCGGTGGCCGGCGGCCTTGGCCTGCTCGGCCAGCGTGGCGATGATGTCGTCGGCCTCCACGCCGGCCTTCTCGACGGTCTGGATGCGCAGGGCATCCAGCACCTGGCGCACCAGCCCCATCTGCTGGCGCAGGATGTCGGGCGCTGCGTCACGGTTGCCCTTGTAGGTGGGGATGCGCTCGTGGCGGAACGTGGGCTCGGGGCGGTCGAACGCGACGACGATCGAATCGGGCTTCTGCTCACGCAGGAGGTACGTGAGCATCGTGGTGAAGCCCAGGACCGCGTTCGTGACCTGACCCGAGGCGGTGGCCAGGTCGGTGGGCAGGGCGAAGAACGCGCGGTAGGTGAGCGAGTTCCCGTCGATCAACATCACCAGGCGGGATTCGGACTTCGCAGCGCTCATGTCGGGTCGGGCGCGAGCTCCCCCGCGATGACGCGCTCGGCCACGGCCTTCATCGTCTGGCGCTCCTGCATGGCCCGCTTCTGGATGAACCCGAAGGCCTCGTGCTCGCTGAGCCCATGGGCATCCATGATCTGGCCCTTGGCCCGGTCGACGATCTTGCGGGTCTCGAGCTGCTCCTCGAGGCTGGCGGTCTGCTCGTGGAGCGCCTTCATCTCCTTGAACACCCCGAGGGCGACCTCGACCGCGGGGATGAGCTCGCTGCGCTGGAAGGGCTTGACCAGGTAGGCGAGGGCGCCGGCATCACGGGCCTGCTCGATGAGGTCGCGCTGGCTGAAGGCGGTGAGGATGAGAACCGCGGCCCGCCGTTCGCCGGCGATCTCGCGTGCCGCCGAGAGGCCGTCGAGCCCCGGCATCTTGATGTCGAGGATGGCGATGTCGGGCTCGTGCTCCTTGACCAGGTCGACGGCCTCGTCCCCACGGCCCGTCTCCCCCACGACGTCGTAGCCCTCCTCTTCGAGGGTCTCCTTGAGGTCGAGGCGGATGATGGCCTCGTCCTCGGCGATTACGACTCGGGTGGGCACGTCGGATCGGGCCTTTCGCTGGGGTGAGGTGCAGGGTACCCGCGGAGCCGAGCCGCCGAGTCCGGCGTCGCCTCGCAGCGGTCGGTTCCACCCGAGAGACCCGGTCGGCGTCCGGGAGGACGGGCGTGGTGCCGGCGATGGCTGCCCGGCGATCAGTCGTGTTCGAGGATGAGGCGGTCGAGCAGCTCGTCCTGGGCGGCCTCGAGCCGGGCGATCTCGGCGCTCACCTCGCGCCGGTGCCGCTCCATGGCGTCGGCGTGGCGCTGGGCGTCCCGGTGCTCTCGCTCGGCGATCGGCGTCTCGGACACCAACGAGCGCAGCCGGCTGTCGTCGGCCTCGGCCGCCAGGGCGGCCAGTTGCTCGTCCGCGACGGCCAGGTCCTTGCGCAACACCTTCAACCGGTCGCCGACCTCGATGAGGCGCCGTTCGACCAGCGATCGAGCCATCGGCCGATCCTACCGGCAGGCCGCCGTGCGGACCGGGCAGGTGGGAACTCTCGCGAGCGCGACGTCGTTGGTACCAGCAGCTGCGGCCAGAGGTGTCCCAGGACAGGTGTTCCAGGACAGGTGTCCACGACGCCCGCCGGCCACACGACGGCGCACGAGCGACGTGGCGGTGCCACCGCCGGCCTCGCGCGCCCCAACCCTCACAAGGAGCTCTCCCCGTGGTCCTCGTCGCTTCTGATTCCGGCAGGCGCCGGTCCCGTCTCGGCTTGCGGTGGTTCGTCGTCGCCCTCCTCCTCGGTGCGCTCGGCATGGTCGCCCTCGGCCTGCGCCTCGGCTTCATCGACCAGGCCTGGTTGCAGGCCGGGGCCGACAGCCGCACCGAGGTGCAGGCCGATCGCACCGTGATCCTCCAGGAGCTGACCGAGCAGTCCGACCTGATCGTGGCCGAGCGCAGCCTGGCGCCGGTGACCGTCGACGCCGAGAACATCGTGTCCGTGCGCGTGCCGCTGCTCGGTGAGCAGGACGTGCCGACGGCACTCGCCGGCGAGTCGGAGGTCGCCGCGGTCGGCCCGGGGCGCGTCGAGCTGCGCACCGACCTGGCCGACCTCCACGCCGGCGACATCACCGTCAAGGACGGGGTGGTGCGGGTGCTCGCCCCACTCCCGCGGATCGCGACCGTCGACGAGGGCCCGGTCCAGACCATCGACGAGCAGACCGGCCTTGTCACCCGCACGGGGGAGGTCGTGCTCGGTGACGGCCAGACCATCCAGCAGGAGGAGCTGGCCGCGTCGGGCCACGACCGCATGCTCGACGCCGCCCGCCAGGACGTCGAGTTGTTCGAGTTGGGGCGCACGAGCCTCGAGCGCACGCTGCAGCGCCTGCTGGTCACCGTGCCCGGCGTCGACCGGGTGGAGGTCCGGTACCCGACCGTGGCCGAGGCGTGCCGAACCCACCAGGCCCCGACCTACTGCGCCGCCAACCGTGGCGGCGACGTGGTTCGGGGCGGCATCCAATGACGAGTGCCCGGGGCGGGATTTGAACCCGCACGTCCTTTCGGACAGTGGATTTTGAATCCACCGAGTCTGCCGTTCCTCCACCCGGGCAGGGTGTTCGAACGAGGTGTTCGAGTGGGAGGTGCTCGATCATGCGATCGGGGGGAACAGGAGCGTACCCTCGTCGTCCATGGCCGAGGGAGTGAACAAACGGCGCTGGCTCCGGCGCCTTCTGGTGGTGGTCGCGTTGGTCACGGCGATCGCGGTGCTGCGCGACCGCCAGTTCGCCCGCAACGAGGGGCGGTACGGCCGGCCCTCGTGAGCCGCCGGGGCCGCGGCGGGCGGTGTCCGCCCCGTCGGGAGGAGCCGGCCGACCGGTCCGGGTGAAACCTTCGGGCTCGCACCTCGGTCGGACGGGGCACACGCCCCTCATGTGAGGTTCCGCCCGATGATCGCCTTCACCTTCCCCGGCCAGGGATCGCAACGTCCCGGGTTCGGCCACGCCTGGCGCGACCATCCCTCTTGGGAGCTGGTCGACGAGGCCTCCGAGGCCGCCGGTCGTGATGTCGCCGCGCTGTTGCTCACGGCGGACGGTGACGAGCTCCGCCAGACCCGCAACGCACAACTCGCGACCCACGTGGCCAACCTCGTCGTGCTCGATGCCGTCGAACGCCTGGGCATCGAGCCCGCGCTGGTGGCGGGCCACAGCCTCGGCGAGTACACGGCGCTCGCCGCGTCGGCGGTCGTCGCGCTGGATGAGAGCGTCCGGCTCGTGGTGGAGCGGGGCGACGCCATGCAGGCCGCGGCCGACGAGCGGCCGGGGACCATGCGGGTGGTGCTCGGCCTCGACGACGAGCAGGTGGCCGTCGCGTGTGCGCGGGTGGCCGACGACGTCTGGCCGGCCAACTTCAACGGCGCAGGCCACACGGTGATCGCGGGCGCGCCCGAGGCCGTGCTGGAGGCTGCCGCGATCGCCCGGGACCTCGGCGCGTCGAAGGTGCTCGCCGTCGCGGTCGGCGGCGCGTTCCACACGCCGCTCATGGCCCCGGCGAGGCCGCGTCTCGAGAAGGCGTTGGCCGCCGTCGAGTGGCGGCCGCCGGCCACCCCGGTGGTCGCCAACGTCGACGCGATGGTGCACAACGGGGCGGTCGAGTGGCCGCGCCTGTCCACGGCCCAGCTGTGCAGTCCCGTCCGGTGGCGCCAGACCATGGCCACGCTGGTGGACGAAGGGGTGCACACCTTCGTCGAGCTGGGACCGGGCCGCGTGTTGACCGGGTTGGCGAAGCGGGGTGCCCCAGGCGTGCGCACGATCGCCGTCGAGACGCCGGCCGGCCTCGACGCGCTGCTCGAGCTGCTGGCCGGAGCGGTCGTCCCCCCGGACCCACCCGGGGAGCGGCCCCACCTGGCCGAGCGCCTGCTCGTCACCCCGGTCGCAGGGGTGTTCCGGTGCTCCTCGAGGACCGCCTCGGGTTCCACCGTCGCCCCCGGTGACGAGGTGGGCAGCGTGAGCGGTCATCCCGTGCGCTCGGCGTTCGGCGGCCGGTTCATGAGCTTCCTGGCCATCGAGGGTGAGCGCGTCACCCCCAGCCAGCCGGTCGCGTGGTTGATCGACGACCACCGGTGATGCCCGGCTCGCGCATCACCGGATGGGGCGCGACGCTTCCGGACAAGCGCGTCACCAACGCCGACCTCGCGACCTGGCTCGACACGTCGGACGCGTGGATCCGGGATCGCACCGGCATCAGTGAACGGCGCGTCGGCGCGGGCACCACCGAGTTGGCGGTCCAGGCCGGCCGCCAGGCGCTCGAACGTGCCGGCGTCGCCCTCGACCAGATCGACCTCGTGATCGTGGCGACCCTCAGTCCCGACCAGGCCACGCCGGCCACCGCCAGCGTCGTGCAGGAGGCGCTCGGGCTCCGCTGTGGGGCCTTCGACCTGAACGCAGCCTGCTCGGGCTTCGTGTACGGGCTGGCCGTGGCCGCGGGTCTCCTCGGCACCGGCATGCGCCACGTGCTGGTGATCGGGGCCGAGTCGATGAGCCGCCTCGTCGACTGGGACGACCGCACCACCGCCATCTTGTTCGGTGACGGAGCGGGGGCCGTGGTGCTGTCCTCATCCGGCCCCGACGACGCGATCCTGGGCTGGGACCTGGGGAGCGACGGGAGCGCGGCGGGCATCCTGCGGGCCGACATCGGCGGGTGCGTGACCATGGACGGCGGCGCGGTGTTCCGCCGGGCGGTGCGGGCCATGGTCGACTCGTCGGAGCGGGCCATGCGCGGTGCCGGCGTCGAGGCCGACGACCTCGCCCTCGTCGTTCCCCACCAGGCCAACCGGCGCATCATCGAGGCCTCCACCCACCGGCTGGGGATCCCCATGGAGCGGGTCGTCATGGTGCTGGAGCGGACGGGCAACACCTCGGCGGCGTCGATTCCGATCGCCCTCACCGACGGCGTCGACGCCGGCCGCCTCGACCGCGGCGACCTCGTCCTGATGACCGGGTTCGGCGCAGGGATGACCTGGGCCAGCGTCGTTCTACGGTGGGAGCCGTGACCGCCGACCAGCGCGACGAGACCTCCGAGACCGACAGCGACGACACGGGAGGGCGGGTGGTGCTGGTGACCGGTGGGTCGCGCGGCATCGGCCTGGCCACCGCACGGGCGTTCGCGGCCGCGGGCGACCGGGTGGCCATCACCTACAACGCCACCGCGCCACCCGAGGGGCACGACCTGTTCGCCACCCCCTGCGACGTCACCGACGCCGCGCAGGTCGAGGCCGCCTTCGCCGCCGTCGAGGCCGCGCTCGGGCCGGTGCAGGTGCTCGTGTCGAACGCCGGCATCACCCGCGACGGCCTGATGGTGCGCATGGGCGACGACGAGTTCGACGGCGTGCTCGACACCAACCTGTCCGGCGGGTTCAAGGTGGCCAAGCGGGCGGTGACGAGGATGATGCGGGCGCGGTGGGGGCGCATCATCTTCCTGTCGTCGGTCGTGGCCCACACCGGTTCGGCCGGCCAGGTCAACTACGCCGCATCCAAGGCGGGCCTGGTGGGACTGGCCCGGTCCATGGCCCGCGAGTTCGGGTCGCGCCACGTCACCGTGAACGTGGTGGCACCCGGTCCCATCGCCACCGACATGATCGACGCCCTGCCCACCGATCGGCGCGAGGCCATCGCCGCACTCGTCCCCCTCGGGCGGCTCGGGACGCCCGACGAGGTAGCGTCGACCATCCGGTTCCTGGCCTCGGACGAGGCCGCGTACATCACGGGCGCGGTGATTCCGGTCGACGGTGGCCTGGGCATGGGAACATAGGCGGAGACGACCAGATCACCCGAGCAACGACTGTGGAGAGACGCAAGTGAGCGACGACGCCAATTTCGAACGGTTCAAGAAGTGCGCCGTCGAGGTGCTATCGGTGGATGCCGACAAGGTGACCCGTGAGGCCACCTTCGGCGAGGACCTCGACGCCGACAGCCTCGACCTGGTCGAGCTGGTGATGGCCCTCGAGGAGGAGTTCGACGTCACCGTCGACGAAGAGGAGCTCGAGGGCATCGAGAGCGTGGGCCAGGCGTTCGACCTGGTCACGAGCAAGCTCTAGACCATGCGCGGTGCGCGGGTCGCCGTCACCGGTGTGGGGGTGGTCGCCCCCTGCGGCACCGGCGCGGACGCCTTCTGGGACGGTCTCGGCGTGCCCGTCGAGCCCGCCGACCGGCGCGCGGTCGAGGACTGGGACCCCGAGCCCTGGTTCGACAACCCCAAAGAAGCGCGCCGCACCGACCGCTTCGCCCAATTCGCGATGGCGGCCGCCGACATGGCCCTCGAGCAGGCCGGCGACCTGGCCGCCGACCCCGAGCGCTCCGGCGTGCTCATCGGCACGGGCGTGGGCGGCCTCAACACCCTCGAGAACGGGGTGCAGATCTATTACACGAAGGGCGCCCGCCGGGTGTCGCCGTTCCTGGTGCCGATGATGATGGCCAACGCCGCGGCGGCGTCGGTGTCGATGCGCCACGGCTGGCGTGGCCCGTGCGAGACCATCAGCACGGCATGTGCCGCCGGAACCCACTCCATCGCCAACGCCGCGCTCCTCATCGCCTCCGGGCGGTGCGAGGTGGTGCTGGCCGGCAGCGCCGAAGCGGCCCTCACCCCCACCGCCATCCAGGGCTTCATCAACATGACCGCCACGTCGTCCTCGGGTCGGTCCTGCCCGTTCGACGCCGACCGGGACGGCTTCGTCATCGCGGAGGGCGCCGGCGTGCTCGTGCTCGAGGAGATGGAACGTGCCCTCGCCCGTGGCGCCACCGTGCTCGCCGAGGTCCTCGGCGGCGCCAGCACCGCCGACGCCCACCACATCACCGCTCCCGCCCCGGGCGGCTCCGGGGCGGTGTCCTGCATGGAGCAGGCCCTCGCCGACGCCGGGGTCGCCGCCTCGGCGGTCGGGCAGATCAACGCCCACGGCACCTCGACCCCGCTGAACGATGCCGCCGAGGCCGAGGCCATCGCCAAGGTGTTCGGCACCCCCGGCCCGCCGGTCACGTCCATCAAGGGCGTCACCGGCCACTCGCTGGGCGCGGCGGGCGCCCTCGAGGCGGTGGCGTCGGTGCTGTCCATCCAGAAGCGCCTCATCCCGCCCACCATGGGCTTCGAGCGCCTCGACCCCGAACTCCCCCCCATCGACGTGGTGGCCGGCCGAGCCCGCCCGTGGGACCCCGCTCCCCTGCTGTCGAACAGCTTCGGGTTCGGCGGCCACAATGGCTGCCTCGTGTTCGGGCCTCCTGTTTCCTAGCGCTCAGATCACGGCCTGCGGACCGGCGGGTCCTGACCCCGATCCGGTATCCGAAAATCGCCGCGAAAAGCATGCGGCGATCTTTCGGACCCTCCGGATCGGCGCCACCCCCCGGTCCTCCGGCCGTGCCCTGGCGGTCCCCGTCCACCCTCCACTTCGTTGGGGTCGGGCGCTCCGTCGTTGCTGACACGTCGCTGAGCGGACTCGTCCTGCTCGCTGCGGGCCGTCCCGCTCACGCCTCGCTTGGCGGACTCGTCCTCTCGCGTCTGGGCGCTCCTCGAACTGGCGCCTCATTCTGTTGCCCGGGGCCCCGGATCGGGCGCCAGTTCGCCGGGGGTTCGAACTGGCGCCTCATTCTGTTGTCCTGGCCGCCGGATCGGGCGCCAGTTCGCTTGGGCCTCGGACCTGGCGACGGCGGGTCAGCTCGGGGTCTGGTCCGGGGCGTCGATGAGGACGAAGAGCAGGTCGCATTGGCAGGCGAGCTCGCCGTTGACGGTGGCGCTGCCGCTGCCCTTGCCTGCTCTCGCGCTCATCCTGCCCAGCGTCACCTCGAGGTCGAGGGTGTCGCCTGGGCCCACCTGACGGCGGAACCTGGCCGCATCCACGCCGCCGAACAGCGGGAGCTTCCCCCGGGTGCGGTCGTCGCTCAGGACCGCGTAGGCGCCCAACTGGGCGATCGCCTCCAGCATCAGGACACCTGGCAGCGTCGGCAGGCCCGGGAAGTGGCCGGCGAAGAAGGGCTCGTCGCCCGTCAAGTGCCACACGCCCGTGGCGGTGCCTTCCGGCGTGAGATCGGTGACCTGGTCCAGGAACAGGAACGGCGCCCGGTGGGGCAGGACCGCCTCCGGCGGCGGCAGCGCCGGCGCCTCGGTCACGATGCCCGCTCTCGTGCGCGGCGCTCGCCCTCCGTGCGGCCACGGGGGCGGCGAGCTGCTCGGGCCACCGCTGCGCTCACGCCGCGGCGAGGGCGGCTTGGAGCTTGAGCGGGGTGTCCTTGGGGCTGATCTTGTACCAGGCCTGTTCGATCCTGCCCTTCTCGTCGATCAGGAACGCCGATCGGATGATGCCCATGTACACCCGGCCGTAGTTCTTCTTCTCCCCCCACACGCCGTAGGCCTCGGCCACGGCATGGTCCTCGTCGGCCAGCAGGGGGAAGCCGAGCCCGTACTTCTCGTCGAACTTGGCCTGCTTCTCGGGCTTGTCGGGGCTGACGCCGACGATCGCGGTGTCGCCCACGTCGCCGGCGATGTCGCGGAGGGCGCACGACTGGGTGGTGCAGCCCGGCGTGTCGGCCTTGGGGTAGAAGTACAGCAGGACCTTGCGGCCCTTGAAGCTGGACAGCCGGATCCTGTCGCCGGACTGGTCGGCGAGGTTGAACGCAGGGGCCTTGTCGCCGGCGGCGAGCCTGGTGGGTTCGGTCATGGGACGAGGGTACGCGACGGGGGGCGGCGCCGAAGCGCCGCCCCCCGTTGGTTCGCCTGCGGTGCCGCTGCTACTTCGCGGCGGCCTTCAGCTTGGAGCCGGCGGCCACCTTCACGCCGTAGCCGGCCGGGATCTGGATGGCCTCGCCGGTCGCGGGGTTGCGCCCCGAGCGGGCGGCCCGATGGGTCCGCTCGATCGAGAGGAAGCCGGGCAGGGTGATCTTCTCGTCGCCCTTGCCGACGACCTCGGACGCCACGTCGAAGAACGCGTCGAGCACCTCGCCGACGTCCTTCTTCGACAGATCGGTCTTTCCGGCGATGGCGTCCACCAGTTCGGTCTTGTTCATGTTTCTTGCCCTCCTGAAAGGCCTGTGGGGTCGGGGAAATCGGGCCTGTTGAGGGACAGCCGAGTAGATCCCAGCAGCCATGTCAAGCATTTCGGCCCGACCGCAAGGGGTCCGCGAACGCGGGGGTCCACCTGTGCTAGGGCGTGACGCGGGGCCCGTCAGGTGTCGAGCGCGGCCCGCAGGGAGCCGACGAACGAGGCTGCGCCCTCGGGCCCGCACCCCTCGAGGAGGCGGCGGACGAGCGCCGAGCCGACGACCACACCGTCGGCCACGGCACTGGCCTCGACCGCTTGGGCCGCGGTCCCGACCCCGACCCCGATCAGCACCGGCTTGTCGGTGATCGCCTTCAGGCGGCCCGCGATCACGGTGGCGGACGCCGCGAGCGAGTCGCGCTCGCCGGTGACCCCCAGCAGGCCGACTGCGTACACGAAGCCCCGTGCCCGCTCGCAGACCCGGGGGAGGCGCTCGTCGGGGGCGGTCGGGGCGGCGAGCATGACCGTCTCGATGCCGGCGTCGTCGGCGGCGACCGCCCACGGGGCCACCTCCTCCAGGGGCAGGTCGGGCACGATGGCGCCGGCCACGCCGGCGGTGGTCAACTCGTGGGCGAATCGCTCGTGGCCCATGTGGAACACGGTGTTGTAGTAGAGCATCACGGCCAGCGGGACCCCCGCGTCCAGGTCCGCCAGCTCGGTGAGGATGGACTGCGGCGTGATGCCGCGGGCCAGCGACTGCTCCGAGGACTCCTGGATCACCGGCCCGTCCATCACCGGGTCGGAGAACGGGATGCCGATCTCGATGGCATCGGCGCCGGCGTCGGCGACGGCCCGCACCACGTCCAGCCAGTCGTCCGCGTAGCCGCCGGTGATGTAGGGGACCAGCAACTTGGCGCCGGTGGACCGGCGTTCGCGCAGGTGCGCCTCGAGGGCGCCGACCACCCCGTTCACGCCGCCCCTCCGAGGATCCCCATGACCTGGTCGACGTCCTTGTCGCCCCGCCCCGACAGGTTCAACAGCACCGTCCTGCCGGCCAACGCCTCGCGGTCGCGTGACACCCACGCCAGCGCGTGCGCCGGTTCGAGCGCGGGGATGATGCCTTCGTGACGGGACAGCAGGGTGAACGCGTCGAGCACCTCGGCATCGGTGACCTGCTCGTAGCGGGCCCGGCCGATCGCCGCGAGGTGGGCGTGCTCCGGGCCCACCCCCGGGTAGTCGAGCCCGGCGGAGATGGACTCGGCCTCGAGCACCTGCCCCCACTCGTCCTGCAACAGGTAGGACTTGCTGCCGTGCACCACCCCGGGCACACCCCGGCCCACCGCCGCGCCGCCCGCGGGCTCGACGCCGACCAACTCGACGTCGGCGTCCTCGGCGAACCCCGAGAAGATCCCGATGGCGTTCGAGCCGCCGCCCACGCAGGCGGTGACGACGTCGGGCAGCGCACCGTCCAGGTGCGCGAGGCACTGCGCCCGGGCCTCGTCGCCGATCACCCGGTGGAACTGGCGCACCATCCACGGGTACGGGTGAGGGCCCATCACCGAGCCCAGGCAGTAGTGGCTGGTCTCGACGGTGGCCACCCAGTCCCGCATGGCCTCGTTGATGGCGTCCTTCAGCGTGCGGCTACCCGACTCGGCCGAGCGCACCTCCGCGCCCAGCAGACGCATCCGGAACACGTTCAGCGCTTGGCGTTCCATGTCCACCGCGCCCATGTAGACCATGCACTCCAGGCCCATGAGCGCCGCCGCGGTGGCCGTGGCCACCCCGTGCTGGCCGGCGCCGGTCTCGGCGACGAGGCGCTGCTTGCCCATGCGCTTGGCCAGCAGGGCCTGACCCAGGACGTTGTTGATCTTGTGCGAGCCCGTGTGGTTGAGGTCCTCCCGCTTGAGCAGGAGCCGCAGCCCCAGCGTCTCGGACAGCCGGTGGCACTCGGTGAGCAGCGACGGCCGGCCCGCGTAGTCCCGCAGCAGGTCGTCCAGCTCGGTGCGGAACCCCTCGTCGGCCCACGCCTCCTTGAACCCGGCCTCGAGCTCGTAGCAGGCGGGCACCAGGGTCTCCGGGACGAAGCGGCCGCCGAACTCACCGAAGCGGCCGTCCGCTCCGGGGTCGTCCATGATCATCAGAGGTCCTCCTGCCAGTCGTACGGCCCCGACTCGGTGCCCTCGTACCCCGCCGGGGCGGCGGCCCGCGCCGCGGCGATGAACGTACGCAGCTTGACGGGATCCTTGCGGCCGGGCTCGGACTCGACGCCGGTGACCGCGTCGACGCCCCACGGCTGCACCCGGGCGATGGCGTCGCCGACGTTGCCGGCGTTGAGGCCGCCGGCCAGGATGATCTTGCGGTGTGACGGGGCACCCTCGGCCAGGGACCAGTCGAACACCTGGCCCGATCCGGGGGTGTCCGAGTCGATGTGCACGGCGTTGGCACCGAAGTCGTCGATGTGGGCCAGGTCGGGCGACCCCGCCGGCACCGCCCGGATGAGGAACCGCACCCGCTCGGCCAGCCAGCGGCTCTCCTCGGCGGTCTCGTGGCCGTGCAACTGCACCGCGCTGAGCCGGCACTCCTGGACGATCTCGAGCACCCGCTCTGGAGCCTCGTCCCGGAACACGCCCACGGTCATGATCTCGCGCGGCAGCCGCGTGAGGATGTCGCGCACCCGGGTCGCCGAGACCTGCCGGGGCGACGGAGCGAAGATGAACCCCACCGCGTCGGCCCCCATGGCCACCGCCAGCAGCGCGTCCTCTTCGGATGTGGTCCCGCAGATCTTCACGAACATGTGGGTTGGAACCTACCGGAGGGTGGCGGCGGCGCCGTCACCGATTCGACCCGGGCTCTGCGCAGTTCCGGGATGGATCTCACGCTGCGTGCCCACCGGCCTGGTCGCCGCCGAAGCTGAGGCAATAGCGCGCGCCATGCGCGCGCTATTGCCTCGACTACGACGCCGCGGCCTACGCAGAGACGACCTGACACGACGAGAGCGCCCAGCGCCGGACGTCGCCGGGGTCAGTTGCTGTAGGTCCTCGTGGGGCTGACGAGGACGGCGGTGCGGCGCTGCTCGAGCATCTCGGCGTCGTAGGCGTCCCAGTCGTCGTGGGTGCCGCCGGCGGCGGTGAAGACCTCTCGGAGCAGCAGGCGGAGGCGCTCGGGGTCGACCGCCTCGTGCGGGTCGTCGGGGCCGATGATCTGAGCGACCCCCTCGACCGTGGCCCACTGCCATCCCGAGCGCACGGTGAGCGCGATCTGCGGACGGGCGCGCAGGTTGCGCAGCTTGGCCGCGCCGTAGGTCACGAACGCCACGGTGTCCTCACCCGTCATCGGATGGGCCATGACCCCGGCGTTCACCAGTGACGCCTGGATGGTGCCGTCGGCCCGCAGCGTGGCCACGGTCATCAGGAACTGCTCGGGTCGGGCCAGCGCCACCACGTCGTCGAGGGTCGTCACCCCGTGAGTGTGGCCGGCGTCTGCCAACTCAGCGCAAAATGGGGCGCGACACGCCGGAATTTGCGCTGAGTTCGTGCGGTTGGTGCATTCAGGCGTGCGCGAGGGCGCGGACGGCGGACTCGGGGTCGCCGCTGGTGACCACCGACTCCCCCACCAGGACGGCGTCGTAGCCGGCCTCACGCAGGCGGGTGCCGTCGGCGGGGCCGCGCACGCCGCTCTCGGCCACGGTGACCGTGCCCGCCGGCATCAGCGATCGCAGGCGGACGGCCCGGTCCGTGTCGACCGCGAAGGTCACCAGGTCACGCTGGTTGACGCCGATCAGCGTGGCGCCCACCTCCGTGGCGCGGCGCAGCTCGTCGGCGTCGTGCACCTCGACCAGCACGTCCAGGCCGATGCCGACGGCCAGGCCGTGGAGCCAACCCAGGTGCTCGTCGTCGAGCGCTGCCGCGATCAACAGCACCGCGTCGGCGCCCATCAGCCGGGCGTCGCAGACGTCGAGAGGCGACACGGTGAAGTCCTTGCGCAGCACCGGGATCGAAACCGCCTCCCGGGCGGCGGCGAGGTCGTCCGGCGAGCCCCCGAAGAAGTCCTGGTCGGTGAGCACGGAGAGGCACGCCGCTCCCCCGGCCTGGTACGAGCGGGCCAGGGACGCCGGGTCGAGGTCGGGGTTCAGGTCGCCCTTGGAGGGCGAGCGCCGTTTCACCTCGGCGATGACGCCGAGGCCCGGCGCCGCCGTGAGCGCGGCCGCGAACCCTCGGGTGGGAGGCATGGAGAGGGCCTGGTTGATGAGGGGGTCGACGTGGCGCTCGTCGGACTCGGCCGCGGCACGATGGGCCGCGAGGATGCGATCCAGGTAGGTGGCGCTCATCGGTGCCGCTCCTGTTCGCTGCGCTCATCGCTCGTTCGGCCACGGAGGCGGCGGGCCGCTCGTCGTGCGTTCAGGTCACGCAGGCCGGGGGCCACGCCCTCCTTCGTCGGGCTCACGTTTCCCGCTCCTGTTCGCTGCGCTCACGGGCCGCTCGGGCCACGCCCTCCTTCGTCGGGCTCACGCCCGGCCGCCGTCGGCCAGGTCGTCGCTGCGGCTGGCAGCCATGGCCACGAACGGCAGCAGCACGAAGCCCAGCATCGACCCCAGGAACATCATGATGGCCAGGGCCAGCAGCGGGCCGGCCTGCAGGACCATCGCCACCGCGAACAGCACCACCGAGCCCGCGAACAGGCCGACGGGCACGAGGGTCCACGATCCCCGCACCTGGGCATCGGTGATGGGATCGGTGTCCAGGAGGTCGGCGGCGATGTCGTCGGCCTCGTCCTGGCGCCAATCCCGGCGACCGGCGCGCGGCGGCCCCGGCTTGGGCTCGAAACCGGGTCGGGGCCCCGTCGGCCGGGCCTCCGACGGCAGGGTGCGGTCGTAGGCCCGCCGCTTGGTGTCGTCGCCCAGCACCGCCCAGGCCTCGTTGATCCGCTGCATGGTGCGCTCGGCCCGACGGCGGCCCACCTCGTCGCCCACGTGGTAGTCGGGGTGGTGCGTGCGAGCGAGGCGCAGGTAGGCGCGCCGCACGGTGGACACATCGGCCGTCGGCGGCACGCCCAGCACCTCGTAGTGGGTCACTCCCCCAATGGTAGGAGGGGCAACGCCCGCACCTCGGCGCCGGCCCGGCCACCCTCCCACCGCACCTCGGCGGCAGCCGGCGGCTCGACCGCACGGCGCACATACGCGAGCGCGACCGGCGCCCTCAGCGCCGCGGACGAGGCGGCGCTGGTCACGGTGCCCACCACGTCGCCGTCGATCACGACCTCGGCACCGACCGGTGGCTCCGGGCCGTCGACCACGAGGCCCCGCAGGTGCCGCGGCACGTTGCCCCCCCGGCTGTCGATGCGGGCGGTGAGCTCCTGGCCGGTGTAGCAGCCCTTGGTGAAGCTCACGGAGCGCTCGACCACATCGGCCTCGGCGGGGATCGTGCGGTCGGTCAGCTCGGCGCCCATGGCGGGGACGCCCGCCTCGACGCGCACCGCCTCGTAGGCATCGAGCGAGCACTCGCGCACCCCGTCGGGCACGCCCACGGCAGGGCCCAGGAGGTCGAGGCCCTCGATCCCCGGCCACTCGGGTGCCGCGGTCACCAGGTCGGTGGTGTCGACCGCACCGCTGCCCGGTCCCCGCAACGCCACCACGTGCCAGTGCAGCACCGCGACGGTCACGTCGACCCGCAGCTTGAAGCGCTCCAGGCGGGCCACGAGCGCCTCGGCGGCGCCGGCGTCGACATCGAGGACGTAGCGATCCTCGGCGAGGCGGATCAGCCGTGCCCACACCGCCACCTTGCCGTCGGGCTGCAACACGAAGGTCCACGCCGATCCGCCGTCGGCCAGCGCGGCCACGTCCTGGCTCAGCTGGCCCTGCAGGAAGCTGGCGGCGTCGGCCCCGCAGACCTCCACCACCTGGCGGTCGGTGAGCACCGCGCCCACACCGTGGCGTAGCGCGTGCTGGTCCGCCGCCGCCTCGTCATCGATCGCGAACACGGCGGTCACCTCGTCTCCCGCTCGCCGACCACGGCGCCGCCGCGGCTCATTCGCCGGGCGGCCGGCACCGCCGCCAGCAGGGCCCGGGCCTTGTTCTCGCACTCCTCGTGCTCGGCCATCGGGTCGCTGTCGGCGACGACGCCGGCACCTGCCTGCACCGAGGCGACGCCGTCGGGCCCGATCACCATGGTGCGGATGGCGATGGCGGTGTCGATGTTGCCCGAGAAGTCGAGGTAGCCGACCACGCCGGCGTACGGGCCCCGCTTGGTGGGCTCGAGGGCGTCGATGATCTCCATGGCCCGGACCTTGGGCGCACCCGACACCGTGCCCGCCGGCAGCGTGGCCCGCAGCACATCGATCGGGGTGCGACCCTCGGCGAGCGTGCCCGACACCTGCGAGGTGAGGTGCATCACGTGGCTGTAGCGCTCGAGCGTCATCATCTCGTCCACCTTCTCGGTGCCGAACTCGACCACCCGGCCCACGTCGTTGCGGGCCAGGTCGACCAGCATGACGTGCTCGGCCAGCTCCTTCGGGTGCTCGGCCAGCTCCGCGCCCAGGCGGCGGTCCTCGTCGTCGGTGTTGCCCCGGGGGCGCGTGCCGGCGATGGGGCGAGAGACGACGCGTCCGTCGAGCAGCTGCACCATCGGCTCGGGCGACGATCCCACGATGGTGACCTCGGGGTGGCGCAGGAAGTACATGTACGGGCTGGGGTTGACCTGGCGCAGCACCCGGTACACGTCGAACGGGTCGGCCTCGAGGCGCAGGTCGAAGCGCTGGGCCAGGACCACCTGGAAGATGTCACCGGCCAGGATGTGCTCCTTGGCCACATCGACCGCGGCGGTGTAGAGCTCGGCCCCCATCGTCGAGGTGACGTCGGGCAGTGGGTCGTGCGGGTCCGGCGGGTCGACCAGCGGCTCGGCGAGGGGACGCGCGCCGTCCTGGGCGAGTTGCTCCAAACGGGCCACGGCGGCGTCGTAGGCGGCGTCGAGCGTCGCCTCGTCGGCGCCGGGCTCGACGATGACGTTGTCGATCAGCGTGACCCGCTGGCGCCAGTGGTCGAACGCGGCCAGCTGCCCGATGACCGACAGGACCGCGTCGGGCCGGCCGAGGTCGTCCGGGGGCACATCGGGCAGGTGCTCGACCTCCCGCACCACGTCGTAGCCGAGGTAGCCGATCACCCCCCCGTGCAGTGGCGGCAGGTCGGGCAGGCAGGGCGACCGGTAACGCTCGAGCAGCGCCTCGAGGGCAGCCAACACGCCCTGGTCGGTCGGTACGCCGGCGGGCAGGTCTCCGTCGACGTCGAGGCGGCCGTCCCTGGCCACGATGGTGCAGAGGGGGTTGCGACCCACGAACGAGAAGCGGCTCCACCGCTCGGCGTGCTCGACGGACTCGAGCAGGAAGCCGGGGCCGTCCCCCACCAGGCGGGCGAAGGCGGCGACGGGCGTGGTCATGTCGGCCAGCAGCTCGCGCCACACGGGCACCACGCTGTGGTCGCGGGCCAGCGCGTGGAACTCGTCCCTACTCGGTTGGTACACCGGTCTCCTCGGAGCTGTCGGGGGCAGGGCCGAAGGCCCGGTAGAAGCAGGTGCGCTCGCCGGTGTGGCAGGCGCCGCGTCCCTCCTGGTCGACGATGAAGAGCAGCACGTCGCCGTCGCAGTCGTAGAACGCGGCCCGCACGTACTGGCGGTCGCCCGAGGTCTCGCCCTTGCACCAGAACTCCTGACGCGAACGGCTCCAGAACCAGGTGCGGCCCGTCTCCAAGGTCTTGGCCAGCGCTTCGGCGTTCATCCACGCCAGCATCAACACCTGGCCGTTCTCGGCGTCCTGCACGATGGCCGCGACCAGCCCGTCGTCGTTGTAGCTCACCTGCGCCAACTGCTCCGCGGTGACCTCGATGGGTGTGGCGACGGGCACGGCGGTCATCGTACGAGTGGCGGCGCCGGCCTCCCCAACGCGTTCAGGCCGGAGGGGCGGCTCATCAGAGGTAGAGGCCGGTGCTTCCTTCATCGAGCCTCGGGGCAGCGACGGCGTGGATGTCTCGTTCGCGCAGGATCACGTAGTCCTGGCCCCGGACCTCGACCTCGAAGCGGTCCTCGGGGTTGAACAGCACGTGGTCGCCGGGCTCGATGCTGCGGACGTTGGGGCCGGCAGCCACCGCCTCGGCCCAGACCAGGCGCTTGCCCACCTGGGCGGTGGCGGGGATGACGATGCCGCCACTGGAGCGGCGCTCGCCCTCGCTTGACGTCTGTACCAGGATGCGGTCGTTCAGCATCTTGATGGGCAGCTTGTCGTCGCTTTCGCCCTTGTCCGGCCCGGCCGAGCCCCTCCCTGCCATCTGCGCCACCGTACCCGCCACCTACGTCCCCCGAACTCGGCGCAACCAGTCCGCTGTGACGGGACTCCCTGCGCCGGCCTCCGAGAACCTCGCCCGACCCCACGAACTCAGCGCATCCAGTCCGCCATGAGCGGACTCAGTGCGCCGGCCTCGCTGAACCTCGTCAGGGGTCGACCACGGTCACGTCGATGCGGGCGGGTTCGGGGGCGGGCTCGGCGGCGAGCGAGGCGACGAGCTCGTAGTCGCCGGGGTCGACGTCGAGGTCGGTGCCGCGGAGGCTGAACTGGTAGTCCTGGCCGGCGCCGATCAGCTGGCACCGTTGCTGCTGGGCGAAGACCCGACCCTCGCTCCAGCGGTAGGCCACCTCGCCGTCCTCGCGCAGCACCAGGTCGCCGTCCTGCGCCGTCGGGTACACGAGGGTGACCGCACGCTCCCCGCGATTGGCGACGGTGAGCGCCCAGCGGATGCGCCCCGTCTCGAGGGTCTCGCGGAGCTGCACCCGAAGTTCCAGGTCGTCGGCCGCGGCGGCCTGGCTGGGCGTGCCATGGTCCTGACAGGTGGCGCCGTTCGGCGCAGCGGCGCCGGCCAGGGGGTCGGTGTTGGGTGGGCCGCTGGTGGGGCTGGTGGCTCCGGACGGCGGGATGAGCGAGGCGTCGGTCGCCACCGTGGTCTCGGTGGTTCGTCCCCCGCTGCTCGGCGCCGCGGTGCCGTCGGTTCCACCGGCCCCGCCATCGCTGCTGCATCCGGTGGCCAGGAGCGCGACGACCATCAGCGCGCCTGCCGCGGCGGCGAGTCGACGGCTCACCGGGGGCGCACGGCGATCCCCTGCGCCGCCAGGTGGTCCTTGGCCTCGCCCACGGTGTGCTCGCCGAAGTGGAAGATCGACGCGGCCAGCACCGCGTCGGCCCGGCCCCGCAGCACGCCGTCGGCCAGGTGCTGCAGCGAGCCGACTCCCCCGCTGGCGATGACCGGCACGCCGCATGCCGCGGCGACGGCGCTCGTGAGCTCGAGGTCGAACCCGTCCCGAGTGCCGTCACGGTCCATCGAGGTGAGCAGGATCTCGCCCGCCCCGAGCTCCTCGCACCGGACCGCCCAGGCCACCGCGTCGAGCCCGGTCGGGCGGCGCCCCCCGTGGGTGTACACCTCGAACGCCGGCCGTTCGGAGCCGCCGCCGCCCGTCGCCGGCTCGGCGCGGCGGGCGTCGATGGCGACCACCACGCACTGGGCGCCGAACTCGGTGGCGAGCTCGGTGATCAGCTCGGGCCGCTCGATGGCCGCGGTGTTGATCGACACCTTGTCGGCGCCGGCCCGCAGCAGGCGGCGAGCGTCGTCGACCGAGCGGATGCCGCCGCCGATGGTGAACGGGATGAACACCTGCTCGGCGGTGCGCCGGGCCACGTCGACGATGGTGTCGCGATCGTCGGACGAGGCGGTGATGTCGAGGAACACGACCTCGTCGGCCCCCTCCTGGTCGTACCGGGCCGCCAGCTCGACGGGGTCGCCGGCGTCGACCAGGTCGACGAAGTTGACCCCCTTGACGACCCGGCCGTTGTCGACATCGAGGCACGGGATGATGCGGGCGGTGCGCACGTCAGCCCCCACTCGACGCCGCGAGCGCGGCATCGAGGGTGAAGGCGCCCTCGTAGAGGGCCCGGCCGACGATGGCCCCGCTGAGGCGGCGGCCGGCGACCTGCAGGGCGCCGAGGGACTCGAGGTCGGCCACCGTGCCCACACCGCCCGACGCGATCACGTCGACCTCGGTCGCCGCCAGCATCTCGCCCAGCCCCGCCAGGTCGGGGCCCCCGAGGGTGCCGTCCCGCCCGATGTCGGTGACCACCACGGCGGCGATGCCGACCGCGGCGAACTCGCGAGCGACGTCGAGCACCGAGCGGTCAGAGGTGGACTCCCACCCCCGCACCGCCACCTGGCCGCCCCGGGCGTCGAGACCGACCGCGACAGGGTGGCGGGCGGCGAGACGGGCGACCAGCTCGGGCTGCTCGAGGGCGACGGTGCCCAGCACGATGCGGGCCACGCCGGCAGCGAAGAGCCGGTCGGCCGCGGCCTCGTCACGGATGCCGCCTCCGGTCTGGACGGGCACGTCGACCGCCGCGGCGATGGCCGCGATCTGCTCGGTGTGGGCCGGGGTGCCGCTGCGGGCACCGTCGAGGTCGACCACGTGTATCCACGGGGCGCCGGCGTCGGCGAACCGGCAGGCCTGACCGACGGGGTCGTCGGCGTAGACGGTCTCCTGCGCGTAGTCGCCCTGGTACAGGCGCACGCACTTGCCGCCGCGCAGGTCGATGGCGGGGTACAGGTCCATCAGGCCGGCTGCCGCGAACCGTGCGCCTGGCGCGCCGCGGCCCGGGCGAAGTTGGCCAGCACCGCGAGGCCCTTCGCGCTCGACTTCTCGGGGTGGAACTGGGTCGCCCACACGTTGGCCTGCTCGACGGCCGCGGTCACCGGGCCGCCGTAGTCGCAGGTGGCGACGACCGCGTCACCCGGGGGCGGGGCGTAGGAGTGCACGAAGTACATCCACAACGGGTCGGCGATGCCGTCGAGCAGCCCGGACGGCCCCCGGCGCTCGAGCACGTTCCACTGCATCTGGGGGCGCTTCTCGGTGTCGGGGAGCAGTCGCACCGTGCCGGGCAGGACCCCGAGGCCTGCGGTGTCGGGCGCCTCCTCGGATGCCTCGTAGAGCATCTGCATGCCCACGCAGATGCCCAGCACCGGCCGGCCCGACTCGACCGCGGCCAGCGTGGGGGCGGCCAGGTCGCCGTCGTGGAGGGCCTCCATGCAGCGCCCGAAGTTGCCCACGCCGGCGATCACCACGGCATCGGCGGTGTCGATCAGGTGCCGGTCCGCGGTGAGCCGGGCGTCGGCGCCCACGTGCTCGAACGCCTTCTGGGCCGAGCGCAGGTTGCCGATGCCGTAGTCGACCACGGCGATGACGGGCCCGCTCACAGCGACCCCTTGGTGGAGGGCACGCCGCTGCCCTCGATGCGCACCGCGTTGCGCAGCGAGTGGGCCACCCCCTTGAACGTGGCCTCGATGATGTGGTGGGTGTTCTTGCCGCGGCGCTTGGTGATGTGCAGGGTGATCGCCGACGCCACCACGAAGGCACGCCAGAACTCCTCGATGAGCTGGGGGTCGAACGGCGGGTCGCTCAGGATCCTCTCGCCGGGGAACTCGACCTCGTAGTGCAGGTAGGGGCGGCCGGACAGGTCGAGCGCGACCTCGACGAGCGCCTCGTCGAGCGGGACCGACGACGACGCGAACCGGCGCACGCCGGCCTTGTCGCCCAGGGCCTCGGCCAGCGCCTCGCCCAGCGCGATGCCGACGTCCTCGACGGTGTGGTGGGCGTCGATCTCCAGGTCGCCCTCGGCGTGGATGCGCAGGTCGAAACCGCCGTGGCGACCGAGTTGGCTGAGCATGTGGTCGAAGAACGGCACGCCGGTGGACACCTCGACGATGCCCGTGCCGTCGACATCGATCTCGAGGTCGATGACCGTCTCCTTCGTGCGCCGTTCGCGGCTCGCGAAGCGACTCATGCTCCCTGCCCCTGCCCCTGGCGTGGTCGCGAGGCCCGGGCCGTCGTTGCGCTCATGAGAGGACATCCTCCAGGGCGGCGAGGAAGCGGTCGTCCTCGTCCGGTGTGCCAATGGTGACCCGTAGGCACCCGTCGAGGCGAGGCCAGGACGCGCAGTTGCGGACCAGCACCGAACGTTCGACGAGCGCCTGCCACACCCCGTCACCGTCACCCGAACGGGGCCGGAACAGCACGAAGTTCGCGCCCGACGGCCACAGGTCGACGTCCAGGTCGGCCAGCCGGGCCACCAGTCGACCCCGCTCCTCGACGATGGCGGCGACCCGGCGGTCCATCTCGTCGCGGTGGCCGAGGGCCAGGCGCCCGGCGGCCTGCTTCACCGCGTCGAGGTGGTAGGGCAGCGTCACCTTGTCCAGCTCCGCGATCAGCCAGTCGGGGCCGACGACGTAGCCCAGGCGGGCCGCGGCCATCGACCAGGTCTTGGAGAACGTGCGGGTGACGCAGAGCGGCCGCCGCTCGTCGACGAGCGTGAGCGCCGACCAGGGGGCGAACTGGCCGTAGGCCTCGTCCACCACCAGCAGGCCGTCGACCGCCTCGACCTGCTCGAGCACCGAGCGCACGGTCGCCTCGGTCTCGACCATGCCGGTGGGGTTGTTGGGCGAGCACAGGAACGTGACCGTCGGCCGCAGGCCACCCACCACGCGCTCGACCTCGGCGGGGTCGAGCGAGAAGTCGGCGGCGCGCTCGCCCACGTGGACCGCCGTGCCCGTGATGCGGGCCAGGTGCGAGTGCAGGGCGTAGGTGGGCTCGAACACGCCCACCGAGCGCCCGGGGCCGCCGTAGGTGAGCAGGAGGCACTGGAGGACCTCGTTCGACCCGTTGGCGGCGAACACCTGCGTCGGCGCCACGCCGTGGCCCTCGGCGATGGTGGCCCGCAGCGCCGACGCGGCGCGGTCGGGGTACCGGTGCCACTCGACGTCGGCGACCGCCCGCTGGACCTCGGCGACCCAACCGTCCGGCGGCGGCGCGGGCGACTCGTTGGTGTTGAGGCGGACCTCGACCTCGACCTGGGGTGAGTGGTAGCCCTCGAGCGCCACGAGGTCGTCTCGGGGAACGACCGTCACGGCGTCCAGCCCTGCCGTAGCCGGACCGACTCGGCGTGGGCCTCGAGCCCCTCGGCGGCCGCGATCGCGGCGACGACCGGGGCGGCCTCGGCGAAGGCGCCCTGGTCGAGCGAGATGACGTGCACCCGCTTCTGGAAGTCGTCCACCGTGAGCGCCCCGGAGAAGCGGGCGGTGCCGGCGGTGGGGAGCACGTGGCTGGGACCGGCCACGTAGTCGCCCACCGAGGCCGGTGCCAGCGCACCGGTGAACACCGCCCCGGCGTGGCGCACGAGGGGCACCAGGAGCTCGGGCGCCTCGCTCATCAGCTGCAGGTGCTCGGGGGCGATCAGGTTCGCGACCTCGAGGGCCTGCTCGGCCGAGTCGACGAGCACGGCGTACCCCCCCTCGGCGAAGGTGGAGAGGATCTCGTCGCGGCGCGGCGCGGCGGCGGTGAGGCGGTCGACCTCGGCCACGATGGCGTCGAGCGCCTCGGACGACCAGGTGAGCAGCCAGGCCAGACCACCGGGGCCGTGCTCGGCCTGCACGATCAGGTCGATGGCGGCGAAGGTCGGCGGCGTGCTGTCGTCGGCCACCACGACGATCTCGGAGGGACCGGCGAAGGCCGAGGGCACGCCGACCACGCCGGCGACCTCGCGCTTTGCCACCGAGACGTAGACGTTCCCCGGCCCCACGATGACGTCGACGGCGGCGATCGTGTCGGTGCCGTAGGCCATGGCCGCGATGGCCTGGGCCCCGCCGACCGCGTACACCTCGTCGACGCCGGCCAACGCGGCCGCGGCGAGCGTGACCGCGGGGACGCGCCCCGTCCGGTCGGGCGGGACGCACAGTGCGATCTCGCCGACGCCGGCGGCGCGGGCCGGCAGCGCGGTCATGAGCACGGTGGAGGGGTAGACCGCCCGCCCGCCCGGCACGTAGAGCCCGGCACGGTCCACCGGGCGCCGCAGGTCTCGGATGTGCAGGCCGCCCCGGCGGTAGTCGTGCTCGGCGCCCACCTGCGAGCGCTGGAAGTCGGCGATGCCGGCGGCGGCCGACTCGAGCGACCCGCGCAGGTGGGGGTCGAGGCCGGCCAGCGCCCGGTCGAGGTCGGCGGCAGGCACCCGCAGCGAGGCCGGGACGACCCCGTCGAAGCGCTCGGTGAGGTCGCGCAGGGCGTCGTCGCCCCGGGCCCGGACGTCGGCGATGATGGCCCGTACCGCCGCCACCGGCTCCTCTCCGCCCCCGTCGGGGCGAGGGAGCAGCGCGCGCAGGTCGCCGGCCGCCCCCCGGAGATCGAGGCGGTTCAACACGGCGCGGGCCGGACGGGGCAGGGGTGGCGCATGGACGCATCACGGTACCGGCGCGCCGTGCCCGCATCCGACCGGATTCCGCGGGCGCGGATAGACAGGGGCGGTGCGTCCGACCGAGGTACCGATCCCGTGAGCCCAGACTCTGCCCAGCTGTCGTCGGTGGCCACGGGCCTCGGCGAGATGATCCAACGCGTGTCCGACGCCGCCGACGACCTGCGACGCGACGGTCGCGACGACCTGGCGGGCGACCTGTACGAGGTGGAACGGTCACTCCAAGCGGCCGCCCGGCGACTGGCCGCGGTGGTCCGCCACCTGGCCTGAGCGCCGCAACCGTCGCCATCGCCCACGCCGAACCGGGCCGAAAACGTCACCGGCGCCCCTTGCGGGGCGCCGGCGCGGGCGACATCGGGCGGCGGACCCGTCTGTCGCCTTCTACCAGGTGGCGGGAACCTGGTTGACCAGATCTTAACCCCACTCACCGCCGCGACACACGCACCCTGCGTCCAAAATCTTCGACAATTGTCACGGTCACACCCGCGACGACGGGCAGAAGTCGTTCAGCACGCAGTCCTCGCAGCGAGGCCGGCGGGCGATGCACACCCGGCGACCGTGCAGGATCAGGCGGAGGCTGAACGTGCCCCGCTCGGCGGCGGGCACCATGGCGTTGAGCTCGTGCTCGACCTTCACCGCGTCGGTCTCGGTGGTGAGGCCGAGCAGGCGCGACAGCCGGCCCACGTGCGTGTCCACGGGCAGGCCCGGAAGGTCGAAGGCCACGCTGCGCACCACGTTGGCGGTCTTGCGCCCGACCCCGGGCAGCGCCGCGAGCTCCTTCATCGAGCTCGGCACCTCGCCGTCGTGGCGCTCGACCAGGGCGTTGGCCATGCCGAGCAGGCTCTTCGCCTTGTTCCTGAAGAAGCCCGTGGAGTGGATGAGCCGCTCCAGCTCGGCGGGCTCGGCCTCGGCCAGGTCCTCCGGTGTGGGGTAGCGGGCGAACACCGACGGAGTGACCATGTTGACCCGGGCGTCGGTGCACTGGGCGGACAGGATCGTCGCCACCAGCAGCTGGTAGGGCGAGTCGTGGTCCAGCTCGCACCGCGCGTCGGGGTACTCCTCGATGAGACGCAGCCGGGTCTCGCGGGCACGGCCGCGCGGGGATCTCGGTCTGGTCACCGCGTGGGAGGCTACCGGCGATGCCACCCTCCATCTCGGTCCGCGCCGGCCTCCCGGGCGACGGAGCGCCCGCGCGCACCTGGGCCGTTGCGGCCGACGAGGGCCCGGTCGCGTACGCCTGGTGCTCCGAGGACGACACGCTCCACCTCGAGGTCGACGACAGCGTCGCCGACCGGCCCACCCTTGTCGCCGCGCTCGTGGGCGCCCTCGCCACCGAGGGCGGCCGCCGCCCACGTCGGTGGTTCGCCCGGGGCGCTCATCGCGAAGACCACGCGGTCGCCGCGGCGCTGGGCTTCGCGGCAGCCCGCGAGCTGTGGCAGATGCGGCGCCCACTCCCCCTCGACGAGGCGGCCACCGGCCGCCACGGGCGCCACCAGATCGACTGGCGCCCGTTCGTGCCCGGCCAGGACGAGGCGGCCTGGCTCAAGGTCAACAACCGCGCCTTCGCGCGCCATCCGGACCAGGGCGGCCAGACCCTCGAGCGCCTCGCGGCGCTGGAGGCCGAGCCGTGGTTCGACCCCGAGGGGTTCCTGCTCCACGAGCACGACGGTCGCGTCGACGGGTTCTGTTGGACGAAGGTCCACGTCGACGCCGACCCGCCCCTGGGTGAGATCTTCGTGATCGGCGTGGACCCCGCCGCCCATGGGCAGGGCCTCGGCCGGGCGCTCGTCGAGGCCGGCCTGGCGTGGCTCCACGCCGCCGGTCTCGGCGTGGGGATGCTCTACGTGGACGCGGACAACACGCCGGCGGTGCGCCTCTACCGCGACCTCGGGTTCGTCACCGTCTCGCGCGACGTCGTCTTCGCGGCGCCCGGCTGATCGCGCGGTGGCCCGGGGTCGGTCCGGGACCCTCGCTCAGGCGGTCGACGCTCAGGCGGTCGACACCCCGACCAGTGACCCCACCAGGTAGGTGACGCTGCCGGCCAGCACGGCGATGCCCACGTAGCGGAGGATGAGGCGGGGGTAGGAGCCGTGGGTGGAACGGGCCAGCAGCACGCCGACGGTGGCCGCTCCGATGACACCGAGCACGACCGAGGCCACCACCGCGCCGGCGCCACCACCGAACAGCCAGGGCAGCAGGGGCAGCAGGGCGCCCACCGAGAAGGTGCCGAACGAGGCCAGGGCCGCGCCCCCCGGTGAGCCGAGGGCACCGGGGTCGATGCCGAGCTCCTCGCGAGCGTGCGTCTCGAGGGCCAGCTCGGGGTCGCGCATCATCGACCGGGCCAGGTCGTAGGCCAGGTCGGGGGCGATCCCCCGCTCCTCGTAGAGCTCGGCCAGCTCCCGGGTCTCGACGCCCGGGTTGCGGCGCAGCTCGATGCGCTCCAGGTTCAGCTCGTGCTCGAGCAGCTCGGTCTGGGCCTTCATGGAGCCGTACTCGCCTGCCGCCATGGAGATGGCACCGGCGATCCAACCGGCCAGGCCCGCCAGCCGCACCACCCCGGCACCGGGGTTGGCGCCGGCCACGCCCAGGATGAGCGAGACGTTCGACACCAGGCCGTCGCTGGCACCGAACACCGCGGCCCGCGCCACCCCGCCCTGCACGTCGCGGTGCTTGTGCTTGGGGACCGGCCCCTCGGCGGTGAGGTCGACGAGCGTCTCGTCGCGCGATCGCTCGTGATCGCCCTCGGCTGCCGTGGTCACACGGCTCACGTTATAGGGAGGGCACGGGCGCGACCCCTACCCTCGGAGCGGTGGCCAGCCGTTACGACACCCCCCGGGCCGCGCTCGCCGAGCTGCTGGCCGACGAGCCGGGCTACCGGGTCGACCAGGTGTGGCAGGGGCTCTACGAACGGGGTGTCGGCCCCGACGAGATGACCAACCTGCCCGCCGCCCTGCGCACCCGACTCGGCGAGGCGCTCCCGGCGGCGCTGGCACCGGTCACCGAGTCGGTGGGCGACGGCGGCGACACGATCAAGTGGCTCTGGGGGCTCGCCGACGGCCATCAGGTGGAGACCGTCCTGATGCACTACCCCGGGCGCTCCACCGTGTGCATCAGCACCCAGGCGGGGTGCGCCATGGCGTGCGGGTTCTGTGCCACCGGCCAGGCCGGCTTCGACCGCAACCTCACCGTTGGCGAGATCGTCGAGCAGGTGGTGCGGGCCCGGGCCGCGGCCGCGCCGCGGCGCCTGTCGAACGTGGTGTTCATGGGCATGGGTGAGCCCTTGGCCAACTACGAGCGCACCTGGGACGCGGTCCGGCTGCTCCACGGCCAGCTGGGGTTGTCGGCCCGCCACCTCACCGTGTCGACCGTCGGTGTCGTGCCCGGCATCCGGCGGATGGCGGGCGAGGACCTGCCCGTGAACCTGGCCGTGTCGCTCCACGCGGCCAATGACACCCTCCGCGACCAGCTGGTGCCGCTCAACCGGCGCTACCCCCTCGGGGTGCTGCACCAGGCGTGCGCCGAGTACCTGGCCGCCAAGAACCGGCGCCTGTCGCTCGAATGGGCCCTCATCGACGGCGTGAACGACCGGCCCCGCGATGCCGCCGAGCTGGCCGACTTCGCCCGGTCCCTCCGCGCCCACGTCAACCTGATCCCGCTGAACCCGACCGCCGGCTACGCCACCCGGGGCAGCCCGCCCGATCGGGTGGCCGCCTTCGCGGAGCGGCTCGCCGGCCTCGGCGCCAACGCCACCGTCCGGCGCAACCGGGGGACGTCGATCGACGCCGCCTGTGGGCAGCTGCGAGCCACCCACGTGTCCCAGCCCGGTCGGCGGCCGCCTACCGCACCAGCACGGTGAGGCCCCCGGTGGTGCGCACGGCGTCGCGCAGCACCTCCCCCTCGTGCACCACGGCTCCGTCCCACACCACCGAGCGCTCCACGACGCCGGCGATCTCGGCACCGGCGCCGATCACCGACACCCCGCCGGACACGGCCAGGTTGGCCGCCAGGTAGTCGGCCGGGGTGCCGCAGTCCACGAACGGGCCGTCGTGGCGGACAACCTCCAGTGCCCCCCGGTGGGCTGCCGGCCGCCAGCAGCGCTCGTACAGCCCCGAGGGCTCGGCCTCCAGCGCCTCGACGGCGGTCCAGGGCAGCAGGCTGCCGGCGATCGACACCCGGGGGCGGAGCTCGTCGGCGCCCACGACCATCACCCGTACCCGGTCGCCGTCCCACCCGTCGACCAGGGCGTCGAGCGGCCCCGGGCACCAGGCATCGGCGTTCACCACCACGAGCCCCCGCCCCGCCACCCACTCGCGCAACGCCCCGACGGCGCCGGCGGTGCCCAGGGCCCGCTCGGCCTCGATCGACACGTGAACCCGGTCACCCAGGTGCGCCTCGAGTTGGTCCCGGCCGTGATGCACGTTGACCGCGAGGCCCCCGACGAGCGGTGCGACCCGGGCGATGGCCAGGTCGACCAACGCCACGCCGCCCACGGGGCAGAGGGCCTTCGGTCGCTCGCGCGTGAGCGGGCGCAGGCGGGTCCCGGCACCGGCGGCGAGTATCAAACCGGCCAGGTGCCCTGCCAGACTGTCAGCCATGCAGACCCGCCGGTGGACCAATGCCTCGCAACCGCAGACCCTCCAGATCGCCGTGTTCCTGCTCTATATCAGCGCGGCGTTCAGCGTGCTCTTCGGCGGCCTCGGCAACCCCATCCTGTTGGCCCTCGCCGTGGGCAACGTGGCGGCCGGCTACGGCATCGCCAACGAGCGGAAGTGGGGCTACGTGCTGGGCGTGGTGCTGGCGGCGCTGCCGGTCGTCGGCCTCGTGTTCGCACTGGTCGTCAGCGGCCTGAGCATGACCCTCATCATCGAGGCGATGTTCCCGGTGGCCCTGTTCGCGCTCCTGGTGCACCCCCAGAGCCGGGACTACCAGCGGATCTGGTTCCAGTAGCTGGTTCCGAGCCACCCGGTCAGGGCATGATCGGGGCATGACCACCGTCCTGAACGGCATCGACGACCTCAAGGCCAAGGTGGGCGAGCACCTCGGCTTCAGCCCCTACCTGGAGATCACCCAGGAGCAGGTGAACCTGTTCGCCGACGCCACGGGTGACCACCAGTGGATCCACGTCGACCCGGAGCGGGCCAAGAGCGGCCCCTTCGGCGGCCCCATCGCCCACGGCTACCTCACCCTGTCGCTGGCGCCGTCGCTGCTGCCACAGATCGTCGAGGTGCACGGCTTCTCGATGGGCGTGAACTACGGCTGCGAGAAGGTGCGCTTCCCGTCACCCGTGCCGGTCGGCGCGAAGCTGCGGGCCGGCGCCGAACTGGTGTCGGTGGACGAGGTCACCGGCGGCTGCCAGGTGGCCATGAAGCTCACGTTCGAGGTCGAGGGCGCGCCCAAACCGTCGTGTGTGGCCGAGGTGGTCTACCGCTACTACGAGTGACGGTCAGGGCTTCACGACACGGACGAACTGCACGTCCACGTCGCCACCGCGCACCCGGCTGATCCGCAGGTCGACCGCGCCGGGCAACGACGCGTCGAAGCGCCCGTTCTCGATGTGGAAGCGCACCGTGCGGCGCCGGCCCGAGTCGGTGAGGGCGACCTCTGGTGAGCGCAACCGTCCGCCGGCGCCGGGCACGGTCAGACGGAAGGCACCTCGCCCCCGATCGAGGTAGGTGACCAGCACGTCGACGCTCGCCGTGGCGTCGGGGTCGACGAACGCGTCGTCGACCCGGAGGCACAGGTGGTTCTGCCCGTGCGGGGCGTCGGTGCGCCGGCCCTCGACGGCGGTGCCGTTCTCCGGCGCCAGCTCGCCCACGTGCACCTCGTGGCCGAGGCGGCTGTGGCAACCCTCGACGGCATCGGTCTGGGTGACCCAGCGCTCGAGGTTGCGCACCTGCGGGCGCCTGGCCCAGTCGACCCCCGCGCCGGCGGCCTGGTCGTCGTCGGCCCAGAACACGTCGTCGGCTCGCCGCAGGGCCACCCAGGCATCGGCGGAGGTGCCCGCCCGCTGCCCGAGGCTGTGGCGCACCCACTCCCAGTGGGCGGCGAAGCGGTCGAGGTAGCTGTCGCCGGGCACGACGTAGAGCCAGTTCGTGCGCAGCGCGGCCAGGGCGTGCAGGTTCGCCTGGCGGATCGCGTAGCCGAGGGCGTCGGCGTCGAACCCGCAGTCCCGGAAGCACTCGTGCTCGGCCGCCGAGATCCGGCCCGGGTCCCGGAGCACCCAGGACTCGTCGGTCACCAGGTGGCCGTCGGCACCGATCGTCGTGCCGTAGGCGGGCACCTCGTTCAGGTGGAAGTTGGACAGTTCGGAGATGCCCGTGCGCACCCCCATGCCGGCGGTCACCGCCTCGCGGGCCAGCAGGTCGTCCGCCGGGCCGAGCGACGACGCGAACGGATGGTCCTCGCCGGTGAACACCAGCTTGTGGGCCTGGTCACCCATCAGCCCGGTGAGGTCGTCCACCATCCGGCCGAACCAGGCCGTGAACTGGTCGACGGTGAGGTCGCCGGCGGCCACCGCCTGGTCGACCACGTCGAGGTCGAACTCCGTCCAGGCGAACGCGCCGGGCACGTAGGCCAGCACCAGTCGGGGGTCGTCGCGCAGACCCAGGTCGACGAACAGGTGACGGTAGAGGTCGACGGCGTGGCCCCAGAAGCACGGGTCCCACACCGGCAGGTGCTCCTGGCCCGACTCGTCCCTGCCCGCGGGCTCGAGCCCGCAGTCGTCGACCACCCACTGCGGCGCCCAGTCGACGTTGCTGATCCACACCCGCAGCCAGAACGGCCCCGTGCCCTCGAGCTGGTCGGCGAGCGGGGCGAACCGGTCGCCCTCGGCGCCACCGGCCAGGTCGTCGCGGTAGTCCCCGTCGGCGGGCTCGACCATCCGCTAGGTCACGTCGACCACCCGGGTGTCGATGTGGCGCGACGGGTTCGCCGACTCCGAGAAGAACCCCGAGTCGGCTGCCACCGGCGTGCCCGGCGGCAACGACCAGTCGTCGCCCGCCACCGACCCGACCACGGTGACGGCACCCGGATCCCGCGCCGCCGGCGGCGCCGTGCCGACGCCCCGACCACCCCGGTCGCCCGCGCTTGCGCCGGCGGCGCTCACCGCGGCGGCGAGGACCACGAGGGCGAGCGCGGCGGTCCCCAGGCCTCGGCTGCGCCGCGTCATCGCAGGGCCGACCGCCGATCAGCGCAGCGCCGGCAGGACCTGCTCGGCGAAGAGGCGGAGCGTCTCGTGCTCGGGGTAGTCGGAGCACCACGCCACGATGCCGCCACAGTCCCGCTCGCGGTAGGTGGCGATGCGCTCGGCGACCTGCTCGGGCGTGCCCACCAGGTTGCCCGCCTGCCACGACTCGAACGGCTCACCGAAGCCCGACTTGGAGCCGGCTGCGACCACCTCGGCCTCGGTCTCGCGGAGGAAGAGGTCGGGCGACCAGGTCTTGGTGATCTCGTCGTAGTCGCGTCCCACCGCCTGGCAGTGGCCCTTGAGCACCTCGCACTTGTGCGTCCACTCGTCGGGCTTGCCCCCGAAGTTCGAGTAGTCGGCCAGGCGGGCGACGATGCGCAGGGTGACCTGCTCGCCACCACCGCCGATCCAGATGGGCGGATGGGGGGCCTGCAACGGCTTCGGGTCGCACTGGGCGCCGGCGACCGAGAGGTAGGTGCCCTCGTGGGTGGCCTCGGCGTCGCGCCACATGGCCTTCACGATCTCGACGGTGTCGCGCAGCATGCCGAGGCGCACCTTGGCCTCGGGGAAGTCGTAGCCGTAGGCCTTGTACTCCTGGTCGTACCAGCCGCCGCCGATGCCCCAGTCCAGGCGACCCCCGCTCATCACGTCGATGTTCGAGGTGATCTTGGCCAGCAGGCCAGGGTTGCGATAGCCGGCGCAGCCGACCATCTGGCCGAGGCGGATGCGGCTGGTGACCTGGCTGAGCGCGGCCATCGTGGTCCAGCACTCGAAGATGGACTCGTTCGACGGCACAGGGACGTTGTGCACGTGGTCGTAGACCCAGATGGAGTCGTACCCCAGCTCCTCGGCGAGGACGGCGGTGTCGACCACCCGCTGCCACTGCTGCTGCGGGTCACTGATGGACGAGAGCTCGGTCTTCCACCCCTGGGGGGTGAACACGCCGACGTGGAAGGGGGATGACATGGCGCCAGGTTAGGAGGCCCGTAGCCTCGCGCCGATGCCCAGACGCCAGTCACTCGCCGTTGCCGCGCTCGTCCTCTGCGTGGCGGCGGCGATCACCGCCTGCGGCAGCGGGGTGCAGTCGTCGGCCACGAGCACCCCGGCCCCGGGCGACGTGGCCATCGACTTCACCCCGTGCGGATCGGCGGAGTGCGGCACGCTGGCGGTCCCCCTCGACCACGCGGCGCCGGATGGGCCCACCATCGACCTGTCGGTGGTGCGCATCCCGGCGGCCGATCCCGACGCGCGCCTCGGCGTGCTGCTCACCAACCCGGGCGGCCCCGGCGCCAGCGGGATCGAGTTCGCGCTCGCCCGCCCGTTCCCGCAGGAGGTGCTCGACCGCTTCGATCTCATCGGTTGGGATCCCCGCGGCGTCGGCGACAGTGACCCGCTCGAGTGCGGCGACGAGGTCGACCCCTTCCTCGACCTCGACCCCCAGCCCGACGACGCGGGCGAGCAGCGTGCCCTCGACCGCGCCGCCAGGGCGGTCGCCGAGGAGTGCGAGGCGGAGGACGGCGAGCTGCTCCCCCACATCGGCACGGCCGACGTGGTGCAGGACATGGACGCGATCCGCGAGGCGCTCGGCGAGGATCAGATCTCCTACGCGGGCTTCTCGTACGGCACCGCGCTGGGCCTCGGCTACGTGGAGCAGTTCCCCGAGCGCACCCGGGCGATGGTGCTCGACGGCGTCGTCGACCCCACCCAGGGACTGAGCGACTTCCTGTTGACCCAGGGCGAGGCCATCGAGGCCCAGGTCGACTCGGTGCTGGCCGCCTGCGACGACGACCCCTCGTGCCCGCTCGACGATGCCGCGGCCACCTACGACCGGGTCGCGGCCGCCATCGACGACCAGCCGCTCCCCGGGGGCGACGGCGAGGTGGGCCCGGCCGAGCTGCAGACCGCTGCGGTCTACGTCACCTATGAATTCGACTCGGGTGACGACGCCGCGCTGTGGCAGGCGCTGGCCGACGCCGACGCCGGCGACGGCCAGGGCCTGAACGATCTCGCCCAGCAGTACTACGACCTCGGCGCCTACACCCCCTACGCCGCGGTCGAGTGCGTCGACTCGCCGGTGCCCCAAGGCGGCGCCGCCTACCAGGAGTTCGCCGACCAGCTGATCGCCGTGGCGCCGCGCACCGGCGCCTCGGTGGCCAACGAGCTCCTGCCCTGCGCCTTCTGGCCGGCCCCACCGTCGGGCGATCCCCACGAGGTGACCGCACCCGGGTCGCCGCCCGTCCTGGTGGTGGGCAACACCGGCGACGCCGCCACGCCGTACCAGCAGGCGGTCGACGTGGCCGACAACCTCGAACAGGGCCGCCTGCTCACCCTCGACGCCGCCGGCCACGTCGGCTCGGGCCGCAGCCAGTGCGTCGACGACGCGGTGGCGCAGTACCTCATCACCCTCGAACTACCCGCCGACGGCACCGTCTGCGAGTAGGCGGGGACACCCCCGCTCACAGACCATCAGGCGACGAGGCGAGACGACGCGCGGCGAGCGAGGGACGCGCGGCGAGCGAGGGACGAGCGAGCCTCGACGGTGCGATGAGGCGTCAGCCGAAGAGCGATCAAACAGGCAGGTCGCCGGTGGCGGTGCGGGTGCTGCCGTGGTCCTTGTAGGCGGCGATGGTGCGCTGGGCGATGCGCATCTGGTGGATCTCGTCGGCGCCGTCCGCGAAGCGGCTCCAGCGGGCCTGGGTGAGCATGTCGGCCAGCGGGGTGTCGGTGGAGTAGCCGAGCGCGCCGTGCACCTGGATGGCACGGTCGATGATCTTCCAGAGGGCGTTGGCCACGTGGTGCTTGGCCATCGACACCTCGCTCTTGAAGTCGCGGCCGGTGTCGATCAGGTAGGCGGCGTGCAGCACCATGAGCTTGGCCTGGTAGAGCTCCATCGTGGAGTCGGCGATCATCCACTGGATGCCCTGCTTCTCGGCCAGCAGGGAGCCGTGCGAGTACCGGTCCAGCGAGCGGGCCACCATCATGTCGAGGGCGGTCTCGGCCTGGCCGATCCAACGCATGCAGTGGGCCAGCCGGGCCGGGCCGAGGCGGGCCTGGCCGAGGAGATGGCCCTCGCCCCGGCCGCCGAGCATCTGGTCGGCGTGCACCCGCAGGTCGGTGATGCGGATCTCGCAGTGGTTGTGACCACCCGACATCGTCTGCACGTCACGGACCACCTCCCAGCCCTCGCTGGGGATGTCGACCAGAAAGGCCGAGTTGGCGGCCTGGGGCAGGTCGGGGTCGTCCTCGGTGCGGGCGATGAGGATCGCGAACGACGCCCCCCGGGCACCGGAGATGAACCACTTGTGGCCGTTGATGACCCATTCGTCACCGTCCTGGTAGGCGTGGGTCTGGATGAGCGTGGGGTCGGAGCCGGCCACCTCGGGCTCGGTCATCGCGAAGCACGACCGCTGCACCCCCTCGCACAACGGCCGCAGGTACTTCTCCTTCTGGGCGTCGGTGGCCCAGTGCAGCAGGGTGTGCATGTTGCCCTCGTCGGGCGCCTGGGCGTTGAGCGCGAACGGGCCCATCCGGGCGCGGGCCGCCTCGGCCGACACGCTGGCCATGGCCACGTGGCTGAGGCCCATCCCGCCCCACTCCTCGGGCATGTGGGGCAGCCACAGGCCCCACTCCTTGGCCTTGCCGCGCATCTCGATGATGCCCCTGATCCACTGCCCCCGGTCCCAGTCCTCTGCGACCGCCCGCTCCTCGACCGGGCGCACGACCTCGTCGACGAAGGCACGGACCTTCATGCGGATCTCGTCGAGCTCGGGCGGGAAGCTGAAGTCGATGGCCATCGGCCAACAGTAGGCAGACAGAATGGCGACCGTGTTCGCCGCCCAGTACGTCCGCGACCTGCTCGAGCTGGGCATCGTCGTCGCCGTCGGCGGGATCCTGGTGTCGAGCATCGCCCGGCTGCGGCGGGGCGAGATCCGGGTGGTGCGCTGCACCGCGTGCGGGCGACCCACCTCGCGGGCCTATCCCAACTGCAAGCACTGCGGCGCCCCGCGCGCCGACGCGACCTGACGATCGTGCCGGCGCCCGCCGAACGCGAAGGTCTCGTGGTGGTCGACCACGCACGAGGTGGACGATCACCAAGAGATCCGGTGATCGGCGCGTAGCGTCTCGGCCATGAGCCCGAGGGACGGCGGAGCGGCCCGAGAGGCCCGGGAGCGAAGCGAACCGGAGCGGGACCGGTGAGCGCCGACGAGACACCGCTGGACGGCGGATTGGTCCTGCGGGTGGGGCGGGAGGAGGACCACGACGCCGTTGTGGCGCTGAACGTCGCCGTGCACGGCGACTCCGAGGCCGGCGCGGTGCGCCACCTCCTGCGCCGGCCCGAGCAGTGGTGTGTCGTGGTCGACGGTGACCGGGTGGTCTCCACCTCGGTGCTGTTGGAGCTCGACGCCCGTTACGGGACCGTGCCGTTCGCCCTCGGACAGATCGAGTACGTGGCCACCGATCCCGCCTACCGACGCCGCGGCCTCGTGCGGGCCCAGTTCGATCATCTCCACCGGCGCTCGGCCCGGCTCGGCCAGGCGATGACGCTGATCACGGGGATCCCCTACTTCTACCGCCGCCTGGGCTACCAGTACGGGCTGCAGTACCCGCCCCGCTACCGCCTGGTCGACCGGACGCTCGCCGCCCCGGGGTCCTGGACGGTTGGCCCCGCCGGCGTCGGCGACGTCGACGACCTGGCCCGGCTGCACGCCGCGGCCCACGCGGCAGCCGACCTGGTGGTGTACCGCGCCCGGTCGGACTGGGAGTGGCTGGTCCGTGAGGCGGACCGCCACGGCGAGGAGGTCTTCGTCGCTCGGCGGGACGGACGTGTGGAGGGCTTCGGGCGTCTGCAGCGCCACCCGGACGCGGTGGTGGCCCGCACCGAGATGTACGAGGCCGCCGCCGACTCGATCGGCGCGGCGCGGGCGCTGCTGGTGCACGCCCGCAGCGGCGAGGGCAGCGCCGACCTCGCCATCGTCGACCGCCCCGGCACCACCTTCTCGGTCGCCCTGCACGCGGTCGCCGAGCCCTCGCACGACTACCTCGCCATCTACACCCGCATCCCCGACCCGGTGGCGTTCCTGGTCCTCGTCCGCCCGGTCCTGTCGGCACGCCTGGCGGCGTCGCCGTTCGCCGACGAGCGCGGCACGCTCGTGCTGTCGCTCTACAACCGGTCGATCGTGCTCCCGTACGACCATGGCGAGGTGGGCATCGCTACCTGGGGGCCGGCCATCGAGGACCCCTACGAGGAGGGGCACTCGGGCATCGCGCCCGACGCGCTCGACGCCCTGCTGCTCGGACGCCTCGGCGCGGCCGCGCTGGAGGATCGGGTCGACGACGCGATGCTGGCCCACGACCTGCCCCTGCTCGACGTGCTGTTCCCCCGGATGCGCGCCGACGTGCCGATGACCATTTGACGCTCCACCGCGCGGCGGCCCACCCGGGGATGGTCCCGGAGGCGTCGCGCCCTACGATCGACCTGTGAAGAGCGCCGACGTCGAGCCGCTGCCCGAGGGCGACGAGAAGGTCGCCGCCGTGCGGTCGATGTTCGACACCATCGCCCCCCGCTACGACCTGGTCAATCGGGTGATGACGTTTCGGATGGACGTGCGCTGGCGGCGCCACACGATCCGCGAGCTGGCGCTGCCCGCCGGGTCGGTGGTGCTCGACCTGGCCGCGGGCACCGGCGACTTCTGCCGTGAGCTGGCCGCGGCGGGGCTGGTCCCGCTGGGCTTCGACCTGTCCTACGGCATGCTCAGCGCGGCCCGCACCGACGCGCCGCTCGTCCAGGCCGACATCCTCCGGCTGCCCGCCCCCACCGCCGCGGCCGACGGCGTCACCTGCGGGTTCGCGCTGCGCAACCTGGTGGAGCTCGGTGCCTTCTTCGACGAGCTGGGGCGGGTCGTGCGCCCCGGTGGCCGCATCGCGCTCCTCGAGGTGGCCGAGCCCCCCAACCGGGTGCTGCGCTGGGGCCACGGCATCTACTTCGGCAAGGTCGTGCCCCGCATCGGCGGCCTGCTGTCCGACCCGTCCGCGTACCGCTACCTGCCCAAGTCGGTGGCCTACCTGCCGGAGCCCGACGCCATGGTGGCCCGCCTGGCCGACGCCGGGTTCTCCGAGGTCCGGCGGGAGCTGCTGTCGACCGGCATCTCGCAGCTGATCACCGCCACGAGAGAAGCGTGAGCCATCCCGGACGACGGCCTGTCGTCCAGCCGGCCACCCTTTCGTCGGGTGATCATCCGCACGAACGGTCCGGCGGCGCCGTGAGCAGCAGCGCCCAGCGGGCCGCCGTTGATCGCGCCGCCGACCACCACCGTGGCCCGGGGGGCACCGTTCACCAGGGGCTCCGCTGCCGGAGCACCCCACGTTCGGTGCTCGGCCCCCTCCACATCGCCCCGAGGCGAGCGTGAGCGGCACCGGGCTGCGGGCGGTCACCCGAAGGCTCGACCACGATGTCGACCTGCTCACCGTGGCCGGCGCCGACGGCATGCTGTTCGAGCAGCACGGGGTGGGCCTGGCCGCGCGCGGCGAGGCCGCGCGCCTCACCATCGCCGGCGGTGCGGAGCGGGCCGGGTCGGTGATCCAGGCCCAGGCGAGGTTGGGGGCGCTGGCCGGCGACGACCAGGTGGGACTGCCGGGCACCGGTCCCGTCGCCTTCGGGGCCCTGCCGTTCGATCCGGATGCCGCCGGCGAGCTGGTGGTGCCGGCACTGGTGGTCGGACGGGCGGAGGACGGCAGCCGCTGGGTGACCACCATCGCCGCCCGCGGCGACGGGCCCGATCTCGGTGTGGCGTTGGCCGGTCCTCCTCACTCGCCCACGGCGTCCGAGCCGTCGTCGTTCTCGGTGCGACCCGTGCGACCGCCTGCGGACTGGTGCGCGTCCGTGGCCGAGGCCACCGCTCGGATGGCCACCACCGACCTCCACAAGGCCGTGCTGGCGCGCGAGGTGGTGATCGAGGCCGACGCACCGCTCGACCGCGTCACGATCCTCCAGCGGCTGCGGCGCACCTATCCCGGCTGCATGATCACGTCGATCCAGGGCATGGTCGGCGCGAGCCCGGAGCTGCTCGTGTCCCGGGTCGGCGACGTCGTGCGGTCGCACCCCATGGCCGGCACCACTCCCCGCGGCGGCGACCCCACCGCCGACGCCCGCCTGGCCGCCCAGCTCCTCGCGTCGGCCAAGGACCGCCACGAGCACCAGCTCACGATCGACATGGTGCACGACACGCTGCTGCCCTGGTGCTCGTACCTCGACGCCGAGGCCGAGCCGTCCGTGGTCCCCGTGGCCAACGTGCAACATCTGGCCTCACTGGTCGAGGGGCGCCTCAGCACACCGGCCCCGTCGGTCCTGGAGCTGATGGCGGCCCTGCACCCCACACCGGCCGTGTGCGGCGTGCCGCGCGACCTCGCCCTGGCCACCATCGCCGACCTGGAGCACCTCGACCGTGGCCGCTACGCGGGGCCCGTCGGCTGGGTGGACGGCGCCGGCAACGGGCGGTGGGCGGTGGGCCTGCGCTGCGCCGAGATCCGCGGCAACCGGGCCCGCCTCTTCGCCGGCAACGGCATCGTGGCCGACTCCGACCCCGCCACCGAGTTGGCCGAGACCCGGGCCAAGTTCCAGGCCCTCCTCGGCGCCATCCTGCGCCCGTAGCGGCTGCCGGCGGCGCCCCACCGAACTCGAGGCAATCACCCCCGGAACCCGCCAGCCATTGCCTCGAGAACACCGCCCCACCGAACTCGAGGCAATCACCCCCGGAACCCGCCAGTCATTGCCTCGAGAACGCCGCCCCACCGAACTCGAGGCAACCGCCCCCGGAACCCGCCAGTCATTGCCTCGAGTTCAGGAGCGGTCGCGGATCGAAGCGCCGAGGACCCGACCGACGAGCCCACAGGCCTCCGAGGTGTCGGCCCGTCAGCGTGCGACAGCGGCAGCGGTAGCGGTGTGCCGCTGGGGACGGCCGATCGAGCCGCGCCTCAGATCAGAGCGCCGCCGCCACCGCGGCGTGGATCTCGGCGTGCACGGCCACGTTGGCGGCGCGGTCGGTGCGGATGATCAGGATGCGGGGGCCGACCTGCCCCGCCGATGCCGCCACGGCCGGGCCGACGTCGGCCTGGGTGGTGAGGACCTCGTACGGGATGCCGTGGGCCTCGGCCAGCTTGGTCAGGTCGACGCCGTGCGGGGTGCCGAAGAGCTGCTCGAACCGGTCGGTCGGCAACTGGGTGCCCTGGGGCAGGAACGAGAAGATGCCGCCACCGTCGTTGTCGATCACGATGATGGTGAGGTTCACGCCGCGGGCGACGAGCCCCAGCAGCGCGTTGCTGTCGTGCAGGAAGGCGACGTCGCCGACGAGGACCGCCGTGGGACACCTGGGCCCGTGCGACCGGGGCTGAGGCCGGGGAACATCCGTGCCACCCGCGGTCAGGGTGATCGTGTACGGGCCTTCGCTCCCGGCCGTCAGGGCCACGCCGACGCCGGTGGACACGACCCCATCGATGCCGTTGGCGCCGCGGTTGGCGAAGACCTCGACGAAATCTGGCCCCGGTTCGGCGTACCACTCGACGTCGCGCACGGGCATCGAGGAAGACACCACCAGCGCGGACTGATCGGGGAGGTGGCGGACCACATCGCGGGCGATGGCCGGTTCGGTCGGCTCGGGGTGTTCGGCCAGCACGGCGGCGATGGCGGCGCGAGCGGCGCGTTCGGCGTCGGTCCACCCCCGGAGCCACTCGTCCGGCGCCGCGCGCCACTCCCGTTCGGACAGCGGCGCGTACAGGTGGAGGGGTACCGCCAGTGCGACCTGGGCACCCGGATCGATCCATTCGTGGTCGGCCATCCCCGCGACGACCGGCACCCCCGCCAGCCACTCGGCCACGAGGCGGGACGCCAAGGGCCCACCGAGTTGGAGCACCACCTCGGGCCGGTGACGCTCGGCGAACGCAGGCACCCTGAGCAATGCGTCGAGGTGGACGATCGCGTTCGGCTGGTCGTCCCACAGGCAGGTCGATCGCGGGCCGACCACGACCGGCCAGCCCAACTTGGTCGCGAGGGTGTACAGCTCATAGGCATCGAACTCGCCGCCACCGGCGATGATCACGCCTCGGCGACCCGTGAGCAGCGCTGCGGCCCGCCCGACCTCGCTCTCGGCGGGCTCGACGAACCGAGATCGCTCGAACCAGGGCCTGTCGCCAGCTCGCCCGTCGGGCAACGGGCCCGGGCGTCCGACGAGCGGGTCGCGGAACGCCAGATTGAGGTGCACGGGACCCGGTCGCTTGCCTGTGGCCTCCGCGACCGCTCGGGCCGCCAGCGGTCGCCAGGTGGCGGCACGGTTGTCATCGGGCACCTCGGGGGCGGAGAACCACCGGACGGCGCGGCCGTACAAGTGAACCTGGTCGATGGTCTGGGGAGCGCCGACATCCTGCAGCTCGGGAGGTCGATCGGCGGTACAGACGATCATCGGCACACCGGACAGATCGGCTTCGACCACGGCCGGGTGAAGCTCGGCGGCCGCCGTGCCACTCGTCGTCAGCAACACCGCCGGCTCGCGTTCTCGGAGCGCGGCGCCGAGGGCCATGAACCCGGCCGATCGCTCGTCGTGGACGACCTCGACATCGAGGCCAGGAGCGGCGGCCAGGGCCAGCGCCATGGGCGTGGACCGGCTACCCGGGCACACGATGGCGTGCCGCACCCCGGCGCGCACCCACTCGTCGACGAGGGTGGCGCAGAACGTCGCCGCCGCGGTCACCTCGGGCCCCTGGGTCACGGCCGCCAGCCTACGGTTGCCCCGGTGCCCACCTCGCCGCCCCCCTCGTCCGCCGTGGCGCCCGCGTGCGATCGCGGTTCCGGGCCACTCGTGGTCCACGCCGGCCGTCGCCGGCTGCGACGGGCGCGTGCTGTACCGCCGCGCCTTCGAGTCGCCCGTGACCCTGTCCGGACCGGGTTGCGGTGAGCAGGCGGCTCGCCACCGAAGTCGACGGCGCCGGCCGCCGTCTGGTGCTCGTGCACGGCTTCACCCAGACCGCCCGGTGCTGGGGCCCGCTCGCCGCCGACCTGGCTCGTGACCACGAGGTGGTGCGGGTCGACGCCCCGGGCCACGGCCGGTCCGCCGAGGTGCACGCCGACCTCGCCGCGACGGCGGGCCTACTGGCCGATCTGGGTCCTGCGACCTTCGTGGGCTACTCGATGGGCGGGCGCATGTGCCTCGAGCTCGCCCTACGCGCTCCCCAGGCCGTCGACGCCCTCGTGCTGATCAGTGCCACCGCCGGCATCGACGACCCCGATGATCGGGCTGCCCGGCGAGCCGCCGACGAGGCCCTGGCCGGGCGCATCGAGGCCGAGGGCGTCGATGCGTTCCTCGACCACTGGCTCGATCTCCCGCTCTTCGCCGGTCTTCCGGAGGAGTACTGCTTCGTCGACGAGCGCCGCGCCAACACCGCCACCGGCCTGGCCTCGTCGCTCCGCCTCACCGGCGCCGGAACACAGGAGCCCTCCTGGGACCGGCTGGCCACGCTCGGGAAGCCGGTCCTCGTGCTGGCCGGGGCCGAGGACGCCAAGTTCACCGCGCTGGCGCACCGACTGGCCGACGCCATCGGCGGCGACGCCACGCTCGTGGTGGTCCCGGGTGCCGGCCACAGCACCCACCTCGAGGCGCCCGACGCCGTACTCGGCGCGCTCCGCTCCTGGCTCCGTACCGTGAGTCGTTGAGATCAGGCGCGAGCCACTCGCGCCTTCACCACGTCCTTGCGCGTGGTGTCGCCCACGCTCGTCACCTTCACGGCCGGCGTCACGCTCGACCCGGCGGCTGCGCGGTTGCGCACCTTGACCTTCATCGTGAAGGTGAAGCTGGCCCCGGGGTTCAGGCTCGGTGTCGAAGGCCTGGGGACACGGGCAACTGCCGACGAGGACCTACAACGAGAGAGCGAGGCCGATCGTCAGGAGCACGCCGAAGATCATCTGGACCCGTCCCGTGGCCCCCAGGACGGGGATGAGGTCAGGGCCGGTGGCACCACCCAGCACTCGCTCGACCGGCTTGCGGGCGAAGGGGATGCCGATGAACGCGAAGGTGGCGCCGATGGCGGCGAGGCCCGCGACGGGGATGAGGCACAGGAAGGCCCCGACCAGCAACAGCACGTAGAGCCAGCGGGTGCGCAGGTCGCCGAGCTTCACCGCGAGCGTGCGCTTCCCCGCCTCGGTGTCACTGGGGATGTCGCGCAGGTTGTTCACCACCAGGAGGGCGGTGGCGAGGAGGCCGACGGGAACGGCGACCCCGAAGGCCAGCCAGAACAGGTGCTCGGTCTGCACGTAGGCCGACCCGACGGTGGCGACCAGGCCGAAGAACACGAACACGAACACCTCGCCGAGGCCCGCGTAGCCGTACGGGCGGGGGCCGCCCGTGTAGAACCAGCCCGCGGCGAACGACAGCGCTCCCACCACCAACAAGATGGGGCCGACCACGACGGTCAGCGCCAGCCCGGCGATGGCGGCCACCGCGAACGAGAGCAGTGCGGCACGCTTCACCGCGGCCGGGGATGCCGCGCCCGACCCCACCAGTCGCATGGGCCCCACCCGAGCCTCGCTGTCGGTGCCGCGGATGCCGTCGGAGTAGTCGTTGGCGTAGTTCGTGCCCACCTGTATGGCCAGCGCAACGACCAGCGCCGCGGCGGCGCGCCACCAGATCAGGCCGCCGTCCACCCGCCCGACCGCGGCCGCCGTGCCGACCGCCACGGGAACGATGGCGGCCGGCAGTGTGCGCGGCCGGGCCCCGGCCACCCATTTCACACTGGCCCCTCGTCCCTCGGGGCGCCTCCGGCATCCGGTTCGCGAACGCAGCTGCTCCGCTCCGCTCGCTGCGTCACCGTCGCCGGATCCTGTGCCTCGAGCCGGATCATCAGGGCCTCTTCGGGAACCTGGTGAAGTCCGGCGGGCGCTTGGCCACGTAGGCGTCGCGCCCCTCCTGGGCCTCCTCGGTCTGGTAGAAGAGCAGCGTCGCGTCGCCCGCCAGTTGCTGGATGCCGGCCAAGCCGTCGTCGGCCGCGTTCATCGACGCCTTGATCATGCGCAGGGCCATGGGCGACAGCTCGAGCATCTCGGTGCACCACTGCACCGTCTCCTCCTCCAGTTGCTCCAGGGGGACGACGGTGTTGGCCATTCCCATGTCGAGCGCCTGCTGGGCGTCGTACTGCCGACACAGGAACCAGATCTCACGGGCCTTCTTCTGGCCCACGATCCGGGCCATCAGGCCCGACCCGTAGCCGCCGTCGAACGACCCCACCCGCGGCCCGGTCTGTCCGAAGCGGGCGTTGTCGGCGGCGATGGTGAGGTCACAGACCAGGTGCAGGATGTGGCCGCCGCCGATGGCGTAGCCCGCAACCATGGCCACCACCGGCTTGGGGGTGCGACGGATCTGGATCTGCAGGTCGAGCACGTTGAGCCGTCCAATGCCCTTCGCCGCCACGGCGTCGTCACCCAGATAGCCGTCGTCGCCGCGGATCCGTTGGTCGCCTCCCGAGCAGAAGGCCAGGTCGCCGGCGCCGGTGAGGATGATGGCGCCGACCTGGTCGTCGTCACGGGCCACGTTGAACGCGTGCGACAGCTCGAACAGGGTCTGGGGCCGGAAGGCGTTGCGCACCTCGGGCCGGTCGATCGTGAGTTTGGCGATGGCGCCGCCCGGCACCAGCGCAGTCTCGTAGCGGATGTCGTGGTAGTCGCCCGCCGCCACCCAGTCGGCGGCCGTGCGAATGGTGGTTTCGGTCACGTGGTTAGTTCTACCCGTACCCTCGGTCCGTGCGCGATTTGGTGGCCGTCATCGCCGACGGCGGTCCGGAGTTCCTCGAGGGGCTGCAACGGGTCTGGGACGCAGGCGATGCGCTGCTCCCCGTCGATCCCCGCCTGCCTGCACCGGCACGCGAGCGGTTGTTGCTGCAGATGGCGCCCGCCCGCCTCGTCGAGCCGGACGGCTTGTCCACCCCCCTCGCCGGCAGCCGGCCGGTGGATGACGGTGACGCCGTGGTGGTGCCCACCAGCGGATCGACCGGTGACGCCAAAGGGGTGGTGCTGACCCACGACTCGATACGGGCGTCGGCGCTCGCGGTGCACGGTTGGCTGGGCATCGACCCGGCTCGTCATCGCTGGGTGTCCTGCCTGCCCCTGTCACACGTGGGTGGGCTGGCGGTGGTGATGCGGGGGCTCGTGACCGGCACCCCGGTGGAGGTGCACGGACGCTTCGACGCCGAACGGGTGGAGGCCGCCGCCGCCCGGGGCGCCACCCACGCCACCCTCGTGCCCACTGCGCTGGCCCGCATCGACGCCTCGCGCTTCGAGCGCATCGTGGTGGGCGGCTCGGCGCCCCCTGCCGATCTCCCCCCGAACGTGGTCACCAGCTACGCGATGACCGAGACCGGCAGCAGCGTGGTCTACGACGGGCGCCCGCTCGACGGGGTGGAGCTGCGCATCGTCGACGGCGAGATCCACGTGCGGGGCCCCATGCTGCTGCGCTGCTATCGCGACGGGTCGGACCCCAAGGACGCCGAGGGCTGGCTGGCCACCGGCGACCTCGGCCACATCGACGACGAGGGCGTCCTGCACGTGCAGGGCCGCCGGGGCGACCTGATCATCACCGGCGGCGAGAACGTCTGGCCCCTACCGGTGGAGGAGGCGCTGGCCACCCACCCCGCGGTGGCCGACGTGGCGGTGGCGGGCGCTCCCGACCCCGAGTGGGGCCGGCGCGTGGTGGCCCACGTGGTGCCCGTCGACGTGAACGCCCCCCCGTCGCTGGAGGACCTGCGCGGCCACGTGCGCGAGACCCTTCCGGCGTTCATGGCGCCCCGCGAACTGGTGCTGCACGAGGCGCTCCCCCGCACCTCGATCGGCAAGGTCAGGCGCTCGCTCCTCTGATCAATCCACGAGGATCTGGCCCGTGACCGGGAACTCCTTGCGCACGACGAGGCGCCCGTCGCCCCGCTCGACCTCGTCGTAGCCCAGCTCGGCGTAGCTCTCCTTCAGCGACTCGAGCTGGCTGTCGTCCGGGATGTCCTCGATGGTGAGGTACTCCCACCGTTCCGTTATCCGCATGGGCCAGACACTAGAAGGCCGACGGGGCGCAGGCCGCGTAGGGCCTCGCCCGCCGCTGACCAGGGCGGGCCTGCTCGCCTGCGAGAGCGTCCGAGCTCCAGCTTCGGCCCTTCGTTGTGCATTCGTCGTCGCCAGGCGACGAGACATGCACAACGAACCTGAGGCCTCCGAGGTGCCTGTCCCGGCCGCTGGCCACGCCGAACCCAGCCGTCCACGGCCGGAGCCCTGTCGGCCTACTACGGGGGAGGTGCTCCGAAGTCGGGCAGGATCGTGACGGTGCTGTCGGCGGTGACGGTGATCGGGGTGGCCTGGTCGTAGCCGGCCTGATCCTGCCAGTACTCGATGTGGCCCGTGGCGGGGTCGACGACAGCAAGCCGGTAGGTGCCCGGGGCCAGGCCGGTGAACGTGAAGCCGTTGGCGCCGCGGCTGCTGGCCGCGGCGGCGATGCCTTCGGGCCCGATCGCCACCACCCAGATGTCCCACCAGCTGACATTGCCCTGGAGGGCGCGGCCGACGATGGTGCCCGTGGGCCGGGCCAGGGTGGCGCTGTCGAGGACCGCGGATCCGCCCGCCACCGGCGCGGTGACCGTCGTGGCGTGGTCGAGGGCGGAGGCGGGTTGGTCGTCGTACCACTCCATGGCGTCGAGGCCGCTCGGGTCGATGAAGGCGACCCTGTACCCGCCGGCGGGGACCGGGAGCGAGTACCTCCCGCTGACGTCCGTGGTCGTGGCCCTGGCCACCGAGAAGTCGTCGGCGCGAAGGGCCAGCACCCACGCCCCCGCCTTGATGGACTGCGCATCGAACAGCTGGCCGACGATCGCGGTGGTCGCCGTGCCCGCGGGTTGGGATGGCACGGAGATGTCGGCGGTCGCGGTGGAGCCGACGGCCACGCTGACGGGGGTGGAGCCGGGCAGGCTCGGTGCGCTCGGGTGGAAGCGGGCCTGATGGCCGCCGGTGGGATCGACGGCGACCACGTGGTGGGGTCCGGGCCGGAGGTCGGGCAGGCGGTACTGTCCGGATCCGTTCGCCCGAACGCCGCGCTCGACCGCCCCGGTGCCATCCAGCGCGAGGACGAAGCCGCCGCCCACCGGGCTCGCGGTGACGGCGTCGGTGACCGTTCCGCTGATGGCTCCTCGGGTCGGGGCCATGGTCGGGTTGACCGTTGTGCTGCCGGTCGCGACCGTGATCGGCGTCGGGACGCCGAAGAACCCCGGCGCGTGGGTCCCGCCTTGGTCCATCAGGTACAGGAAGTACCGGCCGACGGGCAGCTCGATGCCGAAATACCCGTCACCGGTCCCCACGGACTCCCGCGCCAGAGCAAGGTCATTCGCCGAGAGCACTCCGAGGAGGGGGGCGTCCAGGGGCTCGCCGGTCGACGCGTCGGTCACCCGTCCCCCCACGCCGGTGCCCGTGAGCGCCACCCTGGGGAGGGCGTCGCCCATCTCACCGGGCTGGTCGCCGCGATGGATGGTGTCCCCGAGGCCGAGCCTGCCGTTCTCATTGTCGCCCCAGCACTTGATGCTGGCGTCGTCGAGGACCGCGCAGGTGTGGATGCCCTCGTCTGCGGCGATGGCGGTGGCGGTGCGGCCGCTGCCGAGGTTCACCGGGTGGAGGGTGTCGCCCATCTCGCCGGGCTCGTTGCCGCGGTCGAAGGTGTCACCCTGGCCGAGCTGCCCGACCACGTTGTCCCCCCAGCACTTGACGGTGGCGTTGTCGAGGAGGGCACACGTGTGGTGCCAGCCCGTGGTGATGGCGGTGGCCGTGCGGCCGGTCCCGAGGTTCACCGGGTGGAGGGTGTCGCCCATCTCGCGGGGCTCGTTGCCGCGGTCGAAGGTGTCACCCTGGCCGAGCTGCCCGTCGTCGTTCTCACCCCAGCACTTGACGGTGGCGTTGTCGAGGAGGGCACACGTGTGATCGCCGCCCGCGGCGATGGCAGTGGCGGTGCGGCCGGTGCCGAGATTGACGGGGGGAAGGGCGTCGCCCATCTCGCCAGGTTCATCACCGCGGCTCGCGATGTCGCCCAGGCCGAGCTGGCCGCTGGCATTGCCACCCCAGCACTTGACGGTGGCGTTGTCGAGCAGCGCACAGGTGTGCCCGACGCCGGTGGCGACGGCGGTGGCGGTGCGGCCGGTGCCGAGATTGGCCGCAGGAAGGGCGTCGCCCATCTCCCCGGGATGCTGGCCATGGCCGGTGGTGTTGCCCAGGCCGAGCTGGCCCGATCCGTTGCCACCCCAGCACTTGACGGTGCCGTTGTCGAGCAACGCGCACGTGTGTGCGACGGGGCCGGTCACCGCGGTGGCCGTCCGGCCTGCGCCGAGCTCGACGGCGGGCAGGTCGTCGCCCATGTCGCTCGGGCCGGAACCACGGCCGACGTTGTCCCCCAACCCGAGCTGTCCGTTGTTGTTGTTCCCCCAGCACTTGACCGTTCCGTCGTCGAGGACGGCACACGCGGAGAGCGCTCCTGACGCGACGCTCGACGCCGTGCGGCCGGTGCCGAGGTCGATGACGGGCAGATCCGCGCCCATCTGATGGGCCTGGGCCCCCCGTGACGGAGAGCTGGTCCCGTAGCCGAGCCCGCCGTACCAGTTGACGCCCCAGCACTTGACGGATCCGTCGGGGAACCGAGCACACGTCTCGTACAGGCTCACGCTGATCGTCGGCGCCGTCGCCGACATCTCCGTCGCCGACACCTCCGTCGCCGACACCTCCAGGGTCGGTGCCGGCGGCTCGAGTTCGGCCGGCGCCGACGCCGGCGCCGCCGCGACGACCGTCGCAGCGGCGAGGACCACGGAGAGGGTGGCGTGGCGCACGGGGGTGGCTCGGCGCCCTCCACGGCGGTGCCCCCAGGCTGCCATCGCCATCGACGGTACCAGTCACCCCGATCAGCCCGGTGGCCGCTTCAGCGACACCGGGCACGCTGCGAGTGGTGTCCGCCGGCCGTCGAGAACCTGAGCAGGCTGCTGTCACGGCGCTGACGAGATCTCCTTTGGGGGCTCCGGCCCAGCGAGGTCTAGCCGCGCACGAGGAGGCCACCGTCGACGACCAGGGTGTGGCCCGTGATCCACGAGGCCGCGTCGCTGGCGAGGAACATCGCCGCCTTGGCGATGTCGGTGGGGTCACCCAGGCGGCCGAGCGGCATGGTGCGGGCCACGGCCTCCTCGTGGGGCTCCCAGAGCGCACGGGCCATGTCGGTCTTCACCAGACCGGGGGCGATGGCGTTGACCCGCACCGTCGGCGCCAGCTCGGCCGCCAGCGCCCTCGTCAGGTAGATCAGCGCGGCCTTGGTGGTGTTGTAGACGCCGATGGACTGCTCGATCGAGTAGCCACCCACCGACGCGATGTTGATGACGGTCCCGCCGGACTCCTGCAGCGCCGCCCTCCACGCCTCCTGGGTCCACACCAGCGGCCCCCGGAGGTTGACCTGCCAGGTCTTGTCGTAGCGGGGCAGGTCGATGTCCATGATCGGCCCGCCGTAGGGGTTGGTGGCGGCGTTGTTCACGAGGATGTCGAGGCCTCCGAAGCGCTCGACACACGCGGCCACGCACGCCGCCGCCTGATCAGGCTCGCCGGCGTTGGCCACGAAGGTCGCCACGTCGCCGTCCATCGCCGCCGCGGCCTCGTCCAGTGCCTCCTGCTTGCGCGAGGAGATCATCACCAGCGCCCCGCCGGCCGCCATCTCGGCGGCGATGGCCCGCCCGATCCCCCGTGACGCCCCGGTCACCAAGGCCACCTTCCCGTCCAGTCTGAGCTCCATGGGCGCCGAGGCTACGTGAGCGCTACCGCCCCGGCCCCCGGCCCCCACCCGCCAGGTGCCGGAGACCACCGCGACGCGCGGCGACCCACGGTCACGTTGCGGGAGGAACGACCCGCGGAGGGCCTGCGTGATCACCGAGACGACGGCTCGACCGGGCGCGAGGCGCGGGAGAGCGGCTCGACCGGTCGGCCGAGCAGCACCGCGACCTCGGCACCGGCGAGCACCGCCACCAGCGGCACGGCCGCGAACCGGTAGTGCGGGAAGGTGATGGCGATGATCACGGTGGCGTTCAGCAGCGCCACGGCGCCCCAGATGGGCAGCGCCTGGCGGCAGCGGCGGATGCGGATCAGGGCCACCAGCGCCAGCACCTCGACGCCCCAGAGCCATGCGTCGGCCAGCCACTCGAGCGGCCGCGTGGCCCGGCCCGCCCAACTGCGCGAGCTGTAGTTGCGCGCTCCCGCCACTGCGTCCGAGTCGTCGCGCCACAGCTCGACCTGCTTGCGCGCCGTCAGCCCCACCTCCTCGACCGGATGGGTGAGCGCCCAACCGACGCCCCGTCGGATGGTCGTGGTGTACCAGCGGCCCTCGTCGGGATGGGCGTAGTGCCACCAGGGTGGCGCCGCCCCCAGCTCGGGGTCGTCCCAGACCGAGTAGCGGTAGCAGTCGGCGCGTAGGTCGTCGGAGAGCAGGTCGTCCTCGTACTCGGCCACCGCGTCGTCGTGGTTGCCGAGGCAGAGGGTGACCGCGTTCCCCGTCGACGCATAGGTCCAGACCCCTACCTGCAGGCCGTTGCGGACGGTCCACGGGACCAGGACGACGAGTGAGCCCGCGATCAGCAGTCCGCTGGCCCGCAGGGCGCCCTGCCACGATCCCCGCCACGCGCGGATGGCCAGGGCGGGGAGGACGAGCGCCACCGCCCCTTGGGTCCTCGTGAGCATGACGAGCCCCACGAACGCACCGAGCCACAGCCACGGTCGGGCCCGGTCGACCCCGTCCGCCCGCTGCACCAGCACCGTCACGAGGCACAACGCGGCGAGGAAGAGCGCGCCGAAGACCACCTCGCTGTGGGCGGTCGACACGAAGTAGATCTGGGCCGGCGCGATCGCCATGATCCAGGCCGCGGGGTTGCGGGCGCCGGGCGCGATCCACCGGCCGGCGAGGAACGCCGCGGCGGCGACGGTCAGCACCCCGACCGCCACGTTCACCAGCGAGGCGAGAAAGGCGAAGCTGGCGAGGCCGCTCGTCCTCGCCAGGAGCGCCACCGGCGCCAGGAGCGCCGGATAGCCGGGGGCGAGCCACGCCGTGGGCGCTCCCGAGAACCACGTGGGCAGCTCGCCGCGCGAGAACCCGTCGGCCATGCGCAGGTACTGGGCGGGGTCGCTGAACGCGTCCGCCGGCGTTCGGGTGACGACGACGGCCCAGAGGAGGCGCAACGCACCGGTCAGCGCCAAGGCAGCCACCAGCGAGCGGTCCCGCGGTGTGAGGGGCCAGCGCGAACGCACCCGTGCCCGAGCGGGCTCGTCGCCGTCCTCGGCCATGGGCGCGGACCCTACCGGAGCCTCTCTAAGCCGGGGACGAGGGGACGACTCCTACCCTGGGCCGTCGTGAACCGCCTCGCCGACGAGACCAGCCCGTACCTGCGCCAGCACCGTGACAACCCGGTCGACTGGTACCCGTGGGGCGACGAGGCGTTCGCCGCCGCCACCGAGCAGGACCGGCCGATCCTGCTCTCGGTGGGCTACTCCGCCTGCCACTGGTGCCACGTGATGGCCCACGAGTCGTTCGAGGACCCCGCCACCGCGGCGGTGATGAACGACCTGTTCGTGAACGTGAAGGTGGACCGGGAAGAGCGCCCCGACGTCGACGCGATCTACATGGACGCCGTGCAACAGCTCACCGGCAGGGGCGGCTGGCCCATGACCGTGTTCCTCCTGTCCGACGGCCGGCCCTTCTTCGGCGGCACCTACTTCCCGAACGAGGCTCGACACGGCATGCCCGCCTTCGTCGACCTCTGCCGAGCGGTGGCCGAGCACTGGCGGGACGAGCGCGACGAGCTCTTGGGCAACGCCGAGCAGCTGACGGCCGCGATCACCCGCAGCGCCGAGGTCACCGCCGCACCGGATCTACCTGGCCGCGAGGTCCTCGACGCCGCCCACGACCAACTGCTCGAGCACCACGACGCCGACTGGGGTGGCTTCGGTCGCACGCCCAAGTTCCCCCAGTCCATGAGCCTCGACCTGCTCCTGCGGGCCCATCAGCACGCGGGCACACCCCGGACGCTCGAGGTGGTCACCACGTCGCTCGACGCCATGGCCTCCGGCGGCATCTACGACCACCTCGGCGGCGGGTTCTCCCGCTACTCGGTGGACAACTTCTGGATGGTCCCCCACTTCGAGAAGATGCTCTACGACAACGCCCTGCTGGCCCGGGTGTACCTCCACGCCTGGCAGGTCACCGGTGAGGACCGCTTCCGTCAGGTGCTCGACGAGACCGTCGACTACGTGCGCCGCGACCTCCGCGACGCCTCGGGCGGCTTCTACTCGGCCGAGGACGCCGATTCCGAGGGCGAGGAGGGCAAGTTCTACGTCTGGCGCGCCGAGGAGATCGAAGCCGTGCTCGACCCCCACACGGCCGCGGCGGTGATCGACTGGTACGGCGTCACCCGCAACGGCAACTTCGAGGGCGCGAACATCCTGCACCGCCCCGTCCGCGGCGACCTGGCACGCCCCGACGTGGTCGAGGCCGGCCGGGCGGCGCTGCTGGCGGCGCGCGCCGACCGGGTCCGTCCCGGCCTGGACGACAAGGTGCTCACCGAGTGGAACGGGTTGTGGCTGGCGACGTTGGCCGAAGCGGCCGCGGCGACCGGCAACCGGGTCTGGCTCGACGACGCGGTCGGCAACGCCGAGTTCCTGGTCGCCAACCTCCGCCGCGACGACGGGCGCTGGCTGCGCTCGTGGCAGGCCGGCGACGGCGAGCACCCGGCCCGGGCCCAGCACCTGGCCTACGCCGCCGACCACGCCGCGCTGGTCGACGGGTTCACCCGGCTGGCCGAGGCCACGGGAGAGGCCCGATGGATCCATGAGGCCCGCACCACCGCCGATGCCCTGCTCGACCTGTTCTGGGACGACGAGGCCGGCGGGGTGTTCACCACCGGCCACGATGCCGAGGCCCTCATCGCACGCCAGAAGGACTTCCAGGACAACGCCACGCCCTCGGCCAACAGTTCGGCGGCGCTGGCCCTGCTGCGCCTGGCGGCCCTCACCGGCGACGCCCGCTACGAGGACGCGGCCACCGCCATCCTGCGCCTCTTCGCCCCGCTGGCGAGTCGCTACGCCAGCGCCTTCGCCCACCTGCTCGGCGCCCTCGACCTCGCCGTCGGCGGCGCCACCGAGATCGTGGTGGCGGGTGACCGGCCCGACCTCGTCGCCGAGGTCGCCCGCCGCTTCCTGCCCAACGCCGTGCTGGCCTGGGGCGAGCCCTACGACTCACCCCTCTGGGAGGGCCGCGACGCCGAAGCCGCCTACCTGTGCCACGACTTCACCTGCCAACTGCCGGCGACGACCGTCGAGGCGCTGGCGGCGCAGCTCGAGTAGCGTCCTTCCAACGCACTAGGCGTGGTGGGACATCCCGCTCAGCGCCGGAGCACGCAAAGGCGCAACGGAGGGGCGTCGTGGCCACCGGCAGCGACCAGACCTCGAGGTCGGGCCAAGTCGGCGCATCCAGTCCGCCGCGAGCGGACTATCGGCGCCGAGTTAGCAGCCTGTTCGCAGATCTCCCCAACTCAGCGCATCCAGTCCGCCGTCAGCGGACCAACGGCGCCGAGTTCAGATCAGCCCGCGGCTGGTCGAACGGGACACCGGGCTGTGCGGCTACCCCGTCCTCGTTCTTCGCGCCTTTGCCGTTCTGGGTCCAGAAACCGCCCGGTGAGCCGGGAGATCCGTACCCGGAACGAGCGGTGGGTCAGCCGGTGAAGCCGCCGTCGCTGTGGATGACCTGGCCGGTGACCCAGTCGGAATCGGGGCCGGCGAGCCACGCCACCAGCCGGGCGGCGTCGTCGGGGGTGCCCCACCGACCGCGGGGCATCAGTCCCTCGACCGCAGAACGAGTGACGCCGTCGGCCCAGCCGGTGTCGGTGGGTCCGGGGTCGATGACGTTGACGGTGATCCCCCGGCCCATGAGCTCGGCCGCGAGCGTGGGCGTCACCTGCTCGAGGGCTCCCTTCGAGGCGACGTACGGGACCTCACCCGGCATCGGCCCCTTGCCCTGGCCGGAGGTGAACAACACGACGCGTCCGTGGGGACGGCCGTCGTGTCGGGCGGCGAAGGCCTGGACGAGCAGCAGCGTGGCCCGCACGTTCACGGCCAGCGTGCGGTCGAGCTCGTCGACGGTGAGCGCGTCGATCCCCTGGCTCGAGCTGCGAGCGTGGTTGGCCACGAGCACGTCGACGTGACCGAACGCCGCCGCGGCGGCGCTGATGACCGACCCCGCCGAGTCAGGCTGCTCGAAGTCGGCGACGACGTGCTCGACCCGACCACCGAGCGAGCGCACCTCCTCGACCAGCGCCTCCGGACCATCCGCATCAGCGCCCCACCGCATCTCGGCATCGTGCGGCGCCCAGGACTGCACCACGAGGTCGAAGCCATCGGCGGCCAGCCGGCGAGCGACGGCGAATCCGATCCCGGCCCGACGGCTCACGCCCGTCACCACTGCGACACGCCGGGTCATCGCGGCGCGGAGCAGCAGAAGACACCCGTGTCCGTGGTGATGGCGAACGAACCGGACTGCTCGATCTCCGCGTGCACCACCACGGCGAGCGCCTCCATCATCTCGTCCCACGGGACCTGCATCGACGGCTCGTCGAGGGCACGGCAACTGTCGGCGTACCGGATGACCGGCTCCGGGTCTGGCACCTCGATGCGACCGAGGTGGCGGACGACCTCGACCGCACCGAACGCACCGGCGAGCAGCGCTCGGCCGGCGCTGTCCAAGAGGAAGTTCTCGGACACGGGTGCGCCGATCCCGCCGGCGGCGCCCATCGCCGATCGCAGTTCCCCGAGGTGGCCGGCGCCGTTGGTCACGACGAGGGCGACGCCGTCGGCGCGCAGCACCCGGGCCAACTCGGCGGCCCCTGCTGCACGGTCGGGCAGGTGGTACATCATGTGCGCGGCCACGATCCGATCGAACGGACGGTCCGGAAACGGCAGGGCCTGCGCGTCGGCCACCCCCGTGCGCGTGATCCCGGCCGCCGCGGCGGCGGCCACCATCCCCTCGGACAGGTCCACAGCGGTCACCGCCATCCCCCGGTCGAGCAGCGCTCGGGCATACAGACCGGGACCGCACCCGACATCGAGCGTCCTCGCTCCTCGTGGCCAGGAGACCTGGCCGAGGACCCACGGCACGAAGTCGAGGGGCTCGGTGCGGTAGGCGTAGATCGACGCCCGGTCGAGCAGGTTGTCCTTGGTCGCGTAGGCCACTCTCCGGAGCACATCGGCGTCGGTCGCGGCGTTCGAGCCCCTCACCACTCGGCCCGCCGCCGCAGGTACGCCTCGCCGCGGGGCGACAGTCGGTAGCCGACGTCGAGGCTCTGGGTGAGGCCGAGGCCCTTCAGCTTGCGGACGTCGGCCTTGAAGGGAAGGCGCTCGCGTCCCACCATGTCAGCCAGGTCGCCGGCCCGCCGCGCCGGGTGCGCCTCGATGACGTGCAGGGTCTCGATGGCCCAGTCCCCCCACTTGTCGAGGCGTCGGGTGAGCGCGGCCACGTCCTCGTCCGACAGGGCGTCGTCGAGCGGCAACGGGTCGACGGGGACCTCACCCACCCGTTGCATCTCGATCCGGTAGACGAGGTCGTCGTCGGACTCGACGCCGATGGCGGCGAACAACGCGGCCCGATCGGTCGAGCCGCAGCGCCGGGCGTCGTCCTCGGTGATCGCCGACGCCGCCACCCGCGCCATGGCCGTCACCTCCAGCAGTCCGCCCCCGCTGCGGTAGCGGCCGCCCACCTTGGCCTGGGGACGGGTCCACCGGCGCACCGTCAGGGTGACCGCACCCGAGCGGAGGCCCTCGTGCAGGGCGTTCGGGAACAGCACCGCTACCAGCCACCCCGATGGATCAGCTCCCCGAGCGGCGGCTGCGGCCGATCGGCCGATCGGCCCGGCTCGGACGTGGCCCCGGCCGCGGGGTGACCGAGGGCGATGGTGCCGATCGCCTCGAACCCGACCGGGACCCCCAGCGCCGCCAGGACGGCGGCGGTGTGGTCGAACATCCCGAAGAACAGCGCCCCCAGGCCCTCGTCCTCGGCCGCCAGCAGCATGGTCATCGCCGCGAACGCGGTGTCCACGGTCCAGTAGGGCGTCACCCATCGGTCCGCGCCCTCGCCCAGGCCGGTCGCGGCCTTGTCGGGCTCGGCGTAGCGGGCCACGTAGGCCGCCGGGTCGGCCAAGGGCAGCAGCAGCACCGGTGCGTGCAGCAGGCGCGGCCACCGGAACCCACCCCGGCGGGCCGCCGGCAACGTCACGTCCCAGTACCGGGCGGTCTGCTCCGGGCCCTCCAGCACCACCAGATGGGTGCCTGCGGTGTTGCCCGCCGACGGCGCCCGGCGCCCCGCGTCCAGGACGCGCGCCAGGACGGACGCGTCGATCGGGTCGTCGAGGAACGAGCGGCACATGCGCCGCCCGCGGAGGATCTGTTGGAGCTCCACGCTCAGTGGAGGGCCGGGCTCAGGAGAACTTGGCGAGATCCTCGGCCATGGCCCAGCCGAACACCACGAGCGAGTCGCCCCGGTCGGGCTGGTGGTCACCGAAGAACGCCGCGACATCGGCCGGGATGGCCTCGGGCCGCAGGGTCTCGTGGTCGAGGACGCACGGGAAGCTGCCGTCGCCCACCGCCAGGAAGGTGCGGTCGTCGTAGCTGTCGGCATCGATGCCGAACCGTTTGGCCAGGCGGCGACCCCAGGCCCGATCCTCGCCCGAGGGCTTGTGGTCCGGCCGGGGGACGATGTCGTCGAGGGCCTTGAACGCCTCGAACCCGGAGGGATGGAACAGGCGGGTCCCGACGAGGACGTCCTCGTCGGGGAAGGCCAGCACGGCCCGACGGAACTGATCGGCCATGATCGCCCGCAGCACCGAGTCACGCTTCGACGTGCGCCGCACCGAGGCCAACCCGATCAGCACGCTCGGAGTCCCACCGATGCGCTCGAGCGTGCTGAACGAGAAGCCCTTGAGGCGGCTGCCCTCCCGGGTCATGGTGATGAGCACCCACTCCTCGGCCTGCTTCGAGAGCAATCCGGCTTCGAAGCGGCTCGGCCCATCGGCGCAGATGTCGGCCATTTCGGCCAACTCGGCATCGCTGAGTGCGGTGCAATCCTTCGTCTCAACCTCAATGGCCATGCGCTGCTGAGCCCCCGACGTGCTGTGGAACGGTCCCCTCTAGTCCAGCGTGATCCGGGGCCAAGCGCAACTCGCGCCCGATCCGGTGGGTCCCGCCCCCGTCCGGAGACCACCGGTCTCCGGCTCGGCGACACCCCGTGCCGGGTGCCGGACCATGGTCGCGACCGGCCCGATCGCGTGTCAGACGATGACCGCGTCGGGGCCCAGCATCACCCGCAACTCGGCGAGCAACACGTTGGAGGCCTCGACGCAGAACTCGGGCGGGAGCCGGACGGTCTGGCGGGGACTGAGCTGTATGAACACCTCGGACTCGCCCGGATGCTCGAGCAGGAGCGCCTTGAGACGATCGACCAGCCCCGGCTGCAGGCCCGTGGCGCTGAGCGCGATCCGCAGCGCGGGCGCGGTCGTGCTGGGCTCGAACACCTCGATGTCCATGGCGATGAGCTTGGGCGTGTCGTCGCGTTTGTCGACGCGGCCCCGCACGCAGACCACCACGTCGTCCTCCAGCTTGTAGCCGTGCTCCTGCATGGTCTTCGGGAACACCATGACCTCGGCCGACGATCGCAGGTCCTCCAGGGTGAACACCGCCATCAGGTCACCCTTCTTGGTCCACTTCTTCTGCAACGCCGTCACCACCCCGCCGAACACGCGCATGGTGCCGTCGTCGAGGTCGGCCAACTCGTCGAGCGTGCCGTCGGTGCGCCGGCGCAGCGACGCCTCGGCCCCCATCAGCGGGTGGTCGCTGACGTAGAGGCCCAGCATCTCCTTCTCGAAGGCCAGCTGCTGGCGCTTCTCGAAGTCGAGGTCGGGGATGCGGGGGCGCTCGTCGTAGGCGGGGCCACCGCTGTCGCCGGCGTCGCCGAACAGCGTCATGACCCCCATGTCGCGCTCGCGCCGGCGGGCCACGGTGACGTCGACGATCCGCTCGAACACCGTGAGCAGGCCTCGGCGGGGATGGCCGAGCGAGTCGAAGGCGCCGGCCTTGATGAGCGACTCGATGGTGCGCTTGTTGAGCACCGCGGTGTCGACCCGCTCGCAGAAGTCGTAGAAGTCGGCGAAGGGCCCGCCGGCCTCGCGCTCCTCGAGGATCAGCGCCACCAGGCCCTCGCCCACGTTGCGGATGGCCGACAGGCCGAACGGGATGGCGTCGGGCAACGGCGTGGGCGGCTCACCTTCGGCCGTGGGGGGCGCCGTCCGGTCGACCAGCGCGGTGAAGTTGGACTGCGAGACGTTGACGTCGGGCACCAGCACGGGGATGCCCCGCTGGCGGCACTCGTTCAGGTAGACGGCGGCCTTCTCCAGCGAGGTCTTGACGCTGGTGAGCAGCGCCGCCAGGTACTCGACCCCGTAGTGCGCCTTCAGGTAGGCGGTCTGGTAGGCCACCAGGCCGTAGCCGTAGGCGTGGCTCTTGTTGAAGGCGTAGTCGGCGAAGGGCTCGATGATGTCGAACAGGGTCGTGCCCAGGTCGGCGCCGTAGCCCTCACGCTCGCAGCCCTCGATGAACTTGACCCGCTCCTTGGCGATGAGCTCGCGGTTCTTCTTGCCGCACGCCTTGCGCAGGTTGTCGGCCTCGGCCAGCGAGTAGCCCGCGATGCTCTGGGCCACCCGCATGACCGACTCCTGGTAGATCATCAACCCGTAGGTGTCACCCAGGATCGGCTCGAGGTCCGGGTGCTCGTAGGTGATGGGCTTGCGGCCGTTCTTGCGGTCGGCGTAGTCGTTGTGCATGTTCGCCGACATCGGGCCCGGGCGGTACAGGGCGACGAGGGCGGCCACGTCTTCGAACCCGGTGGGTGCCAGCGAGCGCATGAGCGCCCGCATGGGGCCACCCTCCAGCTGGAAGACACCGATCGAGTCGCCGGCCTGCAACATCTCGTAGGTGGCGTCGTCGTCGAGCGGCAGGTTGTCGATGTCGAGCTCGACGCCTCGGCTCTCGCGCACCAGCTCGACGGTGTCGGAGAGCACGTCGAGGTTGCGCAGGCCCAGGAAGTCCATCTTGAGCAGGCCGAGGTCCTCCACGCCGTGCATCTCGTACTGGGTGACCACCGGTGCCAGCTCGGGGTCCTGGCCCGACTCGGGCTTGCGCTGGATGGGCAGGTAGTCGGTCAGCTCGTCCTTGGTGATCACCACCGCGGCGGCGTGGATGCCGTCCTGGCGACGCAGGTTCTCCAGGCCCTTGGCCACGTCGATGACCGACTTGGCGTCGGCGTCGGTCTCGTACATCGACCGCAGGTCGCCGGCCATCTTGTAGCCGTCGGCGTACTTCTCGCTGGGGTCGAGGCAGGCCCACAGCGGGGTGTCGCGGCCCATGATCAGCGGGGGCATGGCCTTGGCGATCTTGTCGCCGACCACGTAGGGGTAGCCCAGCACCCGGGCGGCGTCGCGCACGGCGGCCCGGGCCTTGATGGTCGAGAAGGTGACGATCTGGGCCACGTGCGTGCGCCCGTAGCGCTCGGCCGCGTAGCGGATCATCTCGTCCCGGAACCGCGAGTCGAAGTCCATGTCGATGTCGGGCATGGAGATGCGGGACGGGTTGAGGAAGCGCTCGAACAGCAGGTCGTACTTGATGGGGTCGAGGTCGGTGATGCGCAGGCAGTAGGCCACGCAACAGCCCGCCGCGCTCCCCCGCCCGGGCCCCACCCGGATGTTGGAGTCGCGGGCGTGGCGGATCAGGTCCCAGGTGATGAGGAAGTACTGCGAGAAGCCCATGTCGCCGATGACCTTGAGCTCGTAGGCGATGCGCTCGACGACGGCGTCGGGCAAGTCGTTGCCCCAACGGGAACGGGCACCTTCGAAGGTGAGGTGCTCGAGGTAGGTGGCGGCCGCCTGCTCGCGGAGCTGTGCCTCGGTCTCGCTGTCGATCAGGCCCAACTCGACGCCCGACAGGTCGGGGGCGAACTCGGGCGGCAGGGGGAAGACCGGCAGTTGCGGCTTGCCGAACTCGATCTCGAGGTCGCAGCGCTCGGCGATCCAGAGGCTGTTGTCGCACGCCTCGGGGACCTCGGCGAACAGCGAGCGCATCTCGTAGGCGCTCTTCAGGTAGTGGCCGTCGCCGTGGAACTTGAACCGATCGGGGTCGCTGACCAGCGCACCCGTCTGCACGCACAGCAGGGCGTCGTGGGCCATGGCGTCGTCGCGGTGGGTGTAGTGGCTGTCGTTGGTGGCGAGCAGCGGCGCGTCGAGCTGGCGGGCGATCTCGATCAGCTGGGGGTTCGTGCGGGTCTGCTCGGGGATGCCGTGGTCCTGCAGCTCGACGAACACGTTGTCGCGCCCGAAGATGTCCTGCAGCCGCCCCGCCTTCTTCAGCGCTCCCTCGAAGTCGTCGTGCAGCAACGACTGCAGCACGTGGCCGCCGAGGCATCCCGTGGTGACGATGACGCCCTCGCTGTGGCTCTCGAGCAGCTCCCAGTCCACCCGGGGCTTGTAGTAGTAGCCCTCGAGGAAGGCCCGGCTGGCCAGCTGGATGAGGTTCTTGTAGCCGGTGGCGTTCTCCGCCAGCGCGGTGAGGTGGTAGTAGAGCTTGGCCCCGCCGTCGGTGTCGCCCCCGCCGTCGTCCTGGCGGCCCCGGCGAGGTGGGCGCTCGTGGCGGCTGTCGTAGGCCTGGTAGAGCTCGCTGCCGATGATGGGCTTGATGCCCTGGTTGCGGCACTCGCGGTAGAAGTCGAGGACCCCGTACATGTTGCCGTGGTCGGTGATGCCGAGCGCCGGCTGGCCGTCGGCGGCCGCGGCGGCCACCACCTCGCCGATGCGGGAGGCGCCGTCCAGCATCGAGAACTCCGTGTGCGTGTGGAGGTGGGTGAATGAATCAGGCACCCGGCGACGGTTCCTCTCTCCGGCTCGATGACCGATACTTCGGCGACCGATGCTGCATCGACCGATACTTCTGTCCACACACGGTCCACAACCGTTGTCCCCAGCCTGGGGACAAGTTACACCCGTGTCATTCGCCACGGTAGCCGAACGAGAGGAACCCTGCCGCCGATGCCCTCACCCCTGTCGTTGGACCGTCCCGCCGACGGCGTCGCCCGCCTGACCCTCGACCGGCCGGAGCGCCGCAACGCCCTGTCGATCGAGCTGCGCGACGCGTTGAGCGACACACTGGACGCGCTCGCGGGCGACCCCGACGTGCGCTGCGCGCTCCTCACGGGCGCGGGGACCACCTTCTCCGCCGGGTTCGACCTCGGCGAGTTCGCGGCCGTCGCCGAGGACCCGGCGCTCGGCGACCGCCTGTGGGCCTCGAGCGACCGCTACCACGCCACCGTGCTCCAGTTCCCCCTGCCGCTCGTGGCCGCGGTGAACGGCCCGGCGATCGCCGGCGGCTTCGACCTCGCGGTGATGTGCGACGTGCGCCTCGGGGCCACCACCGCCCGGTTCTCGCACCCCGAGCGCACGTTCGGCCCGGTGGTCTACGCACCCCTGCGGGAGCTGGTCGGCGGGGCGACGGCCCGCGACCTCTGCCTGACCGGTCGTGAGCTCGACGCGGCCGAGGCCCACCGCCTCGGGCTGCTCTCCGAGGTCGTCGAGCCCGACGCGCTCGCGGACGCGGCACTGGCCGTCGCGGCGCGCACCGCCGAGGCGCCCCGTGAGCTCCTCGTCACGACCAAGGCGAAGATCCTGCGCTTCGCCGGCATCGAGGCCGGCGCCACCCTCGACCTGTAGGGCCTACTAGAGGTACTGGCCGGCCGGGCGACCCTGCTCGGGCTCGACGCCGGGGGGCAACTGGCCCCGCATGCCGTCGAGCTGTTGGCGGGCCGCCATCTGCTGGGCGAACAAGGTGGCCTGGATGCCGTGGAACAGCCCCTCGAGCCAGCCGACCAGCTGCGCCTTGGCCACGCGCAGCTCGGCTTCGCTCGGCACCTGGTCGTCGGCGAAGGGCGGCGAGAGCCGGTCGAGCTCCTGTTGCAGGTCGGGCGACAGGGCCGACGCCAGCTCGCGCACGGAGGTCTCGTAGATCTCCTTGACCCGCTCGCGGCTGGCCTCGTCAAGCTCGGTGGAGCGCACCTCCTCGAGGAGCTGCTTGATCATCGAACCCACCCGCATGACCTTCGCCGGCTCGGACACCGCCTCGCGTGGGCCGTCGCCGTCGGTCCCTGGCGCCGAGGGCACCTCGGCATCGGGGAGCAGGATCTCGCCCCGCTCGACGACGGGCTGGTCGGGTTCGCTGTGGGACATGTCGGCCATCCCCTGTGTCTACCCGGCGCGTGCGGCCAGGAGGGGTACCCGCATCTCCGCCGGTGTGAGCGAGCCGTGACGGCCGACGAGGTGGAACACACCCGTGTCGGCAGGATCCGAGAACGAGATGTCCTCGCGGGCCACGAGCGCCACGTCGCCGAGGCGGCCTCGCGCCGCGTCGGTCAAGGTGGGCCCGAACCACCCCTCCATCTCGACCTCGGCGAGGGTGCGCACCCAGGCGTGGTCGCCGTGACAGGCCCGGGCCGCCTCGGCCAGGGCGTGCTCGTGGCCCGGAACGGCGTGGAGCCAACGGAACCGGCCCTCACCCGACTGCAACCGCACGTGGCTGAGCACCTCGGGGTGGGGCGCCACCACGTGGTCGCCGACGTCGACCTGGCCGTGGTCGGCGGTGATCACCAGCACGGCGTCGCGCGGCAGCACCGACAGCACGTCGCCGACGAGACGGTCGACGAAACCGAGCTCGGCGTCGTAGTGCTCGCGGAGGCCGTACTCGTGCGACACCTTGTCGATGCCGTCGTAGTACGCGTACACGAACGGCTCACCGCTGCGGGTGAGCCGGCCGATCTCGGTGACCATGGTCGACGGCACCCGGTACCCGGTGAACCGAACCTGGTTCAGGTGGGCCTGGGTGAACCCCGTGTCGACGAACTCGGCCTTGGTCACGACCGGCGGCCGATGACCAGCGAACGCCACGCCCGACTGCACCGTCTGGGGGACGATGCGGCGGCGGGCGTCGCCCGCGGGCGTACTCCAACGCAGGACGTTCAGCACGTCGCCCTGCTCGACCATGCGGTAGCCCACCACGCCGTGCTCGCCCGGCGCGGTGCCGGTGGCCAGCGAGGTGAGCGCCGTGGCCGTCGTGCTGGGCGCCACCGTGCAGATGGCGCCGCCGGCCATCGAGGACAGCAACGGTGCCAGCGCCCGGCGCGCGTCGAGCTGCTCCCAGCCCAATCCGTCGAGGAGGAGCAGGACGACCTGCTCGGCGTCGGCCGCCGGGGCGGGCAGCCACGGCGGCGCGGTGTCGCCCGGCTCCAGGAGGGCCGGCACCACGTTGCTCAGACAGGCACCCCGGTAGTCGGGGACAAGCGGGTGATCGCCCACGTCGGTCCTTTCCGCAACCGGCTTGGAACACCCGGTCATGACCACACTCCACCACCTTCCGTCACGCACGGCCAGTTCTGCTGTCGCCCGGCCGTACGATGTGCGCCGTGAAGGTGTCGACCCGGGGAGACTACGCCAGCCGCGCGCTGCTGTCGCTGGCGCTCCACGCCGACGCCGACGTGCCGACCTCGGTGCGCGACATCGCCGAGCGCACCGGCCTCCCCCAGCCCTACCTCGAGCAGATCCTGCTGGCGCTGAAGGGCGCCGGCCTGGTGCGCTCGAAGCGCGGGGTGGGCGGCGGCTACGTGCTGGCCCGCAGCCCCGAGGAGATCACTCTCTCCGACATCGTCAGCGCGGTCGACGGCCCCATCGTGGCCGGCGATTTCGGCGAGCCCCACACCAACGGGGCGTGCGACCACGAGGGCCAGTGCGTGCTGCTGGCCATCTGGGGCGATGCCGGCGAGCACATGCGCCGGTTCCTCGACTCCTACCACCTGGCCGACCTGGCGGGCATGACCCGTGGCCAGATCCCCTGGCCTACTTGATCGCTCTTCGGCTGGCGCCTGTTTGATCGCTCTTCGGCTGGCGCCTGTTTGATCGCTCTTCGGCTGGCGCCTCATCGCATCGTCATGGGTCGCTCGTCCCTCGCTCCCCGCACCCACGGCGAGATCGCCACGACACTCGGCCCTTCCGCGTGCCGCGCTCAGCGCAGGGTGTCGAGGACATCCTGGAAGTCGGCGGGCAGGGGGGACTCGAAGGCGACGTGGTCCCCGGTGCCCGGGTGCCGGAACCCCAGGGTGGCCGCGTGCAGGAGCGGACGGTCGGTGGTCAGCACCGGGCGCACCCCTCCGTACTGGTCGTCGCCGACCACCGGGTGACCGATGGCCGAGAGGTGCACCCGGATCTGGTGGGTGCGGCCGGTCTCGAGCCGGCAGGCCAGCAACGCCGTGTCGGCCGGCGTCGAGAACCGCTGCTGCACCTCGAAGCGGGTGCGGGCCTCCCGACCCGAGGCCGAGACCGTCATGCGGGTGGGCCGCCGGATCGACCGCCCGATGGGCGCGTCGATGAGGCCGACGTCGTCGTCGGGGTGCCCCCACACCAGGGCGACGTAGCGACGCTCGACCGCGCGCGACCCGAACTGCTCGACCAGCGAGTCGTAGGCGTTCTGGGTCTTGGCCACCACCAACAGCCCCGAGGTCCCGTGATCGAGCCGGTGCACGATGCCCGGCCGTGCGGGGTCGCCGACGCGCGCCAGGTCGGGGAAGTGGGCCAGCGCGCCCTGCACGAGCGTGCCCCGGTCGTGGCCCGCTCCCGGGTGCACCACCAGGCCCGCGGGCTTGTCCACCACCAGCACGTCGTCGTCCTCGTACACGACGGCGAGCACGACGGCGGGGTCGGCGGCGGTGGCCACCGGCGTGTGGTCGACCTCGGGGACCACGATCACCTGCCCGGCGGTGACCCGTCCCGAGCGGGCCGTGACCGGTCGTCCGTCGAGCAGCACCAGGCCGTCGGCGACGAGGGCGGCGGCCTCGGAGCGGCTGCAGCCCGTGAGGAACGACACCACCCGGTCGACCCGTTCACCGCCCAGGGCGTCGGGGACGACCTGGGGTGCGGAGGCATCAGCGCTCACGCCTCCCGCTCCCGTTCGCTTCGCTCGTCGTTCGTTCGGCCACGGAGGCGGCGGGCCGCTCGGGCCACGCCCCTCGCCCGTTCGGCCACGGAGGCGGCGCCCCTCGGGCTCATATCTCCCGCTCTCGTTCGCTTCGCTCACGGGCCGCTCGGGCCACGCCCCTCGCCCGTTCGGCCACGGAGGCGGCGCCCCTCGGGCTCATGCGGTGGTCTCGGCGTCGTCCTGGTCGGCCGCCACCGCGTCGGGCTCCACGGTGCCGGCGGGGCCCGCCTCGACGTCGGCCTCGTCACCATCACCATCACCGGTGTCGCCCGGCGCGAGCGCCGTGCTCAACAACAGCAACAACCCTCCCACCACGATGGCGCTGTCGGCCACGTTGAACACCGGCCACCACTGCACATCGATGAAGTCCACGACGGCCCCGCCGAACAGGCCGCCGGGCCCGGAGCGCAGCAGACGGTCGGAGAGGTTGCCGACCGCCCCGCCCACGATGAGCCCGACCGCCACGGCGCTGACACGGGACGTGGCCGACCGGCCGGTCCACACCAACGCGATCACCACCACCATGGCCACCAGCGCGATGACGGGCCCGAACCCCGTGCCCTGGCTGAACGCGGCCCCGCTGTTGAAGGCCAGGTTGAACCGCAGGCTGCCGATCACGTCGATCGTGCTGCCGTCCGACAGGCGGTGGACGGCCCAGGACTTCGAGGCCTGGTCGAGGGCGTAGACCCCCAGTGCCACCGCGCCGATCAGCACGGGATGCCGGGCGTCGAGCCCCCGTCCTGCCATCGACCGGCCTCGGTCAGAGACGGCCCAGACCGCCTGCTTTGCACTCGATGCACAGCGCCGCGTGGGGAAGGGCCTCGAGCCGCTCCTTCTTGATCTTCTTCCCGCACCGCTCGCAGATGCCGTAGGTGCCGGCGTCGAGGCGGGCCAGCGCGGCGTCGATCTCGTCGATGGCCGCCCGGGCCTGTGCGCTCAGCGCGAGGTCGCGCTCACGCTCGACGGCCAGGGTGTCGCCCTCGCCCGACTCCTCGTCGAACTGCACGTCGCCGGGCTCGCGGTCGGCCGCGAGCAGGTCGGCCTCGGCCTGCAACGAATCGGCCTGGCGCTCGTAGGTGGCCCGCTCGCTCAACAGGTCGGCCCGGCGCTTGGTCTGGAAGGCATCGAGCTTGGCCGGCGCCTGTGGTGGCGGCGTGATCACCCGCTTCTTGGTGGTGGACCGGGTGGCCTTGGCCGGCACCTTGGCCGCCGCGGCCTTGGCCGGCGCCGCCTTCTTGGCCGGCGCCGCCTTCTTGGCCGGCGCCGCCTTCTTGGCCGCCGGCGCCGCCTTCTTGGCGGTCGCCTTCGAGGCCGACGCCTTCTTGGCCGCTGGTGCCTTGTCGGCGCGCGCGGTCTTCTCTGGGGGGGTTGTGGCCCTCGGCATGGATCTCCGATCGTCGTCGAGCACACCAGCGGCGCCCGAACGTCCGAACCTGGCTGGCAAAAGGTGTCGGACTGTACGCCAGAGGGTATCGGCGGTCAAGGGTGGCTCACGGGTGGCGAGGGTCACGAACGCCGCGGCCCGGGCCGGTATTCCCGCCGACCAGTGCCGCATCGACCAGGCGCTCCACCTCGTCGGGGTCGACGCCGGTGATCCGGAACCGCTTCTCGCGGTTCTTCGCGCCGCTGACGAGCTCGACGGCCTTCGGCTTCACGCCGAACAGGTCGGCCACCAACTCGGCGATCGCGGTGTTGGCCCGGTCGTTCACCGGCGGCACCGCCACCCGCACCTTGAGGGCATCGCCGTGGCGGCCCACCACGTGGGAGCGCCCGGCGCCGGGTTGGGCGTGGACGGACAGGAGCACGGCGCCCTTGTCATCCAGTTCGTAGACGTCGTTCACGGTGCTCCTTCGATCGGGCCGGGCCCGTCTCGACAACTGGCACGCCGAAACGGCGCGCCCCCTTTACTCTAGGAGGGTGCCTCTTCTCTCCCTCGGACGAACCCTCCGACACCCGCCCCGTCGCGGGGCGCGACCGGACGGTCGGCCGCGTGACGAAGCGGCGTCCTAGGACCGACATGGCGTTCGGCCCCGTCGATCCTCAACTCGATCTGCCCGCGCTCGAGGCCCGCACCGCGGCGCGCTGGCGCGACGGCGACGTCGTGGGCGCGGTCGCCCGCCTCCGCAAGGACGGCGAGCCGTGGATCTTCTACGAGGGCCCGCCCACCGCCAACGGCCGCCCGGGCCTGCACCACGTGTGGGCGCGTGTGTACAAGGACCTGTTCCCCCGCTTCCAGACCATGCGGGGCCGCCGGGTGCCCCGCAAGGGCGGCTGGGACTGCCACGGCCTTCCCGTCGAGCTCGAGGTCGAGAAGGAGCTGGGGCTCGCCACCAAGCAGGACATCGAGGCCTATGGCATCGCCGAGTTCAATGAGCGCTGCCGGGCGTCGGTGAAGCGCTACGTCGAGGACTGGACCGCCCTCACCGACCGCTCGGGCACGTGGATCGACACCGCCGACGCCTACTGGACGCTCGACAACAGCTACGTCGAGTCCGTGTGGTGGCTGGTCAAGTCCATGTGGGACAAGGGCCTGCTCTACGAGGGCCATCGGGTGTCGCCCTACTGCCCCCGCTGTGGCACCGCCCTGTCGTCGCACGAGGTGGCCCAGGGCTACCAGGACGTGGTCGACCCCTCGATCTACGTGCGCTTCCCCGTGAGCGGGCGCCCCGAGGACGACCCGATCGACCTCCTGGTGTGGACCACCACCCCGTGGACGCTGCTGTCCAACGTCGGCGTGGCCATCGGGCCCGACATCGCGTACGTGCGGGTCCGCTCGAACGACGACCGCCCCGACCTGGTGATGGCCGAGGCCGCCGCCGCCCGCCGCTACCCCGACGCCGCGGTGGTCGAGCGCTTCGCGGCGGCCGACCTGGCCGGCTGGCGCTACGAGCGCCCGTTCACGCTGCTGGACGTGGACGAGCGCGGTGCCCGGGTGGTCACCGCGGACTACGTGTCGGTCGAGGACGGCTCTGGCCTGGTGCACCTGGCCCCCGCCTTCGGCGAGGACGACGCCGCCGTCGGTCGGGCTGAGGACCTGCCCGTCCTCAACCCCGTCGGCCCCGATGGCACCTTCGGGCCGGAGATCACGCCGTGGGCGGGCCTGTTCGTCAAGGACGCCGATCGGGGCATCATCGACGACCTGGTCGGCCGCGGCCGGCTCGAGGCCGAGGAGGCCTACGAGCACGCGTACCCCCACTGCTGGCGCTGTGGCACGCCGCTGCTCTACTGGGCCAAGACCTCGTGGTTCGCCCGCACCTCCGAGCGCCGCCCCGACCTGCTGCGCGAGAACGAGGCCATCGGATGGCACCCCGACCACCTGAAGCACGGCCGCTTCGGCAAGTGGCTCGAGGGCAACGTGGACTGGGCGCTCTCGCGCGACCGCTACTGGGGCACGCCGTTGCCGGTGTGGCGCTGCGAGGCCGGCCACGACACCTGCGTGGGGTCGGTGGCCGAGCTCGCCGACCTGGCCGGACGTGACCTGACCGAGCTCGACCTGCACCGGCCCTACGTGGACGAGGTCACCTTCGGCTGCCCCGCCGACGGGTGCGGCGAGCCCGCGACCCGCCTGGCCCCGGTGCTCGATGCGTGGTTCGACTCCGGGTCCATGCCCTCGGCCCAGCACCACTTCCCCTTCGCCCACGCCGACCAGTTCAGCGACGCGTTCCCGGCCGACTTCATCTGCGAGGCCATCGACCAGACCCGCGGGTGGTTCTACTCACTGTTGGCCGTGAACACCCTCGTGTTCGACCAGTCGCCGTATCGCAACGTGGTGTGCCTGGGTCACATCGTGGACGAGAACGGCGCCAAGATGTCGAAGTCCAAGGGCAACGTGGTGGACCCGTGGGACCTGTTCGACCGCTTCGGCGCCGACTCGGTCCGCTGGTACTTCTTCGCCGCCGGCCAGCCGTGGACCCCTCGGCGGGTGTTCGAGGACGGCATTCGCGAGGCAACCCGCCAGACCCTGGTCACCCTCTGGAACGTCCACTCGTTCTTCGTCACCTACGCCGACCTCGACGGTTGGTCGCCCTCGCCGTCGAGCGCTTCCACCGACGCCACGGCCGACGGCCTGCCGGCCGCGCCCGAGCACGTGCTCGACCGCTGGGTGCTGTCCGAGCTGGACGACACCATCGCCACGGTCACCGATGCCCTCGAGGGCTTCGACGCGCTCAGCGGGGCCACCCGCATCATCCGCTTCGTGGACGACCTGTCCAACTGGTACGTGCGCCGGTCACGCTCGCGCTTCTGGAAGAGCTCCGACCCCGCCGCCCACGCCACGCTCCACCGCTGCCTGACGGTGGTGTCGCAACTGCTGGCGCCCTACTGCCCGTTCCTGGCCGACGAGCTCTACACCACGCTCACCGGGGGCCTCACGGCGGGCGAGTCGGTGCACCTGTCGGACTGGCCGTCGCCGGCCGGACGCCACGACCCGGCGCTCACCGTGTCCATGGCCGGCGCCCGCCGCCTGGTGGCGCTGGGCCGGGCCGCGCGCACCGACGCCAAGATGAAGGTGCGTCAGCCCCTGCGCCGGGCCCTCCTGCTCGCGCCCGGGGTCACGCTCGACGACGACGTCCTCGCCGAGGTCGCCACCGAGCTGAACGTCAAGGAGCTCGAGGCCATCGACACCCTGTCGGGCCTGATGTCGTGGACGGTGATCCCCAACTTCAAGGCACTCGGCCCCCGCCTCGGGGCCCGCGTCAACGACGTGAAGGCCGCGCTCGCCTCGGCTGACGGGGGCGCGGTGAAGGCCGCGCTCGACGCCGACGGCTCGGTCGTGGTGGCCGGTGAGACCCTCACCGCCGACGACGTGGAGGTGCGGGCCAACCGCCACGACGAGTTCGCCCTGGCCGAGGAGGCCGGGTGGGCCGTGGCCCTCGACCTCGACCTCGACGACGCCTTGAGGCTCGAGGGCACCGCCCGGGAGGTGGTGCGGGCCCTCAACGACCTGCGCAAGGAGGCCGGCTTCGCCATCGCCGACCGGGTGACCATCAGCCTCGACCCGCCACCGGCGCTCGCCGAGGCCGTCACCGCGCACCAGGCGTGGATCGCCGGCGAGGTGTTGGCCACCGATCTCCGACTGGCCCCCGGTGGCACCCGAGAGATCACCGTGGACGACAACACCTTCCCGGTCTCGGTCAGCCGGTCGTAGCCACTGAGCGGGTCTCCCCGCTCCCCGAGCCGACGAGCAGCCGCGACGCGGAGGCCGGGCCGAGGCGCTCTCTGCTCGTTGCTTCTCGGCTGCTCGTTACTTCTTGCCTCGACCGAACCGCTTCTTGTCGGACTTGGCCGCGCCCCCGGCCTCCTCCTGCTGGCGGTACCACTCGGCCATGGCATCCTCGTCGCCGGCGGGCGGCGGGGGCTGGTTGGCGATCTCGTCGCGGGCCAGGTCGGCCATCCAGGGGTTGTCCCCGGCGTCGCTGAGCGCTTCGGTGGCCTGCGTGGCCGGCCCGGTGCCGGGCAGGCCGGACCACGGATCGTCGGCGACCGGGCCACCCAGCCCGCCGAAGCCGGCCGGCTCGCCGCCACCCGGGGGCGGCGGAGGGGGCGGGGGCTGCTGGAACAGGTCGGCGTCGCCCGCGGGCTCGGCGGCGAAGACGTCGCCGGCCGGTGCGTCCCACACCGAGGGGGCATCGCTCGGAGGCGAGGGCTCGGGAGCGGGCTCGCCGAACGCGGGCGCCGGAGGGAGCGGGTCGAACACCGGGGCCGCCTCGGTGGGGGGCGGCCCCTCGTACTGTGGGCCGTCGTCGAAGGACACCTCGAGCACCGGAGGCGGCGCCGGGGCTGCGGCGGGCACCGGGGGCACCGGGGGCACCGGGGCCGGGGGCTCGGGCGCGCTGAAGGTCGGTGCCGGCGGCGCAGGATCCACCGGGGCGTCGAAGTTGGGCTCGGGCTCGATGGGTGGGATCACCCCACTCACCACGGGCGGCTCGAGCGGGGCCAGCGACCCGGCGGCGTCGAGCAGTCCCTGGAGGGTGCTCACCGTGGAGCTCAACCTGGCCCGTTCGTCGTCGACGTGTCGATCGAGCACCTCGACGTCGTTCATCAACTGGTCGCGGATGCCCTCGAGCTCGTTGATCTCCTGTAGGAGGCGCTCGCGGATCTCGTCGACCGAGTGGCGCACCTCCTCCTGGGACTCCTGGAGCTGGCGCTCGTGGCGCTCCTGGTCCTCGGCCCGCACCCGGGCGGCCTCGTCCTGGGCCGCGTTCACGATGCGGGCGGCCTCCTCCTGGGCCTCGGCGACCGCGGCGTCGGCGGTGCGCTGGGCCAACAGGAGGGTGCGGCGCAGGGTGTCGTCGGTCTCCACCGGGGCGATGGGCGCGGCGGGCACCTCGGCGAGGCGGGCCTCGGCCGCCTCGGCGCGCTGGGTCATCTCCCGCAGGCGGAGCTGCAGTTGACCGATGGCGACCCCGACGCGCTCGAGGAAGTCATCGACCTCGTCGGGGTCGTAGCCGCCGAACTTCTTCTCGCGAAAGTCGACGTCTTTCAGAAGCTGGGGCGTGACGTCCATGCCCCAATCGTACCCCCAGGCCCTGGCATCCACGGGGATGGCAGGTCGCCCGGCGGGCACCGGACTAACAGCCGAGCACGACGCTCTTGAAGATCTGGATGCCGAACAACACCACCAGGGGCGACAGGTCGAGCCGCAGGCCGCCGCCGCCGACCGCCGGCAGCGCCCGCCGCAGGGGCCCCAGCACGGGCTCGGTGATCGTGAACAGGAACTGGTAGATGGCCGCCATGGCGGTGCCGGGCTCCAACGGGAACCAGCTGAGGATGATCCGCCCGAAGAGCGCGATCAGGTAGACGTTGAGGAGCAGGCAGATCAGGTTGGTTCCCATGGGGCCCTCTCAGGTGTCGTGGAGCCCCCGCTCCTGCAGTCGGCGGCGCTCCTCGTCGGAGACCTCGACATCGGAGGGGGTGAGCAGGTACACCTGGTCGGCGACACGTTCCATCTGCCCGCCGAGGCCGTAGCAGAGCCCGCTGGCGAAGTCGATCAGCCGGCGGGCCAGGTCGCGGTCGGCGCCCTGGAGGTTGATGATGACCGGCTGGCTGCCCTTGAACCGGTCGGCCACGTCCTGGGCCTCGGTGAACGACGTGGGCGACACCACGTGGGGCTTGGCCTTGGCCACCGCCGGAATGGGGCGCACCGCCGAGCCGCCTATGGGGTCGAGCGGCGTCACCCCCGAGCTGCCGACGTCGTTGGGGATGGCGCGTATCGCCGAGACGGTGTCGTCGGCCACCTGGGGCTCGAGGCTGGGCGCCACCTGACGCGGGTCCTGGGCCACCGGCTGCACGGGACGCACGGGCACCGGGGTGCCGACGCCCGAGCCCATGACCGGGCCGGCGGTGGTCGCGGGGTAACGGTCGTCGCGCGCGTCGTAGTCGTCGTATTCCTCGTCGGGTCCGAGCCCGAGATAGAGCATGGCTCGCCGCCACGTGCTGGACATGGGGTTCCTCCTACGAAACCGTCAAGGGTAGTGTCGCACGCCACGATCCGTCTCGCGCGGAGCGTGTGCCGGTCACTGACCGTGAGACTGAGGCTGAGCCTGAGCCTCCGACGGAGATCGAGCGTCAGGGCACAGGCCCTCGCCGGGGTCATCCACGGGCGCCGAACAGGCCCGTACCGACCCGGACCATCGTCGAGCCCTCCCCGACCGCCACCTCGAGATCGCCGCTCATGCCCATCGAGCACACGGTCAGTCCGAGGCGGTCGACCTGCGCCCGAAGCCAGTGGAAGCTCTCCCGCGTCGCCTCCGGGTCGCCGGCGGGGCCCACTCCCATGAGGCCGCGCACGTCGAGACCCGAGGCGTCGAGCGCCTCGACCAACGGGGACACCTGGTCGCGGGCGCACCCGCCCTTCTGCTCCTCACCGCTCAGGTTCACCTGCACGAGCACCGACGCGCCCGGCGCCCGCCGCGCGATCTCGAGGCCGAGCGGCTCGCGATCCACGCTCTGCCACAGCGACACGTGCGGCGCCACCAGACGCACCTTGTTGCGCTGGAGCCGACCGAGGAAGTGCCAGCGGGGCGCCCGCCCGGCGGCGTCGAGTGCTGCCACCTTGGGCACCAGCTCCTGCGCGTAGTTCTCCCCCAGGTCCTCCAGGCCGGCGCCGGCCGCGGCCAGCGCGACCTTCGGCCCGAACCCCTTGGTCACGGCCACGAGCACCACGGCGGCGGGGTCGCCGCCCGCGGCTCGGATGCGGTCGCGCACCGAGACGGCGCGCGCCGCGATGACCACGGGATCGGGGCCCGGGGCGCCCTCGGTCACGCCGTTCACCGTGCCCAGGCCACGGCGGCCATGCGACCCGACTCGCGTCGGGCGCGGTGCGAGTACCACCGCGAGGCCCCACACGCCGTGCACCCGGGCGACACGGTCGCCAGGGTGGCGCCGGCAGCGGCAAGCGCGGCCTCGACCGCGGCGGGCAGGTCCAGTGCCGGGGAGCCCGTGACGGTACGGCCCACCACGGACGGCCCGAAGGCCTCGACCACGACCTGCAGGTCGTCGGTGCCGAACTCGTAGCACCCCGGGTGGATCATCGGTCCGACGTGGGCGTCGACCGGGCCGGCACCCAGCTCACGCATCGCCGCGACGGTCGCCTGCACCACACCTGCGACCAGGCCCCGCCAGCCCGCGTGGGCGACGCCCACCACGCCCGCCGCGCTGGTGAGCACGACCGCGCCGCAGTCCGCGGTCTGCACCGCGATCGGGACCATCGGCGTCGCCGTCACGAGCGCGTCGGCCTCCGTCCCCTGGTGGCGGCCGGGCGCGTCGGCAACGACGACCCGTGCGCCGTGCACCTGGCGCAGCCAGTTCCATGCGACGTCGGGCCCGCCGGCCACGCGCAGCAGCGCGGCGCGGTCCGCGTCCACGCCCGGTGCGTCGATCGCGAAGTCGCCGTCCGAGCGCGAGGTGAACCGCCAGTCGGCGCGACGCACGACCGCGGGCACGGCGCCGCCGTGACTACTTGAGGAACGAGGGGACGTCGAAATCGTCGCCGGCGTCGAGGTCGTCGTCGTCGTGGGTGGCGAACAGGTCACCCGTCGGCTCCCGGTCGACGGGCACCGAGCGCAGGAAGTCGGCGTCGCTGGTGCTCGTGTGCTTGTCCTTGTCGTCCCAGCGGTCGAAGCCGGCGGCGATGACGGTCACCCGCACCTCGTCGCCCATCTCGTCGTCGATGATGGCGCCGAAGATGATGTTGGCGTCGGGGTGGGCCACGCCGTGGATCACCTCGGCCGCCTCGTTGACCTCGAGCAGGCCGAGATCGCTGCCACCCGAGATGTTGAGCACGATGCCCCGTGCGCCCTCGATGGACGCCTCGAGCATCGGGCTCGAGATGGCCCCGCGGGCGGCGGCCAGGGCCCGGCCCTCACCGGACGCGAAGCCGATCCCCATCAGCGCCGAGCCGGCGTCGCTCATGACCGCCTTGATGTCGGCGAAGTCGGTGTTGATGAGGCCGGGGGTGGTGATGAGGTCGGTGATGCCCTGGACACCCTGCAGCAGGATCTCGTCGGCCATCTTGAAGGCGTTGAGCATCGAGGTCTTGTCGTCGGAGACCGTGAGCAGCCGGTCGTTCGGGATGACGATCTGGGTGTCGACCTTCTCCTTCAGCCGCTGGATCCCCTGCTCGGCCTGCACGGTGCGCCGGCGTCCCTCGAAGGTGAACGGCCGGGTGACCACCCCGATGGTCAGCGCCCCCAGGTTGCGGGCGATCTCGGCCACGACCGGTGCCGCACCCGTGCCGGTGCCGCCGCCCTTGCCGGCGGTGATGAACACCATGTCCGCGCCCTCGAGCGCGGCGGCGATCTCGGCGCTGTGGTCCTCGGCGGCCTGGCGGCCGATCTCCGGGTCGCTCCCGGCGCCGAGGCCCCGGGTGAGCTCGCGGCCGATGTCGAGCTTCACGTCGGCGTCGCTCATCAACAACGCCTGGGCGTCGGTGTTGATGGCCACGAACTCCACGCCGTTGAGGCCGGCGTCGATCATGCGGTTGACGGCGTTGACGCCGCCACCACCGATGCCGACGACCTTGATCACCGCCAGGTAGTTCTGCGAGATGCCAACCATGAGGGACTCCAGTGTTCGGGCCGAGGCGGTCACCCACCCCCGTCAACGGCAAAAGCCGGGTACCTCACCGAGGTCCCCGGCCCTACCCTCGACAGGAGGTTGAACGTTGTGTTCAGGGCGCGCGAGGTCGCCTTGCTAACCCTCACGCTAACCGCAACCCGGCGTTCGGGTCAACAACGGCGCGGATGCGACGGTGAGATCGAGCGTGGCGATGCACGGGTCCACCGCCGCGAGCACGCTCGCCAGGGCGATGCCCTTGGCCTCCAGGTCCTCGGCCGGGCCCACGGTGGCCACCCCCCGGAGGCGAGTCGGACCGTGAGGCCGCCACGGTCGTCGAGCACCACCGCGTCGACCAGCGGGCGCGACTCGCTGGGGATGGCCGCGGCCAGCGTGAACACGTCCCGCTCGTCGGCTGGGGCCGTCGCCCCGACGGTGGCCGCGATGGTCGATCCCTCGACGGTGGGGAGGTCGTCGGGGGCGGCGTCGAGGGCGGCCAGCACCCGACCCTCACCGTCGACCGCGCCCCAGGTGCCGTCGGGACCCTGCACCGCAGCCACCGGCACCCGTTCGGTCACGCGGTAGTGGAGGGTGCCCGGCCAGTCGCGCACCACCGTGGCCTGGGCCACCCAGGGCAGTTCCTCCACGCGCTGCGCGGTCGCCGCCAGGTCGACCCGGGCGAGCGGCTCGCCGCGGTGCACGCCGCCGGCGGCCACGATGTCGCCGGGATCGGTGCGGAATTGGCCGGCGACCGTGATCCGATCGACGTCGAGCAGCGGCGAGAACACGACGGCCACCGCGACCAGGACGAGCGCGACCAGCACCAGGAACGCGATGACCCAACGCAGGCGCCGTCGCCCCGCGGAGCGCTTGATCGCCACCCGTCGGGCACGGATGCGGGGATCGATGGGCGCCGACGGCCGGGCGTCGACGTCGGCGTCAGCTCGAGCGTTGCGGGTGGCGGTGGTCACGAGCCCTCGACCTGACGGTGAGGGTCCTCGCCCTGACGGTGAGGGTCGTCGCCCTGAAGCTGAGGGTCGTCGCCGGCGGGCGGCGTGGCGCCGAAGCCCACGAGGCGGGTCTCGGGGTGCAGCGACACGCCGGTGGCGTCACGCACCAGCGCCTCGACCCGACGCATCAGGCGCCAGACGTCGTCGGCCGAGCCGCCCTCGTCGGCCTGGATGAAGTTGGCGTGCTTGGTGGACACGTGCGCGGTCCCGACCCGCAGGCCCTTGGCCCCCGCGAGATCGATCAGCCGGCCCGCCGAGTCGCCCGGCGGGTTGGTGAACACGGACCCCGCGTTCTGCCCGCCCGGCTGGTTGGCGCGTCGCCAGCGGACGATCTCGGCGATGGCCGACTCGCACGTGGCCCGATCGCCCGGGTCGAGCCGAAGCTCGGCGGCCGCGACCACCTGGTGCGAGGCCACCGACGACCGCCGGTACGACAGGTGGAGATGATCCACGGGCACCCAGCCATCCTCACCCGTGGCGAGGTCGACGAGGTGGACCCTCGCCAGCGAGGCGGCCATGTCCGACCCGTGGCCGCCGGCGTTCATGCGCACCGCACCCCCGATCGAGCCGGGCACCCCGACCGCCCACTCGAACCCGGTGAGGCCGGCGGCTGCGCTCTGCCGGGCGACCACCGGCAGCGACGCGGCACCACCGGCGGTCACCGTGGTGCCGTCGATCGCCACGGCCTCGAACTCGCCACGGAGCACGATCGCCAGCCCGTGGAACCCGGTGTCCGCCACCAGCAGGTTGGAGCCCTTCCCCACCACCAGCGTCGGCACCGGTCCCGTGGCCGCCGCCGAGGCCACCGCGTTGGCCACCCGATGCAGCTCGTCGACGGTGCCGAGCGTGACGAACAGGTCGGCGGCGCCACCCACCCGGTAGGTCGTGAGCGGGCCGAGCGCCACGTCACGGCGCACCAGCGGCCCGAGGGCCTCGGCCACGCGCTCGAGCGCCCGCGTGACCCCGGCGTCGTCGCTCGGACTCACGTCGCCCGCTCCTGGCGACTCCGTCGCCGGGCCGCTGGGGCCGCTGGGGCCGCGGCCTCGTACCGCGGGCTCACGGCTCGCGGAGCGCGGCCTGGACCTCGTCGGCCAGCGAGGTGAGGTCGCCCGCCCCCAGCGTGAGGCACAGGTCGCCCGGGCGCAGCACCGACCGCAGGTACGGCACCAGGTCCGGGCGCTTGGGCAGGTAGGCCAGCGGCCGCCAGGGGTCGGTGTCGAGCACGGCGTTCACGATGAGCTTGCCCGACACACCGGGGCGGGGCGCCTCACCGGCCGGGTAGATGTCGGTGATCACCAGCAGGTCGGCGTCGCCGAACATGGGGCCGAAGCCCTCCCACAGCGCCGAGATGCGGCTGAACCGGTGGGGCTGGAACACGCACACCACCCGCTCCCAGTCCCCCTCCCTGGCCGCGGCCAGCGCCGCCGCCACCTCGGCCGGCAGGTGGGCGTAGTCGTCGACGAAGGTGATGCCCCCCGTCTCGCCGCGGAACTCGAAGCGGCGGGCCACGCCCGCGAAGCGCTCGAGCGCGGCGCGGCCGGCCTCGAAGGGTGCCCCCACCGACAGGCCCGCGACCAGCGCGGCGGCGGCGTTGAGCGCGTTGTGGCGACCGGGCACGGGCAGGTGCACCCGCCCCAGGTCGGCGCCGTCGTGGTGCAAGGTGAACGACGTGCCGTTCTGCTCGGCCACCGGGTCCACGAGCCGGTAGTCGGCCTGCTCGGAGAAGCCGTACGAGATGGCGCCCGCCTCCCGGCCGAGCTCGGCCGCCCCTGCGTCGTCGGCGCACACCACCGACGGCCCGGGGGCGTCGGCGAGGAAGCGACGGAAGGCGTCGCGCAGCACGTCGAAACCGCCGTAGTGCTCGAGGTGGTCGGGCTCGACGTTGGTCGTCACCGTGACCTCGGCGCCGAGCTCCAGGAAGGTGCCGTCGCTCTCGTCGGCCTCGACCACGAACCAGTCACCGGTGTCCCAGACCGCGCCCGTGCCGATCTCGTTGACGTCGCCACCGATGATGAACGAGGGGTGCAGCCCCGCCTCCACGAGCACGAGGGCCAGCATCGACGCCGTGGTGGTCTTGCCGTGGGTGCCGGCGACCGCGATGGTGCGCCGCGTGCCGGCGATGGCCGCCAGCGCGTCGGCGCGCCGCAGCACGGGTATGCCGCGCCCGCGGGCGGCGACCACCTCTGGATTCGTCTCGGGCACCGCGGTGGAGATCGTGACCGCGTCCACCTCACCGACGTGCTCGGCGGCGTGGCCGACGTACACGTCGAGGCCCCGGGCGCGCAGCCGCTCGAGCCCGGCCGACGGCTTGAGGTCGCTTCCGGTCACGGTGTGGCCCATGTCGGCCAGCACCGTGGCGATGGCGGACATCCCGGCGCCGCCGACACCGACCACGTGGATCCGACGGGGCGCGGTGAGGTCAAGCACGGGCGTGGGCCTCGACCAGGGCCGCGACCGCGTCGCCGGCATCGCGGTGCGCGGTGGCGCGGGCCGACGCGCCCATGGCCTCGAGGCGCCCCGGCTCGGCGATCAGGGCGTCGACCTCCCGCACCAGTCGCTCGGCGGTCAACTGGGCGTCGGGCACCAGGACCGCCGCCCCCGCGTCCACCAGGGCGCGGGCGTTCGCCGTCTGGTGGTCGCCCGGCGCGCCCGGCAGCGGCACCAGGATCGCCGGCACCCCGATCGCGGCCAGCTCGGCCACCGTGGTCGCGCCGCTGCGACAGACGACGAGGTCGGCCGCCGCGAACGCCCGCGGCATGTCGTCCTCGTAGCGCACGGGCACGTAGGTGACCCCCTCGTCCACCGGCGGCGGCGCCTGGTCGGCGACCAGGGTCCAGTCCCGCTCGCCGATCACATGACGGACCGTCAACTCACGCCGCGGCAACCACGAGCCGAGGGCCCCGACCACCGCCTCGTTGATCCGCAGGCTCCCGAGCGACCCGCCGAACACCAGCAGCACCCGTTGGCCTTCGGCGATGTGGAGGTCGGCACGGGCGCCGTCGCGGTCCCGGCCGCGTTCGATCGCCAACACCTCGGGCCGCACCGGGTTCCCCGTGAGCACGGCCCTCGGGAGGTCGGTGCCCGGGAACGACACCGCCGCGGCCTTGGCGAACCGGGCGGTGAGGCGGTTGGCCAGACCCGGCACCGCGTTCTGCTCGGCGACCACGATGGGCACCCGGAGGACCATGGCGGCGAGCGCGCACGGGACGCTCGCGTAGCCACCCATCGCCACCACGACCGAGGGTCGGTGGCGGCGCAGCAGCCCGAACGCCTGCAGCACGGCGCGGAACAGGCCCCACGCCGCCCCCAGGTTGGCCGGCGTGAGGCGCCGTTGGATCCCACGGCCAGGTAGCAGGGTCACCTCGAAGCCCGCCGCGGGCACCAGCCGCGACTCGCTCCCCCGCTCCGACCCCACGAACCGGATCGACGACGGCTCGTGACCGCGCGCCACGAGGGCGCGGGCGATGGCGATGCCCGGCAGCGTGTGGCCGGCGGTGCCGCCACCGGCGATGACCGCCCACGCGGTCCGGGGCGCGCCCCGCGGCGCCGTCGCGTCCGCGTCCGTGTCGTGGGTCGCGGGGCCCGTGCCCGCGTCTCGGCTCACCGCTGTGCTCACCTCATCGGCGCCCCGGCTCAGTCGGCGTGCGAGGCGATGTTGGCAAGGATGCCAGCTGCGACCATGGTGACCACCAACGAGGACCCGCCGAACGACACGAAGGGCAGGGGCACCCCGGTGATCGGCAGCACCGCCACCACGGCGCCGATGTTGATGAAGGCCTGGACCGCGAACCACGCGGTGATGCCGGCAGCGGCGAACCGGCCGAACGGCTCGGCGGTCTCGATGGCCACGCGCACGCCGAAGTAGGCGAGGGCCACGAACAGGCCGATGACGATGGCCGCGCCGAGCAGGCCCAGCTCCTCGGCGATGATGGCGAAGATGAAGTCGGTGCTGGCCTCCGGGAGGAAGTCGTACTTGGCTCGGCTGGCCCCGAGCCCCACCCCGAAGAGCCCGCCGGACGCGATGCCCACCAGGCTCTGGATCGTCTGGTACCCGGTGTTCGAGGGATCGGCCCAGGGATCGAGGAAGGCGGTGACCCGGGCGCGCCGGTAGCTGGCCTGCATGGCGAGGAACGACGCACCGAGGGCGCCGGCGACGGCGATGCCGCCGAGGTGGTGGAGCCGGGCGCCGGACACGAACAGCACCGCGAGGACGATGGCACCGAGCACGATCGTCGTACCGAGGTTCGGCTGCAGCATGAGCAGCGCGGCGACGCCGCCGAACACCACCAGTGCGGGTTTGAGGGTCAGCCGGGTCACCCGCGCCTTGCCCTCTCGCTCACGGTCGGCGAGGAGCTTGGCCACGAACAACAGCACGGCCAGCTTGGCGAACTCCGAGGGCTGCACCCGCAGCGCCCCGACGCCCAGCCAGCGCGACGACCCGTTCACCTCGGTGCCGACACCGGGGACCAGCACCAACACCAGCAACACGATGGCCGCGATCAGCATGGGGCCCACCCAGGCCCGCCACCGCCGGTAGTGCACGCGGCACGCCACCACCATCCCGAAGCCACCGAGGACCGCCCACAGCAACTGGCGCTTGAAGCTGAACCAGGTGGTGCCATGGTCCTTCAGGTCGCTCACCGAGGAGGCGGAGATGACCATCACCAGTCCGAGCAGGGTGAGGGCCGTCACGATGCCGAGGATGGCGAGGAACGGCCCGTTGGCCCGTCCGGGCCGGAGCCGGCCGGCCGGGTGGCGCCGGCGCGTCTCGGTCAGGTGGTCGGCGCCGTCCTGGGGATGGGTGGTGGTGGCCATGGGTGGGAGCCCTCCGGGTCAGGCGGTGTGCGGGTGCGGTGCGGGGGACGGATGAGCGGACGGATCGTCCGTGAGCGACGGATCGGGGGATGGATCGGGGGACGCATCGGTCGTGGATGACCGGTCGGCCCGACGCGGGGCGTGCCCCTCGCGGGCGGCGAGGTCGTGGACCGCTCGGGCGAAGTCGTCACCCCGCTCGCCGTAGGACGAGTACCAGTCGAACGACGCGCACCCCGGCGACAACAGCACGGCGTCGCCGGGCCGGGCGAGGGCGGCGGCGCGGGCCACGGCGTCGTCCATCGAACCGGCCCGCTCGACCGGGCGCAGCCCGGCGAAGGCCGACTCGACATCGGCGGCGGCGTCGCCGATGGCCACGACCGCCCGGATCCGCCCCGGGTGGCCGGCGAGGGGCGACAGGTCGATGCCTTTGTTGCGCCCACCGGCGATCAGCACCACCGACTCGAAGCCGGACAGCGCCGCGGCCACCGCGTGGGGCACCGTGGCCTTGGAGTCGTCGTAGAAGCGCACGCCGCCCTGCTCCCCGACCAGCTCGACCCGGTGACGCATCCCGGCGAAGCCGGTGAGCGTGGCGCGGACGCCCTCGAGGTGGGCGCCGGCGCCGATGGCGGTGGCGCCGGCGGCCAGGGCGTTGGCCACGTCGTGGGGGAAGTCGCGCCAGAGGTCGGCCACCGCGACCAGCTCGCGGTCGTCGTCGGTGACGAGCATGCCCTCGACCACCCGGTAGCCGGTCGACTCACGCAACGAGAAGGTCACCCGACGTGCCTCGCCGGCGTGGGCGCGGACCACGGGGTCGTCGGCGTTCGCCACGGCCAGGTCGTCGGGGCGCTGGTCGGCCCAGATGCGGGCCTTGGCCGCCTCGTAGGCGGCCAGCGAGGCGTGCACGTCGAGGTGGTCGGGCGCGAAGTTCAGCCAGGTGGCGACCGCAGGCCGGAAGTGCTGGGTGTGGCCGAGGCGGAACGACGAGGCCTCGACCACGAACGTGTCGGTTGCCGGGTCGTCGATGGCCGCCACCAGCGGGAGGTCGGTGTTTCCGGCGGCGACGGCGCGCCGGCCCGAGGCGTTCAACATGTCGGTGACCAGGGTCGTGACCGTGGTCTTGCCGTTGGTGCCGGTGATGGCGGCGATCGGGCGCTCGTCCCACATCGCGGCCAGGTCGAACTCGCTGCGCACGGGCACGCCCGCATCGCGTGCCAGTCCGAACACCGCGTGGGCGTCGGGGACCCCGGGGCTCGGCAGCACCGCGTCGGCGCCGGCCACCGCACGGGCCAGCACGTCGCGCGGCGGTGCGCCGACCAGGTCGACCCCGAGCTCGGCGGCGACGGCGGTGTGGCGGTCGGTGGGCCGGTCCTCGACGACCACCACGTCGAAGCCGTGGGCCACCAGGGCGCGCGCGACCGCCTCACCGGTGACGCCGAGGCCGACCACGAGCTGGTGGGCGCCCATCAGTCGATGCCACCGGTGTTGATGAAGTCGGCGTAGAAGAAGCCCAGTGCCACCGCCGTGAGCAGGCCCGCGACGATCCAGAAGCGGATGATCACCGTGGTCTCGGGCCATCCCGCCAACTCGAAGTGGTGATGGATCGGCGCCATCCGGAAGATGCGCCGGCCGCCGAAGAGCCGGAAGGCCGTCACCTGCAGGATCACCGACAGCGTCTCGACCACGAACAGGCCGCCGATCACGACGAGCAGAAGCGCGGTGTTGGTGGTGAGGGCGAGGCCGGCCAGGCCCGCGCCGATGGCCAACGAGCCCGTGTCGCCCATGAAGATGCGCGCGGGCGCCGCGTTCCACCACAGGAACCCGGTGCAGGCGCCGGTCATGGCCGCGGCCACCACCGCCAGGTCGAGGGCGTGCTCGACGTCGTAGGTGGCCGGGTGCCGGAACGCCCAGAACCCGATGATCGTGAAGGCCATGAACGCGAAGACCGCGGAGCCTCCCGCCAGCCCGTCGAGCCCGTCGGTGAGGTTCACCGCGTTCGCGGTGCCGAGGATCAACAGCACCGCGAACACGACCCAGCCGGCGTTGCCCAGGTCGAAGCCGAACTGGTCGAACCGGGTCAGTGACAGCTCGGTGTGGACCGGCGTGTGGACCAGCGTGAGCACGGCGAACCCGATGGCCACGATGAGCAGGCCGATGATCTTGGCCCGCTTGTTCAGTCCGAGGTTCCGCTCGCGTGACACCTTGAGGTAGTCGTCGACGAGCCCCACCAGGCCGGCGCCGACGATGGCGGCCATCACCAGGAGCCCCGAGCGGGTGATGATGCGGCTGCTCGAGATGTCGCTGATCACGTAGCCGGCGACCGCGCCGGTGACGATGGCCAGGCCACCCATGGTGGGCGTGCCCGCCTTGGTGATGTGGCCCTGCGGCCCGTCCTCGCGGATGGGCTGGCCGATGTGGGCGTTGGTCAGGTAGGTGATCAGCAGGCGGGTGACCACGAGCGAGACGATCAGCCCGATCCCACCGGCCACGAGGAGCGTCTTCACGACAGCAGCTCCCGGGCCACGGCACGGTCGTCGAACACGAGCGTGCGGTCCCCGATGATCTGGACCGGCTCGTGACCCTTGCCGGCGATCACCACCAGGTCACCCGCTCGGGCCTCGTCGAGCGCCCGACCGATCGCCTGGCGCCGGTCGGGCTCCACCACGAGGTTGCTGACATCGTCGATTCCTGATCTCACCTGCTCGATGATGACCGCTGGGTCCTCGCTGCGGGGGTTATCCGACGTCAGGACCACCCGATCGGCCAGGCGCGAGGCGACGCCGCCCATCAGCGGGCGCTTGGCCCGGTCACGGTCGCCGCCGCAACCGAACACGACGATCAGGCGGCCGGCGCCGACCAGCTCCCGCCCCGTCTCGAGCAGCCGCTCGAGACCGTCGGGGGTGTGGGCGTAGTCGACGACCACCCCGAAGTCCTGGCCGGCCTCCACGGGCTCGAACCGACCGGGCACCGGCCCGGCGGCGGCGAGCCCCTCGGCCACCGCCGCCGGTTCGATGCCCAGGGTGATCGCGGCCTCCGCGGCGGCCAGGGCGTTGCTCACGTTGAACCGGCCACCGAGCGGCACCTCCACCCGCTCGCCCCGCCAGCGGAACCGGGACGACGTGCGGCCCACCTCGAGGTCGTCGAGGTCCTGCACCGAGAAGCCGATGGTCGTCACCACGGCGGCGTCGCGGAGCAGCCGGCCGCGGGGGTCGTCCAGGTTCACCACCGCCACGTCGGTGAGCTCGGGGGTGAACAGCCGCGCCTTGGCCTGGAAGTAGTCCTCCATCGAACGGTGGAAGTCCAGGTGCTCCGCACTCAGGTTGGTGAACACGGCCACCCGGAAGCGGGTGCCGTCCACGCGGTGCAGGGCCAGCGCGTGTGACGAGACCTCCATGGCCACCGCGTCGAAGCCCTCGACCACGAAGCCGGCCAGCAGGGCCTGCAGGTCCGGCGCCTCGGGCGTGGTCCTGGCCCCGGTCAGCGTGCCGATCTGGGCGGTGCGGCGACCGGCGTGCTCGAGGACCGACTGCAGGAGGTGGACGGTGGTGGTCTTGCCGTTGGTGCCGGTGACCCCGGTGACCACCAACTGCTCCGAGGGGTGCCCGTGGAAGGCGGCCGCGACCACCGCCATGGCCACCCTCGCGTCGGCGACCCGCAGCTGGGCCACGGGAAGCGGCAGGGCACGCTCGCAGAGCAGGGCCACGGCGCCCCTGTCCACCGCCGCCGGTGCGTGGTCGTGACCGTCGGCGTTCTCGCCGCGGACGCAGCAGAACAGGTCCCCCTGACGCACCGAACGGCTGTCGTAGGCGATGCCCGTGACGTCCGGGGTGTGGGCCTGCGGGCCGGCCACGAGGGTGGCACCGGGGACCTCGTGGGTCAGTCGGGCGAGGTCCACGTCACGGCACGGGAGTGGGGTCGCTGTCGGACACGGGCGAGCCCAGACCGTCCTGGCTGGGATCGACCCCGAGGCTGGGGGGCTGTGCCGGGGCGAGCTGCAGCGGCGGCGCGATGCCGTACCGGGCGAGCGCGTACTGCCCGAGCTGGGCGAACACGGGTGCGGACACCTCGCCGCCGTAGATCGAGGAGGTGGGCTCGTCCAGGACGACGATCATCGACAGGGCGGGGTCCTCGGCGGGCACGAACCCGGCGAAGGTGGCCACGTAGTGGTAGTTGCCGGCCGCATCCTCGTAGCCGCCCTGGTCCTGCGGCTTGCGGGCCGTGCCGGTCTTGCCCGCGACGTGGTAGCCGCTGATGGCGGCCGAGGTCCCGGTGCCGGCGTCGACCACCGACATCATCATGGTGTTCATCTGGCGGGCGGTGCTGGCCGAGACCACCCGGCGGTCGGCCGGTGCCGCGACGGGGTGGCGGGTGCCGTCGTCGCCGATGCGGGCCAGGACGAGCCGTGGCGAGACGTACACCCCGTCGTTGGCGATGACGTTGAACGCGCTCAGCATCTGCAGTGCCGTGACCGAGATGCCCTGGCCGATCGGGATGCTGCCGAGCGACGTGCCCGACCACTCGTCGAGCGGGAGCGTGATGCCGGAGGCCTCGTTGGGGAAGTCGAGCGCGGTCGGCTCACCGAAGCCGAACCGTTGCAGGTACTCGTCCAGGCGGGCCGCCCCGAGCTCCTGGGCCACCATGATCGTCCCCACGTTGGAGGACTGGGTGAGGATGTCGTTCACGCTCCAGTTCTCGACCGGGTGGGGATCGTGGTCGGTGAAGCGGTGATCGGCGACCTGGATGCCGTCGGGGACCATGAACCGGGTCGCGGGGTCGACCACGTCCTCCTCGATGGCCGCCGCCATGGTGACCACCTTGTTCACCGAGCCGGGCTCGAACATCGCGGTGACCGCCCGGTTGTTCGAGCTGGGCACGGCGGGCCCGCGCGTGCCGTCCTCGTTCTGGGTGGCCTCCACGTTGGCCATGGCCAGGATCTCGCCGGTGCCCACGCGCGAGACGATGGCGATGCCGCCCAACGCACCCGTGGCGTCCACCTGGTCGCCCAGCGCCCGCTCGGCCTCGAACTGCATGCCGCGGTCCAGCGTGAGGACGAGGCTGTCGCCCTGTTGGGCCGGGGTGAGGTGGCGCTCGCCCGACGAGATGGTCTCGCCGTCGGGCGCGCGCTCGACCGTCAGCTCCCCGGGGGTGCCGGTCAGCGCCCGGTCGTACTGCTGCTCGACCCCCGACAGCCCGGTGTTGTCCACCCCCACGGAACCCAGCACCGATCGGGCCAGGTCGCCGGACGGCTCGAAGCGACGCGGCTCGTCCATCTGGTGGACGCCCGGCAGGCCGAGGTCGGCCACCTCCTGACCGGTCTCGTCGGGCACCTGCCGTGCGAGGTAGACGAACTCGGAGTCGCTGCTGAGCTGGTCCTCGAGCTCGGCCTGGTCGGCGCCCAGCACGGGGGCCAGGTGGGCGGCCACGCCCAGCGGGTCGTCGATCTCGCGGGGGTTGGCGTAGATCGTGGTCTGGTTGACGCTCAGCGCGAGTTCCTCGCCGTTGCGGTCGAGCAGCGACCCCCGCGCCGCGGGCAGGTCGATCGACCGAACCCGCTGGCTCTCGCCGAACGCCACGTAGCGCTCGGGGCTCACCGTCTGCAGCTCGGCCACGCGCACGAGGAGCAGGCTGAACAGGAACAGCAGCGTCACCAGCATCGCCAGCAGCCGGCGGCGGGGGTGCGGGCCGTGGCCGGTGCGACGCCGCGCCGGCTGCGGCGTGTCATGGCGGTCGGCGCGAGGCGACCGGCGCGCGGCAGCGCCCCCGGACGCACGGGTACGGGGGCTGGTGGCGTGGCGCTCGGCTCGGGTCGGGCCCCGGCCCGGCGGCCGGGTGGGGCGCGACGGCGCGCTGCTCATGGTGTGAGCACCTCGTCGACGGGGCCCGCCGCGGTCTCGTCGAGCGACACCTCGGCCTCCGGCGCCGCCATCTGGCTGGGGTCGACGGTGGCCGATCCCCCGTCGGCGACCGGGGCGTCGGCCGGAACCTGGGACACGAACGTGGGACCGGCCGGCGCCGCGGTGAGGCCGAGGCGCTCGGCCTCGCTCACGATCCGCTCGGGCGAGGCCAGCGCCGCGGCCTCGAGGCGCAGGCTCTGGGCCTGGGCCTGGCGGTCCGAGATGTCCTGCTGCACCCGGTCGAGGTGCATCTGGCCCGCCACGTTCTGGGTCTGCAGGACCGCCACCGCGAACAGGACGGCGAACAGGACCCCGGTGCCGATGAGCACCGCCATGCGGCGGCTGACCTTTGGCCGGGCGGCGAGCTCAGGGCGCGCCCGCGGCGCTGGTGCCGGCTCGACCAGCCGGAGGTGGGGCCGGCGTGGCGTCGACGCGGGTGCCGGGGCGTGGCGGGGGGCGCGACGTGGCGCGACGGCCGGAGCGAGTGCGGGGCTCATGCAGGGTCCTCCAGGGGGAGCTTCTCGACGGCGCGGAGACGAACGCTCTCCGAACGCCGGTTGGCGGCGATCTCGGCGGCGGAGGCCTTCCAGGCCCCCTGCTTGAGGAGTCGCACCGTGGGTCGGGCCCCGCAACCGCAGGGCAGGTGGGGTGGGCAGGTGCAGTCACCCGTGGCGGCCGAGCGGAACGTCCGCTTCACGATCGTGTCCTCACCGGAGTGGTAGGCGAGGACGGCGGCCCGGCCCGCAGGGCGCAACAGGGCGATGGCCTGGTCGAGCGTGCCGGCCAGGATCTCGAGCTCGTCGTTGACCTCGATGCGCAGCGCCTGGAAGCTCTTGCGGGCCGGGTCGCCACCGTGACGACGGGCCGGGGCGGGGATGGCCGAGCGGATCACCTCGGCCAGTTCGTCGGTGCGTTCGAGGGGCCGGGCCGCCACGATGGCCCGCGCGATCGGCCGGGCGAAGCGCTCGCCGCCGGCGTCGCGCAACAGCGCGGCCAGCTCGCGCTCGGGCAGGTTGTTGACGACGTCGGCCACCGTGCGGGCCTGGGTGCGGTCCATCCGCATGTCCAGCGGTGTGTCCGAGCGGTAGCTGAACCCCCGCTCGGGGCGGTCGAGCTGCGGTGAGCTCACGCCCAGGTCGCACAGCACGCCCGACACGGCGTCGATGCCCAACTCGTGCACCGCTTCGGTCATGTGGTCGAAGCGGGTGTGACGCAGCGTGACCCGGTCGCCGAACGGTGCCAGGCGGGCCGAGGAGGCGGCCAGGGCGTCCTGGTCCCGGTCGAGGCCGAGCAGCGAGAGGTGCTGGTGCGCCGAGAGCAGCGCCTCGGCATGGCCCCCGCCACCGACGGTGGCGTCGACCAGCAGGCCGGCGGGCACCGGGGCGAACAGGTCGACCACCTCGTCGACCATCACGGGTGTGTGGGCGAACGAGGTCATTGCACGCACCGCAGGACCACTGTCGTCCCGCCGCGCTCATCGGCTGCCCCCCGGCCAACGGGCGCGCGTCGGGATTTCTCCCCGATCGGGCTCGATGGGAGACGGGCGGAGTAGGGGTCTGCCACCTCGTCGGCCGGGAGGCAGCGGATGAGCGCGACGCCGGCGCCGAACTGCCTGGAGGAGGGATGCGTCGAGAGCGGGCGGGGCACGGTCATGTCCGCCGCCGGGGCTTGTGCTTGCTGACCGCCACGGCCACCTTGGGCTTCGCCGCGGCGTGCTTGGCGTAGTACTCGGTGGCGGTGAACAGGTCGATGCGCTCACGCGCACCGGTGATGACGATGTCCGAGCCGCGCAGCTCGTCGGTGAGCAACTCGTCCGGGATCACGATGCGGCCCTGGGCGTCGGGCTTGATCGGCTGGGCGCTGGCCCACAGGTAGTCGAGCGTCTCGTTGATGTCCGAGTCGTCCATGGCACCCTGGTCGACCTGCAGTTGCAGGTCCTCGGTGAGGTCGTCCACGAACCGCTCGAACTCGTCCGCGGGCCAGATGCTCAGGCGGTCGCCGCCGTCGCTGATGAGGACCTGCCCACCGGCCAGGCCGTCACGGAGGCGGGCCGGGAGCACGACGCGTCCCTTGTCGTCGAGCGTGCGCTCGAACTGCCCCGCGAACTGCACAGTCGGTCTCCGTGTGGTGGTGGTGGTGTCCCTCGACGGGCCGCGATCTGACCGTGGTCAGGCGAGGTCCGTGGGTCCACTATCGGCGACTTTCTGCCATTCGTCAACATTTTGTGGGTTTGGGTGGGATTTCCTGGGTCAGATCCTGGTCACGGTCTCCCCTCGATGGTGGTCGTCACCGCGGCGGCCAAGGGCCCCAGCCGGTCGTAGCCGACACCGGTGGCCCGGTCGGCGAGCTCGTCGATCCCGGCCGCGCGAGCGGCGGGATCGAGATCCAGCACCGAGAGCAGCGGCGCGGGGTCCCATCCGGCCAGCACCAGGCACTGGAACCGGGCGCCGGCGCGGGTGCGCCGCTGCGAGATGCCCACCGCCTTGCGACCGCCGACGGTGACCTCACCGGGTCCGAGCCCGGCGAAGCACACCCGGCTCGACCAGTCGGTGCGCACGGCGGGCGCCATGTGCACCGAGCCGGCGATGCCCACGGCATCGAGCGCCTCCACCCACACCTCGCCCAGCCACAGGAAGGAGCGGCCGATGTCGTCGTGCCAGTAACGGTCGCCGGCCGGCAGGAGCACGTCGAGCCAGAGCATGTGACCCGGATCGAGCAGCACCGCCCCTCCCCCGCTGTGGCGGCGGACCACCTCCAGTCCCGCGGCCGCGGCCCGGTCGTGGTCGACGCAGTCGGGCCGTTGGGTGCTCCCGATGGCCACGGCCGCGCTGGTGGCACCCATGACCCACACCGCGCGACGCAGCGGGTCGGGCAGGCCCAGCCCGTGCAGGTAGCCCGGCGAGCCGAGGCGGTGCTCGACCCGCCATCGGGCCCGACGCCGGGCCTTGCGCTCCCGTTTGGCCTGTTTCTTCTGGTCGGCCGGCTTCCCCGCCGTGTTCTTCTTCCCGGGTCTCGACGCGCCGGCGTGCTTCACCCCGTCGGCTGGCCCGCTCCCGTCCACCGGCTCGGCCCCGGCGACCGGCTCGGCTCCGTCCACGGGGTCGGCGTCGCCAGCCGGCGTCACGGGGTTCGGCCTTCCCGCCGCTTCGACCGGGCGGTGGGTCGAACCGGCGGGGGCGGCACCGCGGAGGCCCGGTCGGGGGCCCGCCCGTCGGACCCCCGACGGCTCACGCGCTCTGCGCCGACGCCACCCGGAGGTACGGCTCCCAGTGCTCGGGCAGGCGCCCGACCGACACCACGACCCACGTGTGCTCACGCGGCGCTCGGGGGTGGCGCGCCAGGGACATCGTGGTCTCGTGGAGCAGGCGATCGCGCTTGAACGTGTTGCACCGGCGGCAGGCGGCGACCACGTTCTCCCACCGGTGCTCGCCACCGCGACTGCGCGGGATCACGTGGTCGATGCTCTCGGCGTGGGCGCCGCAGTACTGGCACCGGTGCTGGTCACGGACGAACACCGCGCGCCGGTTCAGCGGCGACCGCCGGTGGAACGGCACCTTGACGAACGAGCGCAGCCGTATCACCGACGGCACGGGCACGCTCACGTGCTCGGCCCGCAGCGCCTCACCGGTGTCGTGGAGGATGTCGGCCTTCTCCGACAGCACCAGGACCGCGGCCCGCCGGCTGGGAACCACCGAGAGCGGTTCGTAGGAGGCGTTCAACACCAGCGACCGGGCCACGCCGGAAAACTACCCTCGCCACCTCCGCCTGGTTGGGTCGTTTCGGGTCGTCTCGGGCCGGTCAGCGCAGCCGGGGCCACGCCCGGCACCAATGGAGGTAGGTGACCACGTCGGCCACGTCGGGGGGGCGGTCGGGATCGCCGTAGGCGGTGACCAGCCGGAAGCGCAGGTAGTCGCGGTCGGGCAACGGCAGCGGAGGCCACCGGTGCCACCAGCCCGGTGCGGCCAGCCGGAACACCTGGGAGACCGCGGTCGCCCACAGCCAGGGCCGCACCAGGACCGCCCCCGTCGCCCGCAGCGTCCACGTCACCGCCCGCGCCCCCATCGCCGAGCCACCGGCGGTCGGGCGCCGCGTGCGCGCACCTCGACAGAACCGATCACCGACCCGAACCTACTGCCGGCCGTCGCCGAGGAGGTGATGGCCGAGGCCGGCGAAGGCCACGGCCCCGGCGCCGACGAGGGGGCCGTCCGCCCCGAGGCCGCCGGGCACGATGCGCGCGCCTCGGGAGAACTCCAGGCACGCGCCACGGTCCAGCTCGTCCTGCGCCGCGGCGAAGAACACCTCGCCGAACCCCAGCGCCACGGAGCCCGCCACCACCGCCAGCCGCAGGTCGAGCAGGTTCGCGACCGAGGCGACGCACCGCCCCACGAGGCGCCCCGTCCGCTCGCGGACCTCCACGGGCGCGTCGAGGGCAGGGCGACCGGTGACCGCGGCGATGGCCGTACCGGACGCCTCGGCCTCGAGGCAGCCGAACGCGCCGCAGGCGCACCGGCGCCCGTCGGGCACCGCGACGACGTGGCCGATGTGGCCGGCGTTGCCCCCGTCGCCGTCGAGGAGGCGCCCGTCCAGCACGATGCCACCACCCACACCGGTGGACACCACCATGGCAAGGAACGACCGCACCCCGCGGGCGGCGCCGCGCCACCCCTCCCCCAGCGCCAGTGCCTTCGCGTCGTTGTCGACGTACGTGGGCAGGCCGGTCAGGCCGGCCAGACGGGAGGCCAGCGGGAAGTCGCGCCACCCCGCGATGTTGAGGGGCGACACCGTGGCCCCCGACGCCGTCATGGGCCCGCCGCAGCCCACCCCGCACACCGTGGGATGGCGCCCGGCCGCGGCGCCCGCGCCGACGGCGTCGGCCACCACGCCGGCCAGGGACGCGAAGACGACCTCGGGGTCGGGATCGGTCGGGGTGGGCGTGCGTGCCGCGGCGTACAGTGCACCGTCGGCCGACACCAGGCCGGCCGCGATCTTGGTGCCGCCGATGTCGACCGCCAGCGCCGTGGTCACGAGGCCCATTCTGGTCGACCGACCCCTAACCTTCCTGCATGGCGCTGCGCGAGCCCGAGCCGCAGGCGGATGTGTTCCAGCGGGTCCAGGCCAACGTCGAGCGGGTGATCCAAGGCAAGAGCACCGTGGTCCGACAGCTGCTGCTGTGCCTGGTGGCCGAGGGCCACCTCCTGCTCGAGGACGTGCCCGGCGTGGGCAAGACCAGCCTGGCGAAGGCGTTGGCCGCCTCGATCCGGTGCAGCTTCGGCCGGGTGCAGTTCACGCCCGACCTGCTGCCGTCCGACGTGGTCGGCGTGAACGTCTGGAGCCGCTCGGAGGGGCGGTTCGAGTTCCGGCCCGGCCCGATCTTCGCGGGGATCGTGCTCGGCGACGAGATCAACCGGGCGTCGCCCAAGACCCAGTCGGCCCTGCTCGAGGCGATGGGCGAGCGCCAGGTGACCGTCGACGGCGTCACCTACCCCATGGCCCCACCGTTCATGGTCATCGCCACCCAGAACCCCATCGAGCACGAGGGCACCTATCCCCTGCCCGAGAGCCAGCTCGACCGCTTCCTCATGCGGCTCTCGGTGGGCTACCCGTCGCGCGAGGCCGAGATCGAGGTCCTCGAGGCCCACGGCGAACAGGATCCCCTCAGCGACCTCGGCGCCGTGGCCGACACCAGCGAGATCGCCGCCCTCGCGGCGGCGGCCCGGAGCGTGCACGTGGCCCCGGCCCTGCGCGAGTACCTGGTCGACCTGGCCGACGCGTCCCGCCACCACCCCCATCTCGCTCTGGGCATGTCGCCCCGTGCCTCGCTGGGCCTCCAACGGGTGGCGCGGGCCCGTGCCGCGGCCGCCGGTCGAGCGTTCGTGGTGCCCGACGACCTGAAGGCGCTGGCCCATCCCGTGTTGGGGCACCGGCTGCTGCTCACGCCCGAGGCCCAGTTGCAGGGTGTCACCAGCGCCGACGCCGTGGACGACCTGCTCCGCACCGTCCCGCTGCCCACCGGACGGGGCTAGGGCCAGTGCTCACCCGCACCGGCTGGCTGGCCGGCGCCGGTGCGCTCGGCCTCCTCGCCCTCGGCCGCCTCCTCGCCCTGCCGGAGGCCTTCCTCGGCGGTGCCACGGTGGCCGCGTTGGTGGTCGCGGCCGCCGTCGGGGTGGCGCTCGTCCGCGTCCGCCTCGACGTCGCGCGCGAGCTGCACCCCGCACGGGTGCACGCCGGGAGCTCGAGCAGCGTGGTGCTCGAGGTGCGCAACCGCGGACGGCGCCGCACCCCGGTGCTGACGTTGGTCGACCGGGTGTCGGGCACCCGGGGCGCCCGCCTGGCGGTCGCCCCCCTCGAGCGCGAGGCCGCCACGGGCGCCGCCTACGAGCTCCCCACCGAACGGCGCGGGATCCTGGAGGTCGGCCCCCTCGACGTGGTGATCACCGACCCGTTCGGCGTCGCCCGGTCGCGCATCCGGGTCTCCGGTGTGTCCGAGCTCACGGTGTATCCGGCCGTCGACGAGGTGCGGCCCGTGCCCATGTCGTCGGGCACCGACCCCCACGCGGGCCTCGACCTGCACAACAGCCTCAGCCCTGCGGGCGAGGAATTCTTCGCGTTGCGGGAGTACGTGGTGGGCGACGACCTCCGGCGGGTGCACTGGGCCTCGACCGCCCGCCGGGACCACCTGATGGTCCGCCAGGACGAGCTGCCGTGGCAGGGCCGGGCGACGATCCTGCTCGACACCCGCGGGGGCCAACGGCCCGACGTGGCCATCGAGCCGGCGGTCCGCGCCGCGGCGTCGTTGGTGCACGCCGGCCGCCAACGCAACCAGCTGCTGCGCCTGGTCACCGCCGACGGCGCCGACTCGGGGTTCGCCGGCTCGTACGCCCAGGTCGAGGCGATCATGGAACGGCTCGCGGTGGTGACCGCGTCGGGCCGCCACGACCTCGCCCCCGCACTGGACCGACTCAGCCGTGCCGCGGGCGGCACCCTGGTCGCGCTGCTCCCCGCCGACGTCGCCGTGGACGACCTGGCCCGCCTGCGCCGACTGCGCACGCGGTACGGACGCGTCCTGCCGGTGCTGTTCGACGCGTCCTCGTGGGACGCGTCCGAGGGCACGTCGGCGCCGATCACGCCGACCCCGCCGTCCTCACCGGTTCCGGGCGTGGTGCGGGTCACCGGCGACCAGCCGTTCCCTGCCGCGTGGGACGCGGCCCTCGCCACGCGTGGTGCGGCCCGGCCCGGCCGCGCCCCCGCCCGACCGGTGGCTCCAGGGTGACCCGACGGTGAGCACCGCCGGCTCGGGCCCCGCTCGGCGGGCACGCCTGCGCCTCCCGGCCGAGCTGGCCCTCGTGGGCGTCTCGGTTGCCGCGGTGGTGGGGCTCCGACCCCTGTTCGACGACTGGTCCTACGCGCCGCCCCTCATGGCCGTCGCGGTCGCCGCGCATCTGACCGTGGCCGGCGCCCGGAGGGTCGGTCTCGGGCTCCTCGCCGCGAGCGCGGTCGCCATCGCCGGCTTCACGCTCACCAGCACCTGGCTCTTCGAGCGCGCCACCACCTGGTACGGCCTGCCGACGGCCGCCTCGTGGCACGCCGCGACGAACCAGCTCGGTGACGGGTGGACACGGTTCCAGGAGGTGGTGGCGCCCGCCCATCCCCATACCGGCTTCCTGCTGGCCACGGCGGTGGCGCTGTGGCTCGCCGTCTTCGTGGCCGACTGGGCGGCGTTCCGCCTCTGGGCCCCCTTCGAGGCGATCGTGCCGGCCGCCGGGCTGGTGCTGTTCGCGGCCGTGCTCGGCAGCGAGGGCCACGGCGTGGGTGCCGCGGCCCTGTTCCTGGCGGCTGCCCTCGCCTTCCTGCTGCTCCACAGGGCCTACCGCCAGGAGACCACCATGCGGTGGGTGGCCGCGGGCACCGGGCGGGGCACCCGGTCGCTGCTCGCCCGCGGCGCGGCGCTGGCCGCGGTGGCGCTGGTCGTCGGGCTGGTCGCCGCCCCTCGCCTCCCCGGTGCGGGCGCTCCGGGCCTGATCGCCCTGGACGGCCACGGCGGCGGCCACGGGCCGCGGGTGACGCTGAGCCCGTTGGTCGACATCCGCGCCCGGCTCATCGACCAGCGCCACACCGAGGTGTTCACGGTCCACAGCCCGGTGCCGGCCTACTGGCGCCTCACCGCCCTCGACCGCTTCGACGGCCAGATCTGGTCCTCGGGGGGCACGTTCGAGCGGGCCCGGGGCGCCCTGCCCAACGGCGTGTCGCCCGATCGTGCATCGCAGCAGGTCGAGCAGCGCTTCGACATCACCGCGCTGTCGGCCATCTGGCTACCCGCCGCGTACGAGCCCTCGGCGGTCGACGCCGGCGGGATGGACGTCCGCTGGGAGCCGGCGTCGTCCACCCTCATCGTCGACGACGACCGGGCCACCTCCGACCACACCACCTACCGGGTGGTCTCGTCGATCCCCCAGCTCGAGCCCGGGGAACTGCGCGGCGCCGCGCCGGCGCCACTGGACCTGGCGGCCAGGTACACCGCGCTGCCCGACGACTTCAGCACGGCCGCCCGCACCCGGGCGGCGCAGGTGGTGGCAGGCGCCACGACGGGCTACGACCAGGCCATGGCACTGCAGCGGTTCTTCCGCGACAACTTCAGCTACAGCACGAGCGTCCCCGCCGGCCACGGTGAGGACGCGGTCGACGCCTTCCTCGCTCGGCGAGTCGGCTTCTGCGAGCAGTTCGCCGGCACCTACGCGGCCATGGCCCGGTCGATCGGCCTCCCGAGCCGGGTGGCGGTGGGGTTCACCCAGGGCGAGCGCGACCCGGCCGACCCCGAGCGCTACGTGGTGCGTGGCGAGCATGCCCATGCCTGGCCCGAGGTGTACCTGTCGGGGTTCGGGTGGGTGGCGTTCGAGCCCACACCGGGGCGGGGCGCGCCGGGAGCGGAGTCCTACACGGGCGTCCGGCCCCAGCAGGCCACGACCACGGGCACCGAGGTCACGGTCACCCCGCAGACCACGACCCCCACCACCGACGCACCGGCGACCGGGCAGCAGCCGGTCGCCACCACCGTCCCCGCCATCGCCCCCACCCGTCCCACCGGCGCGTCGCCGCGGTGGCCCGGGCGGCTGGCCGTGGCGTTCCTCGGGGTGCTCGGCGTGGCCGGGGCCTACGTCGTGGCCGTGCTGGCCGGCGTGGTGCTGCGGCGGGCACGTTGGCGCCTCCGCGCCCGGAGGGGCCCCGTCGAGCGCACCCGGGTGGCCTGGCTCGAGGCCAACGACGCCCTCGCCTCGGTGGGCCTGGCCCCCGAGCCCTCCGAGACGCCGTTGGAGTTCTCGGCCCGTGCCGCCGGCCGACTGGAGACCGCGGGCGACGCCCACCGCGCCCTCGCCCGCGCCACCACCGCGGCCGACTACGCCGAGGGGGGCGTGTCGACCGCAGTGGCCCGACGGGCTGCCGACGACGCGCGAACCGTGGTTCGGGGGGTCAAGCAGCGCGTCACGCTCGGGCGGCGCGTGGCCCGTCGGCTCCGCCGGGGCCCGACGACCCGGGGTCAGTCCTCGCGGCGGAAGCGCTCGCGCATGCGCTGACTGGTCGAGCCCAGGTAGTCCTTGAGGCCGGCCGACCGGTCGGAGCGGGTCATCTGCTCGAGCCCGGCGCGCCCGAGCTTGCGGGCGTTGCGCTCGAACCACAGGGCACTCACCAACATGACGAGGAAGCCACCGAAGGCCAGCAGGAACGACTGCGACAGGGTGGCGATCATCAGCACCACGCCCAGGATGAACGTGAGGGTGGCCCACTTCATGTTGCGGAAGGCGTGGGTGTAGATCGTGGTCGAACCGACCTCGCGAGCGAGCGCAGGGTCGCTCTCGGTCAGCTTCTGCTCGATCTCGAAGAGGATCCTCTGTTCGTCCTCGGAAAGCGGCACGGTCCCTATGATCGCACACGTCCCACCCGCCAACAACGCGGATGGGGCCCATTTCCCGTGGCGATGAGGGGCCGGGGCCGCAACCTCACCGGTTCGAGGAGGGATCGGGGTCAGTGGCGTCGGGGCCCCACTGCTGGTCGCCGCGCCGCTTCACCCGCAACCCACCCGGGCCCGCGAGCCGGGCGGGGCCGATGGCCGCGGCCCCGAAGCGCTCACGGATCTCGTCCACCGCCCTGCTGGCGTCGGTCCACTCGGCCCGGTCGTCGTGATCGTCACCGGGCACGTCGAACAGGGCGAGCTGGTGCGCGACCGCGGTGGTCAACCCACCGGCCCCGACACCGAGGAGTCGCACACCGGGCGACGGGTCGACCTCGTCGAGCAGCCGTTTCGCGGCCCTGGCCAGTGCCGGGCCGGTGTCGACCGCCTCATCGAGCGTGATCGAGCGGGTGATGGTGCGGAAGTCACGGAAGCGCACCTTCAACACCACGGTGCGCGCCGCGAGCTGGTGGGCTCGCAGGCGCCCGGCGACGGCGTCCGCCATCTTCACCACCTCACGCCGCAAGGGGTCGTGATGGTGCAGGTCCCGGGCGAAGGTCTCTTCGTGGCTCACGGACTTCGGCGACTGGTCGGGCACGACGGCACGGTCGTCGACGGCCCGTGACAGTGCGTGCAGGTGGTGCCCCGCGGCCTTGCCGACCGCGGCCACCACGGCCTCGAGGGGAAGCGTGGCCAGATCGCCGACCGTGGCCACCCCGAGGCGCTCGAGGCGCTCTCGGGTCACGGGTCCCACACCCCACAGCCGGCCGACGGGCAGCGGGTGCAGGAAGGCCAACTCGCCGCCCGGGTCGACCACGGTGACACCGGGGCCGGGCTGGACCCCCTGCATCGAGGCGCGGGGCTTGGCCTCCTGAGACGCCAGCTTGGCCAGGAACTTGTTGGGAGCGACCCCGACCGAGCAGGAGAGCCGCTCGCGCTCGAGCACCCTCCGGCGGATGTCGTGGCCGGCCGCGTCGCCCGACCCCCACCGCCGCAGCGCACCCGTGAGGTCGAGGAACGCCTCGTCGAGCGACAGCGGCTCCACCAGTGGCGTGTACGAGCGGAACAGCTCCATCACCCGGCCACTGACCTCGCTGTAGGCACGGTGGTCGCCCCGGACGAACACGGCGTGGGGGCACAGCCGCCGGGCCCTGGTGCTGGGCATCGCGGAGTGGACCCCGTAGGCCCGGGCCTCGTAGGACGCCGCCGCCACCACCCCCCGGTCGCCCTCACCGCCCACCACGACCGGCCGGTCGTTCAGGCTCGGGTCACGGGTGCGCTCGACGGCGACGAAGAACGCGTCCATGTCGACGTGCAGGATGGTGCGCGCCGCCCGAGCCCCTCCGGCCGGCGCATCACGGGTCTTCGACGTGCCGGCGGACACGGGGTCGGGCGGGCCGGGCGACTCCCCCGCGACCATCAGACCCGGCTGACCGACAGCAGTGCCGGGTCGTCACCCTCGACGCGGTACCCGAAGCGCCGGCCGTCGGTCCAGCGCTCGCTCAACCACTCGACGAGCGGCTCGCGGACCCACGGGTGGCCGCCGGTGAGGTGGGCGGCGCAGGTGGCGTCGTCGACGAAGCAGGCGTCGACCACGATGCCGTCGGGGTCGGCGACCACCAGCTGGCCGCGGTAGCCCGTGGCCCGGTGGACCTCGACGCGCAGCGTCCAGCCCAGGCCCGGCGCCGCCGCTTCGATGCGGTACACGGGGCCCTCCCAACCCGTGACCTCGAGGCCGGTCTCTTCGCGCACCTCGCGGGCCAGGCCCTCAAGCACCGACTCACCGTCGTCGATCACGCCGCCCGGCGGTGACCAGTCCACCCGCCCGTTGCGGCGGCGGTTCTGCACGAGCAGCAGGCCCTGCGGGCCCTCGATCAACGCTCCCGCGACGAGCCACTGGTGCACCCGGCCAGTCTGGCAGCATTGGCCCATGCACCCGACGACGGCCGCGTTCGTGGACACGGGCCGCGCCCTCGGCATCGAGGTGGTGCCCCGGACGTTCCCGGAGGGCACCCGCACCGCCGACGATGCCGCCGCCGCGATCGGGGTCGACGTGGCCCAGATCGTGAAGTCGCTCGTGTTCCGGGCGGTGCGGGCCGACGGCTCGTCGTTCGTGGTGATGGCGCTGGTCAGTGGCTCGGACCGCCTCGACGAGCAGGCCCTGGCCGAGGTCGCCGGCGCCGACCACACCGAGCGGGCCGACGCCGCGGAGGTGCGCGAGGCCAGCGGCTACGCCATCGGGGGTGTGCCCCCGTTCGGCCACGCCACCGCCCTGCCGGTCTACGTCGACCGTGCCCTGCTGGCCCACGACGAGGTGTGGGCCGCGGCGGGCACCCCCCACGACGTGTTCCCCCTCACGCCCGACCAGCTCGTGCAGGCGTCCGGGGGCATCGTGGCCGACCTGGCCCGGTAGCCGGTCTCGGTCTGGCGCCGGCGCCTCTGCCAGGACGCGCGCTGGCGCCCGACTCGACCGCCACCGCGGCCGGATCGGGCGCCAGGCCAGCTGCAGCGCTACTGCGGGACGCCCGAGCCGCCACCGAATCCGGGGGCGAAGGTGTCGTCGGGCGTGCCCCGCAGGTAGGTGGGCACCCAGGGCCACTCGTCGGTGAGGAAGTAGGCATAGGTACCGTCGGGGAACTCGGGGGTCACGCACTCACGGCCGTTGCACTCGTCCAGGTCGCCGAGGCCCTCGACGTACTCGTAGTCGGCCACGTAGGTGCCGTCGTAGGTGCCGCCCGGCGAGCCCGAGGGCCGGGTGCCCGACTGCAGGCGGTAGCTCGACGCCAGGTTCGTGACGCCGCTGGTGGGGTCGGTCGGGTCCGTGTACCCGTAGCGCAGGTACACCGGGAAGCCGTCGGCCGCCCAGGCGACCAGGGCCGAGTGGCTGTCGGTCTCGGAGATCCACTGATCGGTGACCATGTGGTAGTGGTAGAACCCGGTGTCGGGCCGGGTGTGGGCCCCGTAGCTGTCCAGGGTGTCGGCGGTGGCCACGTAGTTCCAGCCACTGCTCATGTCGTTGTTGTAGTAACCGGCGGTCTTGGGGTCGAACACCACGCTGTCGAGGTGCACACCGAACACCTGGCCGGTCTGCACGAAGGTGGGCTCGTCGGCGATCTGGGGGTCGGTCGTGACCTTGTAGGTGTAGCCAGGGTCCTGCGCCGCCGGCGTGCCGGGGTAGCGGAAGCTGGCGTCGATGTCGTGGTCGGGGTACGAGCGGGTGACGATCGTGCGGTAGCCGTCGGCCACCGTGATCGTCAGGTTGTCGGTGGCCACGTCGCCCATGCCGTAGGCGACCTCGTCGCTCACCTCGGCCGCGGACGACGTGGCCGCGGTCGTGCTGGTCGAGCTGGAGGACGTGCCGGCGGCGGCGCTCGAGCCGGTGGCCGTGGCCGCCGCGGCGCTGCTGGCCCCGTCGCTGTTCACGACGTACTTGGCCAGCCCGAAGCTGGTCACCGCCGCGCCTGTGCCGAGGGCTGCGAAGGTGAGGAACCGGCGGCGGTCCAGCACCGGGCCCTGGTCGGCGGCGGCGATCTCCTCGGAGATCCGGTCGGATCGGATGGTGCGGTGGCGCTTCATGGTCGTGCTCCTTGGGAGGGGTGGGTGGGTCGATGCCCATGGTCCGACCCGCTCCTGGGAACATCCTCAGCACCCCCTCGGAATACGACGGGACTTCGTGACGTGGGTCACGAACGACGGCGGGGCGCCCAACCCTCTCGGCGGCCACGGTGCGTGGCCGAGGACCCGCCCTCGAGCGCTCAACGGTCCCCTTTGGAGGAAATACCCGTCACCGGTGACGGCCATTTCCTCCAGTGCAGCAGGCCAATGCCCGGTTGGCCACGGAGCGCGAGATCGGCCCGCTCCTGAAGGCCGATCCTGCCCCTGATCCGACGCCGGCATGATCGGGCACACACCATTCATCGGTGAGCACTCCCGCTTCGTTCTTCGCGCCTTTGCCGTTCGGCCACGATGAACAACGCAGGCCTCCGCTCGCGTGGCCCTGACGCTGAGCTGCTACTCGACGTTTTCGAGGTCCTGCTGGGCTTGGCGCTCAGCCTCCGCGGCGACGGCCAGTAGGGCGCGCGCCGCCCGAAGACCCTCGCCGGCCGCGAATGCCGTCTCTGCGCTCTGGCCCCGAGCGGTCGCGGCCCGCTCCAGTACCGCCTGGGCCGCGGCCAACTCGACCTCGGCTTCGGCGAACTCGTCCTCGGCCGCCGCGAGTGCTGCCTCGGCTGCTGCCCACTCACCCTCGGCACCGGCGAGGGCCCGTTCCGCCTTGCGCGCCGCGTCGCTCGCGTCGCGCAGCGCCTTCTCCGCCCGGCGGCGGGACAGGCTGTCGTCCACGGCGGGCCCGGGCTCCCCCGTCGCGTCCGGTTCGGCCGCGCCACGCGCGGGCGGGGGACCTCCGCGGCCGGCGGGCAGGAGCGGCTTGCGCCTCGTCACCGGCCCTCGACGGACCGTGTCGTCGCCCTCCTCGACCCGGAACGCGGGGAAGCTCCAGACGCCGGCCGGCGGCACCGCGGTCAATCGTCCTTGGGCCAAGCGGTCAAGGGCATCAGCATCGGCGCCGACGGCCTGCAGCGCCGTCTGGAGGTCGTTCCAGTCCTCACCCCGGGCATCACCCATGCCCTCGGCCGCCGCCGCGACCGCGTCGGCGATCGCGTCCCGTATCTCCACGACGACGTCCCGGAAGGAGTCACGATCCGCGGTCCGGAATCGGTCCACGGCATCGAGCAACACGCCGAACGCGGGGTCACCGCTGAGCGCCAACCGGTTGAGCGCCCAGACGGTGCGAGTGGGTCGCCGGATGGCCGCGACGGTCGACGCCTCGTCACGGCGGCGCTCGCCCCGAAGCGCCTTCGCCAGGGCATTGCGGGCGGCGACGAACTCCTCGGGGCGCGTGCTGTACAACTCGTCGAGCGCCCGCTCGAGGTCGAGGGCATCCGGGATGTCAGCGATCCGTCCAGCGTCGCGCACCGCCACCGAACGGGAGGCGATGGCGAACGGACAGCGCGCCATCGTCTCGCCGGTGAGCGCCGCCGCCGATCCGAACGCGGCCAGACTCGTGGCCATGGAGGTCCTCGTGCTGGCGGACACGCATGTGCGGGCGGACCGCCGCCGCGATCTCCCTGGGGTCGTCTGGTGTGCGGCACAGGAGGCCGACGTCATCCTCCACGCGGGCGACGTGCTGACCGGCGGCCTGCTCGACGACCTCACGGCCCTCGCACCCGTGCACGCCGTCCTGGGCAACAACGACTGGGGCCTCGAGGGTCGACTGCCCGAGACCCTCGAGCTCGACCTCGACGGGCTGGCAGTAGCGCTGATCCACGACTCGGGCCCGACGAAGGGCCGCCCGGCCCGCCTGCGCCGCCGCTTCCCCGACGCCGACCTGGTGGTCTTCGGCCACTCGCACCAGCCGCTCGACGAGGCCGGCGACGCCGGCCAACGCCTCTTCAACCCCGGCAGCTGCACCGAGCGCCGCCGTGCCCCGCACCGCACCTACGGCCTGCTCCACATCGAGTCGGCCCGCCTGATCCGCCACGAGATCCTCGTCGTCCCCTGAAAGCCCGGGATCTCTCGGCGAGCAGCCACGCCCGATGCAGTCGTCTCGCCAGGATGTGCGGAACTCCCCCGGGGGACCGGCGTGGGTCAGTAGGCGCCCTTGCCGTGGAGGACCGCCGCCGCGGTCTTCATCAAGATCACGAAGTCCATCGACAGCGACCAGTTGTCCACGTAATAGAGGTCGAGGCGGACCGACTCGGCCCACGGCAGGTCGGCCCGGCCGGAGACCTGCCAGAGGCCGGTGATGCCGGGCTTCACCAGCAGGCGCCGGCGAACGTCCTCGGGGTAGCGGGCCACCTCGGACGGCAGGGGCGGGCGGGGCCCGACTAGCGACATCTTCCCGGACAGCACGTGGACCAGCTGTGGCAGCTCGTCGAGCGAGAAGCGACGCAACCAGCGGCCCACGGTGGTGCGCCGGGGGTCGTCGCGGATCTTGAACAGCAGGCCGTCGTGCTCGTTGCGGGTGACCAGCTCGTCGAGGTCCTGCTCGGCCTGCTGGGTCATGGTGCGGAATTTCCACATGACGAAGGGTGTGCCGTCCCGGCCGATGCGGGTCTGGCGGAAGATCGCGGGGCCCCGGCTGGTCGCCCGCACCACGATCCCGATGACCACCAGGACCGGCGACAGGACCATCAGCAGCCCCAGGGCGGTGAGCCGGTCGATGAACGACTTGACCAGGCGGGCGCCGCCGGTGAGTCGGGGGGGCTCGACCAGGAGCAGGGGCAGCCCGGCCACCGGCTGGACGCTCACCCGCGGGCCGGCCACGTCGGTGATCGTGGGCACCACCATCAGGTCGACGCCCGTGCCCTCGAGGTCCCAGGCCAGGGTGCGCAGCGCGCCCGTGGGCAGGGCCTCGGTGCCAGCCACCGCGAGCACTTCGGCGCGCTGCTCGCGCACCGCGGCGATCGGGTCGGCCGCCGGCAGCACGGGCATGTTGAGCTCGTCGACCACGCCCTCGCCCGCGTCGCCCACGACGCACGCGGTGACCACCGAGTAGCCCTGGTCGGCCGCCCCGCGGAAGTGGCGCACCACCTCGAGCACGGCGTCGGGCCGGCCCAGCACCACCACGCGGCGCATCTGCAGGCCCTTGGCCCGTTGGCGGGCCAACCAGTTGCGGGCCAGGTAGCGGTCGAACAGGGTGAACGCGGCGATCAGGGGGGCCAGGCTGCCGACGAAGCCTCGGGCCACCTGGGCCCGGGTGAGGAACACCACCAGCACGGCCACGGCGAGCGCGCCGACCGCGGCCCGCAGCACGCGGCGGTACTCCTCGGTGCCCGAGCCGAGGATCTTGTGCTCGTAGGCGCCGGCGACCGCCAGGATCGGCAGCCACGACACCACCGCCACCACCGCCACGAGCAGGTAGGGCACGTGCTGGTCGCCGACGGTGAGCGAGGCGCCGAACAGCACCTCGCGCAGCACCTGGGCCATCATGGCGCCGGCCAGCGCGGCCAGCCCGTCGCCGACCAGGACGACCCGCCGGTAGCGCTGGGACGCGTGATGGGTGGGCGCGCTGAGCACCGCCGCCGAGCGCGCCGCCACCGCCGCCGGCGACGACGGGCCCGCCGAGGGCTCGACCCCGCCGCCCGGCCCCGTGACCCCGTCGCCCGGCCCGGTCACCCCGTCACCAGGACGGTCGGTGCCGGTGCCGTCAGCCACCGGCGCCCTCCTCGCGCCGGCGCAGGAAGATCATCAGCATCGAGGCCAACGAGTTGGGCAGAACGGTCAGCACCGCCCGCTGCGCCCGCTGCGCGGCCGGCGACGAGCCCGCGTACAGCGGCTCGCTCTCGTGGCGGTACGAGCAGTCCTCGAACCTCGCGGCCGGGAAGTGGCGGCGCACGTCCGACAGCGTGTTGAGCCGATAGCGGGTGGGGAACACGTCGACCGCCTTGCGGTCGGGCTGCAGCCGGCGGAGGAACCGGGTGTGGAACGAGTTGGGCACCACCCGGGCGCCCACCCCGATGTAGCCCCACTTGTTGGGTGTGCGGGCGCACAGCCAGCCGCCGGGCCGCAGCACCCGCTCCAACTCGCGCGCGGTGTGGGCCGGGTCGTCGAGGTGCTCGAACACGAAGTCGGACACGATCAGGTCCACCGACGCATCGTCGAGCGGCAGCACGGCCGACACCCCGTCGAGCACGACGGCCTCGTCGAGCACCGGGTTCTCCTTCACCACGGGGTCGACGTCGGCGCCGACCACGCGCGCCACCCGGCCCTGGTGGACCTGGAGGTCCCGCCGGTAGTCGACGGGGTCCTCGAGCGGCCCGACACCGCGACCCGCGCCGAAGTCGAGCACGGTCATGTCGGGTCGCAGCAGCGACCGCACGCGACCGTAGAACTCCACCGTGCCGTCCACGCGGCTGAAGCCGCCGGCACCGACCTCGGGGTACAGGCCGCCGAAGCGCACCACTCGGGCATCGGGCATCGGGCGCGAGACTACGCTGCCGGCGAGCGATGCGAATCCTCCTCCACGACTACTCGGGCCACCCGTTCCAGGTGCAACTCAGCCGGGAGCTCGCCGCTCGTGGCCACCGGGTCGACCACGTCCACTGCCCGTCGTACACCACGGGCAAGGGGTCGCTCGAGCGGCGACCGGGCGATCCCGAGGGTTTCCGGGTGCTCGAGGTCGACCTGGGCGAGACCTTCGACAAGTACCACTTCCGCCGCCGGTGGCGACAAGAGGTGCGCTACGGCCGACTGTTCTCGGCGCTCGCCGACGACCTGCGGCCCGACGTCCTCATCTCCTGCAACGTGCCGTTGTTCGCGCAGCGGGAGATCCAGGGGTGGGCCCGCCGCACCCGTACGCCCTTCGTGTTCTGGCAACAGGACGTGTACAGCTTCGCCATGCGCGACGCCGTGCGCGAGAAGCTGCCCGGCCCGGGCCACCTGCTCGGCGAGTGGTTCGTCCACCTCGAGCGCCAGATGCTGAAGCGCAGCGACGCCGTGGTCACCATCAGCCCCGACTTCGGGCCCATCCTCGACGAGTGGGGCATCCCCCCGGAGCGGGTGCACATCATCGAGAACTGGGCACCCCTCGAGGACCTGCCCCTCCGCCCGCGCCACAACGACTGGTCGACTGCCCACGGCCTCGACGACCATCGGGTGCTCCTGTACTCGGGCACCCTCGGCCTGAAGCACAACCCCGACCTGCTGCGCCGCCTGGCTGCCGAGGTGGCCGACCTCGACGACGTGCGGGTGGTGGTCGCATCCGAAGGGCTGGGTGCCGAGTGGCTGGCGGAGCGGGCCCGCGCCGAGCGCCTCGACAACCTGGTCCTCCTCCCCTTCCAGCCCATCGACGTCTTTCCCGACGTGCTGGCCAGCGCCGACGTGCTGCTGGCGGTGCTCGAGCCGGAGGCCGGCGTCTTCTCGGTGCCCTCGAAGGTGTTGAGCTACCACTGCGCGGGGCGCCCGATCCTGGCCTCGGTGCCCGCCGCCAACCTGTCGGCACGCACCATCGCAGCCGCCGGGAGCGGCATCACCGTCGAGCCCGACGACGCCGACGGCTTCGTGCTCGCCGCCCGCCGGTTGCTCGACGACGCGGATCTCCGGCACGATCTCGGGGCCGAGGCCCGTGCCCACGCCGAGCGGGCGTTCGACGTGCACGCCATCGGTGAACGGTTCGAGGCCATCTGCACCGACATCACCGACCGCAGTTCCACCACCGACACCACCGGCTCCGGCCGGCCCAGGAGGAAGACGTGACGAAGGACGAGTTGATCGTCGTCGCCGGCGGCGGCGGGTTCATCGGGGGCCACCTGGTCCGCGAGCTCGTCGAGGCCGGCAACACGAACGTGCGGGCGGTGGACGTGAAGCCGAAGGACGAGTGGTTCCAGCACGTCGAGGGCGTGGACGAGCGCCAGCTCGACCTGATGGGGCTCGACGCCTGCCACGAGGCCCTCGACGGTGCGGCCGTGGTGTACGACCTGGCCGCCGACATGGGCGGCATGGGGTTCATCGAGAACAACAAGGCCCTGTGCATGCTGTCGTCGCTCATCGGCACCCACCTGCTGCTGGCCGCCCGGGACGCGGCGGTGCAGCGCTTCTTCTTCGCGTCGTCCGCCTGCGTCTACGCGGCCGAGAAGCAGACCTCGGCGGCGGTCGAGGCGCTCCGCGAGTCCGATGCCTACCCGGCGATGCCCGAGGACGGCTACGGCTGGGAGAAGCTGTTCACCGAGCGCATGTGCCACCACTTCAACGAGGACTTCGGCCTCGAGACACGCGTCGCCCGGTTCCACAACATCTACGGGCCGAACGGGTCCTACGACGGTGGGCGCGAGAAGGCGCCGGCCGCGATCTGCCGGAAGGTCGTGCAGGCCCAGCTCAGCGGTGACCATCGCATCGAGATCTGGGGCGACGGCCAGCAGACCCGCAGCTTCACCTACATCGACGACTGCCTCCACGGCATCCACCTCGTCACCGACGGCGACAGCACCGAGCCCGTGAACGTGGGCAGCAGCGAGCTGGTCACCATCAACCAGCTGGTCGACATCGTGGAGGCCATCGCCGGGGTCACCCTCGAGCGCCACTACAAGCTCGATGCGCCGCAGGGCGTGCGGGGCCGCAACAGCGACAACACCCTCATCCTCGAGCGCTACGGCTGGGAGCCGGGCACCACGCTCGCGGACGGCCTCGAGCGCACCTACCGCTGGATCCACGACCAGATGAGCGCTTGAGCCCGAGGTACGAGGGCGTGGCCCGAGCGGCCCGTGAGCGAAGCGAACAGGAGCGGGAAGCGTGAGCCCGAGGAACGCCGCCTCCGTGGCCGAACGGTGAACGAGCGAAGCGAACGAGAGCGGGACGCTTGACGCTGCCGCCGGGATTGCGGGGGGCGTCGTGGTCGATCGTCGACCAGGGGGTCTACAGCCTCAGCAACGTCGTCCTGGCCATCCTGATCGCCCGCCAGGTGACCGCCGAGGAGTTCGGCGCGTTCGCCACGGTCTACATCGTCTACGTCTGTAGCCAGGGGGTGAACGAGGGCATCCACGGCGAGGCCTTCGCGGTCGCGTACAGCGCGGCGGGCGCCGACCGCCGCCGCTCGATGCTGGCCGGTGCCGCCGCGTCGGCCCTCGCCTTCGGCGCCGCCCTCGGCATCGTGTTCGCCCTCGCCGGCCTGGTCGTCCCGGGCCCCATCGGCGACCTGCTGCCCGTGCTGGGGCTCGTCCTGCCCGGCCTGTTCCTGCAGGACCTGTGGCGCTTCGCGCTCTTCGCCGAGCGGCTCCCCCGCGCCGCCGCGATCAACGACATCGTGTGGGGCGGCGGCTCGACGGTCGCCATCATCGCCCTGGCCCAGACCTCGTTCGACACGGTCGGCTGGTTCCTCGCGGCCTGGGGGGCCGCCGGGGCGCTCGCCGCGCTCGTCGGCGCGTTCCAGCTCCGTGTGGTCCCCCACCTCGGTGGCGCCCGCCGGTGGATCCCCGACCATGCCGGGCTCGGCGTGCGCTACGCCGCCGAGTTCATGCTCCTGTACGGCACCACCCAGGTGGTGGTGCTGTTCCTCGGCGCCACCGCAGGGCTCGACGAGGTGGCGAAGGTGCGGGGCGCCCAGATCCTGTTCGGGCCGATCTACGCCCTGTACGCGGGGGTCCGGGTGGCGGTGACGCCGAGGCTCGTGCAGACCCATGCGGATCGTCCCGAGCGCACCGGCGCCGTGGTGCGCCGCCTGGCGGCCGGGCTCGGGATCGTCACCCTCGGGTGGGGCCTGATCGTGTGCAGCCTCCCCGACGCCGTGGGTGAGGCGCTGCTCGGCGCGTCGTGGGCGGGCACGTCGACGGTGCTCGGGGTGATGACCTGGTCGGCGGTGGCCGGCGGCATCGGCTTCGCCTTCGTGGTGGGCCTCCGTGCCCATGCCGCCGCCCGCCACAGCCTGCGGGCCCGGGGCACGGTCGCGATCGCCACCCTGGCCCTCGGCTGTGTCGGGGCGCTGCTGGGTGCCGCCCGCGGCGCGCTGACCGGCGTGGCGTCAGCCGAGACCGCGGGGGTCGGCGTCTACTGGCGGGCCTTCGCCACGGCGGACCGCGACGCGACCCCCACCGGCTGAGCACCTCCGCCGGGGGCGCCGTTGGTTCCGCCGCCGTTCGTTCCGGCACCGTTCGTTCCGGCACCATCGGGATCGCCCGCCGCGAGGTCGGCCACCGCCGCCCCGTCGGTGGGCGCGTCGGGGGTGAGCGGCCTGGCCCGGCGCGAGCACGCCAGCACGATGATCACGATCGGGGCGAGGTCGCCGACCACGGGGAGCAGAGCACCGCGCAGCACGAAGAACTGGAACGCGGCGAACAGCGGCACCGCGACCCCGATGAGCGAGGGACGCGTCCGGGAACATCGCTCGTAGCTCTCGTCGGCCAGCATGGCGACGAGGCCGTAGAGCAGGAACAGGCCGACGATGGCCAGCCATCCCGCCTCGACGTTGGCCTCGGTCCAGAGGGTGCTCGACGCGTTGATGTCGTCGCTGCGCGAGATCAGGTCGCCGGTGGCCTCCGGCTGGTCGGACCAGACCGACTTCGGCACGAACGACAGCGCCGCCCCCAGGGTCTGCTCGCCCTTGGTGTAGCCGTGCTTGCGCACGTACACGATGCCGTTCATCTCCTGCTGGTACATCGCGTAGTCGGGGCTGTCGACCAGTTGGTCGCGCAGCGTGTCGATCTTGATCGTCTGCTGCACGTCGTAGCGGAACAGGTCGGCGTAGGGGAACACCAGCAGGATCAGCAGCAACAGCGCGACCAGGAACGCCCGCAGCCGGCGGGGCCGCTCGACGTGCACCATGATCAGCGCCACCGCGAACGCCACGCCGCCGAAGCGGATGCGGGGGTTGGCGATGGGGTTGTTGGCGACCAGGTTGACCAGCACCAGCCCCACGAGCAGCAGGGTGGTGAACGGCGACCGCACCCAGCGCACGGCGCGGTGGTGCCCGTAGCGGGCGATGGCGCACTGGCGCAGGTACAACAACAGCAGGAGGCCGAGGAACACCGGCAACCACGTGAGCATCGTCTTGATGAGCCCGGCGGTCTTGTCGTCGAGCTGGTCGATGCGGACCCCCCACGGGGGCTTGCCGAACAAGGCCTCCTCGGCGGCCTGGCGGGACTGGAAGCGGGTGCCGAGCCCACCGTTGGTCATCACCACGCCCATCGTGGCGACGATGCCCGCCACACCGAGGAACCACACTCGCCGGGCGTCCATCACCCGCTGGTCGAGTCGCTCACGGATGCGGTGACGGTGCACGCTGAGGGCGACGAACCGGCCGGCGTCGAAGGCCAGGCAGCCGAGGATGACGCCGGCGAGGGCCTGGACCCGCGTGCCCTCGTCGAAGAACTGGTTGGGGATCGGGAACCGGTCGGCGGTCAGCTGCGCGAACGACGCGAGCCCGAGGAACAGGTACACGAAGGACCAGAACGTGATCTGGACGAGCTGCGGGCGACCCGAGTGGTAGTGGCCGGCCAGACGCAACGAGGCGTACCACGTGAGGGTCAGCGCCAGCAGGGTGGAGACCCGGCCCAGGGGCGCGAAGTCCTGGCCCATCACCGCCACGGGCACCACGAGCGCGAGGAAGAGGAACAGCATCGTCGCCCCGAACCAGCTGCGCAGGGAGTCGGCGGGCCGCCCTGGGCCATGTCCCCGCCGGGGCCGCGGCCACGTGGGCGGGCGACCCGCGCCCGGTGCGACCCCATTGGGCGCGGTGGTCTCCCCGATCATCGGCGCGAGCGTAGTGGGGACGCCGACGGTGGTCGTCGCGCGGGCCCGCCCGTCAGTCCCAGTCGACCCCGCGGGCCGACAGCTCGTCGGGCTTCTCACGGATGGCGTACATCACCTTGTGCAACGCACTCGAGGCCTTGGAGAAGTACACGAGGTGGTTGAGCCGGGGCGAGTACCAGGTGAGCTTGGCCACCCGGTTCCAGAGGTTCCGCTTCAGGTAGAACCGCTCGTCCACGTAGTCGTCGAGGTCGGCCGGGAGGTCCGATGCCGCGAGGGCGGGCACCCGTCCGTGGTCGTCGCCGTGGCGCAGGTGGGCGACCGACCGCAGGGGCACGCCCATGAGGTGGCACAGCACCGCGTCGGTGAGCCACAGGTCGTCGCCGCCCGCCACCCAGCCCAGGTCGATCGTGACTCCTTCGATCATCGGCCCGTTGCGGGTGAGCCCGTAGGTGCCGTCCACGATGGCGAACGGGTGCGGCAGGCGGTCGACCACCTCGGTGATGATCTCGTCGAAGCCGCAGTGGAACGCCAGGCGCATCTGGTCCTGGACGATGCCCCACTCGTTCTTCACCGCGCCGCTGATGGTGGTCATGCAGTGCACCTTGGGCACCGGCAGCGTGATGAACGAGTCGAACTCCTCGTACAGCGGCCGGGGCAGGTGCACCCGGTAGGTGCCCCGCCGGGCCTCGACCGTCACCTCCAGGCTCGGCCACTTGCTGGCGTTGACCACCTCGACGCCGTAGCGGTCGGTCAACTCGTCGAGGGCGAAGGCCCGGAAGGTCTCGTCCATGGCGAAGGCGTTGTAGCCACCCTCCCCTTCACCGATGCAGATGCGCCGGCACCCCAGGTCGGACAGCACCTGGACCACCGCCTCCAGCACCTCGCGAGTGGTGGTGACCCCGGCCTTGGGGAACGGGTAGGTGAAATTCGGCTTGAGGAACACGGCGTCGCCGACGGCCCCGGCCAGGCCGAGCCCGTCGGCCACTCGCTGCACGGCGGCGACGACGTCGTCGCCCTGGCGCTCGATCACGAATCGCGGCATCAGTGGGCTCCTTGGTGCAGTGATCGGTACACCTCGACCATGGCAGTGGTGGCTGCAGCGGGCGAGAACGAGTCGTCGGCGAGCGCACGCGCCGCCCGCCCCGCCGTCGCCCGCCACCCTGGGTCGGCGAGGAGGGGCCGGAGGGCCTCGCGGCACGACGCGGGCTCGGGCCGGCACACCGCGCCGGCGCCGGCCGCGGCGATCTCGCCGTGGACGTAGGTCTCGTCGCTGACGACCACCGGCAGCCCTGCGGCCATGGCCTCGATCACGACGATGCCGAAGTTCTCGTTGCGCGACGGCAGGGCGAACACGTCGGCCGCGGCGAAGGCCGCGTCCTTCTCCGCCCCGCTGATGAACCCGCACCTCACCGTGCGCCGTCCGAGGGCGGTGCCGGCCAGCGCACGGGTGAGGTCGGCCTCCACCGCGGGGTCGCCGGCACCGGCGACCACCAGCCACGGGTCGCGCCCGCCGTCGAGCGTGAGGCCGTCCAGGGCCGCCACGAGCACGTCGAGACCCTTCTTGACGTCGAGCCTCGAGAGGAACAGCACCACCACGGCGTCGGCCGGGACACCGTGGCGAACACGGAAGCCGGCCCCGTCGGCGGGCCCCGGTGGCGTGACCGGCAGGGGCACCACCTCGGTGCGGGGGCGGGCGCCGTAGGTGACGAGGCGCTCCTGTTCCAGCGCGGTGGTGAGCAGCACCACGTCGGCGTCGGCGACCAGTGGCCGCACCGCGACCGGGCCGTACAGCATCTTCTGCCACCGGTGCTTCGCCAGGTCGAACGGATCGAGCTGGCCGTGGGGCTGGAGCACGTAGGGCACCCGGGCCGAGGCGCAGGCCCGCCGCACGTGCAGCGCAGGGGCGTGGAAGACACCGTGCAGGTGCACGAGGTCGAACGTGGGGACCGTCTGGTGCAGCCACCGTCCGAGCTCTGAGGACTGGAACCGGCCGGGTGGCCAGCTGCGGGGGAACAGGTGGCGGGGCACGTCGGGCGCCATGCGGTCCAGGTAGTCCAGGTCGTCGCCGGCGAGGCGGGTCGACGCCAGCTCGGTCTCGACGGCACCGCCGGAGCGGAGGTGGGCGGCCAGGGCCACCGCCGCGTGCACCGAGCCCCCCATGTGGTCGTCGAGCGACGGGACCACGTGCAGTGCGCGCATCGGACCAGGCTACTGGTGCGCCTCTTCTCACCCGGCCGAGCCCACCGCCGTGCGCCGTCGCTGGTCACACGGATGCGGTTCGGCCGACCGGACCGTGGACGAGGGCCCTTCTACGGGGCGGGCAGGAAGAGGCCGTCCATCTCGACCACCGTGCCGGCCTCGTCCCGGCGCACGTCGATGGGCACGTCGAGCACGAACCCTCGGCCGGCCAGCTCGTCCAGCATCTCGGTGAACAGGGGCTGACCCTCGTAGTGCCGCTCGAAGGCGAGCTCGACCACCAGGGCATCGACCCGACGCAGGGTCTCGGGGGCGCCCCGGAGCACCTCGAGCTCGTAGCCCTGGACATCGAGCTTGCACAGCACGGGGCCGGCCAGCCCATCGGGTTCGACGACGTCGTCGAGGCGCCGCAGGGGCACCTCGACGGGCTCGAGCTCGCCGGCCCCTCCCCCGCCCTCGCCCCCGGCGCCGGGCGCCAGGGGCAGCACCGACGACGACAACGAGTACTCGTGGGGATGGAAGGCCACCGTGGCGGCCTCGGCCCCCAGCGCGCACACGTGCACCTCGGCACCCGCCACGTCGGCCAGGTTCTCGCGCCAGGCCGCGGCGACCGACGCGAGTGGCTCGAAGGCGACGATGCGCGCACCGGGGAACACGACCGCGGCGGCACGGCTGAACTGGCCCTTGTTGGCACCGACGTCGATCACCGTGCGGGGCCTCCCGACGCGCGCCGCGACCTGCGACACCAGGCGGAACGCGCTGAGCGAGAAGGGCTTGCCGCCACGGGTGGCGGCCAGACCGCCGGGCGTGAGGACGACATCGACGAGCTTGGCCGCCTGGTCGATTCGGGTGCGCAGTGGCATGGTGGGACGGGCTCCTGGACGGGGACGACGTGAGCCTGACGCATCCGACCGGCCCCGGCCAAGCGGTCGTGGCCGGCTCGCGGAGCCGACAATGCTGGACATCGCTCGGCTGACCCGCTAAAACGTCGGTTCAACAGAAGTTCGCATCCGCGACAAAGCCGTTCGGCGGTGGAGGAAACCAATGATCCGACGCATGTTCATCCTTGGGGCCATGGCACTTATCGTGTTCGCCCCTGCCGCTCACGCGCAGTACCCGATCGTCCCGGGTGCCTCCGTGAGCGACAGCACCGTCTCGAGCGGCGACAGCGTCACCGTCACCGCGACCTGCAACGTGCCCGCGGGCACCAGCGTCACCTTCTCGCTGGACGGCCGCCCGATCGGCACCGGCACCACCGATGCCGACGGCACCGCCTCGGCCGTGGTGACCATCTCGGGCAGCCCCGGCACCCACACGATCACCAACAGCTGCAACGACGCCGTGATCTCGATCACGATCGCCGGCGGCACCGCCGGTGCCCTGCCCCGCACGGGTTCCGACAACAGCCTCCCGCTGGCCAAGATGGCCATCGTGTTGATCACCGCCGGTGGCCTGCTGATCGTGGCCGCCCGCAGCCGCTCGAAGAAGTCGGTCACCGCCTGATCTTCTTCGTCGGGCCCCGCCCGACGGCTTGAGCAGTACGAACTTGGAGAGGGCCCCGGCTCCGGCCGGGGCCCTCTTCTTCGTACGTGAACGAGGCGTCGTCACCCGCCGTCGGCCTGACGGACCGCGCTGGGCCGGGGCCC
>CAZWMT010000015.1:0-120232 GCA_964635055.1 uncultured Microthrixaceae bacterium | reverse complement strand
TGAACACACCGAGGATCACACCCTCGAATCCCACCACTCCGCGGGGCTCTGTCTCCGGCGGCGGCCATCGCGCCGGCCTGTTTGCCCTTGGAGCCCTGTTGTACCTGGTCGACGCGGGCAAGGGACCCGAGCTCTCGACGATCTCGTCTGTCTCGGGCGGGTCGATCACCAACGCCTACCTCGGCGCCTCCTGCGATCTCACCACGGCGACGTCTACCGAGGTGTGGGACGCCGCCAAGACCGTTGGGGCTCGCTTCGCGGTGAAGGGCACCTTGTGGGCATCGCCGCTCACCTACGTCCTCTTGTCCGGGATCGGTGCCGCGGTGCTCGCGCCCGTGGTGGTCGCCAGGTTCGAGCCGGGTGGCGTGACGGCTCTCGCCGCGGTCTCGGCGTTGGTCGTCGCCGGGGCGCTGGCTCAGTGTCGGAGTCTGGTTGCCGCGCACGCCTTCGCCCGGACGTTGTTCCCGCACCTCACGCTCGAGTCGATGAAACCCGCCGTCAGCCACGTGCTCTGCGCGACCGATCTGGACACCTCGGAGAGCGTCTACTTCTCGGATCGCTTCATCCATTCGTGGCGCACGGGCTGGCGGGAGACGGCCCACCTCTCGCTGGCCCGAGCGGTCCAGGCGTCGGCGGCGCTACCCGGCGCGTTCAACACGGTGAGCCTCCGAGGGTTCAAGCTCACCGATGGCGGCGTCTACGACAACATGGCGACGGAGTGGCCCCTGCGCCTCCATCGTCGACTCGAGGAGGCCTCGTCTCCGGAGCCCACCATCAACGAGATCGACGAGGTCGTGGTGGTCAACGCATCGGCCGGGCGCGGAGTCGTCAGCCACCGGTCGCTGCGGTGGCCGCTGCTCGGTGAGGTGGCGTCGCTCCTGGCCGTGAAGGATGTGCTGTACGACCAGACCACGGCGGTCCGTCGCCGGCTCCTTGACCTCCGGTATCGGATCGCCCGCGTGTCCCTCGACATCCCTGACGGGGCCTTGGCGGGGACGACCGTCCAGATCGATCGCAGTCCCTTCGAGCTACCGAAGGCGTTCGGCACGGGAAACGATGAACGAGCAGCCCGAGCACAGGCGGTCCTGGCCCACCTCGGCGGCGGCAGCGAACGGGAGTGGCAGACCATCGCGGACCAGAACCGAGCCGTGAAGACCACCCTCTCGCGCATCGGCCTCGAGCGGTCCGCGGCGATCGTCCGCCAGGCGTACGTCCTCACGATGGCGAACTGCCACGTCCTGCTCGACTATCCGCTCATCCCCATCCCGGACGGCAAGACGTTCCAGGACGGGGTCACGTGATCGAACCGGCAGACCTCACGCCCAAGGCCTTGCTCGCCGCGGGGCTGCTCGAGGCGGCTGGAGAGCTCGCCGCGAATCTCACCGCAGGCGAGGTCGAGGCACGCCTCCGAGCGGTCTTGACCGACGCGACCTTGTGGACGCCGCGGGCGGAGGCGGCGTCGGTCGACTGGAGGGAGACGCCGGCCCGTTGGGTCGCACCGACGGTCGCGGTGTCGCGGTCGCTCGAGACGAAGCTCGAAGGGGCCATCGATGCGATCGTGCCCGGCACGGTCGACGGGGGCGAACGATCCGTCGTCAGGGTCACCGTCGATGGCGCCGATGACGCCGATCACCTCGCCGCCTTGAACCCGACCGGGATCCGCGTGGTACCCGCGATCGCCCGGGAGATCTCGCGCTTCGAGTGGCGGTGGCCGCTCCGCGTCGGCATCGCCGCGGGCCCTTTGGCCACGCGCTGGATGAAGGACCTCGAGGCCCAGCAGTACGCAGGACGTCTCTTCGACGTTCGGATCGAGGAGGTGGGCCCTGAGGTCACGGGGCCGCTCGACATACTCATCATGGACGGGTCGGTTGCAGGGGCCGCGCCCCGTGACGTCGTGCGCCCCTTCCAGGCGACGTGCGTGATGATGGTGGGCGACACGCACGACGTCAGCGCGCTGCTCGAGCGCGCGAGCGATCCCGCGACCGCTATCTCGGTGGGCGTTCCCGCTGACGGCGTGGCGTGGTTCAAGCCGTTCATCGAGACGATGGCACACGACTATCCCATCGACGTCGCCATCGCCGGGGTTCTGCCCGACGCCCGTGTCGCCGCCGATCCCGAGGCGGCGGCCCTCACTGCCGTCGGCCGCTGGGGTCAGGAGCTGGGCCAGCAGGTGGGACTGGCCAACCACCCGGCGGCGGGTGACGTGGCGCAGATCGTGGAACAGACGGTGTACGACTACGAGCACGAAGGCGCGAGCACGCTGTCGACCATGGCCGTCGGGCTGGAGAGCGTCGGCTTCGATGCGTCGGTCGTGGTCGACCGCGCCACCGGTGGGGCCGAGCCAGCGCCGATGCCCCAGACGCCGCCGAGACACGGCCGTGAGCTGCTCGGCGCCTTCACCAGAGACGGGCAGTTGGTCACCTCTGTGCTGCACCCCCACACGACCTACCAGCTCGTCATCCGGATCGCGGTTCCGGGCGACGGCGAGTCCGGCGTCCCGTTCCCCGAGGCTGCCGTGCCCACGGGGCATGACGCGGTGGAGCTCCTCGTCGTCGTGGCGGACCTGGACGGCAAGGTGATCGGCCGCGACAAGATCGTCCTTCCCACCCTCGATCGGTCCCTCCCCAGCACGCCGGCCGTGATCGAGGTGGTCAGCGGCGACGATCGCTCGCCGCTGCTCCTTCGCATCACGGTCCTGTACGAGAACCGGCCGATCCAGACCGCGGCGATCATCGCCCCCGTGCGGAGCTTCGGGGTGCCCGGCGACCTGGTGCAGCTGATCCCTGCTTCGCTCACGGCCCGCCCCGAGCCCGATCCCGAGGCGGTCGTCACCCGAGCAGACGCCACGCTCGACACCAGGGGTGGTGCGATCAGCCGCATCGACCCCGGTCGAGATGCCTTGGTCGCGCTGGATTCGGGCAAGGAGATCCTCGACCTGCTCGAGGACAAGGCGTCGGCCGTGCTGGGCGTCGAATCTGCCCCCAGTCGCCTCGACGATCCTGACATCCGCGAGCTCCTGATAGGGCTTGCCCGCGACGGCCACGAGCTCAACGAGATGTTGGGTGATCTCGGCCTCGACGCGTGCGCCACGATCGACGTCATCGTGGCGCCGCGGACGCGGGTGATCCCCTTCGAGCTCGCCTATGACGGCCCTGCGCCGGCATTCACGGCGTCGCTGTGCCGGCACGACCGCCACCCCCCGGTCGGTGAGCCGTGCCGAGAGGCGAGCTCGACCGTCGTGTGCCCGTATGCCTTCTGGGGGATGCATCGGGTGATCACCCGGACCATCCAGCGGAACCAGCAGCCGAACATGGGGACCGCGCAACCCAGCGTCCAACCGCTGTCGCTCACGCCGGTGCTGTACGCCGCCGCCGATCGGGCCGACACGGGCAGTCGGGCCAAGCGCAAGCCGACCGAACAGGTCCAGCAGGCGCTGCAGGCGGGCCACGCCACGGTGCGCCGCGTCACCACGTGGTCGGACTGGAGGTCTGCGGTTCCGCAGGTCGAGCCGGAGATGCTGGTGGTGCTCGGTCACACCACGCCGGTGGAGAACCGGGAGATCGCCATCGAGATCGGCGCGGATTCACGGCTGGCCCAGCCGGACGTCTCGCTGGAGTACCTCGGCGTAGACGGATCACCGGCACCGATCGTGCTGTTGGTGGCGTGCTCGTCAGCGGTGAGGGGCTCCCCCTTCGGGACCATGGCCAGCAAGTTCACGGAAGTGGGCGCGGCCGCGGTGATCGCCACTTTGACCCGGCTCAACGGCCGGCAGGCCGCCGCGGCCGCCGTCGCCACGGTGAAGGAGCTCCGGTCGCGGGCACATGCAGGCAAGATGCTCGGCGCCGCGCTCACCGACACCCGGCGATCGCTGCTCGACAAAGGCCTCGTGGTCGGCTTGCTGCTCGTCGCTCACGGCGAGATCGACGTCGAGCTGACGTAGGGCTGCCGTGCTGGCCATCGAGATGCTTCCCGCCGGCCACGGCGATGCGCTGGTCGTCGAGTACGGCCTCTCGAACGGACCAGCTGGCCGACTCTTGGTGGATGCCGGGACGGTGCACAGCTGGAAGGGCGTTCGCGCCCGCCTGCTGGCCATGCCGAACGAACGATTCGAGGCGTTCGTCGTCACCCACGTCGACGAGGACCACATCGGTGGAGCGCTGCAGCTGCTCGACGACCCGGATCTGAACCACCGGATCCGCGACGTGTGGTTCAACGGCTACACCCACATCGAGGTCGGGTCGAGCGTCCTCGGGCCGGTCGATGGCGAGCGGCTGACGATGAAGATCCGTGATGGCGGCTACCGCTGGAACCATGCCTTCCGCCCGTTGGACGGCACCGGGGTGGGCACGCCGGCGGTGGTGCCAGGTGACGGCGACCTCCCGGTCATCGATCTCGCCCACGGCGCCAGGCTGCACCTGTTGTCGCCGACGAGCACCACGCTCGAGGCCATGAAGACCGTGTGGTTCGACGTCGTCACCGAGGCGAAGATCGTCCCGGGCGCAGGCACCGACCTGCCGCCCACGAAGCCGCCGAGGCACCACCGGCGCGTGCCGCCGTTCGCCGTGCCGCTGACGCACGACGAGCTCCGACGGTTGGACGGGACCAAGCGCGGGAGGGACCGTTCCGCAGCCAACGGCTCGAGCATCGCGTTTCTCCTCGAACACGAGGGCAAGCGGGTCCTCCTCGGCGCCGATGCCCACCCCGACGTGTTGGAGAGCTCGCTCCGGCGCTTCGGGCGGCAGTGCGGCGAGGACCGTGTGCGCATCGACCTGTGCAAGCTCGCCCACCACGGCAGTGCCGGCAACGTCACCCAGGGTCTCCTCCACGCGATGGACTGCGGGAAGTACCTCCTGTCGAGCAACGGCGACAATTTCGGCCATCCGGACGATGCCGCGATCGCCCGGGTCATCCTCCACTCGTCGCGGCCGCCGACCTTCTATGCCAACTTCCGTTCCGACCGCACGGAGCCGTGGTTCGCGGCGGCCCCTGACGTCGGCGCCGAGTTCGTGCTTCCGGACAAGGACACCGAGGGGCTCCGCGTGACTGCGAGCTGATCGTCAGTAGCAGAGCAAGGCAGGTCCGCTCAGAGCGCTGACAACTCACAGTTGTCCACAGCGCCAGCGGCGAGAATGGGCCGGCAAGCAGCGCCAACGTCGGAGGAGTCGCCGCCGCACCAGCTTTTCTGCCACCTTTTCGACAACCCCCGCCCGCGTGGGGCCGGTAGAAATCCCACGGGCGCTGCAATCGCAGCGGGTCCGAGAACGGGTTCGGGCGATCTGGGAACGTGCTCAGGCCCTCGGTGCGAGGAGTTCTTCAAGGAAGAACCGAACCTTCGCCTCGATCGGCCGACCGGGGTAGAACCGCTCGAGCAGGTCGAGGCCTTCGTCGACAGTGGTCAGGCTGCACAGGCGGTAGAGCAGCAGGATGTCGTCCTCATCGCGGCTCACCCGACTGGCCAGCAGCTTGGTGGCCAGGAGGTACTCGGGCGACCCCGCAGACACGGTGAGGTGCTCGCCTTCGTAGACGACGGGCTTCCGGCCAGGATCGTCACCCGGCAAGAACCCCTTGGCCCCATCGTTCAGCCAGTCGGCGTCGACGTCGTCGTGGCGGGCGGCGACACGTGCCGCAGCGTCCCGCACCTCCCTTGACGGGTGCCAGATGGCATCGACGTCACGGGTCGACGGACGGGCGTCGTAGGCCACCGCCATCGCCGCTCCCCCGACGATGAAGACGTCGCCGCGTGTCCCGGCTTCGCCAAGCTCGGCGTCGAGCTCGGCGAAGAGCTGGAGGATCAGCTCACGGGTCAACACAGGTTCGCCCTCATCGGTTGATCAACGACTCGCGATGGAGATACACGCCTCTGCGTTGGAGCGACACCGGCGTCCCCGCGTACTCCCACGCCCGCATCGACGCCATGGGTGTCACCCACCACCCACGTTGGAGGAACCGTCCCGGCGCCGACACCCACGCCGGCGGCTCAACACCTGCCGTCGTCGCCAGCCACTCGGTGACCCCACCCAGGAACGCATCCCACTCGACGCGGCCAGTCGGCGGCGGCTCCGCGGCGAGCATCAAACGCTGGTCGACGTTCGCTGATCGGAACCGATGCACGAGCTCGGCGGCCTTCCGCACGATGGCGGAAGGATCCCCGGCCGTCAGATCGGTCCGGATCGAGAGCCCGAGCCCGAGGACACTGGACGAGTGGTCCAACGGAACGTCGAGCGTCAGCCGCCGGCCAGCGGCCCGGACGATCCGCTCGAGGGTGTCGACCGTCGGGTGGAGCTCCCCCTGCTCGATCCGATGGATCGTGCTCACCGCAAGGTCCGCTCGCGACGCCAGCTCGCGCAGCGACAACGCCGCATCACCGCGCACATGCCGGACCACCTCGGCTGTTCTCACATCGTAAGCGTATACGCTTACAGGAAGGAGGCACTCCGTGCGGGTACCTGCCAAGGTGGACCCGGCGCCGGCGGTCTGCACCGCCGGCGCCGGAATCACCCGGGACCGTTGTCGGGTTGAGCCTTGAGGGCCGGGCCCGGGGGTACGTCAGACGCCGGCGGTGGGAGGGCCGGCGGCCTGCTGCGCCGGGGGATTCGCCGGCCCGGTGCCCTGGCCCTTCTTCTTGCTGCTCGAGCGGGCGACCAGCACCACGATCAGCACGCCAGCGACGACCACGATGGCGCCGACGAGGAGCCACGGGAAGCTCGAACCGTCGTCGTTCGGGACGAGGTCGGGCTCCTCGGTGGCGAAGACCGGCTCCGGCGCCTCGTCCCCCAGTTCCTCCACCGCCTCCTGGAGCACCGCCGAGCTGTCGACGAAGTCCTCGTTGCCGGTGGCGGCCACGTCATAGACGCAGGTCTCGATGGCCAGCTGGTCATCGACGCCGGCGTCCTCGCACGCCTGCTGGGCCTCCTCCACGGCGGCCGGGTCGAGGTCCTCCGGCTCCAGCGGCGCCTCGGCCACTGCGGGGACCGGCACGGGCGCCTCGCCGACGCTGACCAGCGACTCCGGTTCGGGCACCCGCCAGCTTTCGACGAACCGACGGAACTTGTTCTCGTTCGCCGGCTGCTCGATGACGGTGCCGTCACGGAGCGTCATGTCGTTTTCGGGGTCGCCGTCGAGGTTCCCGAGCACGCCCTCGAAGGTCAGATCGCCACGCAACCGGACGACGCCGATGTCGAGGTGCGAGTCCCGCTTGAACAGGACCCGGGCGACGGTGTCGCCGCCCGGCCAGTCGATCTGGAAGTCGTTGGGGTCGGTCTCCTCCGCCCCGACCGTGCTCTGTGTGATCGAACCGGTGACGAAGCCGCCCTGCGGCAGGTCGAGGTTGCCGTCGGGGAGCGGCGTGTCGACGCCGTTGACCAGCAAGGTGGGTTCCGGGTTCAGGTAGAACTCGAGTGAGTCTCCGGCGACGTTCATCACCGTGGCGGTGTTGACCGACACACCCGGACGGATGTCCAGCGCCTCCTGCCGCGACTGGATGACCACCGTGCCGTCCGTGGACTGGAGGAGCACGAAGTCGCCCACGTCCTGGATGTCGAACACCAGGCCGTCAGGGGTCGAGAAGTGCACGTCGCCGAAGCTGCTGGGCGGCACCGGAGCCGGCGGTTCCTCGGCGGCCGTGGTGGTCGTGTCGTCGACGATGGTGGTGGGCGGAGCGTCCTCTTCCACCGGCACCTCCTCGCCGTCCAGCGTGATCGTCGCCGACTGCAAGGTGTTGCCCGGGTTGCAGTTGTCCATCTGGACGATCACGACCCGGTTCTCGCCCTCGACCAGCTTGTCGGCGAGGTTTCCGGTCTGGGTACCGCCGCTGTCGGCCAGCACGGTGGCGTCCGAGCCGGGGGTGCCGCTGGGGTTGGCGCTGTTGAAGATGGAGATCTGGGCGGCGTCGTCGATGTTGACGAAGTCCACCGTGAACGTGCTGGGCGTCACCCCGGCCGGGACGGTGATGGTGGTCTCGAAGTAGGTGTAGTCCACGCCCGTACCGCAGCCGGTGAGCCGGGAGGCCTGGCCGCCGCCGAAGTTGGGGTCGGTCTGCCCGTCGAAGCCGATGACGTCCGGATCCGGAGCGGACTGCCAGCCGGGGTCGGCGGCGTCGGGGATCGACGCGTCGACGAACCACGGCTCCGCGTCGTTGATGTCGGTCTGACCGTTCGACGGTGCGCCGTTCGGGGTGGGCGGGATGAACATCCGCCACGGCGATCGGTCGATCGCCACGGTCTGCGCCGAGCTCATCGATGCCGCGGTGAGCGACGCGAGGCACACGGCTCCCACGATCACCCCCGCCACGGCAGACCTGCGCCATCGGTTCCGCTCCATGGTCACCCGCTCTCTCTCGTGCCGCCCGCGATGGCCGCCGGAGGACTCCGACTGCCTTGTCAGTAACTACAGACAGGCGCTCCGACCTCTGCCGTTACCTGCGCCTTGTTGCAAAGGTGTGACTCTGGCCCGCTACATCCTCGAGTCGGGGTCCCACCGGTTCTTCCACCGCAGTTGACACCCGCCCGTTGGACGAGGAAGCGCAGACTCTAGCGGCTGGCTCGACCCTCGCGGGCGAGGGCGACGTGCAGCCGATGGCCGCCCCTTCGCATCGACAAGGCGACCCCGCACCGCCACTGGCTAGCTACGGGGCCAGCCCCTCGACCATGCGTGAGACTGCGATTCTCAGCCGGTCCGGGTCGTGGTCGAGGGGGGCGGCTCGAGCTTGGCCGGCGAGTCCGCCGGCGCCCAGTTGGACGAGGTGTTGGTGAAGGTCGACTCGCTCCTCCGGAGTCGCGTTGTCGGCGCCGGACTCATCAACGAGTACCGCACCGCCGCCTGGCCAACACCAGCGGGCCGATGACTTCTCGGCACCTACAGGTCAGGCTCGGCTGGTGACGAACTTGACCCGATCCACCTTGGTGTCATCGGTGGTCGAGGTCACGGTCACGGCCCTCGACAGTGACGCCCCCGCCGCCGCCGCACTCTCGACGGTCACGACGATCTTGACGGAGGCCGTCGCTCCAGGAGCGAGGCTGGGCGTCGTGTAGGTCCCCGCGGTGATCTGGTCGGTGACTTCGACTCCCGCGACCAGGTACTCGACGGTGAACGAGGCGGTCGAAGCCCCACCCCGGATCGTGAGCGGTTCGGTGAAGAGGGCGTCGTTCTGGGCCACCACCCGGTACGTGACGGTGCTGCCTCGCGCCGCCGAGCCGCTCACCGACTGGTTGGTACCCGTGGCGTTGTACACGTTGTTGCCCACGAGCGCGGCGGAACCCCGCTGGATGCGTCCGTCCGGTCGGGGGGCGTGGCGGAACCTCTGGACGCGACTGTTGCCGGCGTCGAGCACGTAGACGTCGCCCTGGGGGCCGGCCGCCACGACGGGCCCGTTGAACTGCCCGTTGCCGGTCCCAGACGAGCCCCACTTGGTGATGAAGGCGCCCGTGGAGCTGAACATCTGGACGCGTCGGAGGTTGGGGTCGGAGGCATAGACATGGCCGTCGCCGTCGGCTGCCAAGCCCAGGTAGAGGAAATCGCCGAACTGGCCGTCACCGGAGCCGCGGGAGCCCCACTTGGTGATGAAGGTGCCGGTGGAGGTGAACTTCTGGATCCGGTTGACGTTGACACCACCCACCTGAATGATGTCGTTGACGTAGACGCGGCCGTTGCGGTCGGCCGCGATCCCTCCCAGCGTGCCGAATTGGCCGTTCCCGCTGCCGTGGCTGCCCCATTCGAGGAGGAGGGTGCCCGTGGAAGTGAACTTCGCGACCCGAGGGCCGTTGCGGCACAAGCAGTGGTCGGTGGCGTAGACGTTGCCGTCACCGTCGACCGCAACCCCTCGCAGGTCAGAGAACGACTGCACGGACCCCCACGCGAGCAGGAAGCTGCCCGTGGAGGTGAACTTCTGAATCCGATGGTTGCCGGCGTCCGCGACGTAGACGTTGCCGTCGCCATCGACCGCCACTCCGGTCGGCTCGTCGAACTGTCCGGGCTGGTTCCCGGTGGTGCCCCATGTCGTGACGAAGGTGCCCGTGGAGGTGAACTTCTGCACCCGGTTGTTGCCGGTGTCGAGGACGTAGACGTTGCCGTCGCCGTCGACGGCCGCCGCCTGCGGATTGTCGAACTGGCCGTTGCCGGACCCTGGCGTTCCCCACTTGGTGACGAACCGGGGCGGGTTCGCGGCCGCGCCCGCCGGGGTGGGCGCGAGAACCCACCCCCCCAAGCCGACCAGCGACGAGACCAGGCCGATCACGACGAGTCGGGCGATGTTCCTGGTCCGTCTGTCGTGCATGTGATCCCTCGATCGGTGTCAAGCCAGTGCCACCGGCGAGCATCGGACACCCGGTCGAGGTTGTCTGTCGTGGTGCCTACGACACTTCGGGGTCGCACCGCCGGCAGCGAGTGTCGTAGGCACTACTGACGACGCCTGCCGGGCGTGGGCGTATGGTCGCCACGTGGACCGCCAAGCGGCATTGGACGCGCTGCCAGAGCCCTACGCGCTGGCGCTTCACCTGGCTGCGGCCGGGGCCGACGACGCGACCATCGCCACCGCAGCCCGCGTTCCGATGGATGCGGTCGTCGCGCTGATCGAGGTCGGCGAGGGGAAGCTGGCGATCCTGCTCGACACCGCCGACCCGACCGACCCCGTCGACCGCGCCTGACCGGACCACCGGGAAGCGGGCTGATCCGATCAGAGCCCGGGGAGGTCGGCGAGGTCGGCGCGGCCCTCGACGCCGAGCTTGAAGTAGATGCGGTAGAGGTAGGTCTCGACGGTGCGCACCGACAGCGAGGCATCAGCGGCGATCTCACGGCTGGTGGCTCCACGCGCCGCCAGGCGGGCCACCTCGAGCTCGCGGGCGGTGAGCGATCGCACGGCGGCGCCGGCCGCGGCGAGGGCCGGGGTGCACGCACCCTGGCAGTCCGCCTCGAGCACCGCGCTCCGGGCCCGGGAGGCGTTGCCCGCCGACCGGGCCCCCGCAGCGTGGTGGGCGTCGGCCGCCTGCGCCGCCGCTTCCGCGGCCACCAGGGTCAACCCCATCTCGGCCAGCGCGGCAGCGGCGACATCGAGCCGCGCGCCGTCGCCCGCGTCGAAGGCCACGGCGTGGGCGGTGCACACCGCCCAGTGGTCGCCGTCGACGCCGCCGTCGAGCAGGGCCTGCATCTCGACCCCCGCTCCGTGCTCGCCCAAGCGGGCCAGGTCGTGCAGGCACCCCATGGCTCCGTGACGGTTCTCGGGATCGTCCTCGATCGTCTCGCGCAACAGGGCGACGGCGGCACGGTGGCGCCCGTCCGCGGCCAGCACCCAGGCCCTGGCCCGGGCGTCGAGCGACCGGTACACGTGGGTCCGGAGCCTCCCGAGATCGGCCCGGTCCAGCGCCGCGGCCGCCTGTTCGCGCTGACCCAGCAACGCGTGCGCCTGGGCGGAGAACACGTGGGCCATGGCTCGATCGGACGGGCGGCCGTCGTGGTCGGAGCCGCTGGCGATGGCCGCCGCGGTCGCCGCCAGTGCATCGCGGGGCCGGCCCCGGGCGATGGCGGTCTCGGCGACGGCCAGCCCGAACAGCGCCACCCCGAGGTGGTTGCCGACGGCCTCGGCGCCCACCACCACCGCCGCCGCCAGCTCGTCCGCCTCACCGATGCGCCCGTTGGCCCGCAGCACGGCGACCCGGACGAACATGAGTGCACCGAGCGACCACGGATCAGGATCGGGAGGGATCTCGGCGAGCGCACGGTCGGAGAGGGCCAACGCCTCGACGAGGTGTCCGAGCACCGCGAGGCTGCCGATCACAGGGGCCACCACGACGAGCCGGTCGCGTGGCGAGGTCGCCGGGTCGTCGAGGACGCGCTGGCCGAGATCCGCGGCGTCCTGGTAGCGGCCGAACGCGGACATGGTCATGGCCAGCACCGCGTCGACGCTGCGGCGAGCCGCCCCGGCGACCCCCTGCTGGGCCTCCTGGAGCTCGGCGATCACCTCGGGCGGTGTCTGCCAGCCGTTGAACAGGTGCAGGCTGGCCGCCGCCGTGGTGGTGAACGCCTCTTCCTCAGGGGTCGAGGCCAACCGACCCATATGGGCCAGCGCCTCGGCGGTGGCAGCGGACTCCCCATCGAGGTGGGCCTCGATGCCGAACCAAGTGGACGCCGCCTCGAACCCCCCGCCGTGCTCGGTCGCGGCGTGCGCGAGGCGCGCCGCGATGGTGAGGAGATCACCGTGGAGACGCGGCAGAGCGTCGGCCGAGCCACGGGTGCTCTCGTGCGAGTACCCGGAGAGCCGGCGCGCGACACCGATCAGCACACCGGGATCCACATCGTCGCCCTGTTCGACACCCCACACCGCGATCTGGACCAGGTCTGACTGGCGTCGAGCCCCGTGGCGGGAGAGTCCGTCCAAGAGTTCGCGCCGGCGGGAGCGCCGCGCCACGACTCCCAGCTGAGCCGAGACCACTTCGCCGTAGATGGGGTGTGCGAGCGTCGCCACGAGGCGCCGTCCCGACTCGTGGACCGCGAGGAGGCCGCGCTCCTCCAGGTCCACCAGGACAGCGTCGCTCGACCGCTGGCGCAAGAGCGCAACCGCGACCTCCCCTCCGACCGCCAGCAGCTCGAGCACCGCTCGCCGAACGCCGTCGAGGTGCTCGAGCCGGTCTCCCACCACGGTCGAGAGCCCGTCCCCCGCGACATCGAGGGCGTCGCCGCGCTCCTGCGCGCGGACCACCACCTCGTGCACGTACAGCGGGTTGCCGTGCGTCATGTCCCACAGCGCCCGGCTCTCCCGGGAGGACACGCCGGGAAGTACCTCCTGGACCAGCGCGGCCACCTCCACCCGGCTGAGCGGCTGGAGCTGGAGGTGCGCGAGGCCGTACGCCCGGGCGAAGGCAGCGACCCGGTGCATCTGGGGATCGGTGACGCGGGCCGTCAGGAGCACGCGCACCTCGGTCATCTCCGCGACGTGCTCGAGGAACGCCCAGGACTGATCATCGAGGAACTGAGCATCGTCGACGTGGAGGAGTACCGGTGAAGCACCCGCCGCGCCCAGGGCTGCCGTCGCCATGCGCAGTCGTTGGAAGGGCTCCACCGAGTCGTCCGCCTGATCCAGCAGCGCCGCGAACGGCGCGAACGGGATCGTGCGACGGGCCTCGGTGGCGATGAAACGGCGCACCTCCCAACCCTCGTCGGCCAGATGCTGCCCGGCGCTCGACGCCAGCCGGGTCTTCCCCACGCCCACCACGCCTGCGATCACGACCCCGCCGGCGTTGGCACGGATCGACTCGAGCACGAAGACCCGCTCAGGCTCCCGCCCCACCAGCGGCCACTCCGCCCAGACGGGGCGCCTCACGTCCGCGGCCACCACCCGCTGGTCTCGTCCGCCAAGTGACCACGCCTCCAGATGCTGCCCGTCCGCCTGCGCTGCATCTCGGTCCTCGGTCGGTGTCGGTCCAGTGCCACCGGCGAGTTTGAACGAATTGTCTGACGAGCGAGTCAGTACCCGGGTACTACGTTCTTCAGGCGCCCGGGGCCGACCGGCGGCCCCGTCGACCCGGGCCACCCGTGAGCACGCCCGCGAGGCCGCCGACGAGGACACATCGCACCTGGTGGCGGCTCAGCGCCTCGAACGGACCCAGTGCGTTCCGGCGCTCACGTCCCGTTGGCCGGCTGCGAGTAGGTCTCACCGTCCACCGTAGTCGTCATGGTGCCTTCGGACTCGAACACGGTTCGGAACAGGTCGATGGTCAGGTGGAAGCCATCCGGACTGGTGACCTTGGTGTTGGTGCCGCCGTCGCAGTCGGTCTGTTCGAGGTCGGAGGTCCAGTCGAGGTCGACGATCAGCTCGGGCTGGGAGATGTCGCTGAAGTCGTTCGTGTTGCGCCGGGTCACCGACTCGGTGCCGTTCAGCACGAAGCATCCATCGTCCGAATAGTCGTCATAGGTGACCGAGACGGCGTTGGGGGTCTCCTCACCGTCCCATCCGATGTCGACGGTGGCGACACCCGAGTCGGCACCGCTCAGCGTGTACTCCCCCGGTGGCGGGTAGAAGCGGTCCGGCGCCGGCGCTGCCGTCTCGACGGGCTGCGCCCACGGGATGTCGCCGAGCTCCGTGGCGGGACCGGTCGGGATCGGCAGCGGCTCGCGGCTGGTCAGCCTCGCGATCACCAGTCGCTCGTTCCGACCGCCCGGCTCATCCGAGTCGGGACACGGAAGCGGGTTGGGATCGCCACACGCCGGCGCTGTGACCAACCGCTCGGCGTAGGCGATGGCCGTCCCGTCGGGTGACCACGTCGGGTCGGCCGACGCGTTCCAGTTCGGGTCGCCGAGCGATCCCTGCGCGCTGTCCTTGAGCGCCTGCCCGTCGTCGACGTCGTCGTCGCCCAGCCGTTGGATCAGGACCGGCTGGAAGAACCGACGTTGGTGGTTGTTGCGGATGGAGGACACCGCGGTGGTCGTCAGGAGGTCGGTGATCGGCGGGATGTGGCGCATGCCCGCGACGAACATCTGACGGTCGGATCCTCGGGTGTCGAGCGCGACGGTCCATTCGCCGTCGGGTGACACGTCGACCGGATCGGTGTACTCGGGATGAGCAGTGAGCCGACGTACCTCGCCGGTCTCGAGGTTCGCGGCGAAGACGTCGATGTTCGACGACTCCTCGGGGTAGCCGATGTAGGTCACCTCGGTGCCGTCGTCGGAGAACCCTCGGAGCTCGCCCACCGTGATGGCCTCTGGGTCGTAGTTCAGGTGGTGCGGGTCCTCCGGATCGACCTGGATCGCCTGCGTCGCAGGATCGGGATCGAACAACCGCACCGCGTCGACGATGTCGTACGACTGGGTGCCGGCGTCGAGCTCGAGACGCCCGATGAAGGCGAACTGGTCCAGGCGGCCGCCGGGCGCCACCGCAAACGTGCTCCAACCGATGTGCTGGTCGTCCGGATGCAGGCGGATCTCCCGCATCTCACCTCCGCCCCAGGACACGGGATAGACGTCGAGCGCATCCGGCGTGCAGGCGCCGTCCGTGAGCATGTGGTCACCGCAGTCCAACACCGTCTGGCCGGCGAACACCTTCGTGCCGTCGCGGAACATGGCGGTGTAGTCGAAGTCCCCTGCCCTGGCCCGCGCCTCGGCCGGCATCCCGCAGGTCAGGCACTTCCACGGCGTGCCGTCGTCGAACGTCGACCCGTCGGTCTTTGACGATGAGCAGCTGTTGTCCCTGGTAGATGCTGTCCGCCGGTGACCCGACGTAGTCGACGTACCCGATGACGTGGTGGCCGTCGGGCAGGAAGTCCGGTTTGGAGAGGCCGGTGATGCAGCCCGTCGCCTCGCGACACACCCCATCCGTCGAGTCGACCCCGGGAGGGAGGGGCAGGCGCTCGAGCTCGACGGGCTCGGGGCCGGCGTGCTCGGTCGTCGTGGTGGCCTGACCGGTCTCCGGTTCCGAGGAACTCGAGCACCCGGCGACGACCAGCGCCCCGCACACGAGCGCCCCGATGGCGACGCGGCCAGCGTGACGCCCTTCCCGTCGACCCATCCTCATCGGCTTCCCTTCGTCGTCCGTCCCGGCGGCCCGCAGTGGCTTGCACGAATCCACTCGCAGGGGGAACCTACGATCTCGGGTGTCAGGAGGCCGTTAGCTGGACCACAGCCTCCGACGCGTCCACGTGGCACCGTCCACCTCACGCCCCGCTTACCGGCCGATCCGTACGCTCACCTGCAATGCGAAGAAGCCTGGTCGTCGCCGCGGCGATCGCCGTGACCCTCGGCGCTTGCGCTGGCGCCGGTGACGAGGGTGCGTCGAGGACGACAACGACGATCCCTTCCCCGACCGTGCTGCACCTGACGTCGCCGCCGGTCGATGTCGATCTGCCGGGGACCCTCGCGGTCGGCAGCGGCGCGCCCTGCCGGGCGCCGGATGGCAGCGAGGCGACGTTCGTCACCCGCGACTGCGCCGACCCCTGCCAGTGGCCTCGTCCACTCGCCGTCCGGAGGGCTCGGCGAGGCGGGCCGCGTCGAACACGCCCGAGAGCACGCTGCGTGACCGACACCCGCCCCACTTCTGGGGCGGATTCGTCGCGCCCGTTCCTGACACACCCTCGTTCAGCCGTTGACCACACCGCCAGCGGTGGAGCCGCCGTGCTGTTCTCGCAGCTTGCGCTTGAGCAGTTTGCCGGTGGGGAGCCGTGGGAGTTGTTGGGTGAAGCGGTAGGCGCGGGGGCATTTGAAGCCGGCGAGGCGCGCTCGGAGGAATTGGTCGAGTTCGCGGGCGAGGGTGTCGTGGTCGCCGTCGATGTCGTCGCCCGGTTCGGCGGGCTGGACGACGGCGAGGACGGATTCGCCCATGTCGGGGTCAGGGATGCCGATGACGGCGGCGTCGGCGACTGCCGGGTGAAGGACGAGGGCATCCTCGATCTCCTGGGGGTAGATGTTGACGCCGCCGGAGATGATCATGTGGGAGACCCGGTCGGTGAGGTAGAGGTAGCCGTCGTCGTCTAGGTAGCCGACGTCGCCGAGGGTGGCCCAGCCGTGTTGGTCGAAGGCTTCGGCGGTCTTGGCGGGGTCGCCGTGGTACTCGAAGGTGGCGGCGCCCTCGAACCAGATCTGGCCGACGTCGCCGGCGGGCTGCTCAGTTCCGTCCTCGCCGACGATGTGGGGGGTGCCCATGAGGGCCTTGCCGACGGTGCCGGGGTGGTCGAGCCATTCGTCGGGGCCGACGGCGCAGAAGCCGGCGCCTTCGCTGCCGGAGTAGTACTCGTGGATGATCGGGCCCCACCAGTCGAGCATCTGACGCTTGACCTCGACCGGGCAGGGGGCGGCGGCGTGGATGGCGACCTGGAGGCTGGAGAGGTCGTACCGGTCGCGCACTGCGGGGTCGAGCTTGAGCATGCGCACGAAGTGGGTGGGGACGAACTGGGCGTGGGTGACCCGGTGCGCTTCGATGGCACGAAGGGCGGTCTCGGGGTCGAAGCGCTGGAGCAGGACCACGGTGGCACCGCCGTACTGGGCGCCGAGGGACCAGCCGAGCGGGGCGGCGTGGTACAGGGGGGCGGGGACGAGGTAGCGGGTGCCGGCGCCGATGCCGTACATGGCGGCGAGCTGGTCGGCGACGCCACCGGTACCGAACGGGGTGCCGGGAAGCGGCGGCAGGATGCCCTTGGGTCGGCCGGTGGTGCCGGAGGAGTAGAACATCGGCAGGCCTTCGGTCTCGTCCTCTACCGGCTCGGCGGGGTGTTCGCCGAGGGCGGTCTCGTAGTCGTCGAAGCCGTCCAGCCCGCCGTCCACGCTGAGCCGGGTGGTGACCCGGTCGAGATGAGGGCCGAGCCGGTCGACGAGCTCGGCGAACCGTGACGAGGTGATGAGCGCGGTGGCTTGGCAGTCGGCGACGACGTAGCCGGTCTCGTCGGCGCCGAGGTGCCAGTTGATGGGGGTCAGGTAGAGGCCGGCACGGCGGGTGGCCCACATGACCTCGAAGGAGTGGAGGTCGTTGTCCAACAGGACCGCGACGTGGCCGCCGACCCCCAGCCCGCTGGCGCGGAGCAGCTGCGCAAGGCGACGGCTGCGGTCCTCCAGCTCGCCGTAGGTGACGGTGTGACCGGTCTCGACCACGACCGCGGCGGGCGTGGTCGGGTCGACGTCGTCATTGATCGTTGCCACGGGGACCTCCTTGTCCGGTCGTCACCTGTGCGGCGAACCGGTCGAGCAGCGCGGTGAAGCGCTCCGGGGACTCGAGCATGGGCAGGTGCCCCGAGCCGTCGACCACGACCATCTCGGCGTCGGGCAGCGCGGTGGCGAACTGGGCGGCCGACCGCTCAGTGGCGAGGGTGTCGTGGCTGCCACGGATGACCAGCACGGCGCACGCCACGGCACCGAGCTCGTCGCGGACGTCGTAGTCGAGGTTGGCGACCGTGGCGGCCCCCATCACGGCGGGCGCACAGGCTGCGGCCATGGTCAAGGTGTGGCGCACGGCCTCGGGGTCGGGGTGCGGCCCGAAGGGTTGGCGGGCCGTGACGTAGGCGAGGGCGCCGGGCGACGGGGTGCCGCGTGGTTCGGTCCTGGTCTGGAACCGGGCCGCCAGGCGAACCAGAGTGGGGCTGAAGACCTCGCGGAAACGGCCTTCACCGGCGATGGACGAGGCGAAGGTGCCGACGAAGACGAGCCCGGCGACGTGATCGCGGACGAGGTCGGGGCGGTCGGCGCAGAGCTGGCCGACGACCGTGCCGCCCAGGGAGTGCCCGACGAGCACGACGTCGTGCAGGTCGAGTTCGGTGAGGACCGCGGCGAGATCGGCCGCGGACCGGTGAGGGCCGAAGGCCTCGGAGCCGAGGGTGGATCGGCCGTGGCCGCGCAGGTCGACCCCAACGAGCCGGAACCGGCCGGCGAGGGCGAGGTACTGGTGGTGCCACGTGCGGTGGTCGAGGGACAGGCCGTGCACCAAGACGATGGGCGGCCCTTGGCCCCACTCCTCGACGTGGAGCGCGGCGCCGTCGTCCGTCGTGACCGCGGTGGCGGTTGCACCGGGCACCGGATCGGCGAGGCCGGAGGGCGGACCGGCCCGGCGCTCGTCGCCCCGCAGCACCAGCCGGGGCACCGCCACGGCGGCGACCAGCAGCACGAGCAGCAAGGCGGCGACAACGAGGAGCACGGTCATGGCGTCACCTCCGGACCTCCGAGGTAGGTGCGTTCGATCTCGTCGAGGCGGTCGGCGAGCTCCGCGGCGGGGCCTTCGAGCTCGACGCGGCCGCGGCGCAGGACGTAGGCACGGTCCGCGACCGCGAGGGTCTGGCGGGCGTGTTGCTCGACCAGCAGGACGCCGGTTCCCTCCTCCGCGGCCGCCTGCAAGGTGACCAGGAGCCGCTGGACGATCAGCGGTGCGAGTCCGAGGGAGAGCTCGTCGACGAGCAGCAGGCTGGGTGTGGCGGCGAGGGCGCGGGCGAGCACGACCATCTGCTGTTCGCCGCCGGACAGCAGACCGGCGGGCCGATCGAGCAGTGGTTCGAGCTCGGGGAACAGCTCGAGCGCCGGCCCGAGACCCGCCGGTCCGAGGGTGAGGTTCGTGCGGGTCGACAGCTGACGGAAGACCGCCCGTTCCTCGGTGACGAAGCCGATGCCACGGCGGCTGCGTCGGTGGAGGGGCCCGCGCATCGGTGTGTCGTCGAGGCGGACGTCCCCGAGTGACGGCAACACGCCGGCGAGGGCCAGCAGGGTGGTGGTCTTGCCGGCGCCGTTGGGCCCGAGCAGCGCCACGACCTCACCGGCCCCGACCGTCAGGTCGATGCCGTGGACCACCGGGACGTCGCCGTAGCCGACGGTCAGCCCGCGGACCGCGAGCATCACGCCGGGGTCCCCAGGTAGGCCGTGACCACGGCCTCGTCGGCCGCCACCTCCGCCGGCGTCCCAACGGCGATGAGACGCCCGAAGTCGAGCACGGCGATCCGGTCACAGGTCGACATCACCAGACCGACGTCGTGTTCGATCAACAAGACGGCAAGGCCGGCCTCGTGGGCGAGGCGCCGGACCAAGGCGCCGAGCTCTCGACCTTCTCCCTCGGACAGGCCGGCGGCAGGCTCGTCCAGCAGGAGCACCCGCGGTGCGGCGGCGACGGCGCGGGCGATGGCCACCAAGCGGCGGCGGCCGTGGGGCAGGGTGTCGGGAAGGGCGTCGAGGTCGGGTTCGAGCCCGAACTCGCGCACGGCGGTGGCGGCGACGACGGTCAACGCGGGGCGGCCTGGGTGGACGAGGTCGGTTGCGTAGCGGCTGAGGTCGTGGGCGTCGCAGGCGACGAGGAGGTTCTCGCGCACCGTCAGGTCCTCGATGAGTTCAAGCGACTGGAACGACCGTCCGAGGCCGGCGCGGGCGCGTCGCACCGGCGACCACCCATCGATGCGGGAGCCGTCGAGCGACACCTCGCCACCGCTGGCGACGAAGCCGGTGACGGCGTCGATGAAGGTGGTCTTGCCCGCCCCGTTGGGGCCGATGAGGCCGAGGACCTCGCCCGGCGCCACGGACAGGTCGACGCCGTCGAGGGCGGTGACGCCGCCGAACCGGACAGTGAGGTCACGTACCTCGAGGACGGCGCCGGGCAACGACACCGCAGCGGGCTCGGGCAGCGGGGCCGTGCTCGGCGGGCGGAACCACCGGCCGGCGACACGGCGCAGGGCCCGCGCGTTGCTGTCGGCGATGCCGTTCGGGTTCGCGAAGAGCACGACCACCAGAAGCGCGCCGGAGACGAGTTCCACGACGGAACCTTCGAACCCGAGCGCCTCGGTCAACCGCCCCGCCAGCCCACCGAGGGCGAACGTGCCCGCCACGAGCGCGCCCGCAACGAAGCCGATGCCGCCGATGACCGCGTTGACCAGCACACCGATGGAGGCGAACCCGACGAAGGCGCCGTAGTTGACGGTGACCGACCGGAAGGCGAGCAATACGCCGCCCAAGCCGGCGATCCCCGCGGCGAGCGAGAACCCGTAGAGCTTGGCAGTCGGGACGTGCACGCCGAGTGCGGCGGCGGCCCGCTCGTTGCCCCGTACCGCCAGTAGTCGCAGACCGGCCCGACCGCGACGCAGGTTCGCCACCCCGAGGCAGGCCAGGGTGAGCACCACCAGCGCGACAAGGCCGTAGCGGCCCGGGTGGTGGAGGGCGTCCACCTCGAGGCCGAACACCTCGGGGGGGTCGGGTCGGGTTCCTTCGAAGCCGCCCGTGAGGGCGGCGTTGCCGAGGATCATCTCGCTGACCAGCACCGACAGGCCGAAGGTGAGCACCGGCAGGTTGATCCCCCGCGTCCGTAACGCGGGCAGCGCCACAAGGGCGCCCAAGGGCACCGCCGCAAGGCCACCGACGATCAGGGCGGGGACGAAGCCCCACCCGTAGGTGGTGGCCAGCCGGCCTGCGGCCCAGGCACCGAAGCCGGCCATGGCCATCTGGGCCAGGGAGAGTTGGCCGACGAAGCCGGTGACCACGACCAGCGACAAGCACACGAGGGCGCTGGCCATGGTGATCACCAGCGCCAGCGCCCAGTCGTCAGGGGCGGTCAGCAACACGACGGCACTGACCGCGACGGCGGCGGCGGTGACGAGTGGGGGGATCCGGCCGGTGCCGACGGTCGGTAGCCGGTCGAGGATCGACGAGCGCAGCGGCAGAGAGCGTCCACCGACCACGAGGACGACGACGATCACCAGGAAGGCCACCGATCGCGACACCGACACTGCGGTGAACCTGCCGAAGAGGAGGCCGTCGGCGGACACCACGGGCCCGAGGATGCCCTTGTCCTCGAGATAGAGGCTGAGGGTCGACTCGATGATGCCGATCCCGAACGCGCCGGCCAGGGTCCACCAGAACGACCGGAACGACCCCACCAGCGCCGCCGCCAGCCCCCGCAGAACCGTGAAGGCCAGGGCGGCGACGCTCAAGAACAGGATTGGCGCCACCAGCACGCCGGCGGCGGCAGCCAATGCGCCGCCGGCGGCCCAGTTGACCATTGCGATGCGGTCGGGCGAGTAGCCCAGGGCTGCCGCCGCCACGGGGTTCTCGGCGGCGGCGTCGGTGGCATGCCCGAATCGGGTCCACCGAAACACGGCGGCCAACACCGCGGTGAGGCCGATGGCGATGCCGGCGAGCAGGAGCCGGTCCTGTGGCACGGTGCTGCCGGCCCCGAAGAGCGCCCGGGGGGTGGACACCAGCGGCGAACGCACGGTGCTGCCGGCGTCACCCCACACCTGAGCGCCAGCGGCGACGAGTAGGAAGAACACCGCCAATGTCGCCACCACTCGCACGAGCGCCGATGCCTGGCGGAGTCGGGTCATCACCAGGACGTGAGTGAGGACGCCGAGGACGGCAGGCAATGAGATGGCCACGAGCCAGGCCATCGCCGGTGGCCATCCCCGCTCGTCGATGCCCTCGTAGTAGAGGAAGGCGCCGATCATGGCGAAGGCGCCTTGGGCGAAGTTGACGACGCCCGACCCGCGGTAGATGAGGACCAGGCCTTGAGCGGTCAGCGCGTAGACCGCGCCGACGCCCAGGCCCAGAAGGACGAAGCGGAGGAGCTCGGTCAGGACGTCACTCCGTCACGAAGTCGTTCACGTCGAGGAATTCGCCGTCCCCGGTCGGGACGACCTCGCCACCCGAGATCTCCTGCACCTGGAACGCGACCGTGAAGATCCGAGGCAGGTCCAGCTGGTTGTCCGGGACGCCCATGGTGAACGGCGGGGACAGACCGTCGAGGTCCACCTCGAACCCGTCAAGGGCGTCGACCACCGATGCGGGGTCGATGGCGTCGGCCTCGGCCAGGACGTCGGCGAACAGGTGCACCGATGCCCAGGCGTTGATGGCCAGATCGGTCCGGGCGGCATCGGGGGCGTAGGTGTCCATCTCCTCGTTGAACTGCTGGATCCCCTCGCTCTGGCCACCGTTCGGTGCGTCGAAGCTGCTCGCCAGGATCGCGCCCTCGGCCGCATCACCGAGCGCCTCGAGGCCATCGGGCGTGAGCGCCGTGCCGGGCATCCCGATCAGCCCGGTATAGCCCGCGTCGCGGAGCCCCGAGATCGCCCGCACGTTGATGTCCGATGATCCGAACACGGCGACGGCGTCCGGGTTCAGGCTCACCAGCTGGGCGAGCTGAGCGGTGTAGTCGGCCGAGGGATCGAGGGGCACGTAGGTCTCCTGCACGAGATCGTCCTCGTTCTCCAACGCCGGGGTGATCAGCCCTGGGAGCTGGCGACCGGCCTCGACGTCGCCGGTGATGAGGGCGATCGTCTCCGCGCCGGCCTGCTGGAGCGCGATGCCGACTCCGGGCGCACCTGCCAGGGCTCCGCCGGTGATCGGGTACACGAACTCGTTGGTGAAGTCTTCGACCTCGTTCGGCGAGCTACCGATCATGGGGATGCCCGCATCGGCCCACGCCTGGGTGCCGTCGGCCCCGAACAGGTAGCGACCCACCACCGCGACGACGTCCTGGTCGATGGTGTCCCGGGCGCAGTTCAGCGCAGCATCGGGATCCTCGTTGCCGCCGGCACCGGCTTCACAGCGGACGACCTCGAGGGGCCGAGCCGGCCCACCGGCTGGGTCCTCGATCCCGCCGTCGGCGTTGATCGCCGCGACGGCGGCGTCAGCAGCATCGAAGATCTCCGGCTGCGCGACCACGCCGGCCACCGCGGTCGCCACCACGAACCTGATGGGCTCGCCCTCGAACTCAGGCGCGTCGGGGGGCGACGGTGCGCTCGTGTCATCGGCCGACTCGTCGTCCCCGCCCGAACCGCTGCCCCCTCCCCCGCTGGCACACCCTGCGGTGAGCAACACCACCGCGCCCACCACGAGCAGCCACTTCGCCGGCTTGGCCATGACCATCCCCCCGTCATCGTCTGAAAGTCTTGATCCCGGAAGTGAAAGTATCATTTTCATCAGCGGGAAGTCGACTCCCGATGCCTTGGGACCGGGTAACGTGGCAGCTGTGAGCGACGACCTGGCCACCGAGCCATCCAGCCGGCGTGCCCTGGCGGTCTCCCGCACCGCCGACCCGGCCCGACAACGGGCAGAAGACCGGGTGCAGGCCTTCCTCGACGCCGCCCGCGAGCTCCTCAACAGCTCCGACGGCAAGGACTTCACCCTCCAGCAGGTCGTCGACCGCTCCGGTCAGTCGACCCGGAGCTTCTACCAGCACTTCGCTGGCAAGGACGAGCTCCTCCTCGCCGTGTTCGAAGAGTCGATGCACGAGACCACCGAGCAGATCGCGGCCGCGCTCGACGGCATCGAGGACCCGACCGAGCGCCTCCACCGCTTCGTCGTCGAGTATCACCACCTCTGCCTGCTCAACACCGCCCGCTACGCCGACAACCCGCTGCGCACCCGCGCCATGGCCCTATTCGTCCAGCACCTGCTCATCTACCGCCCCGCCGACGCGACCGCGGCGTTTGCGCCGTTGGCGTCAATGGTCAATGGTCTTCTCGCCGCCGCTGCAGAGTCTGGTGTCCTGGAGGCGGACACCGAGGGCGAGGGAACCGGCTACGTGCTTCAGGCGGTCATGTTCAGCGCGTTCGCCCCAGTCATCAGCGGGATCTCGCCGCCCGACGACCCGATCGCGGCGGCGGACCGGCTCTGGGAACGATTGATCCGAGGGCTCGCGCGGCACCCTTGACTGCTCGGCACCTACGTCCCGATCGCAACCTCTACGGATTGGCTGTTGGCGATTCGGTGACGCGTGGCGCGATCCGAAAACGCGCTCAGGCTCTCGAGGGCCGGGATGAGGAGCCGCAGGCCCACCTGCCGACGAGGACCGTGGGCGCGCCGACGGCCCCGCTGATTGTGGCGAGACTCGCCACGACGTCGCCCGGTACGGCGATCGTCACGTCCGGTTCGTCGGTCACCGATCGTCCCCCCACTCCAGCCTCAGATCGGCGGCGTGGCGGTCGAGCATCTCGCGACCCCGGGGCGTCGAGCCGAGCTCGAGGGCCACGACGACGGGGGGAACCGGACCCGGATCGAAGGGGTAGTCGACGACTGCGATCTCCCAGTCAGCGGCACCGCCCGCCACGAGGTGACCGCCGGCCTCAGCGAGCAGTTCCTGGGCCTGCCCGGGCGAGCGGACGTACACCCGTGGGGGCGGGTCCCACACGTCGGGCAGCAGACCGCGGGCGGCGGGACCACCGCCCACCGGGTACGAATCCTGCGGCGGGTGCCCGCCGATGACCGACGCAACCGGTTGCGGCCAGTGCTGCGCTGCTTCGAGGAGCAGGGCCGCGGTCGGCCGTAGGGCACCGGCCCTGCCCTGGTTCACCTCTCCTCCGACGAGGTGCAGCCGGCGGAGCTCTCGGATCACCATGCTGGCGAGCGCTCGGCTCGCCTGTGCCGCGTCCGCGAGCTCGGCGACCGATCGAGGGCGCCCGGGGCTCAGCAGGAGCGCCAGGGTCACGGCCAGGCCCTTGCCCCCGAACGGGTTCCTCGTGTCCGGGACCGGTATCGCCGGCCCGACGTGCTTCGTCACGAGTCCAGCCTAGCGACTATTCACTATTCACATCAGATGTGATTTGTAATGAGTAGACCGGTACGATAGGCTGGGACTCCCACGGCTGTGGCCATGAGGCCCGCGGCCCGCGTGGGGCCGGTGGAAATCCCAGGGGCCATGGGCCTCACGACGCCCGGGAACGGATTCCGCCGGATTCGGGAACGCGTCGACCAACCGCTGTGGGGCGGATCCGACCGGTGGTCGGTCAGGGGCACCTATAAGTGTTCCTTGGTCTTGACCGAGAACACTTATAGGCTGGCGGCATGGCAGGTGTCGTCACGCCGGGGGCGGCGGCTCGCAAGTGGGGTGGGGGCACGGCCGCCATCGCGCGCCTGCTGATCGCAGCAGAGGTCCCGCTCACCGGCGTCGCGATCGCTCGCGCGGTCGGCGTCACCCAGCCTCGTGTGTCTCAGGTTCTCCGGGGGTTCGCCCTGAGCGACGCCGTGGAGGCCGTCGATGGCGGCTACCGGGGGCACCCAGCGAAGCTGCTGGACCTCTACCGCGATCGGTCCCGCCCTTCGCTCGTGGAGCCCGAGTCGCACTGGTACGGCACCCGCCCGATCGCCGAGCAGGCCGACCAAGTGATCGAGTTCGCCGGCGACCGCCACGTGGCGGTCGCGCTCTCCGCCGATCTCGCACCCGATCTCCTGGTCCCATGGCGCCACCCCACGCTCACCGTGGTCTACGCAAGCGGGCCGCTGCCCTTGGACGACGTCGGGCTCGTGCCCGCCGAGGGCCGCGCCGACGCGTCGATGATCGTCCGCTGGACCCGTGACGACACGTTGTTGTCCGGGCCGGCGGGACCGCGCCTCGTCGAGGGCATCCCGATCACCGATCCGGTCCAGCAATGGTGGGACCTCCTCGACCTCGGCGGCGAGGACCGGGCAGAGGCCGCTGATCGCCTGCGCCGGGCGATCCTCGATCGCACCATTGGCGGGACCCCGTGACGACCGGGCGGGTCGTGCTGGCCACCCTGTCCGCGGCGATGGACGGCGGGTTCACCGCCATCGCCGACGTCAGTAGTGCGATGAGCGCCGTTGGCGCCGAACAGGACCACCGCTTGATCGGGGGAACCGCGGTTCTGCTCCACGTGCAGCGGCTCGGTCTCGACCTCCCGTTGCGGGCGACCGGCGACGCCGACTTCGGGATGGCGCCACACGTGCTGGCGCGACCGGAGCTGGCCGAGGCGATCGAAGCCCTCGGGTACGCCAAGACCTTCGGCAACCGGTGGGAACGGCACATCGACGACCGGCGCGTCGCCGCGGTCGACCTCCTCGTGCCCGCGTACACCTCCCACGCCCGCCGCACCGTCAAGGTCGGCGACGTGACCACCACCGAGGTCCCCGGTCTCGCCACCGCCCTTCGCCGTGCGGGCGTGGCCATCACCGCTGAGCTCCGTCTCACCGACGGCTCCGCACTCACGACGACCGTGGTCCTCCCCGATGCGGCCAGCACCCTCGGGTTGAAGGCTCACGCTCGCACGGTCCGGGACGAGAGCCGCGACGCCGACGACCTCTGGCGGTGCCTCGAGATCGCGGCGGCCGATGACGTCACCCCGGACGCCTTCGACACCGACCCGGCACTGGGACGGCTCCGGACACTCCTGTGGCGACAGCTCGGACCGGGCGGAACCGCGCTCCCAGCGCTGACCCGCGACCTCCAACCAGACGCCGCCGCGCGGCGACGGACCAGGATCCGAGCGCTCCTCGCCGAAGTCGTCGGCTCGCCTGAATGACGAACATCGCTGAACGAACCGGTGGCGAGACGCCGATACCGTCGCCGCCGCCATCAACCTCGTCCCGTCGATCGCTCGTCTGGTCCTATGCCGCCTCGGCTGGCTGTTCGCCGCCGGCGACGAGCGCGACGCCGAGATCCTCGCCCTGCGCCACCAGGTCCTCGTCCTGCAACGCCAGGTCGCCCGACCAGTCTTCACCGAGACGGACCGCACCGTCCTCGCGGTGTTGTCGACCGTGGTCGACCGGGCCCGTCTGCGGGAGGTGTTCCTGATCGTGCAACCGGCCACCGTCATCGGCTGGCACCGCCGCCTCGTCGCCCGACGATGGACCCAACCCGCCGCTGCCAGACGGGGACGGCCGCCGGTGCACGCCGAGATCCGCCGCCTCGCCATCCGAATGGCCCGGGAGAACCCCGCCTGGGGCTACCGGCGCATCCACGGAGAACTGACCCGCCTGGGCCACAACGTCGCCGCCTCGAGCGTGTGGAAGACCCTCCGCGACGGCGGCATTGACCCCACCCCGAACCGGACCGGGCCCAGCTGGGCGCAGTTCATCCGATCGCAGGCGCGGGCGGTGATCGCCACCGACTTCTGCTGCGTCGACACCGCCACCCTCCGGCGCCTCCACGTCCTGTTCTTCATCGAGATCGGCACCCGCCGGGTGCACCTCGCCGGGATCACGACCAACCCCACCGGGGCATGGACCACCCAAGCCGCCCGCAACCTCCTCATCGACCTCCCCGACGGGTTTCGGTTCGTGGTCCACGACGGCGCCGGCCAGTACTCCCCCGCCTTCGACGCCGTCTTCGAGGGCGCCGGGATCGAACCGATCACCACCCCACCCCGCGCCCCGATGGCCAACGCCTACGCCGAACGCTGGGTGCGGACCCTCCGTCACGAGCTCCTCGACCGCACCATCATCTGGAACGAACGCCAACTCCACCGCCTCATCACCGACTACATCGACCACTACAACAGCCACCGCCCCCACCGGGCCCTTGGCCAACACGCCCCGACGACGAGGGCACCGTGATCGAGATGGCCACCGGGCGGACCGTTGAGCGGCGCGCCACCTGCGCCGGACTCATCAACGAGTACCGCACCGCAGCCTGAACCATCCGCAGGACCCACCCTCGGTCACGCCGAGCACCAAGCACGACGCTCTGAGACTCGCTCACGCCCGAGCCGGCCCCGAACCCCTGGGCGTCCTCAGCGCGCCTCACGCGCATCGAGACACCCGCGCCACCGCGGCGAACGCAGCTCCGCAGGTCAGCGAGAGCCAGCCGCGGCGAGCGCGCTGAGATGGAGCAGGCCGACGACCGCCAATCAGTGGCCCGATGACTTCTCGGCACCTGCAGGCTGGCCGACCGACACCTGCACGACCTCAAGGCCCGAAAGTCGCCGCCGCACCACCTTTTCTGCCACCTTTTCGACAACCCCCGCCCGCGTGGGGCCGGTAGAGATCCCGCCAGCCGTGCGATCTCAGGTAGAGTGGGAACGGATTTCTCGAATTCGGGAACCCGTGCCGTCGGGTGGCCGCCCGTCAAGGATCAGAGCTGTTGCCCGACCACGGCGCTGCCCGGTATCCTGTCCTCGGAGGCTTTGCCAGCCCTTGGGTTGGCATTGCCTTTTCTAGTTTTCGTTCGGGCGTTGCTCGCGGGGCCGAAGATCATCAATCGCCGTGATGCTCCAGATGTTGAACTCCGGGTTCCCGTCCTGCTCGCGGACAGCGAGGTACCGCATGTCGGCAACGATCCGCCCGAGCGGATCGAGTTCGGGCCGCGCTGGCAGATCGGTCCGTGAGTACCTGAAGTTCCAACTCACCACGTAGGCGACGAGGTCTGCGAGTTGAACCCCGGTGGTGAGTTCGCTGTGGACGAAGAACGGCTCAGGGATGATCCAAGCGGCCCGACGCCTGCCCTTCCCCGTGCGAAGAAAGTACTCCTGCATCTGGCCAACCAGGAGGTGACTCCGAGCTCGCTCGAGCTCGTCGAAGACGACGATGCCTTGCTGGTCGCCGCCAGCGTCGTCCTCCAAGAAGTAGGAGAAGCGTTCGAAGAGGTACGCGTAGTCCTTGCGCAAGCCGCCCGCACCCGACGATCTCGGCGCCCCACGGGGCACCATCGTTGCGAACACCCGGACCCGCGACTCCGCGCAGGCCTGCAGCACCGCCGCGGCAAAGGCGATCTTCGCTTGTGCGAGGGCGGCGATCATGTCGGGGGTCGCGGCGGCCCCGTCATCGAGGCAAGCTCGCGCGAGTTCTCGCCGCTCGACCTCGTCGAACGGTGCGCGGGTCGCCGCCTGGCGAAACGACTTCACCTTCAGGACCTTCTTGGCCTTGAGCTCCCGCGCACCGCAGCTGTAACGCCTTCCGAAATGCCGCTCCTCGATCGCGATCACGTCCTTGATGAGAGGCCACAGCTCTGCATCCTTGACGGCCACCCCCGCGAGGACCTCGTACGGCGACGCCTTCTGATCCTGACCCGACTCGTCGACGAACAGCAGAAAGGCCACCACCGCAGCGTATGGCGCTGACGCCAGCGCAAACCCCGGCCCGCGACACCTCAGTATCAGGGCCGGTGTCGGCCCCGTTACCGTCACCGACGCCACGAACCTCGTCCCCTCGATCGCCCGTCTCGTCGTGTGCCGCCTCGGTTGGCTGTTCGCCGCTGGCGACGAGCGTGACGCCGAGATCCTCGCGCTGCGCCACCAGGTCCTCGTGCTGCAACGCCAGGTCGCCCGACCGGCCTTCACCGAGACCGACCGCACCATCCTCGCGGTGTTGTCCACCGCCATCGGCCGGGCCCGGCTCCGCGACGTGTTCCTCATCGTGCAACCGGCCACGGTGATCGGGTGGCACCGCCGCCTGGTCGCCCGCCGATGGACCCAACCCGCCGCCCCGCGACGGGGACGGCCGCCGGTGCACGCCGAGACCCGACGGCTCGCCCTGCGCATGGCCCGTGAGGACCCCACCTGGGGCTACCGGCGCATCCACGGCGAACTGTCCCGCCTCGGCCACAAGGTCGCTCCCTCGAGCGTGTGGAAGGTCCTCCGCGACGCCGGCATCGACCCCACCCCGAACCGGACCGGTCCCACCTGGGCGGCGTTCATCCGCACCCAAGCCCGGGGAGTGATCGCCACCGACTTCTGCTGCGTCGACACCGCCACCCTCCAACGCCTCCACGTGCTGTTCTTCATCGAGGTGGGATCCCGCCGGGTGCACTTGGCCGGGGTCACCGCCAACCCCACGGGTGCGTGGACCACCCAGGTCGCCCGGAACTTCCTGATGAGCATCGACGACTCCTCACCGATTACCTCAACCACTACAACAGTCATCGCCCTCACCGGGCCCTCGACCAACACGCCCCCGACGACGCCCTCTGCAAGGTGATCGAGCCTCCGTTCGGGCGCAACGTCGAGCCGCGCACCACCTGCGCCGGGCTCATCAACGAGTACCGCACCGCCGCCTGAACCCACAGCACAAGCAGGAACGACGCTCGGCGAGGGCAGAGACCAAGCGCAACGCTCAGCGACCAGCGCGAGCCCCGAGCTGGCACCGAAGCAGTTGGGCGTCCCCAGCACGCCTCGCGGGAAGCAGATCCACCCGCGCCACACAGACGAGCGCACTCCGTGGGTCAGCCACAGCCAGCCGCGGCGAGCGCGCTCCCATCGGACAGGCCGACGACCTCCACCAGTCACGCCGATGACTTCTCGGACTGGCAGGGTCTACGCATGTCCTGGATGGCTGTGGCCCGCCCTGCGACTCAATGGACGTCGGCGCTGCTGGGGTCCTTGGTCGACCCGAAGTACGCCTCCTCGAGCACGTCGGCGTCTGCGAGTAGCTCGTCCGCCGAGCCGTCGAGCACCATGCTCCCCCGATTGAGCACCCATGCGTGATCGGCCACGTGCAGGGCCACGCTGACGTACTGCTCGACGAAGACGACGGCGCAGCCACGGTTCGTCGCCGCTTGGCGCACCGCGGCGAAGAGCCGCTCCACGACCGTCGGGGCGAGACCCATGCTGAGCTCGTCGACGAGCAGGACCTTGGGTCGCTGGATCATCGCCCGGGCCATCGCCAGCATCTGCTGCTCGCCGCCCGAGAGCGCTCCGGCGCGCAGGTTGCGCCGGTCCTCGAGGGACGGGAACAGCTTGTACATGGCGTCGATCCCCTCGCGGCCCTTTCGATTGGGCACGCGGAGGTTCTCCTCCACCGTGAGGGTGGTGAAGAGCTGGCGGTTGTCAGGAACGAGCACAAGCCCTGCCCGGCAGGCAGCCGTCGGACGCCCCGGTCGGATCTCCTGGCCACCCACGGAGACGGTGCCGGCGTGTGCCGGCAGCAGCCCGGCAAGGGTCAGGAGCAGAGTGGTCTTCCCGGCGCCGTTCGGGCCGAGGATCGCATGCATCGAGCCGGCCTCTACGGAGAGGTCGAGGTCCCGGAACGCCGTCAGCTGTCCCCACCCACCCGTCAGGCCCTTGCACTCGAGCCCGGGGGTCACGACGCCGCGACCTGGTGCAGGGTGCCGAGGTACGCCTCGGCGAACGCCTTGTCGTTGCGGATCGCTTCGGCGTCGCCCTCGACCAGGATCTGTCCGAAGTCGAGGACGTAGATGTAGTCGCAGACGTCGAGAACGAGTCCGATGTCGTGGTCGACCAGGAGGACCGCCGTGCCCGAGGCGGCGATGGCCCGGATGCGTTCGCCGAGTTCCTCGGTGTCCTTCGGGCCGAGCCCGGCGGCAGGCTCGTCCAGGAGGAGCACCGTCGGCTCGCATGCACACGCCCGGGCGATCGACACCAGCTGGCGTTCACCCTGGCTGAGCTCACCGGCCTCGCGCTCTTCGAGCTCGCTCAAGCCGACCCGTTCGAGTGCGGCATCGACCTGGCCGGGCCGGTGCTTTCGGGCCGTCCCGAACAGCGCAGCACTGACGTTCTCGTGCACGGTGAGGTCGTCGTACAGCTCGAGCGACTGGAAGGTTCGGGCGAGCCCTCCCCGGACACGGACATGCGCCTTCAGTCGGTCGATGCGCTCACCATGCAGCAACACCGCACCCTCGGCGCGGGCAAAGCCCGTCACGGCGTCGATCAGGCTCGTCTTGCCGGCACCGTTCGGTCCGATCAGTCCGACCACCTTGCCCACGTCCACGTGGAGGTCGACGTCAGCCACCGCCATGACTCCGCCGTAGCGAACCGTCAGGTGCTCCACTGCGAGAGCGGTCCCCTCGTGCGCTGGAAGGGCCGGAGGCGCTGCGGCGTGCTCCTCTGGGTGACGCTGAGGCACTCGGAACATTCGGAATCCGTGTAGTCGGTGGGCAAGCCGATGACCGGCGGCGGCGAGCCCCTCGGGGTACTGGATGAGCGTGACGATGAGGCCGACGCCGGTGAGCACCACGAACCAACGACCGAGATCGACCCACCGGTCGGCGGCCAGGTAGACGACTCCGGTCGCGGCCATGATGCCGGCGAGGATCCCGCCCGAAACCGACGTGATGCCGGCCAGGTACACCGTGGTCAAGAGGGCGAGCCCGCCCAGCGCAGTGAACGAGTTGAAGGTGATGGTGCCCTGGCGATACGCCAGGAGGCTGCCACCAATCCCCGCGATGAACGACGCGAGGGCGAAGCTGGCGATCTTCACGCCGACGACGTTGACCCCGATCCCCGCGGCGGAGTGCTCGTTGGCGCGCACCGCGAGCATCGCCGATCCCACTGCGCTCGTTCGGAGCCTCGCCACACACCATGCGACGACCACGAGCGTGAGAAGGGCGAGCAACCCGAACTGCATCCGGGGGAACGCACTGCCGCTGCCGATGCTGAGGTCGATGCCCAAGAGTTCGGGCCGACCCACCCTTGCACCACCGGATGGCACGAACTGGCCGTTTCGGAACCAGACCGCCTCGATCGAATAGGCCAACGCGAGCGTCACCACGCCCAGGGTGAGCCCGCGCAGGCGCAGCGCGGGAAGGCCGACCACCACACCGACCACCGCCGTGATCACTGCCGCGAGGAGCGGCGCGAAGGGGAACGGGATCCCCCAACCCTCGGTGATACCGGCCAGGGCGAAGCCGCCGACACCGGCCAGGGTGAGCTGTGCAAGCGAGACCTGACCTGCGTAGCCGGTCACCACGACCAACGAGAGGGCGATGATGGCGGCGATCAGCGTGTTGATGACGGCCGCCCGCCAGGTCCCGTGGGTCACCGCCAGGGCGACGACGCCCACTGCGGTCCCGATGAGAGTGGGCGCCAGGAACAGCTGTGGGCGGGGAGCCCGCCCGAGCGTCTCACGCACCAAGCCTCCCCTTGTGCGGATTCCCCGGCCGACGAAGAGCAGCGCAACCAGGATCACCACCAGCGGTACCAGTTCGGGCGAGCCAGACTCGGGGAACCAACTGACGCTGAGTGCCAGCGACGATGCCTCGGACTGGAGCATGCCGATCGCCAATCCAGCGAGGACCGTCGGGATCAGCGCGTCGAAGCGCCCGACGACGGCCGCCGCCAAGGCCGGTACGACCACGAGGGCGTAGGCGGTCGGTGTCAGCGGGGTGATCGGCGAGATCAAGATGCCGGCGGCGCCAGCCACGACTGCGCTCAGCACCCAGTTCGAGAGGGCAACCCGCTCAGGCGACACCCCACTCACCAGTGCTCCCGTCTGCGTCTCGGCCACCGCCCGGGTCAGCAGCCCGAAGCGAGTCCAGCGGAACACCGCCGTGAGGCCGAGCGTGAGCACCACCACGGCGACGGCGAGGTAGAACCGGTCCGACAGCATTCCCACCTCGCCGAACGTCCAACGATCGGCGGGGAAGATGCTCTGGACGCTGACCGGCCGTTCTCCGACCCGGTTGACGATGAGGGCCTGAAGGACCACGAGCAAGCCCAGCGACGCGCCGGTGCGCGCCAGAGGTGGCGCGGACCGCAGGTTCCTGAAGACCAGGAGGTACAAGAGAGCACCGAGCAGGGCGGCGAGCATGAGCGCGATCAGCGCTGCGGGGATGAGGTCGACGGTTCGTGGCAGCTCGACGCTGCCAGGCAAGCCGGGTATCAGGATCAGCAATAGACCCTTCCGCAGGTTCGCGAAGGTGTACGCCGTGAAGAGCGCGATCGTCCCAGTGGCGAAGTTGATGACCCCCGAGCTCCGGTAGGTCAATACGATCGCGAGCGCTAGGGCTGCGTAGACACCGCCGTTGCCCAGGCCGAACAGCAGTGAGGTGATGTGCTCCAGGGGTGGGCCTCTCTCGTGTCGACGATCCGTTGAGGACGATCAGTCCGGGATGGGCTCGTCGTTGAACACCGCGTAGCTCACCGGTTGACCCTCGGCGTCGAGGGTCGCCGACAGGCCGCTGGCGGAGCACACTGCGGGTCCGCTCGGCGAGGCATTGCCGTTGCACCGGAAGCCACGACCGCCCGTTCCGGGCAGCACTTCGTTGTCCATGGACCGCATGGCATCGATGATCGATTCTGGGGTGACCTCCCCTTCCAGCCCGGCGGTGCCGATGGCAAGTCCCGCGAAGGAGGAGTAGATCGCCGATGGCGAAGAGGAATCCCGAGGGATCTCGGATGAGGCGTACTCGTCCATGACCGCGTTGTACTGAACGGTCGAGGGGTCCGATTCGTCACCGAGGGCATCGGACGCGCCGAGCCGCAGGCCTTCGAGGACATCCGAGCCGGCAAACGCCTCTCGCATGGCGTCGGTGGCGCAGAAGGAGATGATGCCGATCGTGCCCGTGAAGCCCGCCGCCTCGAGGGCGTTGATCGCGGGGATGCAGAACGCATCGTGGCCCACGATGTTCACGACGCCATCAGGGTTGTCCTGCACGATCTGCTGCGCCTGAGGCGTCATGTCGACCGCCCCGAGCGGGGCGGGGATGACGGCCGGGTCCAGTCCGGCTTCCGCAAATCGCTCCTGTGTGGCCTCTTCGTCGTAGATGTCGGTTGCCGCGGGAAGGTCGACGGGGAGGATCGTGAGGAGGTCGGTGTCGACTTCCTCCGCGACCCCGATCGGGTACTCGACCGTGAGGGCCGCGCTGTCCTGGAGGACAAAGGTGGAGTCCGGATCCTGGATGTAGGACGACTCCGCGGTGGCGAAGCTGATCACGGGGATGCCGGCGTCGTGCAGCGTCTCCCACGCCGTGACCGTCGAGTCGGCGCCGGTGACGACTGCGACTGCACCGGCGCTGATGAGCTCGTTCGCGCAATCGATCGCCTTGGACGGATCGAGGTCGTTGTTGCACACCTGGAGCTCGACCGGATGACCCCCGACACCGCCGAGGTACTCGTTGACCCACTCCACGGTGGCCTGTGCTGCGGGCTCCTCGAGCCCTCCACCTTCCGAGCAGTCGGCGCAGTCGCCGCCTGTCGTGATCAAGCCCACCGTCACGGGCGTGCCAGACGCCGGGTTCGGTTCGCCCAGGGGGTCACCACCGACCGTCGCGGTCGTCCCACCGTCCCCGGCCACCGACGTCGTCGCGCCGGTCTCGTCCCCTCCGCCGGTCTCGCTTCCGCAGGCGGCGGCACCGAGTCCGAGCAACGCCACGAGGGCCACGCCGAGGAGTCGTCGGTTCACCGTGGACCGGCTGGATCGAAAGCGCCTCATGGAATGGTCCTCCCCCCGGCAGCGATACCGCTGCGCCAAAAACCGTCAGTCGACTGTCAGAATCTAACCCTGGCAAGACACCTCCGCAAGGGATCTGACCTTCGACGCCCCGCTCGGTCCCGGACCGCCGTCAGATCAAGCCGATCTGGCCGAGCACCGTGAAGATCTCATCTGCCACCGACAGCGGGACCGAGAACGGCTCGGTCGCAGTGATCTCGTCGAGGTGCTCGGCGATGTCCTCAGCGGTCGCGTCGACGGCCCCGTCGGCGACCCACCCTTCGCCGAGGCCGAGGAAGACGCGTGCGTAACGGCCGGCCACCGCTGAGAAGCAGTGGTGGCTCAAGGAGCAGGCACCGCTGGCGAGGTAGACGACGAGCGGGACGATGCGCTCCACCGTCGTCGCGTCGAAGAACTGGTCGAGCACGGGATTCGGCGCTCGCTCGCCCATCGAGTCGGTCATCATCCGGGTCCGTCCGACGGGTAGGACCGCGTTGACCTTGATGCTGTGAGGTGCGTATTCGACGGCGAGCGCGTTCGTCAGCCCGATGATCCCGCCCTTGGCTGCGGCGTAGTGGGCCGCATGCTCCTGACCGAACGCCCCGATGTTCGACGCGATGAACACGAGCCGGCCGGATCCCTGGGCGCACATCACCTCGAGCGCCGGTTGGCTGAGGAAGAACGCTCCGTCGAGGTGGACCTGGAGCATCCGACGCCATTGCTCGACCGAGAGCTCCTCGAAGGGATGCATCCCGTAGATGCCCGCGTTGCTGATCACGGCGTCGAGCCGACCGAACGCATCCGTGGCGGCGGCGACGATCGCACGTGCCCCCTCCGGCGAGTCGACTGAATGGTGGGAAACGACCGCCTCACCCCCGACCCCTCGGATCTCGTCGACGACCGCTTCGGCCACGGACCGGTCGATGCCTTCGCCACTCATCGAACCACCGACGTCGTTGACCACGACGCGAGCACCGCGCCTCGCGAGCTCGAGCGCATACTCCCTCCCGAGCCCACGCCCGGCGCCGGTCACGATCACGGACTGGTCGGTGAAGTCGATCATGGATCCTCCGTCCGGCGAGCGACGCCTCGATCTCCCCCGGCGTCGGCCCCTGGCGCGGTACACCCGCTCTCGCCAATTTGGCAGTCTAGTGTCAGCATTGGATCTGGTTCGCAGCGACACCACCCAGCCGAAGCTCTCGGGGAGGCCCTTCATGGCCCTGACAACCTCCGATGTCGAGTTCGACCTCTACGACCGCGACACGTTCGCCGCCCCGTACGAGGTGCTGCGTCGCCTCCGCGACGAGATGCCGCTCTACCGGAGCGAGCAGTACGACTTCTTCGCGGTGAGCCGCTACGCCGACGTTGCGCAGGTGCTCGCCGACCGGGACACGTTCATCTCCGGCAACGGCATGACCTACGAGGTCCTCAAGGCGTGCGTCGACCTGGGCCTCGAGATGCCCGACGGCCTGTTCATCTGCGAGGACCCACCCCAACACACGATGCACCGGGCCCTCGTGTCCCGCCTGTTCACGCCGAGAGCGGTCAACGGGCTGGAGGAGCAGATCCGCCACCTCTGCGAGGAGGTGGTCGAGTCGATCCGGGGCCGGTCGCGCTTCGACTTCATGGCGGAGGTCGCCAACCAGATCCCGGTACAGGTCATCGGCATGCTGCTGGGCCTGCCCAAGGCGGACCAGGCCGAGTTGCACGCCGTGTTCCACCGGACGATGCACACCGACTCCGACGATCCGGACGCCGATGCCCTCGCCGGGATCGCCGAAAGCGCCGTGTGGTTCGACCGCTACCTCGACGAGCGGGTGAACCACCCCACCGACGACGTCATGACGCAACTGCTCCACATGGAGCTCACCGACGAGACGGGCGCCACCCGGACGCTCCGTCGGGACGAGATCCTCACCTACCTGACCCTGATCGCCTCGGCCGGATCCGACACGACGGCCATGGCCCTCGGATGGGCGATGCGCGCGCTGGGGGACCACCCGGACCAACGCGAGGCGCTGCGGGCCGACCGGGGCCTGATGGCGACCGCCGTCGAGGAGATCATCCGCTACGAGGCGGTGTCGTATCACGCCGCCCGCTGGGTGACCCGGGACATCGAGCTGCACGGCACCGTCGTGCCCGCCCGGAGCGCGATGGTCGTGCTGCCACCCGCCGCCAACCGGGACGAGCGGCAGTTCCCGGAGCCCGACGTCTTCGACATCCGACGATCCGGTGGGCAGAACTTCTCGTTCGGCTTCGGGCCCCACTTCTGCCTGGGCGCCTCTCTGGCCCGGCTCGAGATGCGCGTCGCCATCGATGTCCTCCTCGACACCCTCCCGGGCTGGACCATCGACCGGGAGGCGTCCTCGATGGTCTCCGGGATCAACACCCGGGGCTGGGAGCACCTGGTGGTGGAGGCATGACCTCGAGCGAAGTGTCCTCAGGGGGATCGATCGAGATCGCACCCCTCAGCCCGGTCGTCGGCGCCGAAGTGTCGCGGTTCGACGAGTCGCTGCTCGACGACGCGGGTGCGCGCCGGGACCTGCAGACGGCGTTCGACCGGTACGGCGTCCTCGTGTTCCGGGATCTCGAGCTGAGTCACGCCGGTCAGCTCCGCATGGCCGAGGTGCTGATCCAGAAGGATCTCGGCCCGGGCACGCCGCGGGAGGACCGCTGGTACATCTCGAACCGTCGTGAGCGGGCGGCGGCACCGTTCGGTCGCCTGCAGTTCCACGCCGACATGATGTGGGCCGAGCAGCCCTGTGAGCTCGTCTCGCTCTACGCGGTGGAGGTGGAGCCTCCAACCGCGCCGACGACGTTCGTCAGCACCGCCTGGGCCTGGTCCGCGATGGGCGACAACCTCCACGGCCGCATCCGCGGCCGTCACGCACTGCACACCGCCGGCGAGGTACGGCGAGGGGACATGACGGACGTGATCCTCACCGAGGTGGTGGATCCACCGAGCACGGTCAAGCCCCTCGAACTGCGGCACCCGCGCACGGGCCGGTCGCTGCTGTACGCGTGCGAGCAGATGACGAAGGCAATCGTCGACGTGCCCGAGGACGAGAGCGAGCCGCTGCTGGAGGAGTTGTTCGCGGTGATGTACGCAGACGACGTCCGACTCGACCACGAGTGGCGGGCCGGCGACTTCGTCGTGTGGGACAACCTCGCCGTGCAGCACGGCCGGCCGAACGTGACCGAGCAAGCGCCCGCCCGCACTCTGCGCAAGGTGGCGGCACCGATGCCCGTCCTCACCGAGGAGCAGATCCCCCGCTACACGAAGGGCTGAGTCGCCTGGAGATGGCCGGTGAGGCCCGCCGATCAGGCGGTACCCGCCTCCTCACGGGCCGCGGAGATCTCGTCGCCGGCCAGCGTCTCGACCTTCACCTCGTGGCCGTCGGAGAGGTCCATGATCTTGTCCAGGCCCGCAGCGACGTCCTCTGCAGTCATGGCTTCGTTCGCAATGCCCTCGTTGCACACGAAAGCCATGCGCATCACCTGTCCCCCACCAGAGATGAGGACCTCACCGTTGAGAGGACAGGAGTCGTGCGCTAGATAGACCGCGGCCGGTGACACGAGCTCCGGCGCGTACTGGTCCATAGAGCCCGAGTCGAAGAGCTCCACGGGCACGTCGTAGGTGTGCGCCATGACCTCGGGGGCCGACAGTCTCGTCTGGGCCCGCGGCATCACCGCGTTGACCCGAATGCCGTGGCGCGGCGCTTCGAGCGCGAGCTCACGTGTGAAGGCCAGCACCGCCCCTTTGGCGCCTCCGTAGGCCGCACCTTTCGGCACGAACCCCAGCGCCGCCTCGGAGCAGGTGTTGACGATGCGGCCGCCACCCGCCTCCATCATGTGGGGCCAGGCCGCCCGGGTGACGTACACCGTCCCCAGGTAGTGGACCTCGATCATCTTGCGCACCCGGTCGAGCGGCGTGTCCTCGAACCAGTCCGGGGCGGCGATGCCGGCGTTGTTGATGACGACGTCGACCTTGCCGAAGGCGTCGATCGCGGCCTGGATGATCGACGCGGCGCCGTCCTCCTCCGCCACCGACGCGTGACAGGCAACCGCCTGTCCCCCGGCCTCCTCGATCTCTTTGACGACCCGGTGCGCTGGTTCGGCCGACGAGCCACCGCCCTCCAGAGCGCCGCCGAGGTCAGCCACGACCACACTCGCGCCCCTCGACGCGAGTTGCAGGGCGTGCGAGCGACCCACCCCTCGGCCTGCGCCGGTGACCACCACGGACTTCCCGTCGAATCGCAGCTCACTCATCGTCAATCCCCCTGAGGTCGAATCCCGTCGTGCACCGTGCAAGGTAGGGCCTGTTCACGCGGCCCCTGCTACGACCAGGCCTGGACGCGCGTGACCGCCCACTCGACTTGCGCCTTGGACTCCGGGCCGGGCAGGTGGCCGCAGTCCGGCACCGGCATCTGCCGTGGGTTCTCGACGCACACGTCGTAACCGCCCCGAACCCGCGCCGCGGTCTCGAAGCAGATCTCGACGCGGCGCGGGCCCCGCTGCTCCCCGAATCGAGCGCACGCCAGCCAGTCCCATCCCTCCGAAGCGAAGATCGCCCGGTCGGCAACCTGGACCACCGGCGAGAAGGCCGCGCAGCCGCGCAGGTGCGTCACCGCGAGGTCGGGCGCAAGCGTCTGATCCACGATCCCTTGAAGGCTGGCGGGGTCGAGGAAGGCCCAGTAGCAGCCGTCCGGGAACGTGATGGCGGTGGGCGCGAACCGATGACCACCGGTGTGGGACGTGCGCCAGAGGTGCACGCCTCGCCGCTCCGCGGTCTGCCAGAGCCGGGTTCCCAGTGATCCGCAACAGCTGTCGCGGGTCCCGTGGGTGCACACGAGCACGTCGGTGACGCCGCCGCGGGTGGGTGGTGGCGGGTCGGCGGCGACGAGCGTCGAGACGATCGTGACCCGTTCGTCCGCCCGGCCCTCGCCCTCGAGTCGGCCGTAGCCGCGCACGGGCCCGCGTCCCGTGGCGAAGACCACGACCTTGCGGACCGTCGTCGGCGCATCGACAGCGAGGGCCTGGACGCGCACGGTCCGTTCCGGGCCCGCCGCTTCTCGAGCCACCCGCTCGATCTCCGCCAGGAAGGGGTCGTCGCTGATCGCCGACGGCCACGGGAGCGGGTGTTCCACGAGGACGAACACGTCCGTGCGGGGCGCCGTGCCCGCCGGGTCGAGGCCCACCTCCCGCGCCCAGGCGGCGCAGCGGGGCCCCTCGAGCGTGGTCATGGGCCGGCGTCGGGGTCGACGAGGATCGCGTCGCGGTCGATCTTCACGGCGAACTGCTCGAGCCGGCTGCTCGGTGGGTTGATGCCACGGCCGGTGGCGGTGTCGAAGCACCACCCGTGGTTGGCGCAGTAGAGGACGGTGCCGTCGAAGTCACCGTGCACCAAGGGGTAGTCCTCGTGCGGGCAGATCCCGTCCATGGCGCGGACCTCGCCGCCCTTGTCGCGCACGACGAGCACCTCGACGCCCTCGACGTAGAAGGCGGCCATGTCGCCTTCTACGAGGTCGGCGGCGGCACAGACCCGCTCGAACGCCATAAGTGACAGTCTACTGCCACTTTGGCCGCGCGGCCAGCGATCCGGTGCCGTAGCGTGCTCGTCGATGGGATCGAACCCCGCCCTGCCAACCGCGACACCAGCGCGGCGGCCCGGCTCGATCCGCCGGACCACCTCCCAGGTGTCCACCCGCCCGCAAGGCCTGGACGGCCCGGTGCTGGCCCGCTGTCTCGGTCGTGACCTCCTCACCACCCCCGACGGCGACACGATGGTGCTGGCGGAGGTCCGCATCGACGTCGAGGTGGACTTCGCGGACGGCCGGATCGCCTCCCTCGACGCCGAGCCGGTGCTCCCGGGCGGCGACACCCTCGTCGGGACCGTCGCCTACTCCGGCTTCCGCCGGGCCATGGGCGAGCTCCTCCCCGACGACCGGGCCGCGCACACCCTGCGCCACCAGGTGCTCGACGACCTCCCGATCGCCCTGCTGCTGAGCGGGCGGGTGCTGCGGGCCGAGGGGGTCAGCCTCGGGGGCTCCCGGTCGGATGCCTCCCGTGGACGTCTGCGCCGGCTGGGTGGCCGACGGCTTCGCCGTCCAGGGCTTCACCGACCTGGGCCCGCCGCTGACCATCGGCCCGCCACCCGCTCGTGCGTCGCGGGACGACGACCCCGTCGCCTGGCACCCCCTCGCTCCCGACGTGGCTCGGTCCACGCGCCGCCTGCGCCGGCTCGACCTGTGGATCGAGGACGGCGCCGCGCACGTCGACACCTACCTGCAGGACAGCTACGTCGACGGCAGCGGCGTCGCCAGCGCGGTCCACGAGTACGGCGTGCAGGCCGAGCTGGATCGGGACACCCACCGGTTCGTGGCGGCCGGCGCCGTACCCGGGCGGCTGCCCTTCCCGGAGTGCCCCGCCGCCGCGGCCAGCGCCGCAAGCGTCGTCGGCACCCCCACGATCGGCCTCCGGGACCGGGTGTCGGCCACGTTGACCGGCCCGGCGAGCTGCACCCACCTCAACGACTCGCTCCGCGCGCTCGAGGCGGTCGGCGCCCTGCTCGACGAGCTCGAGCGCCACCTGTCCACCGCGCCACCGCCCTCGGCGCAGGGGCAACATGAGACCGTGCAGACCCAGGTCGAGGAGCGGCAATGACGAACGTGGTGATCGGCGCGGGCTCGGGCATGGGCACGGCCGTGGCGAGGGCAATCGCCGACCGGGGTTCCCTCGTCGTCGCCGACCGGAACCTGGAGGCGGTCGAGGCAGTCGCTGCGGAGCTCGGCGACCACGTGACCGCCGCCGTCTGCGACGTCACCGATCAAGGCCAGGTCGACGCCCTCGTCGCCGGCATCGACGAGCTCGGCGCCCTCGTGCAGACCGCCGGCCTCTCCGGCTCCATGGCCGACGGTCGGCGCATCTTCGAGGTGAACCTGATCGGCACCGCCCGGGTGCTCGCCGCCGTCGAGCCGAAGCTCGGTCCCGGCTCGGTGGCCGTCCTGTTCGCGTCGATGTCGGGCTACCGGGTGCCCGACAACCCCGCGCTGATGGCCGTGCTGGACGACCCGCTGTCCGACCGCTTCTTCGACGCCATCGTCGAGCTCGGGCTCGACCCCGACGCGCCGCAGTTCGCCTACCCGGTGTCCAAGCGGGGCGTCCACCGCACCGCCCGACGGCTGTGCGCCGCCTGGGGCGCCCGGGGCGCCCGCATCCTCTCGGTCTCTCCCGGCATCAACGACACGCCCATGAACCGCCTCGACGAGTCCCGCCACCCGATCATGGCGGACATCATCAAGGACAGCCCGCTCGGCCGCCGGGGCCGGCCGGAGGAGGTCGCCGCGGTGGTCGCCTTCCTCACCTCGGACGGCGCGTCCTTCATGACCGGCAGCGACGTCCTGGTGGACGGCGGCATGGTGGCCACCATCCCGGAGGACTCGACCGGCGGCCGTGTGCAGCCCAGGGGCTGAGGTCGTCGGTCCGAGGATGACCCCGACCATGGACGCGATGGGCGAACTGCTCGCCCGCGACGCCATCCGCCGGTTGGCCGAGCGGTACGCACTGGCCGTGGACGGCAAGGACCTCGATGCCCTGGCCGACCTGTTCGCGCCGGACGTCGACAACGGTCGCTACGGGCCCGGGCGCGAGGGCGTGAGGCGCTTCTACGACCAGTCTCTGCGGAAGTTCCACGCCTCGATGCACTTCGTGGGCAACCACGTCATCGACTTCGACAGCGACGATGGCGACGGAGACCACGGCGGCGACGGGCTCCCCGACCGCGCCCACGGGGTCGTCTACTGCGTGGCGAAGCACCACGTCGTCGAGCCCGACCACTGGTTCGACGAAGCCCTCGCCTACTGGGACACCTACGAGCGGATCGAGGGGACCTGGCTGTTCCGCCGCCGGCGCGTGCGCTCGTTCTACCACCAGGAGTTCGGGCATCCCGAGCACGGGACCGAACGGACCGTGGCGGAGGTCGAGGCCTCGGGGCCCAAGCGGGGCGGGCGGATGCCCGAGGCCTTCCCCACCTTCGAGGCGTTCTGGGCGTCACCGCCCCAGGCGGCGGAGTAGCCGTGGAGATCGGCGTCCGCATCCCCCACACCGGCCGGCGGGCGACGCCGGCGTTCGTGCGCGAGTGGTGCGTCGCCGCGGACGAACTGGGGTACGACTCGGTCTGGGGCGTCGACCACGTCGTGATGCCCCAACGGGTCGAGTCCGAGTACGTGCTGCCCCGGGAGCCGGCCAAGATCGACGACGACGCGGTGTCCGAGTTGCTGTCCCCGAACTACGAGCTGATGACCACGCTGGCCTTCGTCGCCGGGATCACCGAGCGCATCACCATCGGCAGCGCCGTGGCCGTCCTGCCCATCCGCAACACCGTGCTGCTGGCCCGGCAGCTGGCGACCATCGACCAGTACGCGAACGGTCGCCTCGTGTTCGGGGTCGGCGCCGGCTGGCTGAAGGAGGAGGCCGACGCCATGAACGAGGCGTGGGACCGGCGGGGGGCCCGGGTCGACGAGGCCATCGCCCTCCTCCGGGCGATCTGGACCGCGCCGGGCGACCACGTGGAGTTCCACGGGGAGTTCTGGGACCTCCCCCCCATGGACCCCGAGCCTCGACCCGTGCAGCGGCCTATCCCCATCCTGGTCGGCGGCCACAGCGGCGCCGCCATCGACCGGGCCGCCCGGCTCGGCGACGGCTGGATCACCGCGGCGATGTCGACCGACCGCCTGGCCGAACTGTTGGAGAAGGTGCACGCCGCCCTCGCCCGGTACGACCGGGAGCCCTCGTCGCTCGCCGTCCACTGCGCCGCGCCACCGCATTCCCGCAGCGCGGACGACCTGCGCGGCTATCAGGACCTCGGCGTCCACACCCTCCAAGTGGCGATCGACGGCATCGACGACCTGCGCCACTTCGCCGACGAGGTGCTCCCCCACCTGCGTTGAGCCGGCGAGCGTCCCACCTCGGCGATGTCGTCGTGGGACAGGCCGGCCAGGCGGTCGACGTAGCTGGTCGGCTGGGCGAGCCCCTCCGGGTGCGGGTAGTCCGAGCCGAACAGCACCCGGTCGGCGCCGATCAGCCGGACGATGTCCAGCGGGTCGTCCTCGTGGAACGGGTGCACCCAGACGTTGCGGCGGAACACGGCGAGGGGATCCTCGTCGAACGACTTCGGGTGCCGCTCGTACGTGTGGGCGAGGGCGTCGAGGAGCGGGCCGACCCAGCGCGAGCCGTTCTCGACGGGCAGGACCCGTAGCGACGGGAACCGCGTGAACAGGCCGTGGCAGATGGCCGACTGCATGGCGTCCTGGATGCCGCGGTGGTAGCTGCGGAAGACCTGCTCGAACGCGTTCTGGCCCTTGAAGGGCAGGTACTCGCCGCCGCCCGAGCCCTCCCAGACGTTGAGGTACTTCGTGGCCCCGTCGTCCGACGCGTGCATGCCGACGGCGATGCCCGCCTCGACGACCTTCTCCCAGAAGGGGTCGAACTCGGGCAACGCGAACGAGCGGGTGCCTTCGAAGCCGGGGACCGGCGCCGGGCGGATCAACACGATCTTGGCGCCCCGCTCGACCACCCACTCGAGTTCCTCGATGGCCCGGTCGACGATGGGGAGGGTGATGACCGGCGTGGCGAAGATCCGGTCCTCGTAGTCGAAGGTCCACTGCTCGTGCATCCACTGGTTGAGGGCGTGGATGACGACGTGGGTCGCCTTCGGATCGTCGCTCAGGCGCTCCTCCAGCAGGCTCGCCAGCGTGGGCCACATGATCGACCGGTCGATGCCGAGCTCGTCCATCCGCTCGAGGCGCGGCCCCGGCGAGAAGAAGGCCTCCTCGGCCCGCATCGGCTCGCCGAAGATCTCCCGCGGTGACTTCCCCTCCGGGTTGCCCTGCATGAAGTAGTCCTGCTGCGCGCCGGGCCGGGCGACCACCTCGAAGGTGGGGTTCGGGATGTAGTCGGAGATGACGTTCTTGACCGCGATCTTGGTGCGGCCGTTCACCTCCACGTACTTGATGACGCCGGCGTACTCGGGCGGCAGGTGCTTGGTGAAGGCCTCTCGCGTCTCGTACATGTGGTTGTCGGCGTCGTAGATCGGGAAGTCGATCGGGGTGGGGCTCATGGGTGCTCCTTGCGTGGGACCAGTTGGGGTGTCGTACGACGGACGTCGTGTGGCGAGTGCCGGCGACGAGGGAGATCGGCGGTCATGGTCAGGCCCATCCCGGCGGTGGGTCGCCGAGCCGACGGATGGCCTCGGCGGCGTCGCGGAGGAGCGGCGTGGGGTCGTCGACGGCGGCGCCGGCGTCGGCCCCGTCCGGTGCCATCGCGGCCCGTAGGCGGGACAGGTCCTTGTCGAGCGCCGGCCGTGCGGCCTGGCGGGTCGCGGGCGTGGTGCGCGCCCGCGCCGCCACCCCGAGGCCATAGCTGCGGCCCGATCCGTCGGCGAGGAACGGCGCCAGCGCCACGGGGTCGAGGCCGAGCGCCTCGCCGAGCGTGAGTGCGTCGTCGGCGACGGTGAGGTTGGCGGCGAGCAGCGCGTTGTTGAGCAGCTTGGCCACCTGGCCGGCGCCGACGTCGCCGAGGGCGACGACCGTGTCGGCGAAGGCGGCCAGCACCGGCCGGCAGCGCTGAAGCGTCTGCAGGTCGCCGCCGACGGCCACGGTGAGCTTGCCCTCGAGGGCGACGTCACGACCACCGCTGACCGGGGCGTCCAGCAGGGCGACGCCGCGGGCCGCGGCGAGCGCGGCCAGCGCACGACAGGTCGCTGGCTCCACCGTCGAGTGGATGACGATCACGGTGCCGGGTCGGCTGCCGGCGAGGAGGCCGTCCTCGCCGGCGACCACCTCGCGCACGTCGTCGTCGGCCCACACGCACACACCGACCAGGTCGGCGGCGGCGGCCAGGGCGGCGGGGGTGGCGGCGACCTCGACGTTCGCAGCGGAGAAGGCGTCGAGGACCTCAGGACGACGGGCCCAGAGCACCGTCGCCCAGCCGGCGTCGACGAGCCGCTGCGCCATCGCCCCGCCCATGTGCCCGAGACCGATGAAGCCGACGGTCTCGACCGGGCCCTCGGCGGCCGGCGCGCCAGTGGCCGGCGATCGACCGGCCACGGGCTCAGAGGCCGAAGACGTAGCCACCGTCGACGCCATAGGTCTGGCCGGTGATCCAGTCGGCGTACGGGCTGGCCAGGTAGGCCACCATCGGGGCGACGTCGTCCGGGCTCCCCCGGCGGCGGACCACGTAGGGCTTGAGGAACGCCTTCTCCCGCGCCTGGCCCGCTTCGGACTCGACGTCGGGCGCCGGCATGTTCGGCGTGAGGATGTTCCCGAGGCTGACGCAGTTCACCGTGATCCCGTGACGGCCGACCTCGCGGGCGATCGAGCGGGAGAAGCCCGCGGCGCCGGCCTTGGCGGCCGCGTAGGGCGCCAGCTTGGCGTTCCCGAAGCGGGCGGCGTCCGAGACGATCGTGATCACCCGCCCCCACCCACCGTCGATCATCGACGGCAGCGCCGCCTTCGTGCAGTGCATGACGCCGAAGAGGTTGACGGCGAAGAAGGGCTGCCAGTCCGAGGGATCGGAGTCGACGAAGTCGGCGATGTTGCCGTAGCCCTCGGTCCCGGCGTTGCCAGCGTTGTTGACCAGGATGTCGACTTCGCCGCACCCCGCGACGGCCGACGACACGTCGTCCCAGTCGGTGACGTCGAAGGGCAGTGCGACGGCGTCGGCGCCGGCGGCCTGAAGCTCCGCCACGGCCGCGTCGGCCTGCTCGGCCCGCACGTCGTTGATCACGAGGGAGGCGCCCGCCTCGGCCAGCGCGTGGGCGATGGTCAGTCCGATGCCCTGGCCGGCGCCCGTGATCAGCGCCCGCCGGCCCTCGAGGTCGATGGTGTAGCTCATCCCCGCATCCTGCCGTGGGTCGGCGGGCGGCTCATGCCGGCGCCACCTCGTAGGTCGGGTCGGCCTCGTAGCGGGCCCGCCACTCGGCCCGCGAGACCGTCGACGTGTCGACGTCGGTCGCCTGGGCACGGAGCGCGCCCACCGTGGCCTGCTCGCGCGGGATCACCGCGAACGGGTCGTGGTCGCAGAACCGGGCTGCGTTCTTCCAGCTGATCTTGTCGATGTCCTCGTCGGACAGGCCAGCGCCGTTGCACTGCTCGAGCAGCACCTCGGGCGCGTCGGGCCACAGCGAGTCCGAGTGGGGGTAGTCGGTCTCGAAGGCGATGTTGTCGATCCCGATGTCGGCGTAGAGCTTCAGCGAGGTCGGGTCGGAGATGAAGCAGGCCAGGCTGTGCTCGCGGAACACCTCGCTCGGCAGCTTCCCGCCGAAGTCCTGGCCGGTCCACTTCTGGTTCTCGTAGTGGCGATCGACCCGGTCCATCAGGAACGGCATCCAGCCGATGCCACCCTCGGAGAAGGCGATCCTCAGCTCGGGGTAGGCGCGCATGGCCGGCCCCCACAGCAGATCCTGCACCGCCAGCACCGTGACCTGGGTGGCGAGCACCATGAAGTTGTCCATGGAGAAGTCGGGGCCCATGTCGATGGCGTCGAGCCCCATGCCGATGTGCAGGCACATCACCATCCCCTCGTCGCACACCGCCCGGAAGAAGGGATCCCAGTAGTCGCTCTGGTAGCTGGGCAGGCCCTGGATGTGGGGCAGCTCGGGCATGCTGACCGCCCGGCAGCCCTTGGCCGACACCCGCTTGAGCTCGGCCACCATCTCGTCCATGTCCCAGGCGGGTCCGATCGCAAGGGGCATGAAGCGGCCTGGGTGCGAGGCGCACCACTCGTCGATGCTCCAGTCGTTGTAGGCCTTGAGCATCACGAGGGCGAGGTCCTTGTCGTCGGCCTCCTGGAAGCGGCGCCCGCTGAAGCCGGGCAGGCTCGGGAAGCACATCGACGCCAGCACCCCGTTGCGGTTCATGTCGTCGATGCGCTGGTCCACCAGGTAGGCGGCAGGGCGCATCTCGGCCAGCGCGCTGGGGTTGAGGCCCCACTCCTCCTTGGGCCACGAGACGGTGGCGTTGAGCCCGAAGATGCCGAACTCCTTGCCCTCGAACTCCCAGTGCTCCTTGCCGTCGGCGTCACGCACCAGGCGCGGCGCCCGGTCGCGGTAGGCGGCGGGCAGGTGGCCGTCGAAGAGGTCCGGCGGCTCGACGACGTGGTCGTCGATGCTGAGGATGATCATGTCGTCGAGGTTCATGGGTCCCTCCTGAGGAGCAGGACGCTGCCGGGGGTGAGGCCGCCGCTGGTGACGATGGCGGTGGTGGCGTCGGCGACCTGGCGGTCGCCGCCGGCGCCCCGCAGCTGGGTGACGGCCTCGTGGACGAGGCCCATGCCGTGGGTGCGGCCGTGCGAGAGCTGCCCGCCGTGGGTGTTGACCGGGAGCAGGCCGTCGAGGGCGATGTTCTTGCCGCCGTCGAGGAACTCCTTCGCCTCGCCCACCTCGCAGAAGCCGAGGGCCTCGATCCAGGACAGGCAGTTGAAGCTGAAGCCGTCGAAGAGCTCGGCCACGGTGATGTCCTCGGGACGCAGCGTGGTACGGGTCCAGACGTGGGCGGCGGGGCCGAGGACGTGGGGCTCGTGGCTGAGCACGCCCTGGTCCCACTCCATCCGCTCGGTGATCTGAGAGCCCGTGGCCTCGACGTAGACGGGGTGCGGCGCGTCGGCGGCGGCGTCGACGGCCGACACGACCACGGCCACGGCGCCGTCGCAGAGGGCGTCGCAGTCGAACAGACCGAACGGCGTCGAGATGGGCCGGGCGTCGAGGTACTGGTCCATGGTCAGCAGGTCGCGGTAGAGCGCGGTCGGGTCGAGGGCGGCGTTGGCGCGGGCGTTGAGGGCGATCCAGCCGAGGGTCTCGCGGGTGGTGCCGTACCGGGCCATGTGCTGCGACGCCGCCATCGCGACGGCGTGGACCGCCTGCGCCCCGAACGGCGCCTGGTACTCGGTCATCCCCGACGCCCGCTGCGGTCCGGCGCCGGCCACCTCGCCCCGCTTGGCGAGCGCGCCGAAGCTCGACTGCCACACGGTGCGGAAGCAGACCACGTGGCGGCACAGGCCACTGGCCACCGCCAGCATGGCGGCGATGAGCGAACCGGTCGCGCCCGGCACCTCCTGGCCACCGTTGTGCCAGGTCGGGCGGATGCCGAGCACGGCCTCGAGCGCGCCGACGCCGCCCTCGGCGTAGCCACCCTCGGCCGGCGTGCCGGGGTAGGTGGACAGGCCGTCGATGTCGTCCATGGTCAGGCCGGCGTCGGCGACCGCGGCTCGGACAGCGTCGACCGTGAGGGACAGCGGCGCCCGCATGAGCTTCCGCCCGATCTCGGAGCGCCCGATGCCCGTGAGCGCCACCCGGTCCTCGAAGTTGTCGGTGCCGACCATCGGCCGGACCGAGCGGATGCGCTCGATCTCCCGCTCGTCGTCCACCAGCGGCTCGACCGGCTCGCCGCTCGGCTCGAAGTCGGGCACCCAGACGTCCTCGACGTGGTCGAACACGACGCGGACGGGCAGGCCCACCTCGACCGCCTCGGGCGCGCAGTGCACCAGGTTCGTGGTGAGCCGGACGCGGGGGTCCTCCTCGATGGCGACCACCGCGACGACGTAGGGGTCGCGCTGGTCTGCTGACCACGGCTGCAGGTTCGTGGTGTGCCCCTGCACGACCGCCCGGCCCGACACCGCCCGTGGGGCGAGGTCGTCGCCGCCGCACGACCGGCACACCGGCGCCGGCGGGTGCTGGAGGCGGTCGCACTGCTCGCAGCTCTGGAAGCGAAGGCGCCCGTCCTCCCCCGAGGTCCAGAAGGAGCGGTTCCAGTCCCGCAGGACCGGCAGCGTCCGCGCCATCAGCCTCGAACCGATCCGTTCTGGCTCCCGTTTCGACCGCTCGGGCGATCGAAACGGGAGCCAGAACGACGGAGGACCGCGGGCGGGGTCACGGTCGGCCCTCAGTCCCGACCGAGGACCGTGCCGGGGACGGCGGCGGTGGCCTCGCCGGACTCGACCACGGGCTCGCCGTTGACCAGCACCCACGGGATGCCCCGGGCGTTCTTGGTCATGCGGGTGCCGCCGCCGGGGATGTCGTCCAGCGTCTGGAGGGCGAGGGGCTCGACGGTGTCGGGGTCGAAGACCACCACGTCGGCGGCCTGGCCGACCTCGAGCGTGCCCCGGTCCGTGAGCCCGAGGAACTCGGCGACGCGCGAGCTCAGCGCGGCCACACCCTCTTCCAGCGTGAAGGCGCGCTTCTCTCGCACCCAGTGGGCCAGGAAGTAGGAGGTGTAGTCGCCGCCGGCGAAGGTCTGGAGGTGGGCGCCGCCGTCGGAGATGCCCACGAGGGTGGCCGGACTCTTGAGGATGCGCTCCAGCCGGGACTCGTCCATGTCGACCGGGCCGGCGATTCGGAAGTAGGTCTCGAGCCCGTCGGCGATGGCGGTGTCGAACATCACCTCGGAGGGGGTCACGCCCCGCTCCTCGGCGATGTCGACGAGCAGGCGACCCTCGAGCGCCTGGGTCTCGGCGGTGGCGCCCTTCTCGACCGAGGCATTGACCATGAACTTGGCCGTGCCCCAGAACTCGCCGAGACGGTCCCGCCACTCGGGGTCGGCGAGGGCGGCGAGCTTCTCGTCCGGATCCATGCGGGACAGGTCGACCCACGGCTCGGAGGTGGCGAACACCGCCGACAGCTTCTTGAGGGTGAAGCGGGTCTCGGGGCGCTGGCAGCGGGCGACGGCGTAGATCTCGTGGCCGCGCTCGAGCTCGGCCTCCATGAACTCGAGCATCGCGTCGCCGTCTGGTGTGCCCATGCCGAAGTCGTTCCACGACACGACCGCGCCGGAGCGCTCGGCCAGGTCGGCCAGGAGCGCCTGGTCCTCCGCGGTGATGCCGCTGCGCTTCGAGGCGGGGTTGATCGAGAGCAGGCGCTTGCCCTTGCGGCGCACCGCCTCCGCGAGGGCGTCCACCTCGGGCCGCTCGGCGAAGAACGAGGGGATGTGCTCGCCCAGCTCCCCGCGTTGGTGGGGCGCCTGGCTGCTGCTGATGCCGGCCGCGCCGGCGTCCATCGCCGCCTCGACGATGGCGACCATCTCGGCGATCTCGTCGTCGGTGGCGGCCCGCTCGAGGGCGGCGTCACCCATGACGAAGCGGCGCACGGCGCTGTGACCGACCTGGGTCAGGACGTTGATCCCCACCCGGCCCGCCATCGAGTCGAGGAACTCGCCGAAGGTCTCCCACCCGAACGGGGCGAACTGCTGCAGCGCCCTCTTGGGGATCTCCTCGGCGGCGGCGAAGAGCCCCATCAGGTAGTCCTGGTCGGCGGCCCGGACCGGCGCCAGCGTGTAGCCGCAGTTGCCCAGCAGGACGGTGGTGATGCCGTGGGCGGTCGACGGGTTGGCGGAGGGGTCCCAGAGGAGCTGGGCGTCGTAGTGGGTGTGGGCGTCGATGAACCCGGGCGCCACGACGTGGGCGGCGGCGTCGATGGTGCGGGCGGCCGCGGCATCGCCGGTGTCGCCCAGCGCGGCGATCTTCCCGCCGGCGATGGCGACGTCACCGTCGTAGGCCGGCGCCCCCGTGCCGTCGACGATGCGACCGCCACGGATGACCAGGTCGTACGCCATCAGCGCACCGCCCCGATGGCCTCGGCCAGCTCCCCGACATCGGCGAGGGCCTCGAGGCGGCTGCACAGGTCGACCACCCGGGCGCGCTGGGCGGCCGGCGCCGAAGCGGCGCACTCGTCGAACTTGGCCACGATCTCCTCCTGGGTGAGGGGGTCGGCGGGGTTGCCGTGGGAGCGGTTGCTCGTCACCTCGTGCTGCTCGCCGTTGCGCAGGGTCAGCACCACCCGGCTCTGGTACGCGCCGTCGGTCATGGGGACTGTGGTGACCCGCTCCATCAGCGCCTGGGCCTCCGGCCGCCGCACGGCGTCGTCGGTGTACTGCGACACCCCGGCCCGACCGTCGAGGGCGATGGTGGCGAGGCAGTACTCGAGGCTGTACTTCCCCTGGAGGCCGGTGACGGGCTCGTGGATGGGCACCATGTCGGTGAGGAACTCGGGGATCTCGACCTCGATGGACTCGACGTCCTCTGGGTCGATCGGCTGGTCCCGCACGATCCGCTGCAGGGCGTCCATGCTCCAGTGCGAAGCGCCGCAGCAGGCGAAGAGCCGGATGGTCGAGCCGCGGGTGACGAGGTCCCACGACCCCAGCCCGTCGAGCATGCGCTGGGGGTCGCCCTGCTCGAGGCCGAGCAGCCGAGCAACGCCGATCTCTCCGTCGAGGATGTCGCGGTCGGCGGTGAAGCCGGCGGCGGCCAGTTCGGCGGCCACGACGCCGTGCATGGCCGCACTGCCCGCGGTGAACCCCTTGGTGTCGGTGCCCCGGTTCTTCATCAGCCCGCCCATGGCCGAGGCGGCGTGGCCCAGCGCCATGCGGGTCTGGTCGAGGTCGAGCCCGAGGAGACGGGCGGCCAGGGCGGCGACGCCGAGGGTCTCCTGGAAGCCCTGGTTGAACCACCCCCGGTTGATGAGCTCGTTGCCCCGGGGACCGAGGCACACCTTCATGGTCTGGGCGGTGACCTCCCACCCGATCATCCAGGCGACCGCGACGTCGTGGCCGGAGGCGCCGAGCTTCTCTCCCAGCGCGAGCGACGCCGCCGTGAGGGGGCTGTTCGGGTGGCTGGAGAAGGTGGCGATGTCGTCGTTCTCGAGGGAGTGCGAGGCGGCGCCGTTGACGAGCGTGGCGTAGGCCGGCGTCGTCTTGAAGTCCTGGGCGGTGAGGGTGCACGTCGGCGTGCCGCCTTGGGCCCGGACCCACTCACTGAGCAGCCGTCCGGTGGACACGGCCATGCCCGCGAACTGGTTGCCGAGCGAGTCGAGCACGAGGTTGCGCACCCGCTCGATGCCGAGGGTCGGAACGTCGGCGCCGTCGACGTCGACGACCCAGGCGGCGATCTGCTCGGTGACGGAACGCTGGCCGCCGGCGCCGGCGGATGAGCTGCTCATGCGGATCGGCCCGGGACGGTGACGGCCACCTCGGGCAGCGGGGCGAGGTAGCCCTCGGTGCGGAGCACCCCCTCGACGCCGCCGCCGAGGATGATGTCTTGGAGCTGCGGCGGGATGGGGGCGCCCTGTCCGGTGGCGCCGGTGGTGGTGTTGCGCACGACGCCGGTGGTCCAGTCGACGTCGGCCACATCGCCCTCGGCGAAGAGCTCGGTCACGCCGGCGCATTGCAGTGAGGGCAGGCCGGCGTTGATGCAGTTGCGCAGGCCCAGACCGTTGAACGACTCGGCGACGACGCCGGCGATGCCGAGCGCCTCGAAGACCGCCCCGATGTTGCGGGCCGAGCCGACCCCGAAGTTCCGGCCCACGACGAGCACGTCGCCGGCCTGCACCTCGTCCACCCACCCGGGCCGGTTGGCCGAGAAGCAGTGCTCGAGCTGTTCCTCGAGGGGGAAGAGCACGGCGAAGTTGGGGATGACGAGGTCGGTGTTGATGTCGTCGCCGAAGATCCACACCTTCCCGGTGAACGTCCTACCAGCGGCCGCCATCAGAGGTCCCTCGGATCGGTGATCACGCCGGTGATGGCGGAGGCGGCCACGGTGGCGGGCGAGCCCATGTAGACGCTCGCCTTGGGGCTACCCATCCGCCCCTGGAAGTTGCGGGTCGAGGCCGTGATGCACACCTCGCCGTCGGCCAGCAGGCCCATGTGGCCGCCGTAGCAGGCGCCGCAGGTGGAGCTGGTGACGACCGCGCCGGCGTCCATCAGGGTCGACACGTAACCGGCCTTGATGGCCTTGCCCAGGATGTCCTGGCTACCGGGCGTCACGATCATGCGGGTGCCGGGTGTGACCTGGCGGCCCTCCATGATCTCGGCGGCGATGGCGAAGTCGCTGAGGCGACCGTTTGCGCACGACCCGATGAAGGCCTGGTCGACCTTGATGCCGTCGGCCGCGACCTCCCGGGCGGGCTTGGAGTTCCAGGCGACCTTGTTGGGGAGGACCACCTGGGGCTCGAGCTCGGACAGGTTCACCGTGATGGTGGTGTCGTAGGTCGCGTCGTCGTCGGGGTGCGCGGGCTCGAAGGCCCACTGGTTGCGGCCCTCGAGGTGCTCGGCGAGGACGTCGTCGTAGGGGAAGAGCGAGAACTCTGCGGAGAGCTCGGCGGAGATGGTCGCCATCGTCAGCCGCCCGTCGATGCCGATGGTGGAGAGGCCGTCGCCGTGCCACTCGAGGTTCCGGCCGGCGAAGTCGCCGTACTGGCCCGGGATGTAGTGGATGACGTCACGGGGGTAGACCCGCTCGGGCAGTTCGCCTTCGAGCACGACCTTCGTCGTCTCGCCCACCAGGTACCAGGTCTGGCCCTTGCAGATGATGTAGAGCATCTCGGACGGGCCCATGCCGCGGGCGAGGCAGTTCATCGCGCCCGACGAGCAGGTGTGCGAGTCGGCGTTGACGAGGATCTGGCCCGGCAGGGCGTAGCCCTGGTCGGCGACGAGCACGTGGCTGATGCCGTGCTGGCCCACCGGGAAGTAGTGCTCGATGTCGAAGCGCTCGACGAACTCGCGCATCTTCTTCGCGTGGTTGGCCGCCATCACCGTGGGGGCCGGCACGACGTGATCGTGCAGCAGGACGAGCTTGTCGGGCTTCGCCACCTTCAGGATGTCCGCTCGCGAGGAGTCGAACTGCACGGTGACGTCGACGTCGACCATCACCACGTCGCCGGGGGCGACCGTGTCCTGTTCGGAGTGGTTGGCCAGGATCTTCTCGATGGCGTTCATGCCCATTCGGCGGCTCCTGCGTCCTGCGTGATGAGGCCGAGCCCACGGCGGTCGTTCTGGCTCCCGATTCGACCGTGGTGGCGATCGAATCGGGAGCCAGAAACGGTCGGTCGGCGGCCACTCGGACCCGGTCGTCGTCGGTTGGTCATCTCGGGCTGAACAAGGGGGTCAGGTCGGCGACGTCGCCGACGGAGAGAAGGTCTCGGGAGTGGCCGTAGAGCTCGTCGGCCTGGCCGTGGCCGAGGACCCGCTCGGCCATGTCCATGAACTTGGCCTTGAACTCGTCCTCGGTGAGCGGGTTGGCGGGGTTTCCCTTGGGGTACAGCACCTCGTGGGTCAGCTCGCGGCCGTCCGTGGTCCGCACGGTGACCCGCCCCGGCATGGAGTTCGTGACCTTGGCGTAGAGGTCCAGGTCCTGATGGACGGCGGTACGGCCGACCATCGCCTGGACCGTGGGGTCGGCGACGGTCTCGTCGGTGAACTCGTCCACGCCCACCTTCCCGCGCACGGCGGCGACGGCCAGGGCGAAGGGCAGGCTGGCCTGGGCGCTGACCACGGTCGACACCTGCTTCTTGGCGAGGAACGGCTCGACCCGCTGCCAGGCGGCGTCGATCTCCTCGATGTCGGTGTGGTCGAGGTCGTGCTCGGCCATCACAGCCAGCAGCGCATCGACGGGGGCGTGCAGCGTCGTGTTCATGGGGTACCGCTTCACCCAGCGGCCGGTGATGATCCACGACTCGCCCAGCCCGTCGAGGAGCGCACTGGGATCGAGGTGTCCGTTCGTGTAGCTGGCGGCGAATCCTTGGACGCCTTCGAGGCCGAGTTCGGTGGCCACGAAGCCGGTCTCCGCCAGCAAGGCGGCGGTGACGGCCCGCTCCCCCGCCATGCCCCCGTTCAGCGACCGCTGCCACGCCCCTTCTTCGTGCCCCTGGAAGGTGCCGCCGGTGAAGGCGGCGGCCAGGCCGAGGGCATAGGTCGCGTGCTGCGGGGACAGTGCGAGGAGCCAGGCGCAGCCGGCGGCGCCACCGAGCGTGCCGTAGACGGAGGGGACGTAGAACGGGATGGTCTTCTCGAAGGTCGACCGGAAGATCCGGCCCATCACCTCGTACCCGATCACGATGGCGACGGCGAGGTCGCGGCCCGAGCAGTGGTGGGACTCGGCGACGGCCAGTGGGGCCGTGACCGCGAAGGGATAGGGACGGCTGCCGGCGCCGAAGTCGGCGAACTCGAATCCCAGGGCCATGGTGCCGTTGGCCATCGCCGCCCGGGCGGCGAGGGTGCGCTCGCCGGTGGCGATGATGGTCGCCTCGGGCTGGCCGCCGCCGTTCTGCGCACAGAAGGCGGCGATGGACTGACCCCAGGCCTTGGTGCCGCCGACGAAGAGGCATTCACCAAGGAAGTCGGCGAGCGCCGAGCCCGCTTCCTCGAGCACCTCGTCGGGGACGTCCTCGGGCTGCAGATCGGACACCCACGTGGCCAGCTCGCGCGTGACCATGCGCCCCTCAGTGACCGTCGGCTGGTCGGTGTGCATCGGCTGGTCCCCTCCTGACCTAGCGCCGGTGCCCGTAGGGCGACGCCTGGGCGGCGTCGTGCGGGGAGAAGAGTCGGGTCGTGCCTCCCAGGGGGATCGGAGGCACGACCCGAGAGCTGGCGCCGTGCGGCGGCATGCCGACCTCGGCGCGGCCGGCGTTCCGCTGCGACGGAACGCTCTGGACCATGGGCGGGGCGCTCAACGGGCCCGGGCGGCGCGGGCTTCGACCGCCCGCGCGAAACGCAGCCAGGTCTCGGAGCGGCGTCGGGCCTCGTCGGCCACGAGGTACACCCGGCCGAGAGGGATGGTGTCCACCCAGGAGAGGTCCGACCCATGGAGGGCGGTCCGCTCGAACCAGGCGAGGAAGTCATCCCCGTGGGGGAAGGACGCCAGCGCGGCGTCGACCTGCCAGGACGGCTCGCTGTTCCCCGCCGGCCCAGGCGACTCTGGCGGGAGCGGTTCGACGGGCTCGACCGAGGCAGGCGCGGCGACCTCGTCGGCCAGCGTCCCGTCGGCCAGCTTCCCGTCGGCCAGCTTCCCGTCGGCCAGGTTCATGCGCACCAGGCGCACGGTCTCGGGAGACACACCGGCCGCCGCGGCGATCGTGCGCAGGGAGGCATCAGGCTGCACCTCCAACGCCTCGAGCACACGCGCACGCGCCGAGCCGGGACGGACGGGGCGCAGGCGGTGGTCTCGGCCCTCACGGAGCTCGTCCGAGTGGGGATCTTCCTCATTTGGACAGCAGGCGGCATCGCTGCGAACCCGCCCGACCGTCTTCGGCGAGAGGGCGCACACCTCCGCCACCCGGCGGTCCGACCAGAGGGGGTGGTCGCGCAGGACCCGGGCGGCGGCGGCCTTGCGCTCGTGCACGGTGAGGGTGAGGCCGTGGGCGACGTTGCGCCGGACGAACTCGACGTAGGCGTCGGCGGCGCTGCCGTCGAACCACACCGCCTCGATCCGGGCCATCCCGAGCCGGCCCGCCGCAGCCACCCGATGCGCCCCGTCGATCACCGACCCGTCTCGACGGGCGAGCAGGACCGGTGGCCATGCCCCTTCGAGTGCGGCAAGACGGTCGACGTGCTCGGGGCAAAGACCCCCCGGCCGGAAGGACGAACCGACACCAAGGCGGGCGACGGGCACCCACGAAACGCCGTCCGGCGTCGTGACCTCACCCTCCCAAACCTCAGCCTGCGACACTCGTCCCCCTAAGTGACACTCGACTGTCACTTTATGGGTGGCCCTGAGGACTGTCAAGGCGACACGCCACTGCCAGTAGGGTGCTCGCAGAGCAAACGAACGAGCGGAGGGGGTCCGGCGCACATGGCCAACGAGGTGACCGCGGAGGCGCCGCCGTCGCGCCGCCAGGCCCACAAGCTGCGGACCGAGCGGGCCCTCCAGCAGGCGGCCCTCGAGCTCTTCGCCAAGAACGGCTACGACACCACGACCACCGACGAGATCGCAGAGCAGGCCGGCGTCTCGCCTCGGACGTTCTTCCGCTACTTCCCCACGAAGGAGTCCGTGCTCTTCGTCGGCGAGTACGGCTGGTTCCAGTCCTTCACCGAGCACTTCCTCGCCCAGCCTGAGGGGCTCTCCGACATCGAGGCCGCCCGCGCCACCCTGCTCGAGCTCGCTCCGCCGGTGGTGAAGATCCGCAAGGCGCTCTTGCAGTACGAGCAGGCCGTCGCCTCCTCACCCACCCTGCGAGGAGGCCTGGTCGTCCGCCAGCAGGACGACATCGTTCGCATGGCCGAGGCCTTCGCCTCCCGTCGCGGGCTCAAGGAGCCCGACGAGGCCTGTCTCCTCCTCGCCAACGTGGCCCTCGTGACCTACCGCCGGGCCCTCTTCCAGTGGCTCGCCAAGCCCGCCAACACCGACCTGCTCGAGGTCATCTCGACCGAGATCGACCTGCTCGTAGCGGCATTCGCGCCGACGTAGCGCCATCAGGGCGACGATCGCAGGGCGTGAGGTGAAGGAGTCGGCTGCGCCGACGAGGCGGTCGCACTTCTGACAGTCTCATGTCACAATGCCGAGTGTGAGCGCCGACGATCCGTTTGCCCTCGCCGGGAAGGTCGCACTTGTCACCGGTGGCGGCCGGGGCATCGGGGAGGGCATCGCCCGGGCGTTCGCCGACGCCGGCGCGGCTGTGGCCCTAGTGTCCCGCACCGCCGAGGACGTGGAGCGGGTCGCCGGCGAGATCAACGCGACCGGTGGGACCGCACTGGCCCTCCCGGCGGACCTAACCGACGTCGCCGGCCTGCCGGGGATCGTCGAGCGCACGGTCGGCGAGCTCGGGCGGCTCGACACGGTGGTCAACTGCGCCGGCGGCGGCGACATGTGGCGGGCCCTGCTGGACAACACCGTCGAAGAGCTCGAGGACGCCTTCCACTTCAACGTGGCCGCCCCCTTCGAGCTCGTCCGGTGTGCCGTGCCCCACTTGCTCGAGCACTCCCCCCTCGATCACCCCGGCTCTTCGGTGATCAACATCGTGTCGTCGGCCATCCACGTCCCCGCCCGGGGGCACTTGGCCTATGACGCCTCCAAGGGGGCGCTCTACTACGCCACTCGTTCGATGGCGGCGAGCCTCGGGCCCCGGATCCGGGTGAACGGGATCATGCCGGGGATCATCGCCACCGAGGCCATGCAGGCGGTCGTGTCGGGGTTCGAGGGCGTCGAGGAGAAGCTGATCGCCCGCACCCGCCTGCGCCGCCTGGGCACCCCCGAGGACATCGGCCTGGCAGCCGTGTTCCTGGCGTCGCCAGCGGCTTCGTACATCACCGGCGTGTGCCTGGACGTCGACGGCGGCGCCGTCGGCGAGATGAACCCCCGCTTCCCCGACCTCTGAGGCAACCTCGCCGCCCCGGGGTTCTCGTTCAGCCCTCGCCGGTGCGGAGCTTGCGGAACTCCGCCGACGCCGCCGGGCTGCCGACGAGCTGGCCGCCGTCGACAGGGATCACGGTGCCCGTGATGTAGCGGGAGCGGTCGGTGCCCAGGAAGATGACGGCTTCGGCCACGTCGTCGGGCTGGCCCTGCACCTGCAAGGGCTGGCGGGCCAGCAGGTAGGCCCGCACTCGGTCCATCATCGCCGCCTTCTCCTCCTCGGACATGCCGGCGCCGAGCATGTTGCCGAGGATCTCCGTCTCGATGTTGCCGGGCGCCAGGCAATTGACCCGCACACCCACGGCGCCCAACTCCATGGCCGCCGACCTCGTGAAGTGGACGACCGCCGCCTTCGAGCTGTTGTAGGCCCACTGGCCGCGGGTGGCCTGCAAGCCGCCGATGGAAGCGTTGTTGATCACCGACCCGCCGCCGCGCTCGGCCATCGCCCGGGCGGCTTGGGCGGTGCCGGCGAACACGCCGAGCAGATTGACGCCGAGCACGTGGTGGAAGTCGGCGAAGTCGTCCTCCAGCAGGCTCGGGGTGCGGACGCCCGAGATGCCGGCGTTGTTGAACATGATGTCCAGGCCACCGAACCGCTCGACGGCGAAGTCGACCAGCGCCGCCACCTGCTCGGGCTGGGCGACGTCGGTGGCGTGGAAGGCGGCGCTCTCCCCCAGTTCGGCGGCGGCGGCTTGACCGCGCGCCTCGTCGATGTCGCCGATCACGACCTTCGCGCCCTCGGCGACCAGCCGCGCGGCCGTGCCGAACCCGATGCCCGACGAGCCCCCGGTGACGATGGCGACCTTGCCCGCCAGTTCCTCATCCATGGTCTCGTTCCCCTCGTCGTCGTCCGTCGCTGCCACCGGTCATGAGCGCCGCGGCACCTCGCCTTCGGTGTCGACCCGCGTGCGGGTCAGCGTCGATGCCTTGATCTTCCAGCCCTCGGGCGTCCGCACGTACTCCTCGTGATAGTGCCCGAAGCCTCGCAGCACGAACGTGTCGATGTGCACGACGTCCTGCATCGCCCAGATGCCCGTAGCGGTGTCGGGGCCCGTGATCTCGATCTCGGGGGTGTGCTGGTGGTGCACCGTGGTCGCCGTCGCGAGCGCACCGGACACCATGGCCACGATCGAGTCCCGCCCCTCGGTGGTCCCGCTGTCGGCGGCGAGCAGGGCGTCCTCCGCCAGCGAGGCCGCGAACAGCTCCCAGTCCTTGGTGTCGACCGCCCGCGAGTACCGGCCCCGCAGCACCTTGATGGCCTCGATGTCCGCCAGGCGCCGGACCTCGTCCTCGATCCCCATCGGCCGCTCCTCTTCCCTCGGACGGCGCCGTGCGGCGCAAGAAGCTGACAGTACACTGTCACGTTCACCCGTTCACGGGTAGCCTGGTGCCACCAGCGAGGGGGAGGTCGCCGACCGTGGACCTGCGCATCAGCGAGATCACGCCGGGCTTCGGCGCCGAGGTCGAGGGGTGGTCCCCGGAGGCCGACCTCGACGACGCCACCGTCGGCCGGCTGCGGGCGGCGTTCGACCGGTACCAGGTGCTGGTCTTCCGGGACCTCGACGTCACCGCCGACGCCCAGCGGTACCTGTGCGGGCTGCTCGTCGGCGACCACGCCCCCGCCGACCGGGCCGCGGCCGAGGCCAACGCCCACCTCTACTCCACCCGCATCTCCAACAAGGACGAGGACGGCAACGCCCCTCACGGCCGCCTGCTCTTCCACGCCGACGGCATGTGGAGCGAGCAGCCGCAGGAGCTGCTCTCGCTCTACGGCGAGCAGGTCGACCAGCCCTCGGTCCCGACCGTCTACGTCAGTGCGGTGCGGGCGTGGGACCGGCTCCCCGACGACCTGCGGGCTCGCGTCGACGGCAGCACCGCGGTCCACGCAACCGGCCAGCGCGCCCGGGGCGGTTACGGCGACGGCGAACTGCTCGAGGCGCAGCGCGCGACAGAGCGGTCCCGGGCCACACCGATCCCCATGATCCACCCCCGCACCGGTGAGGCCGTCCTCTACGTGTCCCAGATGATGACGACCCACATCGAGGGTCTCGAGCCCGACGAGAGCGAGCAGCTCCTCGAGGAGCTCTTCGGGGTCCTCTACGCCTCCGACAACACCTTGGAGCACGACTGGCGGGCCGGCGATCTCGTCGTGTGGGACAACATCGCCACGCAACACGCCAGGGGCGTCGTGACCCAGCAGGGCCCCGAACGCAGCCTGCGCAAGGTCATCGCCCCGAAGCCCGATGCTGCGTTCAAGGCATCCGTCGAGCTCCCGAAGTTCGACCGGCAGGTGGGCTGATCATCCGAGGACATCCGCTCGGGCCCCACAACGCTCAGGGCACGGAAGCAACGTCCTCATTCGATTCGGCATCGACTTCGCGAACCAGCTCGACGGCCGCGGCGAGCACGTCGAGCCGATCCGACACGGTGTGACCGACGGGCTCGAGCCGGAGCGAGGTGACGCCCGCATCCCGATAGGCCCGGATGCGATCCCGCACCATGTCCCGGGTGCCGAAGAGACTGGTCATCGTCGCCAGATCGTCGGGGACCGCGCCGGCCGCATCGCCCTTCCTGCCGTCGAACCAGAGACGGCGGACCTCGTCGGCCTCCTCCCGGTACCCCTGACGGGCATAGGCGCCGTAGTAGAAGTTGGTCGTCGGTGAGCCCATCGCGGAGAGCTGGAAGGCGATGGCCCTCTTCCGCTCGGCGATCAACTCGGTCACGTCGTCGCTGAATGCGACGGGTCCACCGGCGTCGATGGCGATCGCCGCCGGCTCGCGGCCCGCCTTCACCGCTCCTCGCGCCAGCGCATCGGTGAACGCGGCTGCTCGTTCCGGGACGAAGCACGATGCGACCCAGCCGTCGGCGACCTCGCCGCACAGCTCCATCGCCTTCGGGCCCAGGGTCGCCAGGTGGATCGGGATCCCCGGGTGTGGCTCGTGGGCCAGTCGGAGGGCCTTCCCTTCTCCGCCGAGGAGGGGGAGCTGCACCTGGCGGCCGTCATGGGCGAGCCGTTCGCCGGCGAACGCGAGCCGGAGGACCGAGACGGTCTCGCGAAGCCGCTCGAGAGGCCGCGCGTACGGTTGCCCGTGGAGGCCCTCGACGACCTGGGGACCGCTCAAACCGAGGCCGAGCACCATCCTGCCGCCCGACAGGTCGTCCAGGGTCATCGCCGACATGGCGAGCATCGCCGGCGCTCGAGCCGTCACCTGAGCGATCCCCGTCCCCAGCTTCACGCGCTCCGTCAGCGCGGCCAGGTGGGCGAGGGGCGTGAACGCGTCCGTGCCCCATGCTTCGGCCGCCCACACCAGGTCGATGCCCAGTCGTTCAGCTTCGACAGCGAGGCCGGCGGCCTCGCCGAGGGGGAGCCGAGCTCCATAGGCGGGAGCGTTCAGCGTGATCGACGTGTGCATCAACGTCTCCCGTCCTGCGTGGTCGACCGTCCGGCCTTCGGCCGGTGGTGACGGGCCATCGCTACGCCGCCTAGGTGCAGGCGCCGTCGAGCTTGAGCTGGATGATCTCGTCCTCGCTCTTGCCGAGCTCGCGCAGGATGTCGTCGGTGTGCTCGGCGAAGGTGGGGCCCCGGGTGAGGTCGGGCGGGGTCTCGTCGAACTGGACGGGGTTGGCGACGAGGGTGCGAGGGGTGCCGTCGGCATCGACGATGTCGACCAGGCAGCCGTTGGCGATGAGCTGGGGGTCGTTCGCCACCTCGACCGGGTTCTGCGCCGGCGCCCAGGGCCCCTCCAGGGTCTGGAGGTGCTCCCGCCAGTAGGCGAAGTCCTTGGTGGCCACTGCCTCGGCGATGTGGACGCCGATCTCGTCGGCGTGCTCCATGAGGCCCCGGGCCTCCTGGAAGCGCTCGTCCGCCAGCAGGTGCTCGAGGCCCAGGTGGGCGCAGAGGTCGGAGAAGTAACGCCCGGGCTGCACCATCATCAGGGTGATGAAGCGCCCGTCGGAGGTGCGGTAGCTGCCGATCATCGGGTTCACGCCCAGGTTGGGTGGGGCGTCCAACGACGGCGGCGGGGTGGCCTCGCCGGTCAGCAGCGCCGTCCCCAACCACAGGGCCATCGCCCAGGCGCCGACGCTCATCAACGACACGTCGACCACCGAGGTCTCGCCGGTGCGGTCGCGGGCCAACAGGGCGGCCGCGACGCCGCCGGCCATCACGGCCCCGCCCATCGAGTCGCCGAAGGCACCGGAGGGCTGGCCGAACATCCGCTTGCTGTCCGGCGGGGTCACGCCCCATCCGCAGCCCATGCGAGACCAGAACGTCGACCCGTCGTAGCCCGGGCGATCGGCCTCGGGCCCACGCTGGCCGTGGCCGCTCCCCCGCACGTAGACGATGTCGGGGTTGATGGCCCGGATGTCGTCCACCTCGATGCGCAGCTTCTCCCGCGCCGAAGGCAGGAAGTTGGTCAGGAACACGTCGGCGTCCTTGACGAGCTCGGCCAGCACCTCATAGCCGCTCGGCACGTCGAGGGTCAGGCCGATGCTGCGCTTGCCCCGGTTGGGGTGCTCCATCAGCGGTTGGAACGACCCCGCCCCGACGCCGCCGGCGCCGATGGTCAGCCCGCGCTGGGCGTCACCCCGCTCGGCGTGCTCGACCTTGACGACGTCCGCGCCCCAGTCGGCGAGCACCGCCCCCGCCGACGGCGTGAAGGTGAATTGCGCCACCTCGACGACCTTCACGCCCTTCATCGGTTGCCACGCCATGGGGTGTCCTCTCAGTGCACGGACTCGGCGGCGAGCGCCGCTGCCCGACGACGATCGACCTTGTCCCTCGGGGTGAGGGGGACGGCATCCAGAGGGAAGTAGGCCCGCGGCACCTTGTAGGCGGCGAGCTCGCCGCGCGCGGCTGCGGTCAGGGCGTCGGGATCGGGCGGGCCCGCCCACACGACCCCGGCCACCGGCCGCTCGCCGAGGCGGTCGTCGGGGACGCCCACCACGACGGCGTCGAGCACCAGCGGTGAACGGCGGAGCGCATCCTCGACCTCGGCCGGGTACACGTTGAACCCGCCGACGATGATCTTCTCCTGGACCCGGCCGGTGATGTAGAGGATCCCGTCCTCCAGGCGGCCGACGTCACCGGTGGCGAACCAACCCTCCTCGTCGACGGGGACCGGCGCGCCGCCGATGAACTCGTCCGACGCCTCGTCGGTCCGCACCAGGATCTCGCCCTCGCCCTCGGGTCGGTGGGGATCGAACCCCCCGTCGCCGTCGCCGTCGTCGAGAGTGCGGAAGCGGACCTCGACCCCCGCGGCCAGCCGGCCCACCGAGCCGGGACCCCGCCGGCCGGCAACGACGTCGTCGAAGCGCTCCTGGGCCACCGCGCCGATCTCGGTCATGCCGTACGCCTGCATCACGGGGACGGCGAACCGAGCCTCGAAGCGCTCACGGGTGGCGATGGAGAGCGGCGCCGTCCCCGAGGTCACGTACTTCACTGAGCGGAGGTCGACGTCCTCGTCGGCGGTGGCCAGCATGTGGATCATCGTCGGGGTGAGCTGCAGTGTGTCCAGCGGGTACCGGGCCAGCAGCGCCTTCGTCGCCGCGACGCTGAAGCGGGACACGATCACCAGGGCCCGCCCCGTCCACATCCGGAAGGCCAGGCGGCTGTAGCCGGCCATGTGGCCGAACGGGTTGAACAGCACGCCGGGCGGGCGGTCGGGCGGCGCCGGATCGGGCCGGTAGTCGCTGGTGCGGGCGTAGGCGGCGGCCACCCGCCGCGCCGCGGCCACGATGTCACCGTGGGTGTGGGTGATGCCCTTCGGCCGGCCGGTCGTGCCTGAGGTGAAGATGGCGACCGCTACGTCCTCTGCGGCGGGCAAGGATCCCCCGTTCTGGCTCCCGATCTGCACGCCAGGGCGGTCGAATCGGGAGCCAGAACCGCTGATCTCACCACCTTCGTCGACGGCCAGCACCGAGAACCGGTCCGGTAGTCCCGGGGCATCAGCGACCGCCACCACGACCGACACGCCCGCCATGTCGAACAGGGTGGCGGCCTCGTTCGAGGGCAGCAGGGTGCCCGCGGCCGCCACCGCGGCGCCGTTCATCCAGACCGCGAGCGAGGCCACGACCCAGCTCGGCGAGTTCGACAGGTAGCACCCGACCCGGTCGCCCGGGACGACCCCGGCGGCGGCCAACTCGACCGCCAGCGCCTCCGCCCGGCCGAGCACGTCGGCGTAGGTCAGGACGTGGACGTCGTGGGGCGGACCGTCGTCGAGCGTGATCAGCAGTGGGGCGGACGCATCACGACTGGCGCGCTGCACGGCGATGTCGAGCAGGCTCGTCGGGCCGGCGTCGTCCGCCATCACGAGTGGGGGACGTCCGACCAGGGGACGTCGCGGTCGACCTCGATCTCCTTCGGCAGCCCGAGGACCCGCTCGCCGAGGATGTTGCGCTGCACCTCGGAGGTCCCGCCGGCGATGGTCTTCGACCGGATGCGCAGGAACGACCAGGCCGTGTTCTGCATCCACCGGTCGCCGTCCTCCCACGCCTGGGCGGAGGGGCCCTCGAGGTCGACGGCCAGGTTCTGCAGGCGCTGGGTGTGCTCGCTGAAGAAGAGCTTGGTGATCGACGCCTCCGGGCCCGCGGGCTGCCCGGCCCGGCGGCGGGCGGCCGCCCGCTCCTTCGTCATGGTGATGACCCGGTCCTCGATGTAGGCCCGCACGAGGCGCTCACGTAGCCCCGGATCGGCCACCGGCGCGTGGCGCTGGATCATCCCCGCCACCGAGCGGCCGGTCACCGTGCCGGGTAGCGAGGCGTCGCCGGCGGCGAAGGTCTGGCGCTCGTTCATCAGGACCGAGATGGCCACCCGCCAGCCCTCGTCGACGGGGCCGAGGCGCAGGGAGTCGTCGACCTCCACGTCGTCCAGGAAGACCTCGCAGAACTCGGCGTCGCCGGTCAGCTGGCGAAGCGGCCGCACCGTGACGCCCGGCAGGGCCATCGGCAGGAGGAAGGCGGTGATGCCCTTGTGCTTGGGCACGTCCGGGTCACTGCGGGCCAGCAGGATGCCGTGCGCGGAGATGTCACCGAGGCTGGTCCACACCTTCTGGCCGCGGATGATCCAGGTGTCGCCGTCACGCACGGCCCGGGTGGACAGCCCGGCGAGGTCGGAACCCGAGCCCGGCTCGGAGAACAGCTGGCACCAGATCTCCTGGTAGCTCGCCAGCGGCTGGAGGAACCGCTGCTTCTGCTCGTCGGTGCCCCAGCGCAGGATGGCCGGACCGACGAGATCGACGCCGACGGGGTTGTTGAAGCGGGGCAGCCGGTAGCGCCGCAGCGTCCGGGCGACCGCGCCCGCGGCCTTGGGGGACAGGTCGAGGCCGCCGTACTCCTTCGGCCAGGTCGGCACGGCATACCCCTGGCCGGCGACGGCGCGCCACACCTCGTCGGGGTCGACCCGACGGCGCTCCACCCCGAGCGCCTCGAGGTCATCGGCGTCGACCGCCGCCACCCACTGGGCGGGCAGCGTGGCCCGGAGGAACGATTCCACCTCGGCGACGAGCGCAGCATGGTCGTCGGGGACATCCGGCGCCGCCTCGGGTCGTTCGGTCACTGCCACCTCGGCTCCCGCTTCTCGGCGAAGGCGAGCGGGCCCTCGTTGCTGTCGGGGTGGTCGCGGTGGGCGAGCAACAGCTCCCACCCGTGCTGCATGGCTTCGGCCATCGGTCGTTCCAGCGCGCCGCGGATGGCTCGCTTCGATGCCTCGACCGCGGCCGGCGAGCCCGACGCGGCCTGCTCGGCCAGCGCGACCGCCCGGTCGAGCAACTCGCCTGGCTCGACGACCTCGTCCACGAGGGAGATGCGCAGCGCCTCCTGGGCATCCATCCGGCCGTGGCGACCGAGCACGGCGAGGCGCAAGGCGTTGCCGAGGCCGATGCGGGGCAGCAGCGAGATGGGCTCGAGCGCCGTCACCTGTCCCACGCTCACGTGGGTGTCGAGGAAGGTCGAGGTCGACGACGCCACGATCACGTCGGCATCGGAGAGGAAGTGCAGCCCGGCCCCGGTGCACACGCCGTTGACCGCGACGATCGTTGGCAGCCACACATCGCACTGCAACGGCGTGAGGCACAGCTCCTCGTGGACGTCGTCCTTGACCGGGCGCGGCCCGCCTCGCTCGGCGAACGCCTTGAGGTCCATTCCGACGCAGAAGGCCCGGTCACCGGCGCCCGTGATCACGATGGCCCGCACCGACGGGTCGGCGGCCGCGGCCGCCCAGGTCGCGGCGCAGCCTTCGTGGACCTCCGCGCTGAGTGCGTTCATGCGCTCAGGGCGGTCGATGGTGGCGATGAGCACGGCGCCCCGCCGCTCGACCTGCAGCCCCTCGATCATGTGCGGAATCCGCGACGGGCCTCGAGGCGAGCGTCGCCGAAGGTGGGCTCGCGCCGCCTCGCCACGGGCTAGTGCCAGAAGCCGAAGGTGCGGAAGGCCAGATGGCCGGAGCCGACCGGCCGCTCGTCGACCGAGACGCTGTTGAGGTCGTCGACGCTCGGTGCGTTGATGCGGGCGGCGACGGCGGCGAGGGCCTCGCCGTCGAAGTCGTAGGCCGCCAGCGAGTTGCCGCCGAGGAACTGCCGCACCTTGTCGCCGGGAAGCCCGGCGTAGTGGAAGCGCAGGGCCGCCCAGGTCATCGGCTCGCCGTTGGGGCCCTCGGCGTCGAATTGCCACGTCCCCTCGAAGTGCGGGTAGTCCGAGCCCCAGATGACCCGGTCCTCGTAGCCGTTCTCGATGGCGTCCTCGGCCTCGAACCGAGAGTGGAAGCTGGCGCCGATGAACACCTGCTCTGCGGCGTACTCGCTCGGCAGGCGAGGCACGCGTTCGCGCTCGGTCGGCCCGTAGCTCATGCAGTCCGTGAGGTAGATGCTGTCCATCTCCTTCAACACGAAGTTCCACCAGGTGCCGGGTGACTCGGTGAGGACGAGCTTGAGGCCGGGGTGGCGCTCGAACACACCGCCGAACACGAGCTGGTCCATGGGGCAGATCCTGGCCATCATCGAGATCTCGAACTTGGCGATCGACATGGCCCCGGGGAACGCCCCGCCGCTGGCGCCGGCGCCGCCGTGGTTGCACAGCGTGACGCCGAGGTCCTCGCAGGCCGAGAAGAAGGGATCCCACGCCGGCGAGTTGTAGGGCTCGAGGAAGATCTTCGGTGTCGGGAAGTTGATCCCTTTCAGACCCACCGACCGGGCCCACTCGAGCTCGGCGATGGCCGCGTCGATGTCCCACATCGGCAGGTGCATGAGGCCGATGTGACGCTCGGGCTCGATGGAGCACTGGTCGGCCAGCCACTGGTTGTACATGTGCTGGCCCGCCTTGAGCAGGTCGAAGTCCTGCTCGATGTTGGCGGCGCGCATCAACAGCGTGTCGGTCTGGAACGGCACAGGCTCGCCGTTCTGGCTGTCGTGGAAGACCACCTCCGCGGCCACACCGTCCTCGTCGAAGTCCCTGAGACGTGCGTGCATGTCGAAATGACCCGGGGTCTGGAGGTTGTCGAGGCGTACGCCCCAGTCCGCCCCCATCTCCTTGCCACCGAACGACACCCGCTTCTTCGCCGCGGCGGCCTTCTCTCGGTTCTCCTGCAACGTGGCCGCATAGGCATCGAAGTCGCTGAGCAGCTCCTTCGGGCAGTAGGGCCGCAAATCCTCGCCCAGACGAGGGCCGATGTGGGTGTCACACGACACGATCACGAGCGGAGCGGCATCCTGCCCGCTCCCCGTCCCGGTGCCGGCTTCGGTGATCGTCATGAGCGGTCTCCCCCGTGCGTCAAAATGCGACAGTCGACTGTCAACTCTATGGTCGACGGGCCCATCGCGCAAGTGACAGTGTAGTGTCACGTTTTGGGGCGCCTCGATGTGTCGGGTCGACGGGAGGAAGGGACAACGCCGGTGAGCAGCCATCTCGAAGGGAAGTCGGTCGTGGTCACCGGGGGTGGCCGTGGCATCGGTCGGGCCATCGCTCTGGCCTCGGCCGCCGCCGGTGCCCAGGTGGTGGTCGCCGACTACGGAGGCGCTCTCGACCGGAACGAGGCCGGCTCGTCCGAGCCCGCCGACGCCGTGGTCGCCGAGATCGAGGCCGCCGGCGGCGAGGCCGTCGCCGCCGCGGTGGACATCTCGACCATGGCTGGCGGGCGGGCGGTGGTCGAGGCCGCCATGGACAGCTTCGGTCGGCTCGACGCCGTGGCCTGCGTCGCCGGCATCAGCGTGACGAAGTACCTCTGGGAGACCGAGGAGCAGGAGTGGGACGACGTCATCAACGTCCACCTCAAGGGCCACTTCAGCTGCGCCAAGGCGGCGGCGCGCGTGATGGTCCCCCAGGGTTCGGGCAGCCTCGTGTTCTTCTCGAGCGGCTCGCTCAACGGCATGCCCAACGTCACCGCCTACGCCACCGCCAAGGCGGGCATCCTCGGCTTCACCTGGAGCACGGCCAACGCCCTCGGCCGCTTCGGCATCACCACGAACTGCATGGTCCCCAGCGCCGCCACCCGCATGTCCGACGACATCTACACGAACGCAGGCAAGCTCTCGAACCGCCTCGGTGACACCATGCGCAGCGACCTGGCCGGCGGCACCTACCGCGACCCGGCCAACGTGGCGCCCTTCGCCGTCTACCTGATGAGCGACGCGGCGCGCGAGATCAACGGCCAGGTCTTCCGGGTCCAGGGCTACGAGGTCGGACGGCTCGGCATGCTCCGCTACTTCCCGACCATGACGAACCTGGGACCCTGGGACGTCGACACCCTGGCCGAGCGGCTCCCCGTCGAGCTCGGCCCCGACCTCCAGCCGCTGCCCATGCCGTACCCCGAGCCCGTGTGGACCGGCGACGTCCAGTTCACGCCGGACGACTGATTCACGCTGCTACCCGTACTCCGGAAGGATCATCGACGATGACAGAAGAAGCGACCCTGACCGTCGGCGCCGACACGATGCGGCTCCACCTGGCGACCCCCGACGAGGAGCCACGCGGCGCCGTGATCGTGTTGCAGGAGGCGTTCGGGGTCAACGACCACATCCGCGACATCTGCCGGCGCTTCGCCGAGGCCGGGTACCTGGCGGCGGCGCCCCACCTGTTCCACCGCAGCGGCGACCCCGAGCTCGGCTACGAGGACATGCAGGAGGTGATGCCGTACATCATGCAGTTGCAGGCCGACCAGATCGAGGCGGACCTCGACGCCACCCTCGACCACCTCGCCGGTCTCGGGTTCGAGGCGTCCCGGGTGGCCGCGGTCGGCTTCTGCATGGGCGGGAGCATCGCCTTCGTGGCGGGGTGTTACTGGCCCCTCGGTGCGGCGGTCACCTTCTACGGCGGCGGCATCACCCAGAGCCGCTTCGGCTTCCCGCCGCTGTTCGACCTCGCGCCGACGCTGCAGAGCCCCTGGCTGGGCCTGTTCGGCGACCTCGACGGGTCCATCCCGACCGACGACGTGGAGGGGCTGCGCACCGCCCTGGGCAACGCCGCCCCCGAGGCCGAGATCGTCCGCTACGCCGAGGCGAACCACGGCTTCCACTGCGACGCCCGCAGCTCGTACCACGAGGCGTCGGCCAAGGACGGCTGGCAGCGCACGCTCGACTTCCTCGGGGCGCACCTCAGCTGAGGCGCCTGCGCTCCGACTCGGTTCAGACCGGCGCGCTCGACCCTCGATCGGCAGGCGCCTCCCGGGGGCGGAGCGCCGGCGGGGTGCCGAGGGGGAAGGCGGGACCGCCGTGGGGCTGCCAGGGGATGCCGACGAGGCGGCGCGGGCCCCACTCCGGATGCGCGACCTCGGGGAGGAACCCACGGCCGGCGATCTGAGGGTCCACCACCAGGTCGGCCGCGGTGGCGACCGGCTCGGCGACGACACCGGCAGCCCGGAGCGCGACGGCGAGCTCGGCGGCGTCGCGACCTGAGGTCGCCGCGGCGATGGCGGCGTCGTCCGTGGAGGCGCCGACCACGGCGCCGAGCACCGCCGCCTGGTCGTCGCCGTCGACGGACAGGGCGATCCAGCCGTCGCTCGTCGGGTAGACGCCGTTCGGGCGATACGGCGACAGTTCGTTGGCCCGGTCGAACGTCGCATCGGCGTCCGGGTCGAGGCTGGCCGCCGCGATCGCATCGTTGAAGTGGCTCACCACGAGGTCGGCCATGGCGAAGTCGAGGCCGACGCCGGCGTTGCCCTGGGGGCCAACCACCCACGCGGCGATGATGGTGGCCAGCGAGTAGGCGGCGATGAGGTCGGCCCAGGCGATGTCGATCCCGGCGCTCTCGCCCGCCGCGTTGCGGGTGAGGTAGCCGAGCGCGCACGCCGCCTGGAGGTTGTAGGCGTACGCGCGGTACCGGGCGTGGGGGCCGTCGGAGCCGAAGCCGGTCGAGGTGATGGCCAACAGGTCCGGATGGACCAGCGGGGCGTGCGTCGCCGCCATTCCGAGCGCCACCCCCCGCTTCGGCCCGAGGTTCTCGATCACGACGTCGCTCCCGGCCAGCAGGGCGTCCAGGTGGTCGCGGTCGGCGTCCACGTCGAACGCCGCGCTGCCCTTGGAGTGGTTCATCAGCGCGAAGTAGGCCGAGCGCTCGATGCCGGCCTCGCCCTCGATGTAGGGACCGCGCCGGCGGTACATGTCGAGGCGGGGCAGGTCCTCGAGCTTGGTCACCTCGGCGCCGAGGGCCCCGAGGATGGCGCCGCAGAGCGGGACGGCTAGCACCCGGCTCGCCTCGAGCATGCGCAGGCCACGCAGCGAGCGCCGACGGCTCGCACCCGCCGCGGCTGTCGGACCGTCGCCGCCGGCGACCACCCGGAACGGCAGGCCCACGATGGACGCCTCGCGCCCGTCGCCCACGTCGAGCGGCTCGAACGCCTCGCGGTGGGCGAGCTGCGGCGAGGCCAGCACCTCCGCCGGCGAGTACACGGCGGTGGCGGGGACGCCGTTGGCCTGCAGCACCGTCTCGGCGTCGGCCTTGGTCCGCCCGGCGGCCCAGGCGGCGACGTGCTCGTCGATCTCGTCGGGCGCCTCGATCCGTGCCTCCACCGTGGCGAAGCGCCCAGCCCAGGACGGCGAGCCCATGGCGGCCACCACGCCCTGCCACTGGTGGTCCTCCATGGCCGAGATGCGGACCAGCCCGTCGAGGCAGCGGTAGAAGCTGGCCGGCGCGCCGTAGCGCTTGGCCCCGCCCACGCCGCCGGTCTCCAGCAGCAGGGCCCCGACCTCGAGCACCGGCCCCGTGGCCAGGGTGGCCTCGACCGCGGAGAGGTCGAGGTGCACGGGCCCGCCGGCCCGGGCGAGGTCGACGGCGTGGCAGGCGGCCAGCGCCGCGGCCTGGCCGGTGTTGAGCAGCGACTGCTGGCCGGCCAGCTTGAGCGGCTGGCCCGTGCGCTCGTCGCGCACGGCGGCGAGCATTCCGCCGGCGGCGGCCACGGTCAGCTCGGTTGCGGGATCCCCGGCGCGGTCGCCGGTCAGCCCGAAGGCGCTGATGGTCACCCACGCCGGACCCGGATGGTCGGCGACGAACCGCACGTAGGCGTCGACCTCGGTCAGTTGCGGCCGGCCCGTGACGGAACCGAGCACCCGGTCGACGATCACGACGTCGTACCCGTCCGCCAAGGCCTCCTCGAGCGACGCTCCCTCATCGACCGACACGAGACGCTTGCCCCGGTCGAGGGTCACCGCCAGCAGGCTCACCTCGCTGCCGTCCACGGTCGCGCTGGGTCGGCCCCGCCGGTGGACGCTGGTCGGATCGACGACCGCGACGACCTCCGCCCCGAGCGACCACAGGATGCTGGTCGCCGACGCCCCTGCCACGCCGTCGCCCAGCTCGAGCACGCGCAGCCCGGCGAGGAAGTCGGCTCGACGGACCTCCGTCACGGGGCCGACGCCTCGGGCACCTGGTCGGGGTCGTAGTACGGGATCTCGGCGTGACCGCCCCCGGCCGACGGCAGGATCACGACCACCCGGGCGTCGCAGGTGACCTCGCCGCGCTGGTTCTGCCCGGACACGTCGATGGTGACGGTGTTCGTGGACCGGTCGACCTCGCGCACGACGCCGGTGACGAGGTGCCAGTCACCGAGGTAGTTGAACTTCCGCACCGAAGCGGAGAGCTTCCAGATCCAGGCGTCGTCGCCCATCCAGTTCGTGACGAGGTGCGCCATCCAGTTGGTCCGCATCACGCCGTAGTCGTAGGCCCCGGGATGGCCCATCCGCTGCGCCCACTCGTCGTCCCAGTGGCAGCGCTGCGCCGAGTCCCACGTGCCGATCGGGGTCTGCACGTAGAACTTGGGGACCCGCTTGCGGTTGTCGTAGGCCAGCTTCGAGGTGCCCCCGCCGTACATGCCCCAGCCCACGCCGACGTGCCACGCGACCATGTCGGTGACGCCGAGCGGGCCCTTGGCGATGGGGCCCAGCTCGTCGCCCACCGCCACGTCCCCGATCGTGAGCGGCGACCCGCCGCGGAGCGTCTCGGCCTCGTAGATCGCGTCGATGCGCTCGATGTCGTCGGCGGAGTACGACGGCCGCTCGATGTCACGGTTCTTGCCCGCCTTGCTCGACTTCTCCCGATCGGCGTGCCAGAAGTCGAGGAAGCGGAAGGCGTAGGGCGCGCCGCCTTCGTCCTCCCACGCCACCCGGTGTGACACCAACGCGCCGGTCCCGCCCCCGAACGAGCTCGGCCGGAGCTCGGCGGCGTGGAGGGTCTGGGACTGCCAGAGGACGTCGCCGGCCCGGATCGGCTTGGGGAACAGCCAGCGCTCGCCGCACATGTACTGACCGATCCCCGCGAGGGGGTCGCCCTCCTTCATGACCGCCTTCTCGGCGTCGGACAGGTCGACCTTCCGGCTGATCCCCGAGACGAACGGGTACAGCGGCGGGGCGATCGATCCGCCCCAGGAGGACGCCGCCGCGTAGCCGGGGTCGTTGTAGAGCGGGTTGCCGTCGCCGTAGGCACGGGCGAAGTGGCGGAACGAGTCCGTCGAGGACACCTCGTTGTGGGCGCGGGGTGAGTAGCGCACCGGGATGCCGATGCGCCGGCGGACGTCGGCGATCGTCTCCTCGTCGAGCTCGCGGGGCTTGCGCCCCGACCACGTCTCGGTCATCGGTCTCCCCCATCGGGTGGTGCGGTCAGGACTGCGGTCGGCGCGATCACGGCGCGACCAGCGTCGGGAACACGGCGTTGGCGAGGCGGCGGCGGTGCCAGGACGGTGTGCCGAACAGGACCTCATCGAGCTTCGAGCGCTTCAGGTAGAGGTGGGAGTCCTGCTCCCACGTGAAGCCGATGCCGCCGTGGACGAGCAGCGCCAGCGCGCACGCCTGCGCGCACGCCGGCCCGACGTACGAGGCGGTGATCGAGGCGGCGGTCGCCCAATCGGCGGGATCCCCGTCCAGGGCCTCGGCCACCGACCGGGTCGCGGCGCGGCTGGCCTCGACCGCGATGGCCATGTTGGCGCAGTGGTGCTTGACCGCCTGGAAGGAGCCGATCGGCTTGCCGAACTGGGTCCGCTCCTCGGCGTACTCGACCGTGCGCTCCAGTGCTCGCTCGGCGACACCCGTGGCGTCACAGGCCGCCGCGACGACGCCCAGTGCGAGCACGCGCTCGGCCAGCCGAACGCTCGCAGGGCCCGGCTCGCTCAGCAGGCGATCGGCGGCGACGGCCACGTCGGCGAAGGTCACCGTGAACAGCCGGCGGGTCCGGTCGACGGTTTCGAGGCGGTCGATTCCCACCCCGGGCGCCGCGGGATCGACGGCGGCCACGGCGCTGGCGCCGTCCGCACCCCGGGCCACGACGACGAGGAGGTCCGCCAGGTCGGCCTCGACCACGAAGCCCGACGCGCCGTCGAGGCGGACACCGCCGCCGGCGTCCGGTTGCCACTGCGTGGTGAGCTGGTCGTGTTGGTACGACCCGCCGAGGCCGGCCATCGCCACGGCGCCCCTCGACTCGCCGGCGGCGAGGGATGCGAGGACGTCCGCCGCCAGCGCGTCGTTGTCGGCGAGCGAGAGCGCCCCGCTGGCCAGCACCGCGCTCGCCACGAAGGGCGACGGCGTGATGGCGCGCCCGAGCTCGTGCAGCACGACGGCCAGGTCGGTGTACCCGCACCCGGCGCCGCCGACCGACTCGTCGAGGTGGATCGACGTCCAGCCCAGCGCCACCATCTGGTCCCAGAGGCCCTCGTCGTAGCCGTCGGGCCCGTCGATGGCCGCGCGGACCTGCTCGGGCGACGACCGCTGTTCGAGCAGGCGCCGAGCCGTGGAGCGGAGCTCTCCCTGCTCGTCGGTGGAAAGGCTCATGAGCGAGGAAGGCCGAGCATGCGCTCGCCGATCAGGTTCCGTTGGATCTCGTTGGTGCCGCCACCGATGAGCCAACCGAACGAGTGGAGGTAGTCGTTCATCCAGAAGCCCGTCTCCCAGCCCGAGCAGGCGAGCACCGGGCCGTCCACCTGCCCCGTCACGCCCAGCAGGTCGGTGACCTCCTGCATCAGCCCCTGCAGCAGCTCGCTGTAGAAGACCTTGATCACGGACGACGTGCCGCTGACGTCCTCGCCACGGATGATGCCGTCGATCATCCCGTTGAGCACGTGGCGGAGGACCTGGATCTCGGCGTAGCGGGCGGCGAGCCGCTCACGCACCCGGGTGTCGTCGATCGCCACCCCCCCGTCGTCGAGGCGCCACTCGGTGGCCTCGGCGATGGCGGCCTCGATGCCGTGGCAGCGGAGCCGCTCGGTGGCCTCGAGGATGGCGACGGCCCGCTCGGCGGACAAGGTGCCTTGGGCGACGCCCCAACCCTCGTTCTCCGGGCCCAGGAGGTGGTCGACGGGCACGAGCACGTCATCGAAGAAGACCTCGTTGAAGTCCGCGGGCCCCCAGATCTGCTTGATGGGCCGCACCTCGACCCCTGGGGCGTGCATGTCGACGATCAGGCAGCTGATGCCGCGATGCTTCGATGCCTCCGGGTCGGTGCGGCAGAGGAGCATGCACCAGTCGGCGTCGTTGGCCCAGCTGGTCCAGACCTTCTGGCCGCTGACGACGTAGTGGTCGCCGTCGCGCACCGCCCGGGTCTGGAGGCTGGCCAGGTCGGACCCGGCGTTGGGCTCGGAGAAGCCCTGGCACCACACCTCGCCGTTCCACATGCCCGGCAGGAACCGATCACGCTGCTCCGGCGTCGCGCTCGCCAACAACGCCGGCGCCACGTTGAAGATGGCCACGTGGAAGAGCGCGTTGCGGGGGACGTTCCCGCGGGCCAGCTCCTCGGCGATCACCACCTGCTCGGGGACGGAGTAGCCGCCACCCCAGTCCTTGGGCCAGTGCGGTGCGAGGAGGCCGCCGTCACGCAGCTGGGTGGCCCACCAGCGCAGGAACTCGACCAGGTCCGCGTGGGGCACGCCACGCAGGTCCCGGCGCCAATCCGGGGGGACGTGGTCCGCGCACCAGGCGCGCACCGCCCCCCGCAGGTCGGCGATTTCTCCCCCCGGCTCGATCACCTCGCCGATGATAGTGTCAGCGGACTGTCACTTCTTGATTGGGCGTCTAACATGGGGTTCGGTCGGGACAGCGAGCCCGCCGGATCGGCCACAGGGGGAACGTCGTGCCGGGTGCGTGTGCAGGGATACGAGTGCTCGACGGCAGCCGCGGCGCCGCCGGCTCGCTGGCGACGCTGGTGCTCGCCGACTTCGGCGCCGACGTCGTCCGCTTCGAGCCCGCGGGCGACGGCCACTCCCCGATCGCCGCCCACCTGCTGCTCGATCGCGGGAAGCGCAGCATCGTGCTCGACCTCGAGACCGCGGGCGGCCGAGCCGAGCTCCACCGCCTGGTGCCGGGGTTCGACGTGCTCGTCGAGGACTGGGGCCCGGGGCGGGCCCAGGCGGCGGGAGCCGGCCACGAGGAGCTGGCCGCCGTCAACCCGGCGCTCGTGACCTGCTCCATCACCGGCTTCGGGCCGACGGGGCCGTTCGCCGACGTCGTGGCCGACGACGCCCTGGTCATGGCCAAGGCCGGCATCTTCCGCGACCAGCCCGGCTGGGAGCGCGACGGCAAGCGCCCGATCTACCGGTCTTGCCCGGACGGCTCCTACTTCGCCGGCATGCTCGCCGCCCAGGGCATCCTCGCCGCCCTGCGGGCCCGCGACCTGACCGGCCGGGGCCAACACGTCGACACCAACATGCTGATCGCCATCTCTTGTCGCCAGAACCCGCAGGTGCGCTACCTGCGGCGCGAGGGCGAGGAGCTGCCGGTCGACCGGGCCGCCTCCACCGAGACGGTGCCCGACGCCATCAACCCGCTGGCCCACCATCGCGACCCGCGGGAGGTCACCCTCACGGGGATGCTCGTCGAGTGCAAGGACGGGCGCTGGATCATGCACTCGCTGTCCGAGCCACACTTCTTCCCCGCCTGGATCGAGGCCATCGGCTTCTCCTGGATCTGGGAGGACGAGCGGTTCAAGGGCGCGCCGTGGAGGTTCCCCGATGACGACGCCAAGGTCGAGCTGGTGACCCGGCTGCAGGCACTCATGAAGGAGAAGACCTCGGAGGAGTGGATCGAGGTCTACCTGGCCAACGGCAACGTGTGCGCCGACGTCATCCAGACCACCCAGGACGCGCTCCGGCACCCGCAGGTGGTGGCGACCGACCTGGTCGTGGAGCTCGACGACCCGCGGGTCGGCCCGATGCTCCAGATCGGCCCACTGGCCAAGATCCCCACGGCACCGGCCGAGGTGCGTCGGCCGGCACCCGACCCCGGCGCCGACACCGCCGATGTGCTCGCCGCCGAGGTCACCCCCATCACGGTGCCGGCGCCGACCCTCGACCGGCTGGCCGGGCCGCTCGACGGCATCACCATCGTCGAGGCGGCCTACTACTACGCCACCCCGTTCGCCACGGCGCTGCTCGCCGAGCTCGGCGCTCGGGTCATCAAGATCGAGCCCGTCCGCGGCGACCCCTACCGCCTCCTCGGTCGCGGCGGCGGCGACCCGGTCAACGCCCTCGGCCACAACAACATGGTGCGGGCGATGGCGGGCAAGGAGTCGATCGCGCTCGATCTGAAGAGCGCGGAGGGCCGGGCCATCCTGCACCGGCTCGTGGCCGAGGCCGACCTGTTCGTCCACAGCTTCCGGGGGAAGGTCCCCGAGGCACTGGGCATCGACGTCGAGACGCTGCGGGCGGTCAACCCGGGGCTCGTCTACCACTACGCCGCCTCGTACGGGTCGGCCGGTCCGTACGCCAAGCAGCCCGCCATCGACCCGGTCATCGCCGCCTTCGCTGGCACGACCGCCTACCAGACCGGTGAGGGCAACCCGCCGCTGCGCGAGAGCGGCGCCGACCCCACCGCCGCCGCCGGGCACGCCGCGGCGATGATGCTCGGCCTCTTCGCCCGCCACCGCACGGGCGAGGCGCAGGACGTCGAGTCGGCGATGATCGTCTCCAACATCCTCCTCAACTACGACGACGCCTTCTCCTACGAGGGCAAGCCACCGCGACCGCCGGTCGACCCACGCCAGTTCGGCACCGGCGCCACCCACCGCCTCTACGAGTGCGCATCGGATGCCGGCGTGGCGAGGCCGCCATTCGAGAACCCCGATCCCCACTGGGTGATGCTCGCCGCCGAGGACGACGAGTCGTTCGCCACCCTCTGTCGGGTCGCCGGCCGGGACGACCTCGCCGCCGACCCCCGCTTCGCCTCTGCCGCCGCCCGCGCCCAGCACCGCGGCGAGCTCGAGGCGACCCTGATCCCGGTCTTCCTCGGCCGCACGGCGCACCAGTGGGAGACCGACATGCTCGCCGCCGGCGTCGGCTGCGTGGTGGCCGACGCCATGTCGCACTACGCCTTCCTCTACGAGGACGAGCAGGCCAAGGCCATCGCCATGACCACGACCGCCTCGCACCCGAGCATCGGCGACCGCTACCGCCGCTACGCGCCGGTGCTGGCGTTCTCGGACACGCCCAGCCGGGCCCCGGCCTTCTGCGAGCACGGCGAGCACAGCCGTGCCCTCTTGACCGAGCTCGGGTTCGACGAGGCCGAGATCGAAGACCTGATCGAGTCCGGCGTCGTCGCCGCTCCGGCGACCGACGCCTGCACTCAGGGCACGCTTTCCTGAGGCGGCGGCGTCCCGACGCTGACCACGACCAGGCGGCAGCCCTCCGGGCCGCCCCGCATGGCGTGATCGACCCCTGGCATCACGATGAGATCGCCGGCGGACACGGTGTGGGCGCCGTCCTGGAGGAGCAGGTTGCCGCCCCCTTCGTGCACGAACACCAGGTGGAGGGCGTCGGCGTGGTGGATCTCGGTCGACGTCGACGGCGGGCCGGCCGGGTCGTACGGCGGGTGCTCGACCACCATCCAGCGCAGGGTTCCCGGTGTCAGGCGGACGTCGACGGCATCGCCGAGTCCGGGAGGGCGGGGCGGGGGCGGGCTCTGTGTGGTGGCGTGCACCCGTGCCACGTTCACCCCGTGGCCCCCCTCGGACGGCGGCGTGGGCACGACCTCGGCGACTTCGACGAGGCATGATCGGCCGCTGGCGTCGACCCCGGTCAACAACCTGCGCATGGCATCACACTCCGATTCCTCGACGTGCCCAAGATTCTGACACCTCACTGTCACCTTTGCTGTACGATCGTGGAAGGACGCCCCACCTCACGGAGGCATGTGATGACAGATCTGCAGATCCGCGACCTCACTCCCGCATTCGGCTCGGAGATCATCGGCCTCGACGGCTCGACCGTCCTCGCCGATGCCGAGCTGTGCGACGAGCTCCGGTCGCTCTTCGACCGCCGCGGCGTGCTCGTGTTCCGCGACGTCGACATCGACGAGCGCACGCAGTGCGACCTGATCCGACGCCTCATCGGCCTCGGCCCGCTCCCCGCGGACGAGAGCCCTACCGGGCGGCCGAACGGCGCAGCCTTCTACGTGTCGAACAAGGAGCCCGAAGGCGGAGCGCCCTTCGGCCGCCTCCTCTTCCACTCCGACATGATGTGGTCCGAGCACACCTTCCAGGTGCTGTCGCTCTACGGCGTGGAGGTCGAGCCGCCGGTCGCACCCACGCTCTTCACGAGCGCGGTGTACGGCTGGGAGACCCTGCCCGACGATCTGCGGGCCAAGGCCGAACCACTGATCGCCATCCAGGGCCACGCCGAGCACGAGGGCGCCCGCGGCGGCAACGACCCCGACGTGCTGATCACCACCTTCGACAACCTCCCCACCCGGACGACGCCGGTGGACTACCGCCATCCGCGCACCGGCCAGGAGCTGCTGTACGTCTCGCAGCAGATGACCCAGGGCATCGAAGGCCTCTCCTCCGAGGAGAGCGAGCAGCTCCTCGACGAGCTGTTCCGCCACCTCTACCGCGAGGAGGTCGTGTACGAGCACGACTGGCGCAACCACGACCTGGTGGCGTGGGACAACATCGCCATCCAGCACGCCCGCCGCAACGTCACCCTGGAGGGCCCGGTGCGCACCCTGCGCAAGGTCTACGCACCGATCCCACCCCGCAGCGCCACCCCGAAGCGCCCCACCTTCGCCAACGCCGGTTGAGCGCCGCCGGCGACGCGGCTACTTGCGGACCTTGATGGCCATGAAGAGGATGTGGTCGCGCTCGTAGGCGTCGGCCATGTCCGGGTGCTTCTCGGCAAGGTGGGCGACGGACACGTCGACGATGTCGTCCTCGGTGTCGCCCCTGAGGGTGGTCCCGCAGGGGCAGTGCAGGACGTAGTGCATCTCGTAGTCAGGCACGGGTCGCCTCGCTGATGGCCTCGCGCCAGGCCCGACTGACCATGGCGGCTCCGACCCGGGAACGGTACGCGGCCGAGCCGTGGACGTCGGCCGGCACGTCGGTGAGCTCGGACATGGCCAACCGTCCCAGCTCGTCGGCGTCGACGTCGGGGCCCTGGCCCAGCGCCGCCACCTCGGCGGCGCCAGCCCGCAGGGGCGTGGGCCCCAGCCCGAGGAGCCCGATGGCACACCGCGACACCCGGTCGTCCGCATCCACCTGCACCGCGACGACCGCGCCGGCGATGGCGAAGTCGCCGAAGCGGCGGGCGAACTCCCGGACGGCGAAGCCGCAGCGACCGGTCCACTCCGGGAAGCGGACGGACACGAGGAGCTCGTCGGACTCCATGGCCGTGGTCCAGAAGCTGTCGAAGAACTCACGTGCCGGGATCTGGCGGCGCCCTCGTGGGGAGGCGACCTCCATCTCCGCGTCGAGCGCCAGTGCGACGGCCGGGTACTCCGCCGCCGGGTCGGCGTGGGCGATGGACCCTCCCACCGTGCCCCGGTTGCGGATCTGGAAGTGCCCGATCAGCGGAGTGACCCGGGCCAGTAGTGGCACTTGGGCGGCGAGGTCGGCGTCCCGTTCGAGGGCGGCATCCACCGTCGTGGCCCCGATCACCACTGCACCGGGCTCGTGGCGCAGCCCTCGAAGCTCTGCGATGCCCCCGATGTCGACCAGGTGGTCGAAGTAGGTGAGCCGCAGCGAGAGCATCGGCACGAGGCTCTGGCCGCCGGCCAGCACCTTCGCCCCGTCCCCCAGCTCGGACAGCACGGTGACGGCCTCGTCGACCGTCTCCGGTGCGTGGTAATCGAACGCAGACGGCTTCACGAGCGCGCCCCCTCCCCTTGCTCGTCGACCGCCCAGAGGAGCACGCCGACATCGTCGTTGATCCGCTCGGGCTGCGCCCGCACCCGCAGGCCCTGGTGGACCGCGCCGTCGGAGACCAGCCGACCGGGGACGAGGACGTCGTCCTGCTCGTCGAGGCGCACCAGGGCGATCGTGTACGGCACCAGGTCGACCAGCTCGGGCGCATAGGCCTGGTGCGTGACCACCCAGCTGTAGACCGTTCCCGTCCCCGCCGAGTCCTCCCACTGGAGGTTCCCGCCGTGACAGCCGGAGCAGAGTGGACGGGCCGGCCAGGTCCAGTGCCCGCAGTCCGTGCAGTGCTGGATCGTGAACCGGCCATCGGCGAGCGCCGCCCAGTACGGAGCCGAGTCGCGGTCCGGGACAGGGACCGTGCGCATCCCGACCTCCAGCGGGCCCGCCATCACGCCCCCACCAGGACCGCAGCCGAGGAGTACCCGCTGACGTACCCGAGCTGGCCCGTGACCAACGCCGTGTCGTGGCGCTCGACCTGACGCGACCCCGCGTCGCCCCGGATCTGCTCCACCGCCTCGTACACGTGGTTCATGCCGTGGATGTAGCCCTCCGACAGCAGCCCTCCGTGGGTGTTCAGGGGCAACGACCCCCCGGCACGGTCGAAGGCGCCGTCGGCGAGCATGCCGGGCACGCCGCCCGGCTCGGCGAAGCCGTACCCCTCGATCTGCGAGAGCACGTTGTAGGTGAAGCAGTCGTACAACTCGGCGAAGTCGATGTCCGTCGGCCTGAGCCCGGCCGTCGCGTAGACCCGCTCGGCGATGGGCTCGGCCGGTGAGCGAGTGATGTCGTCATGGCCGTTGTTGACCACGGTGATGCCGCCGCCCCATGCGGCGCCCTGCACCAGCACCGGGCGGTGCGGCAGGGCCTTCGCCCGGTCAGCCCGGGTGAGCACGACCGCGACGGCACCGTCGGTCTCGAGGCAGCAGTCGAACATGTGGAACGGCTCCACGATCCAGCGGCTGGCCTGGTGGTCCTCGAGGGTCATCGGCTTGCGCATCATGGCCCGGTCGTTGTCCAGGGCGTTGGTACGGCTGAGCACTGCGATGCGACCGAAGTCCTCGCTGGTGGTGCCGAACTTCAACATGTGCGCCTTGGCCGCGAGGGCGATCTCCTGGGACGGGGCCAGGAGGCCGGCGGAGACCTTGAACTGCATGTCCCACGGCAGGCGGCCGCCGCCGCCCGAGCCGTTCAGCCGGGCGCCCGAGCGGCCGTTGAGGGCGCGGTACACGACGACGCAGTCGGCGACGCCGGCGGCCAGCGCCAGCGTGGCCTGCCCCAGCATCGTGAGCGAGACGCTGCCGCCGTAGAACTGGTCGACGTAGAAGCTCAGGCTCTGGATGCCGAGCGACTGGGCCAGGACGTTGGGCGGGATCGAGTCGTTCACGCCGTAGGTGCAGAGGCCGTCCACGTCGTCGACGGACAGGCCGGCGTCGGCCACGGCGGCGGTCACCGCCTCGGCGGCAAGGGTGAACACCCCCACCCCCGAGTCCTTGGAGAACTCAGTGCACCCGATGCCGACGATGGCCACCTCGCCACGCGGGAACCGGGTCGGGTCGGTCATCTCAGGAGGGATCGGTCCCGTGGCCGACGCGGGCGATGAAGCGGCCGTCTTTGCCGGTCACGTGGAACTCAGCCGTGTGGAACGCGAGTGGGTCGCCACCACGCCGCGGCACGACGGCGAGTCGAAGCTCCGCGAACACGTACCAGTCCTCCGTGGACTGACAGAGGGGCTGGACGGACAGCACCTCGTACTTGTCGAAGAACGCTCGGAACCAGGTACGGTGCTCGTCCTTGCCGGTCAGCTCCACCAGCGTCCCTGTCTCGTCGACATAGTCGCGCACCGCCGACGCGGCGCCGTCGTGGATCCCTTCGAGTACGGCCTCCACGTCGTTGGCGCGGAGGCCGTCGACGTAGCGCTGGTACTGCTCGTGGACCCTCGCCCGAGCAAGCAACGGGTCGGCGGGAGTGGGATCGACGTCGTCGGCCCCTCCGAGCCGCTCACGAGGGACCCGCAGCCACACGAGCTCACCCGTGATCCCCGGGCCGGCGCCCGAGGGGAACAGCGACAGCGTCTCCCGCTTGTTGATGGTGGTGTCACCCTTGGCCGACCCGTGCGTCATGTTGTCCTGGAACAGGTACCACGCGCCTCGGATCTCGGTCAGGCCGATGACCGCGTGCAGGTCGCTGACACCGCGGATGAACGCGTATGCCTCGGTGATCTCCTCCTTGGTGGTGAGCACGGGCAAGCGGACCGACCCGTCGGCGTCGATCTCGGGGAGGATCGTGTACGCGTAGGGCCCCTCGTCCGCGAGCGTGGCCACCAGCGGGCCCAGCTTCTCGGGATCGCGCGCCGCGATCTCCTGCTCGACGTGGGCGATGGCCTTGTCGAAGGCCGCCGCCGACGCGGCGGCGATCACCTCGAGTTTCTCCGGGTCGACGGACGCCATCCCGATCACCTTCCCCCCTGCAGTACGACGGTCGTGTGGGTTGTAGTTGGTCAGAGGTGGGCTCAGAAGTGGACGAGCTGGTCGAACGCCTCGATCTCGTCGGCGCTGAACCCCTCTTCATGCCCGGGGAGCCGGTAGAGGCTGGCGACGTTCCGCGCCAGCATCGCGTGGCGCTCGTCGGCCGGCGCCTCGTCGGTCACGAGCATCGCCTGCTGCCGGTCGTCCGGCCAGTTCGCGTCCTCGTAGGGGAAGTGGCTGGCCCACATGATGTGGGACCCACCCAGGCGGTGGCGGTTCTTCACCGCCGGCCGGTCCTGGTGGAAGGTGAACCACACGTGCTTGCGGATGTAGTCCGACGGCACGGCGTCCGGGTCGGCAAGCGCATACTCCGACAGGTGCTTGTGGCGCACGTAGTTGATGTCGAAGAACTCCATCCAGTGCAAGGCCCACCCGGCATCGCCGTGGGCGAACACGATCTTGACGTCCGGGTACTTGTCGAACACGCCGCCCGCCGCCATCGGGAGGAGTGCGTCCGCCATGGGCGGCTTGAGGCCCGGGGCGATGCCGGATCGAGGCTCGGTGGTCTCGGTCGGCCCGAAGCCGTAGTGCATGCTGATCGGGACCTTCAGGCCGTTCACGGCCTCCCAGAAGGGCTCGTCCTCGGGGCCCGCGGCCGACGACGAGCCGCTCGGCGCCGCGTCGAGGATCGCCCCTCGAAGACCGAGCTCTTCGACGCAGCGCACGAGCTCGGCGGTGGCGTCCGCGACGCTTGTCGTGGGCAACTTCGCCAGCCCGAACAGCCGGGAGGGGTCGTGGGCGCAGAACTCCGCCACCCAGTCGTTGTAGGCACGGGCCAGCGCGACGCGCAGCGGCGCGTCCTCGAGCTGGCGGATGGCGTCCCAGAGCCCCGGCGTCGGGTACAGCACCTCGGCGTCCACACTGCCGTCCCATTGCGCGTTCACGCGCTCGACGGGGTCGTGGAGGGCCGGCAACACCGAGTCCCACGAAACGGGTGTCGCGGACGCCGGGCCATTCGCAGCGCGGTGCCAGCCCGAACCCGTGGTGGTCGTCGGGAGCAGCGGCACGGGGACCACACCGTCGACCCTCCATGCGCTGCCTCCGTCGACGACGTCGAGCCGCGGCGCCCGGTCACGCAGGCTCGCCGGAAGACGGGAGGTGAAGAGGTCGGGCGGCTCGAGCACGTGGGACTCGGAGGAGATGAGCTCGTAGGTGGGGTTCGCGGCCATTGGCGTCGACGTCTCCGATCGGCGAGGGCCGGGCGTCACGCGGCGGCGCGGCCGGCGGCGGGGACGTCGTACGGCAGCTTGTACAGGTCGGCGGCGTTCTTCCACATGATCCGTTCGATCTCCGCCTCCGTGCATCCGGCGCGATCGAGGACCTCCCGCCCCAGCTCGTAGTCGACGGGCCACGCCGACGACGAGTGCGGGAAATCAGGGCCCCACATGATGTTGGCCACGCCGATGTCGTACCGGTTGTGCGCGCCGACCTCGTCGACGATGTAGACGACCGAGACGTTCCGGCGGAAGTACTCGCTCGGCAGCAACGGGAGCCCCCACTCGCGTCGGTTGCGTTGGACCGACTCGTCGAAGCGCTCGAGGTAGTACGGCACCCAACCGGTCTGCACCTCGGTGCCGACCAGGGCGAGATCCGGGAACCGCTCGAACACACCGGACTGGATCATCCGCCAGAGGATCACCGGGAAGCTGCCGGCCTGGACGTCGAGACCCCGGGCCTTGGCCCGGTCGCGACCCGCCTTGACGCCCTCCGCGGTGATCTTCGAGCCGAGGTCGCCCACCGGGAAGAAGAACTGGGTGTGCACGTTGATCGGCATCCCGAGCTCGACGGCGGCGGCCCAGAACCGATCGTCCTCCGGCGTCGGGTCGGTGAAGGACCCACTGGGATAGGACTCGAGCTGCACGGTGCGCAGCCCGAGCTCGGCACAGCGGTGCAGCTCGGCGATGGCGTCGTCGATGCCCGTCGTGGGCAAGGTGCCGTTGCAGACGAAGCGCTCGGGAGCATACGCCTGGAAGCTCGCGATCCAGTCGTTGTACACCTGGTAGCAGGCCAGCGCGAGCTCCTTGTCCGGGCAGAGCTTGATCCCGGTCCAGACCGTGCCGACGCCGTTGAAGATCACCTCGGCATCGGTCTTGTCCTCGAGGATCTCCTCGACACGTGCCTTCGGGTCGTAGGACCCGGGGAACAGATCCTCGTACCGGACCCCGCGGTCCTTGATCTGCTTGAAGCCCTCCACCAGCGAGGCCCGGTCGAATCGCTTGCCCGAACGGAAGTACATCGTCGAGAAGCCCATCACCGACGGACGGGTCTGCCCCTCCATGATCCAGGCGTGACCCTTGGTCTTCGGTGTCTCGATCACCCGCGGTCCGCGCTCGCGGAACTTCGCAGGCAGGTTCTCGACCCACAGCTCCGGCGGCTCGTTCACGTGGCCGTCAGCGGAGATCGCGTTGTACTGCATGTTGGCCTCCCTCAGACCGAGTGGGATCACTCTACACAGAGTTGACAGTCGTCTGCCACTTTTTCCGGTGGACCCCCGGTGAGGTGATCCCAAGTGGCACTCTACTGTCACGATGACGGAACGAACAGGAGCGCACCCCATGGCGAACCCGAGCTGGAGCCGGCTGCAGATCGACCTCGAGGACGGGGTGGCGACCGTGACGATGGATCGACCCCCGGTCAACGCCGTCGACCTCGTCATGTATCGCGAGCTGCGTGACCTGTTCGTCGACATCGACCAGGTCGGACCGGGCGTCCGCGTGGTGGTGTTGACCGGTGCGGGGCGTCATTTCTGCGCAGGCAACGACCTCGACGACTTCGCCACCATGGACAGCGAGAACGTACGGGAGCGCATGTTCCACGTCCGCGAGGCCTTCTTCGCGATCCAGGAGTGCGCCGTCCCGGTCATCGGTGCTGTTGCGGGTGCGGCGCTTGGAACGGGGCTCGTCCTCGCGGCGTCGTGCGACTTCGTGGTCGCTGCCGACGACGCCAGCTTCGGGCTCCCCGAGCTGAGCGTCGGCGTCCACGGCGGCGCCCGTCACTTGGGCCGTCTGGTCGGCCAACCGGTCGTCCGTTGGATGTTCTTCACCGGCGAGCGGCTCTCCGGCACCGAGCTGCGGAACCTCGGTGCCGTGATCGCCGTGGTCCCCCGCGACGAGGTCGTCTCCCGCGCCCGGGCCGAAGCCCGGCGCGTCGCCGCCTACAGCCCCACGGCCGTCCGCCTGGGCAAGCAGGCGCTCGACGACATCGAGTGGATGGACATCCGGTCGGGCTACGAGCTCGAGCAGGGGATGACCGCTCGGATGATGGGGCACCCGGACTCGAAGGTGGCCCTGACGGCGAGCCGCACCGGGGAGACCCCGGTGTACGCCGATCCGGCACCGGCTTCCTGACGCGCGCTTCCTGACACCGGACTGTCACATCCCCCTAGACTCCGGAGCGTGACGGAGCCGCTGGTCTACGACCCGAAGTCGATGGAGACCGGGTACGACCCGCACGCCCTCTTCCGGCGCCTGCGGGACGAAGCGCCCGTCTACTACAACGAGGAGCAGGACTTCTATGCGCTGAGCCGCTTCGACGACGTCGAGCGCGCCCACGTCGAGCGGGACACCTTCATCTCGAGTCGCGGGGTCACGCTCGACCTGTTGAAGGCCGATGTCGAGTTTCCGCCTGGGACCGTGATCTTCGAGGACCCGCCGTCCCACACGATCCACCGGGCCCTGCTGTCACGGATGTTCACCCCCCGCAAGGTGGCTGGCCTCGAGCCCAAGATCCGGAGCCTGTGCGCCGAGCTCCTCGACCCGCTGGTCGGCACCGGCCGCTTCGACTTCGCCACGGACCTCGGGGCGATCATGCCGACAAAGGTCGTCGGCATGCTGATCGGCATCCCCGACGAGGACGCCGAAGCGATCCGCGACCACTTCGACTCCTTCCGCAACGAGCGACGGGAGGATCAGGACCGCCACGACGTCTTCGACGGCGAGATCTTCGCCCAGTACATCGACTGGCGGGCCGCCCACCCAGGCGACGACGTGATCACCCAGCTCCTCAACGCCACGTTCGAGGACGAGCACGGCGAGCGCCGGACGCTCACCCGGGAGGAGCTGCTCGCCTACGTCAACATCGTCGCCGCCGCCGGCAACGACACCACCCGACGCCTCATCAGCTGGTCGGGCAAGGTCCTTGCCGAGCACCCCGACCAGCGCCGGCTGCTCGTCGAGGACCCGTCCCTCATCCCGAACGCGATCGAGGAGATCCTGCGCTTCGAGCCGCCGCCCCTCCAGGCGGCCAGGTACGTGGCCAAGGACGTCGAGTTCCACGACCAGACGATCCCCGCCGGCAGCCACATGGCGCTGCTCGTCGCCTCGGCGAACCGCGACGAGCGCCACATCGAGGACCCCGACCGCTTCGACGTGCGGCGAACCCCCGGCCAGATCTTCACCTTCGGGTTCGGCGCGCACTACTGCATCGGCCAGGCCCTGGCTCGACTCCAGGGTCGCCTCGCCCTCGACGAGGTCCTGAAGCGCTTCCCCGAATGGGAGGTCGACTGGGACAACGCCCAGTTCGTGTTCGACGGCGACCTCCGCGGTTGGGATTCACTCCCGGTCACCACCACGAACTGACGGCGCCGCCCCCGCCGCCTCAGTTGATGGCGGTGACGCCGCCGTCGACGACGATGGTCTGGCCGGTCACGAAGGCGGCGTCGTCCGAGAGCAGGAAGCGCACGACGGTCGCGATGTCCTCGGGCCGCCCGATGCGTTTGAGGGCCGACGTCTCCTCGAAGTGCTCCCGGACGCCAGGCACCTCGAGGCCCATCGCCAGCATGGGCGTCTCGATGTAACCGGGGCACACCGCGTTGACCCGGATGCCACGGGGGCCGAGGGTGGCCGCCATCGAGCGGGTGAGCCCGAGCACCGCCGCCTTCGATGAGCAGTACGCCGGGATGATCGCGTTGCCGAGCAGACCGTCGATCGAGGAGATCCCGACCACGGCGGCACCGGGGTTCGCTGCCTCCAGATCTCCCAGCAGCGCCTGGGTGATCCGGGCGTGCGCGGTCAAGTTCACGTCGAGCACCCGCTGGAAGTTGGCGAAGTCGATGTCACCGATCGGCTCGAGGAGGACGATCCCGGCGGCGTGCACTATGCCGCCGATCGACGGCAGTGCCTGGCGTGTCTGTACAGCCGCTTCGTCGATCGCGGCCCCGTCGGCCACATCGACCTCGAGGCCGATCGACGGCACACCCAGGGACGCGGCCGTGTCGCTCGCACCGGCGCCGTCCAGATCCCAGACGGCGACCGGGCGACCGCTCTCGGCGAGCGCTCGTGCACAGGCATGCCCGATGCCGGAGGCGCCACCAGTCACCACGACACCGCTCGTCGGCGTCATGGTTCGGGTGGCGACCGAACGACAATCGGACGCGAGTACGACGGGTCGCTTCGATCGCGGGCGTTCTGATCGATGCCCATGGCGCTCCTTGACCGTCCTCGTCCAGGCCCATAAGGTGACAGTCGAGTGTCACTATAGAGAACGGGCCGAGGGGGCGTGAAGGTTGTCCAAGTGGGGAAGTTCCGCAGCTGGACACCCGGGCGCAGACCGTGCCTGAGATCACCGTGCGCGTCGAGGTCAACGGTGCGGCCCGCGAGGGCACCGTCGAGCCACGGACGACACTGGCGGACTTCCTCCGAGAGTCCTGCCAACTCACCGGAACCCATCTGGGGTGCGAGCACGGAGTCTGCGGGGCGTGCACGGTCCTGGTCGACGGCGAAGCAGTGCGCTCGTGCCTGGTGTTCGCGGTCCAGGCCCAGGGGACCCAGGTCACGACCATCGAGGGGATCGGCGGGCTTGGCAACGAGCTGACCCCACTGCAGCAGGCCTTCCAGGACGCCCACGGGCTGCAGTGCGGCTTCTGCACTCCGGGCTTCATCGTGTCGATGACGGCCTTCCTTCGGGACAACCCCTCGCCCACCGACCAGGAGATCCGCGAGGGGTTGTCCGGCAACATCTGTCGCTGCACGGGCTACCAGGGGATCATCCAGGCCGTTCGCACGGCATCCCGTGCCGGGGCCGACACCCCGTGACCGCCGCCGGCGCCCGTTTCGTGGGTCAGCGTGTCGCCCGCAGTGAGGACCCCCGCTTCCTCACTGGACGTGGCGAGTACGTCGACGACATCACCCTGCCGCGGCTGGTCCACGCCGCCTTCGTCCGCAGCCATGTCGCCCGCGGACGCATCACGTCCATCGACGTCGACGCAGCGAGGGACATCCCTGGCGTCGTGGCCGTCTACGTGGCCCAGGACCTCGAGCCGCTGCTCCACGACCACAGGGTCGACGACGAGCCGCCCGGCCGGGACCGCCCGTTCCGGTTGATGGCATCCGGGGACGTTCGCTGCGTCGGTGAACCGGTCGCCATGGTCGTGGCCGAGTCCCGCTACCACGCCGAGGATGCGGTCGACGCCATCATCGTGGACGTCGACCCGGAAGAGCCGGTGATCGACGCCGAGCGGGCGGCCGAACCCGACGCCCCGCTCGTGCACCCCGATCTGGACTCGAACGTGTACGCCGACTTCCCTTCCGGCGGCGATCCCGAGCTCGACGAGATATTGGCCTCCGCCCCTGTGGTGGTCACCGAAACCATCCGCCAGCACCGCTACCTCACCGTCCCGATGGAGACTCGCGGCATCATCGCCGACTGGGACCCTCGCAGAGAGGAGCTCCGGGTCTGGATCTCGACCCAGGGGCCGCACGGGGTCCGTGCCCAGATGGCGAGGATGCTCGGCATCGACGACCGCCAGGTGCGGGTGGTGATGCCCGATGTCGGTGGATCGTTCGGACTGAAGATGCACGCCAGCCCCGAGGAGCTGGCCACCGTGTTGGCCAGTCGCCACCTGGGTCGGCCGGTGAAGTGGATCCAGGACCGACGCGAGAACCTGATGGCGGACGAGCACCCGCGTGAGGACCAGGCCACCTTCACGATCGCCGCCGACGAAGAGGGCGCCGTGCTGGGCATGGCCGTCGACTTCCTCGAGAGCGCCGGCTCGTTCCCGAGGGCGGGCGGATCCGCAGCGGTGTTCACGGCGATGCTCTTCCCCGGTCCGTACAAGGTCACCAAGGCCACTGCGTCGTCGCGGTCGGTGATGACGAACACCTACGGTCGGGGTGCGTACCGGGGGCCGTGGATGTTCGAGACGGTCGCCCGCGAGATGGTGATGGACCGCCTGGCGGCGGCGCTGGACATGGATCCTGTCGAGCTGCGCCGTCGCAACGTCCTCCACGACGAGGACCTTCCCTTCGCCATGGCCAGCGGCCTGCCCTACGAGGACATGACCGCCCACGCCACGCTGGAACAGGCGGTGGAGCAGATCGGTTACGCAGAGCTGCGCGAGCAGCAGCGAGCGTGGAGGGCCGAGGGCCGACTGGTGGGCATCGGCGTCAGCCTGTTCGCCGAGCCCACCGCGATGGCCTTCGGGTGGATGAGCACCGACTGCGCCACCGTCCGCATCGGCACCAACGGACGGGTGGACGTGTCCCACAGCGGCGCGAGCCACGGCCAGAGCCTCGAGACCACCATCGCCCAGGTGGTGGCCGACGAGCTGGGCGTGGACCTGGCCGACGTGCGCGTCGTGCAAGGGGACACGGACGCCACTCCGCTCGGGCCGGGGACCGGCGGCAGCCGCAGTGCGGTCATCCTCGGCGGCGCGGCACGGCTGGCGGCACGGGAGGTGCGCCAGCGGGTGGTGGACATCGTGGCCCACACACTCGAGGCGTCGCCCGACGACATCGAGATCGTCGACGGTCGCGCCCAGGTCGTGGGCAATCCTGCGGCGGGGATGACGCTCCGGGAGGTGGCCGAGAAGGCCTACACGTCGCCGATGGCGATGCCCCCTGGGGCTCCCCTGGGGCTGGAGGCGCAGGTGCGCTACAGCCCCGAGGCCGGGTTCTGCACCTGGTCGAACGCATGCCACATCTGTGTCGTGGAGGTGGACGAGGCAACCGGAGGCGTGACGATCCTTCGCTACCTCGTGAGCGAGGACTGCGGGGTGATGGTGAACCCGAACGTGGTGGAGGGCCAGATCGCCGGCGGGGTCGTCCAAGGGATCGGCGGCGTCCTCTACGAGCACCTCGCCTACGACGACGACGGCAACCCCCTGGCGTCGACCTTCGTCGACTACCTGCTGCCGACCGCCACCGAGGTGCCGGACATCGAATACGGCCACATCGAGACGCCCGCGCCGACGAACCCTGGCGGGCACAAAGGAATGGGCGAAGGGGGCGCCATCGGATCGCCCCCGGCCATCGCCAACGCCATCGCGGACGCCCTGGCCCCACTCGGTGTCGTCGTGCGGTCGCAGCCGCTCGGCCCCGCAGACATCGTCGCCCTCATCGAAGCCGCGAGCTGAAGCGCTCCAGGTACAGGGCGAAGGCCTCCCTCACCTGCCCCTCGCTGAGCCCGTGGTCCTCGAGCGAGTACTGGTGGGCACCACGGGAGCCACGACGGTTCCGGGCTGCCCACTCCCCCATCGCGTCGGCCACGGCGCCGTCGAGGGCAAGACCGGCCCGGGCGAACACCCGCTCAGCGGTGCCGATCGGGTCGGATTCGAGTTCGTGCTGGGCGACGTCGACGAATCGGTCCTCGCCGATGGCCTCGCGAGCGGCCATCGCCCGATGCATCCCCTCAGCCCAGTGGTCGAGCAGTTCCTGGCCGAAGGTCGGCCCGGGTACCCACGTTGGTGTCCGCTTGCGACGTGCATCGGCCACGGTACTGCACGTCGACGCGAGGGCCGTGACAGGATCGCGGTGGGTCATCACGAACGACGCTTCCGGGTAGTGCGCCGCGACCTCGCGCAGCAGGAACAGGTACGACGGCATCTTGAGCAACCAACGATGCGGTGGACGGTGCGCGTGGAGCAGGCGGAGGACGCGCTCGTGGAACGAGAGCAGGGCAGCGTGGGGCGAGCTCCGCCACCATGCCGCATGGGACGGAACCGGCAAGGTCAGCTCGGCGTGGTCGAAAGCCATCGCGTGAATCGGCCAGTCCTCGGCAGGCCCGTCCACCGCCTTGATGTGGCGAACGTCGAGCTGAACCGGCCCCGTCGGCCGTCGGGGATCGGCGTGCTCGTTTGCCGCGTCGGGGGGCGGGACCGGGTCGCTCACCTCCCAAGCCCGGAGGTAGCGGAACTGGGGATCGACCGAGAGGAGATGGTGCACGGCCGTGGTCGCTGTCCGAGGAAGACCGAACACGACGAGCGGGCCTTCGACCCGATCGACGGCCTCCTCACCATGCTCCGCATACCAGGCGTGGATCCGAAGACGCTGCACGAGTCGCTCCACGACGATCGCCTCGATCCGGTGGATCGCCTCGACGTCATCGACCACGTCGCGCGCCACGGCATCGAGGAGGTGGGTGAGCCCGACCTGCCAACCGTCGAGGCCCAGGTCGTCCAGCCCCGTCTGCTCGCAGGCCCGGGCGACCAGGATCAGTGCGGCTCCGCTGATCGGGAGGTCGGTCGCCGAGGTGGACACCGAGGTGCAGCGTACGGTCGGCGTCGATGAGCGCTCCTGGGCGTCCACTTGTGTCCCCTCGGATCGACGAGGTCACCGCGACGACACCGGAATCGCCGGAGTACCGGGAGAGCGCGTCGCTGTGGTGCTGGGATGGCGCCGGCCGCTTCGCCTTCCCCCGCATCGGGGTGGAAGCCGTGGGCCAGACGTGGGACACCTCGTTCATGACCGCCGTGTGCGTGGCGCTGCCCGGTCAACGGCTCTTCCTCGCCACCGAGGACCACACACCCCTGCCCACCGCGGACGAGCAGGGGCGCCCACGGGTGCTCGGGGCCGGACCGCTGCGCTTCCAATGCGTCGAGCCCTTCGCCCACTGGCGGGTCGACTTCGACGGCGAGGCCGTTGCCACCACCGTCGAGGGCCACCTCGCCGGCGGCGCCGCGAGGATCCGAGTGGCCGACGCCGATCGCGGCAACGTGGTCGCGTTGCGGCTCCACGTCGAAGCGCACATGGTCGCACCTCCCTGGTTCCAGGGGACACACGAGCCCGAGGGCCACCACGTCATCGGCGAGCAGCGACATGAGCAGTTGTGCACCGTTGCAGGGCGAATCGAGACCGACGGCATCGCCACGTCCTTCACCGGTGGCGGCCTCCGGGTCCATCGCACGGGTGGCGCCCGCAACGACTACGGCGAGTTCCACGGACACAACTGGCAGTCCGCTCGGTTCCCGAGTGGCCGCGCGTTCGGGTTCATCCACTACCGGCCCGGGGCGAACGGCTCGACCCGCTATCGCGAGGCCTGGGTCCTCGATGACGGCGAACTACTCCCTGCAAGGGTCGAGGACACTGCGTGGATGACCGATACCCGACCCTCGGGTGGGGACGTGTCCTGCACGCTCCACACCCCGAAGGGCTCGATCCACATCGCGGCGGAAACGCTGCTCTCATCGATCCGTCCGCCGCGGCGGACGACGGAGGGCACGACGTTCCCAACGCTGCAGTCAGGGGTCGCCCGCTACCGCTGGGGCCGCGAGGAGACCCTCGGGATGGTCGAGCGCTCGGCTCGATTGCCGAATCCGTGACACCCGACTGACACATCTCTGGCGCCGGAGTACGGTGAGGTGCGCATGCCCACCACCACGCTCCCGGTCTACCCGGTCTCCGAGCCTGACGACCTCACCATCGACGAGTCCGTCCTCGAGCTGCAGCAGCGGGGTCCGTTCAAGGCGCAGCTCCCGTTCGGAGAGCCGATCTGGATCGCCACCCGCTACGAGGACGTGAAGACGGCCTACGGCGACCGGCGGTTCGGGAAGGGTCGGGGGATCGGCCGGGACACCCCGCGGCTCCACGAGATGGCCCACCCCACGGATCCGTCGCGGCTGGACAACATGGATCCACCCGACCACACGCGGGTGCGGCGCCTGGCATCCAGTGCCTTCGCCCCAGCGCGCATCCGCGCCATGGCGGGATGGATCGAGGACATGACGACCGAGCTGCTCGACGACATCGAGGCGCAGGGGCCCGGCGCGGACTACATGGGCCTCTTCGCGTGGAAGCTGCCGTTGCGGGTGATCAGCGGCATCCTCGGGGCCGCCGAGGAGTCCATCCCGACCTTCAAAGGGTGGATCGACCAGATGACCGGCCTCGACAGCACGTTCGAGCAGCGCTACGAGGCCTACAACAACATCCGTGGCGCCGTGCGCGAGCTCATCGCCGAGCGGCGTGAGACCACCAGCGACGACCTGTTGTGCATCCTCGTGCAGGCACGCGACGAGGGTGACGCGCTGAGCGAGGAGGAGCTGGTCAACCTCTCGACGACCCTGATCCTCGGCGGGTTCGAGACGACGGCCGCACAGCTGGGTTCGACGGTCTGGACGCTCATGGCCCACCGCGACCGCTGGCAGGAGCTCATCGACGACCCCGACCTGCTGCCCGCCGCGGTCGAAGAGCTCTGGCGCTGGATCCCCAGCTTCCGACACGCCCGCCCGATGATCCGCTGGGCCAACGAGGACGTCGAGCTGAGCGGCGGCGTCGTCATCCCGGCCGGGGAGGCGATCCTGCCCGAGCACCAGGTCGCCAACCGTGACGAGTCGGTGTTCCCCCACGCCGCAGAGCTCGACTTCCACCGACGCGACCCCGCACCCCACCTCTCGCTGGCCTGGGGCCCCCACCGCTGCATGGGCGCCCACCTCGCGAACCTCGAGGTGGAGACCGCACTGCGCTCGCTCCTCGAGCGGTTCCCGACGTTGGACCTCGCCGTACCATCCGACGAGGTGGCGTGGACGCGGACGACGTTCCTGCGTTGCGCGGAGGCGCTTCCGCTCACGTGGTGAGGGCGCGCCGGCGCCGTTCCACCCGTCGGCGGTGACCTCGGGTCACGCGTCGCCGAAACGACCGACCGTGTGAGCGGTCACGCCGTCGGGATCGAGCTGCCGGGCCACGAGGTAGCCGGGCCCCATCCACCCACGGTGCTGGTACTTGCCGAAGGAGATCCGCGTTCCTGACGCACCGGATGCGGCGGGGAACATCTTGACCCCTTCCAGCGCGTCGCGGACGCCCCCGGGCGACAGCGGCCGGGCCCCGGCGAACGCTTGGAGCAAGACCACCGCGAGGTCACGGTTCACGACCGGCACGCACCACTCGGGGCGCCGCCCCACCCGGTCCGCGTACCGGTCGAGGAACTCCTGGCCCACCGGGTTCTCCTCGTCGTACTGGTCGATGCCGGTCCAGCCGACCATCGCGTTCCACACGACCTCGTTGATCCAGGCGTTCTGGAACGCCGTCCCCATGAACCGGGGCGGATCCCAGCCGAGCGCCTGCATGGCGACGCCCACGAGCACGACCCCGAAGCCGAACCCGCAGTGGACCACCGAGTCGACGCCGGCCTCGTGCAGCCGGGTCACCTGCTCGGTGACGTCCTTTGCGGTCTGCGGGATCTGCTCCTCGGCCACGATCCGGATGCCCTTGTTGCGGCAGGCCCGGCGAAACTCCTGGATGTAGCTGTCGCCCACGAGCGACTGCTCGACGAGCACCCCGACGTTGTCGATGCCCCGCTTGGCGATCAGGTCGGCCCAGAAGATGGGCTCGTCGCTCATCGATCCCTGGGACAGCGAGAACGTCCAAGGCCCCAGCCACTCCTCCGAGCCGGTGACGCTGATCGCCGGCACGCGGAAGCGCTCCTCGATGGCCTCCTTGGTGGGCTCCGCGTTGTCGGTGATCGACGGCCCGAAGACCACGAGGCACCCCTCGTCGACGAGCTCCCCGTAGGCATCGATCACGGCCTTCACCGAGCCCTTGGGCAACCCCTCGACCTCCCGGTAGACGATCTCGACGGGCCGGTCGATCACGCCCCGCTCGAACCCCTCCTGGAACACGAGGTCGAACGGCTCGGTCAGGTCCGCGCGGCGCTCGTCCGGGAAGCCCTCCGGCAAGCGGAAGTCCATGAGGTAGCCCAGCTTGATCGGCTCGGCATCGCTCTCGTAGGCCATCGAGCCCTCCCTACCAGGATCCGACGTGCATCGGCATTCTGACGGGCCTCAGCACTGCCGGGTGACCTCACACGCTGCACCCAGGTCGGGGCGACCCTGGCCCTCCTGCACGACCTGTGGCAGTCTACTGCCACTGATGGCCCGCCCTCGGCGGTGAGCCGACGCCAGGGGGGTCCATGGCTCTGTTCCGCAGAATCGACGCCGGCGACGCCGTGCGCTCGCGCTGGTCGTCGATCACCGCATCGTTGCTGCTGTGGTTCGCCTATGAAGCGAACCTCTGGGGCACGCACGTCCCGGCGGAGGTCCTGGAGGCGCTGGAGATCGACGCTCGGCTCGAGCGCGTCGCCAGGGAGGAACGCCGGCTCCGCCCCACCACCTGCTGACCGCAGCGCACGGCACCGGAAGCGGTCAGACGTCGACGGGGAGGTGGTCCCAGCCCCGGGTGTCGATGCCACCGGTCATCGTGGCGGCGCCGCGATCGACCGTCCACTCGGGGAACCGCTGGAGGATGGCCTGCATGGCTACCCGGGTCTCGAGGCGTGCCAGCGACGCCCCGAGGCAGAAGTGCGGCCCGAAGGAGAAGGTGTAGGTCTGGCTGGGGCTGCGGGTGATGTCGAAGGTGTCGGCGTCGACGAGCCGGCGCTCGTCGCGGTTCGCGGCGCCGGGCAGGGCGAGGACCAGGGTGCCCGCCGGGAGGGTCTGGCCGTGGAGCTCGACCTCGAGGGCCGTGGTACGGGCGATGTGGTACGACGGCGGCTCGAAGCGGAGGACCTCCTCCACGGCGTTCGGGATGAGCGCGGGGTCCTCGACCAGTGCCCGCCGCTGGTCCGGGTGGTCGCTGAGGAGCAGGCCCACCCAGCCGATCGCCGTCGCCGTGGTGTCGCTCCCGGCGCCGGTGATCAGCGTGAGGAAGGTCATCAGCTCCTCCCGCCGCAGACGCCGCGTGACACCCGTCTCGTCCTCGAAGTCGAGGTTGAGGAGCTCGGTCATGAGGTCGTCCTGGGGGTGCTCCTCGCGGAACTCGAGGTACTCGTTGAACCAGAGGAAGGCCTCGGCGATGCCGCCGAGCGCATCTCGATCGGGGTCGGCGGTGCCCTCGTTCTGGCTCCGGTGGAACGTCTCCCGCAGCGCCAGGTGGTCCTTCTCGGGGAGCCCCAGCAGCATGCCGATGACCTGGATCGGCAGCAGGTGGGCGAAGTCCCGCATGAAGTCGAAGCGCGTCGCCCCGACCAGCGCCTCGGCCGCCTGGTGGAACGCAGCGTCGATCTGCGGCTCGATGCGACTCACCGCCCGGGGCGTGAAGAGGCGGGACACGAGACTGCGGTGGATCGTGTGTCGCGGCGGGTCCTCCATGATGAACAGGCCGTCGGGCATCTCGACGCCGGCCTTGGCGATCTGGAACACGCTCCCCTTGCCCGAGATGAAGGTGTCGCGGTCGTTCAGCACGTGGGCGACGTCGTCGGCCCGGCTCACGGCGTAGAAGTCGTGCTCTTCGTTGCGGTAGAGCGGCACCTCGTTGCGCAGTCGGCCGTACATCTCGTACGGCGACTCGTAGAGCTCGCGGTCGTAGAGGTCGAAGGACACGTCCGACGTCGTGGTGGCCATGCGATCAATCCTTCCTCATCCCCGAGGGAGCCCGAGGACGCGCTCGGCGATGATGTTGCGTTGGATCTCGGACGTTCCGGCCGAGATGGTGGCCCCGAAGCTGAAGAAGTAGCGCTCGATCCACGAGCACTCGGCCTCGCGGCGATGGCCAGCGGGCGCGACGTCGGTGGCTCGGTCGGCCCCCAGCTCGGCCCCCACCAGGCACGCGCGCCGCCGCGCCTCGCTGCAGAACGCCTTCATCAGGGCCTGCTCGGGCGCGCTGCCGCCCCGGACGAGCTTGGCGAAGCCCCGGTAGCCGAGGGCCCGAGCAGCGAGCGAGTCGATGTAGGAGGCGGCGACCCGATCGCCGAGCACCGCCTGCTCGACCGGCCCCAGGCGACCGAGCAGCGGCGGCGCCTCGGCGATCACGCGCTCGACGTCGTGCTCCAGCTCGAACACCGAGCCCAGCCACACCATGCCCCGCTCGTGGGCGAGCGAGCCGCTGGCCATCGCCCAGCCGTCGTTCATCTCGCCCACCAGGTTGCGCCGGGGCACGGCGACGTCGTCGAAGAAGACCTCGTTGAGGTCGGCCCGCTCCGGATGCACGATCTCGGGGAGCGGGCGGACGGTCACCCCCGGCGTCGACATCTCGACGAGCAGGACGCTGATGCCCTTGTGCTTCGGCGCATCCGGATCGGTCCGGCAGAACAGGAAGCAGAAGTCGGCATGGGCGGCTCCCGAGGTCCACACCTTCTGCCCGTTCACCACGAAGCGATCGCCGTCCAGGACCGCCCGGGTGCTCAGCGCCGCCAGGTCGCTCCCCGCGCCGGGCTCGCTCATCCCGAGGCATGCCGACCGCTCACCCCGCAGGATGGGCATGGCGTAGTCGCGGATCTGGTCGTCGTCGCCGAAGTCGAACAGGGACGGGGCGACGATCCCGAGTCCCTGCGGGTTCGTGGTCCGCGGGATGCCCGCCCGCATCAGCTCCTCCAGGTAGACGAGCGTCTCGACCGGGCCGGCGTCGCGGCCACCACGCGCCGGCGGCCACCCCGGGACGAGCCAGCCGGCGTCGAACATCCGGCGGGTCCAGGAACGGGCCCACGAAGGCAGGGAGGCGGAGCCCTGGGCTGGCTCGGCCGCCATCTCCCCCGCGTCGGGCGCGTTGTCGGCCAGCCAGCGCCGGAACTCCTCCCGGAACGCCTCCACCGCATCGTCGAAGCGGAGCCTCATGCCGCCGCGCCGTTCTCGCGGTGGAGGCCGAGCAGGCTCGCCAGCTCCGCCCGATGGGCGACGGCCGAGCCGAAGAGCACCTCGCCGGCCTTGGCCCGCTTCAGCAGGAAGTGGAGGTCGTACTCCCAGGTGAAGCCGATGCCGCCGTGCAGTTGGAGGCCGTCCTCGGCGACGAGGCGTTGACAGTCGCCAGCCGCCGCCTTGGCCGCCGCGCAGGCCACCGCCCGCTCAGGCGTGTCCTCGGCGATGGTGAGCGCGGCGAAGTACACGAGCGCGGTGGCCCGCTCGACCGAGAGGTAGAGCTCCACGAGCCGGTGCTTCAACGCCTGGAACGAGCCGATCGGGCGCCCGTACTGCTCGCGCTTCTTCGCGTACTCGAGCGTGACCTCGAAGATCCGCCGGCACGCCCCGACGGTCATCGCGGCGAGCGCCACGGTCGCCTCCTCGCCGGCGCGCGCCAACGCCTGCTCGACGTGCGCCGACCCGGGGACGGCCAGGACCCGCTCCCCGGCGACGACGACCGCGTCGAGCCGGAGGTCGGCGACGGGCAGCGTCGGATCGAGCACGGTTCGGCGGGAGACGTCGATGTCATCGCGAGGCACCACGAACGCCCCGAGCCCCTCCGCGCCGCGGGCGATCACGACGACCTCGCCCGCGGTCGCGCCATCCAGGACGGCGCACTTCTGGCCGTCGAGCACCCAACCGTCCCCCTGGGGCCGGGCCGTCGTCCGGACCGCCTCGGCGGCCCATCGGCCGTCCTCCGCCCACGCCAGCGTCCCGGTGGACTCCCCCGCGGCGACGCGCGGCAGGAACCGGCCCGCGACGTCGTCGCCGCCGAGCTCGCGCACGGAGGGGACGAACTGGGTGGTCGTCGCCAGCAGGGGCCCCGGTGCCACCGCCCGCCCCAGCTCCTCCGCCACCAGGGCGAGCTCGACGAATCCCAGGCCCAGCCCGCCATGGCGTTCCTCGATGGCGAGGGCCGGCCATCCGAGGTCGACCAGCTGCGCCCACAGCGCCCCGGGCGGGCCGCCCCCGTCGTAGACCGACCGCACCACGGCGGGGGGACAGGCGCCGGCCAGCACCGAGCGGACGTTGTCGCGGAGGGCCGCCTCGTCCTCGGACAGCTCGAGATCCACGGTGGTCAGTCCCCCGGCGTGCGCTTCAAAGTGGCAGTACAGTGTCAGTATGACGCGATCGTCGGAGCTTCGCGAGCAGTTGGGCTACCCGGTGGTCGACGGCGACGGTCACGTGGTGGAGCTCATGGCCGTGTTCGGTGACTTCGTCCGTGACCACGGCCACGGAGCGTTGCTCGACGGCATGCTGAACCGCCGGCGCGCCATCGAGGACCTGTCGATGGAGGAACGTCTCGAAGGAGGGGTGCTGCCCCACTCGTGGCACGTCCCCGCCGACACGGAGTACTACGCCACCGTCACCTCGCCGAAGCGCTATCACGAGCGCCTCGGGGAGACCGGCATCGACTTCGCGGTGCTCTATCCGTCGATGGGCATCGCCCTGCTCCAACTGCTCGACGACGAGCAGCGGGTGACGCTCTGCCGCCTCTACAACGAGCACATGGCCGAGCAGTTCCGGCCGTACACCGATCGGTTCACCATGGCCGCCCTGGTGCCAATGAACACCCCCGGCGAAGCCGTCGCCGCGCTCGAGCACGCGCACGCCCTCGGAGCCAAGATCGGACTCATCGCCAGCCACGTCCACCGGCCACCGCCGAGCGCAGGCTGGCCCGCCGACGATCCCTGGGCCGATGTGCGGATCCCCGAGTGGGAGACACGTGGCTGGGTCGACACGTTCGGCATCGACAGCCCTTACGACTACGACCCGGTCTGGGCCAAGGCCATCGAGTTGGGCATGCCCCTGGCGGCACACACAGCAGGCATAGGCGCCAGCGACCGCGCGTCGGTCTCGAACTTCGTGTTCAACCAGATCGGGCACTTCGCTGCCTCCGGTGGCGCGTTGGCGAAGTCCCTCTTCCTCGGCGGCGTGACCGAACGCTTCCCCCGTCTGCGCCTGGCCCTCCTCGAGGGCGGCGCCGCCATCGGGGTCCAGATCTACGTGAGCCTCGTCACGAACTGGGAGAAGCGGGGCGGCTCGGCCATGGCCGGCCTCGACCCGGAGAACATCGACGAGCACCGCCTCCGGGAACTGCTCGTGGAGAGCGACCCCCGCCTGGCGAAGTACTCGGCCGACCAGCTCGTCCGCACCCGAGGTCGCATGACCCGTGTCCGCGACGACTTCGAGGCTGCCAAGCTGTCGTGCGTCGAGGACATCCGCGACCGCTTCTGCGTCAACTTCGCCTGGGGTTGCGAGGCGGACGACCCGCTCGCGGGCCTGGCCTTCGACACGAGGGTCACGCCCCTCGGCGCCAAGGTGCCGGCCTTCTTCGCGTCGGACCTCGGCCACTGGGACGTGCCGCGGTTCGACGAGCCGCTCGAGGAGGCCCACGAGCTGCTCGAGCGCGGCATCCTCGACGCCGACGAACTGCGCGAGTTCCTGTTCGAGAACCCGGTGCGGTTCTACGGATCGCTGAACCGCGAGTTCTTCGCGGGGACCGCGATCGAGCACGAGGCGGCCAAGATCCTGCAGGACTGATCCGGACCACTGGGTTCGGACGACGACGAGGGGAGCATCGATGGCTGGTCGGGTGGAGGGCAAGGTCGCGATCGTGACCGGAGCAGGGTCCGCGCCAGAGGCGCCGGGGGATGGCATCGGCCAGGCCATCGCCACGGCGCTCGCACGTGAGGGCGCGTCGGTCCTCCTGGTCGACCGGGACGGCGACCGGGCGGAGGCCACCCGACAGGGCTTGGCCGACCACCCGGGCGAGGGGCGCTGCTTCGTCGGTGACGTCACGAGCCCGGAGGACTGCGAGGCGATGGTGGCCGCGGCGGTCGAGCAGTTCGGGGGGCTCGACATCCTCGTCAACAACGCCGCCATCACCTTCCACGCGCCGATCACCGAGACGTCGGTAGAGCAGTACGACCAGGTCCTCGACATCAACCTGAAGGGCTCATTCCTCGCATGCCAGGCCGCGATCCCCGCGATGATCGAACGGGGCGGCGGATCCATCGTGAACATCGGCTCGGTCGCCGGCGTGCGCGACTCGGGGACGTCGCATCCTGCGTACTGCGCCTCGAAGGCCGGCCAGCTGGGCCTCACCGTCGACCTGGCCGGCGAGTACGGACGGAAGAACATCCGGTCGAACGCGGTCCTGCCCGGCATGGTGGCGACACCGATGATGGCCTCGGTCGGAACCGTCAACGACGACATTCGCGCCCGGCTGAACCTGCTCGGACGTATGGGTGACGCCTGGGACATCGCTCACGCCGTGCTGTTCCTCTGCAGCGACGAAGCGGCGTATATCACCGGCGTCACTCTGCCCGTCGATGGCGGCGCGACCATGGCGATGCCCGGGTCGTGGAACCGGGCCGACCGGGCGTGAGGTGCCTCCACCTCCACGGTGATGCCGACGGCGAGACCCATCTCACCGAGATCGAGTTCCCCGTCCGGGAGACCTACGCGGGCGTGGTGCGGGGCATCAGCGACATCCCCGCGGTGACCATGGGCATGGGCGCCTTCCTCGAGCGCAAGCCCGACGTGGGCATGCACCACGCGCCCAGGCGGCAGTTCCTCGTGGTGCTCCAGGGCGAGCTGGAGCTGCTCACGTCGCTCGATGCTCGCGAGGTCCTCCGTCCCGGCGACGTGCTCCTGGCCGACGACCTCGACACCAAGGGCCACATCAGCAGAGACGTCGGCGAGCAGCCGCTCATGCTCATGGCCATTGGGATCGACCCGGCGTGGGAGCTTCCCGACACCTGACCGCTCCGGCGTGGGCGGGCCCAACCGAAGTGTGCCCGCCCAGAAGGACACGGTTCGGGCGTCGGGACCTCCCGTGGATGGAAAGACGGACGGGGCATGCCGGGACCGACGACTCGCTGCGCCTCGCCATGCGGTCCCTCAGAGGGAGGGGTCGACCCCTCGGCTGCGGAGCAACTCGACGAGCTGAGGGGAGCTGATCTTGCCCGACGGCAACCACGGCGCGTCCTCGTAGGGGGCCACCAGGAGGCGCCGCGGCACCTTGTAGCTGGACAGTTGCTCCCGCATCTCCTCCACGAGGGTGGCGACGTCGAGCACGTGCCCCGACTCGGGGCACACGAGAGCACCCACGACCTCGCCGCGATCCTCGTCCGGGATGCCGGCGACGAACGCCGCCTGCACGCCAGGGAGAGACGCAAGCACCAGCTCCACTTCACGGGGTGAGACGTTGGCGCCGCCGGTCTTGATCATCCCGGTGGACCGGCCCGTGAAGAACAGCAAGCCGTCCCGGAAGAAGCCCCGGTCGCCGGTGTGGTACCAGCCGTCGGCATCGAAGGTGTCACGACGCTCGCGCTTGTGGATGCGGTCCATGAGGCCCACACCGCGCACGCAGATCTCCCCCTCGAACCCGTCTGGAACCGGCTCGCCGGTGTCCGGATCGACGATCCGGTGCTCGGCCCCCGGGACGGGTGGCCCGAACGAGCCCTGCAGGCTCGGCGGCAGCACTTCGTCACGCCTCGACTCCGGGGCCCCGGTGTGCGGGCCACCGGTCTCGGTCATGCCGAGCGAGTTGTGGCGTTCCCGGGGAAGGCGGGCGGAGGGCGCCTGTAGCTCGAACAGCCAACCCAGGTCGCGGTCGGCGAGCTCGGGCGCGTTCTGGAGGCGCTCCCAGAGCGTCCACCCGACCACGCGGGTCGGGTGGGTTCGCTCGAGCAACTCGACCATCTCGATCGGCTCGAGGCGCTCGACGGTGATGAGCGTCGCGCCGACGTGCAGGTGGGTGAGGAGCGAGACGGTCAGGCCGCCCACCCAGAACAGGGGCATCGTCGTGAACGTGCGGACGTCCTCGTCGAACCCGTAGAGCCGTGCAAGGGTGGCACTCTGGCGAAGCTGGCCACCGTGGGTGTGGACGACCGCCTTGGGCTCGGCCGTCGCTCCGGAGGTGAACACCATCACCATCGGATCGGACGGCCGGACCTCGTCCTCGGCCTCCTCAACGAGTCGGTCGCTGACCGTCGGGTCGTCCTCGAGGTCGGTCAGGTCGGGCAGCGGGAGGGCCCATCGGGCGGCGTCCCCGCCGGTGAGCCACACCGAGCGTAGGAACGGTGCTTCGTCGAGCAGGAGCGCCGAGTCCGAAGCGTCGCGTAACTCGCTCCAGGCCGACTCGAGCTCCGAGACCGTGTCCCGGCCGAGCAACACCCGCGGCGCGATGAGCAGGTGCAGGTCGCCGTGGCGCACGGCCACGCGCAGCTCCCGCGGCTGGAGGAACGTGCTGAGCAGGACGGCGACACCACCGATCCTGGTGATGGCCATCAGGGCGATGACGAACTCGGGACCCTGGGGGAACCACACGCCGACCGGGGTGCCCTTGCCCACGCCCGAGAGCAGGAGACGCTTCGCGAGCGAACGGGCGCGCGCGTCGAGGTCTCCGTAGGTGAGCACCCGGCCCGGGGTCACCATGAGCTGACGGTCGCCGAAGTTGTCGGCGCCGTGACGGACCAGTTCGGGAACGGTGAGTAGGTCGTCCCCGGTGGTGAGACCCATGTCGACCCCTCAGCCCGGTGGAGGGAAGGACTCGCCGACGAGCTCCTCCGACCGATCCCACAGGCGCTTGGCGTTGTCGGGATCCAGGGCGTAGGAGCGCACACCGTCAGGACGGTCGTGCGGCGAGTCGTCGCCGAGCACGGGCGCGACCGCGCAGTCCTCCAGGTAGACGCCGCCGATCAGGTTCGCATCGGCGACGACACCACCCCAGATCGTCGTGGCCGCTCCCTGAGCGACCGTCTTGGCGGGGATACCCGACTCCTCGCGCCTCGCGGCTACGAAGACGAGGGCGTCGGCGTCCAGATGCCGGAAGAGCTCGGTGTCGATCCCGCCGGGATGGAGCGCACAGGCCCGGACGCCCTCGGCCCGCAATCGCCGGTCGAGCTCCACTGCGAAGAGAACGTTCGCTGTCTTCGACCGACCGTAGGCCAGCCACGTCTGGTAGGGCTGACGGTCGAAGTTCGGGTCCGCGAGGTCGACATCTGCGAGGCGATGACCCGACGAGGAGAGGCACACGACGCGGCTGGGCGCCCCCGCCAGGAGGAGCGGCACCAGTCGGTTCACCAGGACGAAGTGCCCGAGGTGGTTCGTACCGAACTGAACCTCGAAACCGTCGACCGTCCGACCTTCGGGACACGACATGACGCCTGCGTTCGCGACGAGGAGGTCGAGCCGCTCCGTGCGAGCGAGGATGCGATCGGTGAACGCACGCACCGAGGCGAGGGACGTGAGATCAACTTCGTCGATGGTCACGTCCAAGCGGTCATCGACGCCGGCCGACCAGAGCGCCGCGCGCGCCTTGTCGACATCACGCACAGCGGCGATGACGGTCGCTCCGTGGGCTGCCAGTGCCCGGACGGTCTCCACACCGAGGCCGGCCGACGCACCGGTGACGATCGCCGAGAATCCGGAGAGATCCCGACCGTCGAGCACCTCGTCGGTGGTCGATCGAGCATCGAATCTTTGAGCATCGATCACGCAGGCAACGTAGCTCGCCCAGGACGCACCATCGGGTGGCCGCGCCGAACCACTCAGCTTCAGGATCGCTCGCGACCAGCCCACTGATCGGAACCCCGATTTCAGCACCGGGGCGCAACTACTGCTCAGCGCTGGACGACCGTCTATCGGGCGGTCATGCCGCCGTCGACGACGATCACCTGACCGCTGATGTACGAGGCCTCGTCCGAGGCGAGGAAGGCGGCGACCGAGCCGATCTCCTCGGGTCGCCCCCAGCGCTCCAGCGGCACACGGAGCTTGTCGCGGACGTAGCTGCCGTCCGTATCGGCTTCGTAGATCTGCTTGGTCGCCGGCGTCTTGATGTAACCAGGGCAGATCGCGTTGGCACGGACGCCCTTCGGGCCGTAGTGGAGCGCCAGGCTCTTCGTCAGCCCGAGAACGCCGTGCTTGGCGGTCGGGTAGGCGGTGGTGTCGACGTCGCCGATGAGCGAGCCCCGGATGCCGGCGATCGAGGCGACGTGGATGATCGACCCACTGCCGCTCTCGACGATGGTCGGCAGTGCCTGGCGGCTCGCGTAGTACGGCCCTGTCTGGAACAGGTCGACCATGTACTTCCACCCGTCGGACGTGCCGCGGAGCTCCTCAGGGGGTCGGCCGGCAACGCTCGTCACCAGGATGTTGAGGCCGCCGAACGTGTCAGTGGTGAAGCGCACGGCGCCGGCCACCGACGCCTCCTCCATGATCGTGGTGTGGAGGAACGCGGCCTTCCCGCCCTCGGCGGTCACGTCGGCGACGGTCTGTTCGCCGCCGGCGTCGTCGACGTCGGCGACGACGACGGCGGCACCATCCGCGGCGAGGGCGAACGCGCAGGCGCGTCCGATGCCGGACGATCCACCGAGGACGAGGGCAGTGCGGTCGGTCAGTCTCATGGGCGTTCCTCTCGGGCGGGCAGGGGCGGGATCAGGGCGAGCCGGCCCCGGGGACGTCGACCTCGACGGTCTCGATGCGACAAGCCGAGTCGCCGGTGGCGAGCCCCTCGAACGTGGTGTCATCAACCACGAGGTGGAGCGTGCGCATCTCCGGCCCACCGAGGGCGGGTGCCACGGCCCAGCTGTCGCCGACCGACACACGGTGGGTGATCTCGCCACCGTCGAGCACGCGCACGAACTCGCCGGAGAGGAAGCAGCCGACCCAGACGCCTCCCTCTACGTCGACGCAGATCCCGTCAGGCTTCCGTTCGCCGAGCTCGGCGAACACCCGCTGGTCGGTGAGGGTCCCGTCATCCCGGATCGTCCAGGCCGAGAGCCGGCTGCCGAAGGTCTCGGCAGCGACGAGCGTCGTGCCGTCCGCCATGACGGCGAGGCCGTTCGGAGTGGCCAGGTCCCGCGCGACGACCTGAGCAGCACCGTCGGCGTCGACGAGCACGAGATCGCCAGGCGGGGGGCCGCCGCCTCGCCGCAGGTAGACGTCGACGTAGACGCGTCCATCCGGCAGGGCCACCATGTCGTTCAGCGACGGGCCGAACTCGGTGAGGTCGCAGTGCACCTGAGGTCCGTCGGGGGCGAGCCGGTGCAGCACCGCGTGCTCGAGGCACGTGACCAGCAGGTCGCCGTCGGGGGTCCAGCCGATGCCGGACGGGTGGGGGGTGCTCGCCCCGACACCGGCCGTGCCGTCGGCGTCGAGGGTACGGACGACGTCGGCGTGCATGTCCGAGAACCAGAGCTTGCCGTCGTGCCAACGGGGACCTTCGCCGTAGGTGAAGCCGTCCGCCAGCAGGGTTGTCTGCAGGTCCTGCACGGTCACCCCTCCTTCGTCATCTCGAGGCCGGGCATGCCCTCGTCCCGCCACGCCGCGAGGATGTCGCGGAGCTCCATGACCGAGCCGCCGAAACCGCCGTTGCGCAGGATGCGCTGGTCGTCGGCGCTGCCCTCCTGGTTGAAGTAGCTCGGCGTGCACTCCTTCCAACGGGCGTGGGATGGCCAGCTCTTCTCCTCGTGGAAGCGCACCCACGCGTCCTCCGCCTCGGCGGTGACCTCCATGGTGGCGATGCCGGTGTCGAGCGCGGTCCGGATGAGCGCGGCGAGGTGGGTGGCGACGACGTCCTGCGGGAAGGGGAAGTTGTTCTCCCACGACGCCTGCCGGGTCGTCGACAGCATGAGGTTGGGGAAGCCGTGCACGTGCTGGCCGTGCAGGGTGATGGCGCCCTCCTTCCACTTCTCGGTCAGGGTGCCGCCGTGGCGGCCGGTCACCGGGAGTGGCGAGCCCTCCTCGTAGGGGGACAGCTCGAACCCCGTGGCGAAGATCAACAGGTCGAGCTCGAACTCCTCGCCGTTGGCGATCACGACGTTGCCGTCGATGCGGTCGATGCCCCGGCCCTGGGTGTCGACCAGGGTGACGTTGTCCTGGTTGAACGCATCGAGGTACTCGTCGTGGAAGCACGGGCGCTTGCACAGCCAGTTGTACCAAGGCTTGAGCCCCTCGGCGGTCTTCGGGTCGCGGACGACCGTCTCGACCCGCTTGCGGACGCCCTCCATGATCTCGAAGTCGACCATCTGCAGCAGGTCGGCTATGTCCTCCATGGTCATGTCGGGCCTGGCTCGCCGCTGCATCCCCTCGGTCAGCTGGCTCCAACCGTCCTGGATCAGGTCGACAGGGTCGAGGCCCCGGTAGTGCGCGACGAAGTTGATCATGCGCTCTTGCTGCCAGCCCGGCGGCTGGGAGGTGTACCAGTCGACATCGGTGGGGGCGTTGGCCCGCACGCCGACCGACGACGGCGTGCGCTGGAAGACATAGAGGTGCCCCGAGTCCCTCGCCAGCGGCGGGATGCACTGGACCCCGGTCGCCCCGGTACCGATGATGCCCACAGCCTTGTCTCGAAGCCCGACCATCGGCTCCGCCGGGCCTCCCCCCGTGTAGCCGTAGTCCCAGCGGCTCGTGTGGAAGCTGTGGCCGGTGAACGTCTCGATGCCGGGGATGCCCGGGAGCTTCGGCTCGCGGTAGTGCCCCGACGCCACGATGACGAACCGGGCCCGCAGCTCGTCACCGCGGTCGGTGGCGAGGACCCAGCGCGCTGCTTCCTCGTCGAAGCGGGCGTCCGTCACGCGGGTGTGGAACAGCGCGCGGCGGTAGAGGTCGAAGGTCCGACCGAAGGCCTGACAGTGGGCGAAGATCTCCGGCTGGCCGACGTACTTCATCGAGGGGATCGTGCCGACCTCCTCGAGGAGCGGCAGGTAGATGTACGACTCGACATCGCAGGCCGCACCTGGATACCGGTTCCAGTACCACGTCCCGCCGAAGTCGCCGCCCCGCTCGAGCACGAGGAAGTCGTCGACCCCCTCCTTCGACAGGCGTGCCGCCGCAAGCATGCCGGCGAACCCACCGCCCACGATCACGACATCGGTCTCGACGTGCTTCGGGGCACGCTCCTCGACCGGGGTGTAGGGGTCCTCGGCGTAGTGCTCCAGGGCACCGGTCATCGGCCGGTACTGACCCTCGCCCTCCGGGCGCATGGCCCGCCGCTTGTCGCGCTCTTCGTCGTACTTCGCCTTGAGGGCGACCGGGTCGAAGTCGTATCCGTCAGCGTTCGCCATGTGTACTCCCTCGGGGCGCCATCACGGATGGCAGGACGGGCACCATGGCGCACATTGTGGCATACGACTGTCACTTTGCGAGCAGAGCCGGTCGACCTGCCTGCGCCTCGACCAAGCCGACGCAGCCTCGGGGCTCTCGTACGCTGCTCCTCGAGGGGTATCGGGCGCCGGCCAGTGGCTCCGGTAGATTGGAGGGCACCGAAAGGCGGATGGCCAACCTTGGGGCTCGTTCGGTTCGCGGCCGAAGCCATCACAAGAACGGGGAGACCCTGAGGGTGCCGAGAACTCGTCTGGGCCGCTGACAAGGGGAAACGCCGTCATCTGTAGGGCCCGCAAGGACGGCGAGAAGGCGCTCTGGCGGTAGGTTCGCCGGCCGTGGATCTGGTTCCGTCGATCGCTCGGCTGGTGTTGTGTCGTCTCGGATGGCTGTTCGCCGCGGGCGACGACCGTGATGCCGAGATCCTGGCCCTGCGCCACCAGGTCCTGGTGCTCCAACGCCACCTCGCGCGGCCTCGGTTCACCGAGACCGACCGCACGATCCTGGCGCTGCTCTCAAGTGTGCTCGACCGGGCCCGCCTCGGCGAGGTGCTGCTGATCGTCAAGCCCGCCACGGTGTTGGGTTGGCACCGCCGCCTCGTCGCCCGCCACTGGACCAAACCCGCCAGGCGAGGCTGGCCGCCCATTGAGCGGGACATCCGGCGGTTGGCTGTCCGGATGGCCGGGGAGAACCCGACGTGGGGGTACCGCCGTGTCCACGGTGAGCTCCGGCGCCTGGGCTACCGGGTGGCGGCGTCGACGGTCTGGAAGGTCCTACGAGGCGCCGGGATCGACCCGACGCCGAACCGGACCGGGCCGACCTGGGCGGCGGGCATCCGCTCCCAGGCCAAAGCGGTGATCGCCACCGACTTCTGCTGTGTCGACACCGTCACCCTGCGGCGCCTGCACGTCTTGTTCTTCATCGAGGTGAAGTCACGTCGGGTGCACCTCGCCGGGATCACCGCCAACCCCACCGGGGCCTGGACTGCGCAGGCCGCCCGCAACCTGCTGTGGGACCTGCCCGAGCGGTTCCGGTAGGTGATCCACGACGGCGCCGGCCAATACAACGCCGCCTTCGATGCGGTGTTCGCGGCGGCCGGGATCGAACCGATCACCATCCCGCCGAGGGCGCCGCAGGCCAACGCCTACGCCGAGCGGTGGGTGCGGACCTTGCGTCACGAGATGCTGGACCGCACCCTGATCTGGAACGAACCCCAGCTACGTCGACTGCTCCCGGAGTACGTCGCCCACTACAACCTGCACCGCCCGCGCCGCTCACTCGACGAGCACGCCCCCAACGAAGAGGCCGAGGTGATCGAGCTGCCCACCGGCGGCCGCACCGTCCAGGGGCACACCACCTGCGCCGGGCAGATCAACGAGTACCGCCCCGCAGCCTGACCTGAACCACAGTCCGCTTCGAGCAGCCGCAGAGCTCGCGGGGGCTCGTTCCGCGCGCGGCCTGCGCCCACCCCCTTGATGCGCCTCTCGACGGCCCCACCGCCGACCTGGAAGCGCCCAACGATCCGAGGCGTCGCCGCGGGCCCACCTCAGCCAGCCCACACGCGACTTCTCAGCACCCCGTCACTCAGCGGCCCAGATCAGTTCTCGGCACCCTCACGCCGAACACCGGCGAGCCGGTCCCCCACTCGAACACGCCGCCTGACGCGCCGCCCCGGGAACCGCCCGGGCCTGAGCCGCGCCCCGAACCCGACAGCCACGCCTCGAGCACCCTCGTAGGCTGCGCAACGGGCCGGCCGACCGCCGCCGGCGCCACGCTGGAGGGCGAAAGTCGCCGCCGCCACACCTTTTCTGCCACCTTTTCGACAACCCCCGCCCGCGTAGCTCAGGGGATAGAGCATCGGTTTCCTAAACCGTGTGTCGCAGGTTCGAATCCTGCCGCGGGCGCCACTCGGGTCTCGGCGCGCCCCGTCCTGTGGGGCGAGCGGCGGCGGCACTCGTCGCGTTCGGCCGCGGCGCCGCCGTGGGTACGCGACGATCCTGTGGATCGCGCGCACGGCGCGGCTCGATGGAGGCCGACGATGAGCGACACCAACGACCGGTCGACCGAGGATACGGGCGGCGACGACGACGCCGGCGCCGACCCCTCGTCGCCTGACGCTCCGTCGGACGCGTGGGCCGGCAGCGACACCCCGCCGCTCGATGATGCCTGGACGGGCGACGTCTCCACGTTCGACAACGCCTGGACCCACGGACCGATGGCCGGCACCGCCGGCGCACCCGGCGAGTCTCCAGCCCCGACCGGTTCCGCGACGCCTGGGCCCGACGACGGGGCCGGCTGGGGTGCGGCGCGGCCCGCTCCGACGCCGACCACGCCCGGCGCGACCGGATACGTGCCGAGCTCAGCGCTGCCCCCGATCTCCGAGCCGACCGCACCCGACTGGTCGCCACCCGGTACCCCGACCGGCCCGACACCCGACTGGTCACCACCCGGCACACATACGGGCGCGACACCCGACTGGTCGCCACCCGGCACACCTGCGGGCGCGGCAGCCGGCTGGTCGCCACCTGGCACCCCAACCGGCGCGACACCCGACTGGTCGCCACCCGGAACACCCGCGGGTGCGACACCAGATTGGCCGCCACCGGGCACACCCACGGGCGCCACACCTGGTGCCGCGGCAGGCGCACCGGTGGGGAGCGGGGCGGCCGCGTGGACGCCGCCGGGCCAGGTGGCCCCGCCACCACCGCAGCCCACCTGGGGGTCGCCGGCACCACCGGCACCCCCCGGCGCGTGGTACCCGCCGGGGGTGCCGCTTCCCCCGGGCGGTGGTCAGAGCCCGGCCGCGGGCGGGTGGGCGCCCGGGTACAACGTGGGTGCCCCGCCGTACGCGACGCGGCGCAAGAACAACGGCATGGCCCTTGCGTCGCTCATCACCGGCATCGTGGGCGTGTTCTTCTGCTTCCTACCGGTGCTGTCGCTGCTCGCCATCGTGTTCGGCCACGTCGGCCTCAGCCAGCTGAAGCAACGCGCCGACCGCGAGCAGGGCCGGGGGATGGCCATCGCCGGCCTGGTCATCGGCTACCTCACCCTGGTCGCCGCCATCGGCTTCTGGGTGCTGGTGGCGACCAGCGACACCAGCGACGTGCCCGCGGCCGACCCGGTCAGCTCGATCCCCGAGTTCGGCAGCGACCCGCAGCTCGACCAACTGGCCCGGGACTGCGAAGCCGCCGACCTCGACGCCTGCGATCGCCTGTGGCTGCAGGGAACCGAGGGGTCGGGCTACGAGGAGTACGGCAACACCTGCGGTGGGCGCCAACCGCTGCCACCCGACGAGTCCTCGGTGTTCCACGAGCGCTGCGCCACCGTGTTCGACGACACGTCCCAGTGACCCGTCGACCCGGGCCCACCCCGGGACGCCGCGCCGCTCAGTGGGCCGGCCGCTCAGCGACCGGCCCCGGCGTCGGTGACCACTGGTTCAGGTCTCGAAGCCCGGCGGGCGGCAGATGTTGGCCGACGTGGTGCAGTACCGCAGGTCGAGGTCGATGTCCGGGATGAACGTCGTGGCTGCAGTGACGTTGAGGGTCGTCGCCAGGCTCAGCCTCGGAGCGTTGCGGAACCACTCGGACACGTGGTGGTCGACGTCGGCCGACACCCGGTACTTGCCGATCATCGGCACCCGGAACGACCACCGGCCCGACGGCAGCTGGTTGGCGATGCCGTCGATCGGGCGCCAACCCACCGAGGTGAGGCGCCAGATGCCGATGCTGGCGAACTTGGGCTGCCCCGCGGCGTTGGTGACCCGCCCCGCCAGCACACGGCCCTTCGGCGTGAGCGACGAGTTGAGCACCACCGGCCCCGGAGCGGCGACCTCGACGACGGTGGCGGTGGCCGACGTGGGCTGGTCGTCGTAGAACTCGGTGCGATAGTCGTCGGCGCCGAAACTGAACGTGTACTGCCCCGGGGCCAGGCACGTGGACCAGCGGCTCGAGGGGTCGGTGCCGAGTCCGTCGATCTCGATGCCCGCCTGCAGCACCACCAAGGTCGTGGTCTCCTGCAGCGGCAGCGTGGTGGCGGCGTCGCGCACCCGGCCCTTCACGGGCACCTCGCCACCCGGGCACTCCGTGCCGGCACCGGCAGGCACGGCCGCGGGGACGAGCAGCGATCCCGTCAGCAGCGCAAGACCGACGATCAGAGCGGTGGAGAGGCGTCGCATGCCACCCACGGTAACGAGACGGCGACCCGTCGTGGTGTGCGCCGCCGGTTACGGCGTCGGGCCCGAACCACCGTGACGCCGCCTCCGTCGCCCACCACCACGCCCCCCACCACCACGCCCCCCACCACCACGCCGATCAGGCTCGAACACCGACGTGCCGGCCTCGACCGTCGGGCTGGGCCCGGCGCTGGACTGGACGGGCGGCTCGTCGAGGGCCCGCACACGCAGGTCGTCGAACTCCGAGCGCGCCTGGCGGGCATGACCACCGACCAGCAGCGCACCGATCAAGGCACCGGCGCACACACCGACGATCGCCGCGCCCAGCACCAGGAGCACGGCGCCACCCGACCGACTCGGGTCGCTGACGGCGATCGCCACGACGCCGACCAGCATCCCGACCACCACACCGATGGTCGCGCCCACTCCCGCACCGATGCCGTCCTCGGGGGTCAGGCCCCCGGACCCCCGGCCCGCCGAGCGCTCGATGCGATCACGCTGGAGCTCCACCCATGTGTGGTGTCGGCTGTCTGCGTCACCGCCGCCGGTGGTGGTCATGTCGGTCATGTCGACGGCCTCCTCACGGTCGTGGCTACGCCGCTCCTGGTCCTACCCAGCAGGCGCCGGCGAAGTCGCGCCACGACGTTCAGGCCACCCAGTCGCTCGGGGCGCCCTCAGACATCGCCGGGCACCCCCCGCATCGGGCACCGACCACGACGAGCGTTCGGGGCCCGCGCCGCGCGTGCCATGGTCGAGCCGGGCGACGACTTCGGCCGGCACACGAGCACGACACCGCGCGCCGGGCCCCGCCGACCCGCTTAAGGCGGGCCCGTCGAGCTGGGCGACGACTTCGGGCGGCGCACGAACATGGCACCGCCCGCCTCGCCCCGCCATCCCCGTCTCAGGCGGGCCCGTCGAGCGCGGCGACGACTTCGGGCGGCGCACGAACATGGCACCGCCCGCCTCGCCCCGCCATCCCCGTCTCAGGCGGGCCCGTCGAGCGCGGCGGCGATGTTGGCACGGAGCCGGGCCAGGACGGTGCGCCAGAACGCGGCCAGCTCGTCGGCCTCGGCGTCGTCGGCCGCGTGCTGGTGCACCTCGACGCGACAGCCCGCATCCGTGGGGGCGACGCGTAGGTAGGCGGTGCGCTCGCGCCCGGGGACGGGCACGGCGTCGTCCTGCGAGTCCCAGCGCATGGCGATCAGCCGAGGGGCCACCACCACGTCGTAGACGCCTCGCACCCGGATGCCCCGCGAGGTGGTGCAGGCGAAGCGACCGTCGTCGATGGTGACGGGCACGCCGACCCATCGCGAGTACCGCTCGGGGTCGGTGAGGCAGGAGAACGTGTCGGGGGCCGACCGCTCGACCTCGACCGAGACCACCGCGGTGCGGTCGACGCGTACCGCCACCGCGTCGACGCCCTCGGCGGCGTCGCCGGGACGGCCCTTCCACCGGCCGGTGTGGGCCAGCAGGGCCTCGAAGCCGCGGAAGGCGTCCTTGCGGGCCCGGTAGCGCCGGAAGTTGCCGTCGACCCGCATCTCCACCAGTCCCGCGTCGCGCAGCACCGCCAGGTGCTGCGAGATGGTGGGGGCGGTCACCTCGAAGGCCGCAGCCACGTCGCCCGCGGGCAGCTCCTGATCCCAGACCAGCCACAGGATCTCGCGCCGGATGGGCGACGAGAGCGCATCGAGGACCCGCTGGGGCTCGGCCGTCACGCTCAGCAGGGTAGTCGGTTGACCGAGCTATTTCGGCTGTGATCTAATTCGGCTCACTTCGAATCAGCGACCCAACCCCAAGGAGCAGACCATGGCCAACTTCATCCTCGCCTACCGCGGTGGCAGCGTGCCCCAGACCGAGGAGGAGCAGCAGGCGGTGATGGAAGCCTGGATGGGCTGGTTCGGCGCCCTGGGCGACAAGGTGGTCGACGGCGGCGCCCCGTTCGGTGCGTCGATGAGCCGCACGGCCGACGGCGCGCCGGCCGACGGCGCGCCGTCCGCCCTCACCGGGTACTCGATCGTCGACGCCGAGAGCCTGGCTGCGGCCACCGAGTTGGCCGGCGGCTGCCCCATCCTCAGCGCCGGCGGCAGCGTCGACGTGTACGAGGCCATGCCCATGTAGGAGCACGGGCTCACCCTGGCCGACCTCTACGAGAGATCGGTTCGAGACGACAAGTGCCGCTGCACGGGACGAAGCGGCCCGCCGGTCTGCGCTTCGAGGCCACGACACCGACTGGACCTCCCGTGGCACGGTCTGACCCACGCCGCCGTCTGGCCCACGCCGCCGTCTGGCCCACGCCGCCGTCCGGCCCGCGGCGCCGTCAGCCGGCAGGGCAGCCCCGGTCGGCGAACGCGTCCGGGGTGGTGTAGGTGCCCTCGGGCAACAGGTCGCCGAGCACCGCCGCCTCGTCACCGGGGGCCTCGACCGAGGCGATCGAGTGCTCGAAGTCGGCCGCGGGCAGCATGTGGCGCAGCAACAGGGTGCCCGCCTCGGGCCGGCTCACCCCGTCACCGGGCCCCCAGTCCAGCCAGGCGATGCCGCAGTCGGTGGTGGCGTTGTCGGGCCGGTCCTCGGGCAGGCCCAACACGATCGTGTAGCGGCCCTCGTCGTCCACGGGCACCTGCTCGTCGTACAGGCAGCCCGACACCCGGGTGGTCACCGGGCTCTCGTTCTGGCACAGCGACCAGTAGCGCACGTCGCCGTCGCCCATCGTGGGCTGGCCCGACGAGGTAGCCGGGGTACGCGGCGCGGTGCCCGTCAGCACCAGCAGGTTGTGACCGTCGGCGTCCGGGCCCAGCAGGCGGTTCACCGCGGCAACCACGTAGCTGTTGTCGGCGTTGCTGTAGTAGCCACCCACCCTGGTGGCGTCCACCGCCGCCAACTCCCCCTCCTTCGGGGTGTGCGCGTAGAAGGTGCTGAGCAGCGCGTGGCGGGCGTTGAAGAACGCATGCCACTCGACGGGGTCGAACGCGGGGTGCGTCGCCGGGTCGCCGAGCGCCACCAGTTCGCGGTAGGTGGCCTCGTCGAGGGCGGGTAGATCGTCGGTGTGCAACACGGTGTCGACCTCCAGCGCGGCGCAGGCGTCGTCACCCTCGAGCACCGTGCCGTCGGCCTCGACCACCTGGGCCACCGGGAGGCCGGCGTCGCCCCACTGGTCGCGGCCGTCGTCGGGCACGTACACCCGGTAGATCAGCTGCTGCTCCGCGGTGCGGCCGTACAGCGTGTTGCCCGCTCGGTCCGCAACGGCGGGCGCCTCGTCCGCCACCACCGCCACGCGGTACGCCCGCTGGGCCGCGGTCCGGTCGGCGCCGGGCTCGAACGGGTTGGTCGACCCCTCGTCCGGGGCGATGCCCACATCGGCCAGCGCATCGACCGGCACGCCGTCCACCCCCGTGGCGGGGTCGGGCCCGTAGGCGTTGAACGAGGCGTAGCGGGCGTGGGGGTAGACGCCGGCGAGGCGAAGGGAGGCACCCTCGGGCAAGGTGTAGCTGGTGAACCAGTAGGCGGCGCCGCTGTCGGGGTACTGGGTGTTGCTGGCATCGACGGTGACGGCATCGGACCAGAAGCAGGTGTCGGTGGGCGGTGCCGACGTGGTGGTGCCGGCCGCCTCCTGCGACTCGTCCGCACCCGGGCCACAGGCGCTGAGTCCGGCGGCGACCAGCACGAGGCCCAGCAGCGCGCCGCCCAGCAGCGCGTGGCGACGTCTGGTCATGCCAGATGATGCCCCCGGAACGGCCGGCCCGGCGATTGTCTACCCTGCACTGATGGACGTGTGGCCTGGCAGCGCCTACCCCCTGGGCGCCACGTACGACGGGTCGGGCACGAACTTCTCGCTGTTCTCCGAGGTGGCCGAACGGGTCGAGCTGTGCCTGCTGGGCAAGAAGGGCCAGGAGAAGCGGTTCGACCTCGAGGAGGTCACCGCCCTGTGCTGGCACGCCTACCTCCCCGGGGTCGAGCCCGGCCAGCGCTACGCGTTCCGGGTGCACGGCCGGTGGGACCCCGACGAGGGGCTCCGGGCCAACGCCAACAAGCTCCTGCTCGACCCCTACGCCAAGGCGGTGTGCGGGAGCCTGAAGTGGAACGAGTCGGTCTTCGCCCACCGCCTCGACGAGCCCGACGGGCCGCCCAGCGAGCTCGACAGCCGCGGCTCGGTGCCGCTGGCGGTGGTCACCAACCCCTACTTCGACTGGGCCGACGACCGCCACCCGCACACCCCGTGGCACGAGACGGTGGTCTACGAACTGCACGTGCGGGGGTTCACCAACACCCACCCCGACATCCCCGAGGACCAGCGGGGCACCTACGCCGGCCTGGCCCACCCGGCCGCCATCGACCACCTGCACCGCCTCGGCGTCACCGCGGTCGAGCTCCAGCCCGTGCACCAGTTCGTGGACGAGCACGCCCTCGTCGACGCAGGGCTGCGCAACTACTGGGGCTACAACTCCATCGCCTACCTGGCGCCCCACAACCGCTACAGCGCCAGCAGCGACCTCGGCGGCCAGGTGCGCGAGTTCAAGCAGATGGTGAAGGCCCTGCACGCCGAGGGCATCGAGGTGATCCTCGACGTGGTGTACAACCACACCGCCGAGGGCAACCACCTGGGCCCCACCCTGTCGTTCAAGGGCATCGACAACCAGGCCTACTACCGGCTCGACCCCGACGACCCCAGCCGCTACGTGGACTACACCGGCACCGGCAACACGCTGAACATGCGCCACCCCAACGTGCTGCAGCTGATCATGGACAGCCTGCGCTACTGGGTGACCGACATGCACGTCGACGGGTTCCGCTTCGACCTGGCCGCCACGTTGGCCCGCGAGCTGCACGACGTCGACCGTCTGTCGGCGTTCTTCGACCTCATCCAGCAGGACCCGGTCGTCAGCCAGGTGAAGCTCATCGCCGAGCCGTGGGACGTGGGCGAGGGCGGGTACCAGGTGGGCAACTTCCCACCGCTGTGGTCGGAGTGGAACGGCCAGTACCGCGACACGGTCCGGGACTACTGGCGGGGCGAGGACCAGACCCTCGCCGAGTTCGCCTACCGCTTCACCGGCAGCTCCGACCTCTACGCCACCACCGGTCGGCGGCCCTACGCCAGCATCAACTTCGTCACCGCCCACGACGGGTTCACCCTCACCGACCTGGTGTCGTACAACGAGCGCCACAACCTCGCCAACGGCGAGGACAACAACGACGGCGAGTCGCACAACCGCTCGTGGAACTGCGGCGCCGAGGGCCCCACCGACGACCCCGACATCAACGAGCTCCGGGCCCGCCAGCGCCGCAACTTCCTCACCACCCTGTTCCTGTCGCAGGGCGTGCCCATGCTCCTGTCGGGCGACGAGCTGGGCCGCACCCAGCAGGGCAACAACAACGCCTACTGCCAGGACAACGAGATCTCGTGGCTGTCGTGGCAGCTCGACGCGGAGGGCCAGGCCTACCTCGACTTCGCGCATCACGAGAAGCGCGCGTGGCTGCGTGAGAAGGGCGTCGGGTTCTTCCCCGTCGTCGGCTGGGCCGAGCGCGGCGGCTACACCGCCACCGGGCCGGGGAACTCGGTGCCCCGCTTCCACATCACGTGGGGCACGGGGCCGGGGA
>CAZWMT010000014.1:0-133790 GCA_964635055.1 uncultured Microthrixaceae bacterium | reverse complement strand
TGTTGGACATGGACTTCCTCCTATATGAGGTGTCCGCCCAACGGGGGGATGCTCACTTCATCGCACGCGCTTCCGGCTGACCAGGAATCGCCCGCCCAGGGTCCCGTCAGACCACATCCAGACCACGAAATGGCGGTCACTCATGGTCACTGGCGGTCACTCACGGTCAGCCCTAAACCGGCGTTGACCTGGGAAACCCCCAGAAACATGGGGATTTCATGATCCGTCCTCGTGCCTTCACACGGCAGAGGCCACTGGTTCGAAACCAGTATCGCCCACCGGATGTTTCCGGCGCTTGGGATCTCAGCGGGGGCGGGTGGCCCGCTCTCACTGCCCGACGGCTTCGCTCGCAACTCCGACGAAGCTGGCGTGGGGAGGGCTCGACGACCGGGCAGACCTGGCTGGCGTCAGCCACGGCCTAGAGGAGTTCGTAGCTCAGGGAGAAGTTGCCGCTGGCACCGTTGTACCCGCCGATGGCGATCCAGAAGGTTGTGCTCCCGCCGTTGAAGATGACCTTGCTCTGGCGGTTCGCGCAGTCGGTGGCGTCGTCGTTGGTCGCGATCGGCGTGAGCGCGTTCACCTGGGACCCGACGTAGACGCCGAGCGTCGTGTCGAAGTTGGTGCCGGGGAAGCAGGTGTGGATCATGATGTTGCTGCTTCCGGGTGCATCCCACCGGTACCACACGGTGGGACCCGAGCTCAGGCTCGGCTCACCGGGCTCGCGTGTCGCGGCGACCGTGGTGCCGGAGACGGTGCCTTGCCACCCGGTGACGACCTGCGCGTTGGCGAAGTTGTCGTTCGGCGGCGGGGAAAGGCGGTTCGAGAACGTGCACACCACTTGTTCGCCGGGGGTCAGCACGATCGTCACCTGCCTCGATGCGAGGCTCACGGTCTCGCCCGTGTTGCAGCTCAGTTGGAAGAGGTCCCAACCGGCTGTCGCCGACTGGGTGATCGTGTAGGTGCCCGGCGCGAGGCCGTCACCGGTGCCTGACTTCGGGGTCGCGCTGGCAGGGTCGTCATCCAGCGGGAAGGGCACCCCGCAACCACCGCTGCAACCGGTGTACAGGAAGTCCTGTGCGTTGTCGGGCACGGTGTCCTGGATCAGGGTGATCGTGGCCGACGTGTTGCGCCAGGTGCAGATGACGTGATCGGTCGGGCCCACCGAGATCGTGGCCGAGCGGGCTCCGGGGTTCATGATGGCGATGCCGCCCGTGCAGGTCAGCTCCGTCAGCGGCCAGAACGACACCGCCGCCTGGGTGACGGTGTAGTTGCCGGGCACCAGGCCCGCGCCGGTGCCCGAGCCGGGGGTGGCGCTGCTCGGGTCGTCATCCAGCGGGAACGGCGCACCGCAACCAGCCCCCGAGCAACCGGTGAACATGAAGTCCTGTGCCGAGTTCGGCACGCTGTCCTGGATCAGGGTGATCGAGGCCGACCGGTCGGTGAACGTGCACGTGATCTGCTCGTTCGTCGTGACCGTGACGACCACGCGCCGGCTGCCGAGCTGCACGGTCTCGCCGGTGTCGCACACGATGCTCGTCAGCGTCCAGTTCGGCGCCACCGCCTGGGTGATCGTGTAGGTGCCGTTCGGGATCTCCAAGCCGCGCACCTGACGAGGGAGAGTGGCGTTGGCGTCGTCGTCGAGCGAGAACGTGCCGCACGGACCACCGGTGCACGTGACCGAGTAGGCGAAGTCCTGGTCCGAGTCGGCGATCGAGTCCTGCACGATCGCCAGGGTGGCTCCCACCCGCAGGTCGCCGGTGAAGAGCAGGCGGTTCGGAGAGCCCGCGCCGGGGTCGGTCACCTTGTTCGGCGTCGCGTCGTCGATGAGCCGTGCGGCGACCTGGGCCGGGGTGGCCGCCGGCGACGTCTGGAGGTACAGCGCAGCGGCACCGGCCACGTGGGCGCTGGCCGTCGACGTTCCGCTGATCGTGTTCGTGGCGCCGTCGTTCGAGAACCAGTCCGACGTGATCCCCGAACCGGGCGCGAAGATGTCGACACAGCTGCCGAAGTTCGAGGTCGACAGGCGGGCATCGGTGTTCGTGGTGGCGCCGACGGTGAGGGCACCGGAGGTGCTGGCCGGGGTGGTGCCGCAGGCATCGGCGTTGGCGTTGCCGGCAGCGACCACGTAGGTGACACCTGCGGCGATCGAGTTGTTCACGGCGGTCTCGAGGCTCGGGATGAAGCCGTCGAACCCGAGGCTGATGTTGGCCACCGTCGGGCCGCTGCGGTTCGCGGTCACGTAGTTGATGCCCGACAGCAGCTCTACGGTTGTGCCGGTCCCTAGGCAGTTCAGCACGCGTACGGCGATGAGGGTGGCCGCCTTGGCCACGCCGAAGGTGGAGCCGCCAACGGTGCCGGCCACGTGGGTGCCATGCCCGTTGCAGTCATCGGCGATGGTGTCGTTGTCGACGAAGTCGAATCCATAGGCGGCTCGGCCACCGAAGTCCTGGTGGCTGACGCGGATGCCGGTGTCGAGGACGTACACGTCGACGCCGGCACCCGTGGCGTTGTAGCTGTAGGCGGTGTTGAGGGGCAGGTTCCGCTGGTCGACGCGGTCGAGCCCGAACGTGGCGCCGGGCTGGGTGGCGGCGGCCCGAAGCACGGCGTTCTCCTCGACGGCGGCGACCGCCGGGTCGGTGCTGAGGGTCAGCGCCTCAGCCTCCGTCATCTCCACGGCGAAGCCCTGGATCGCATGGCGATAGGTCGCGAGTATCTCGCCGTCGTAGTCAGCGGCAAGGTCGGACGCCGTGCCCCGGACCTCAGACGGCGCCTGGTCGGCGAGGGTGACGATGTACTGGCCCGCGACGGGCTCGTCGACCCGCTCGATCTCGCCCTCGTCCACCGGCGTTGTCGCCGCCTGCGGCTCGTTCGTGACGACGGTCGGGGGCGTGGACGTCGTCGTGGGAGCAGATGTGGTCGTGGGAGCAGAGGTGGTCGTGGGCACAGTGGTCGTCGGCGGGTCACCGGCCAGCGGCACCGTGGTGCTCGTGGCAGCCGGTTCGTCGGAGGTCTGGGCCCCTACCGGTGCACCGACCAGCAGCACCGCCGTCATCGACAAGCCGGACAGCAGCGCCAACGGGGCCTGCGAACGTGTCTTCATGTTTCGCCTCCGCGTGTCGGCTCGTGCGCTGACCATACGAACGGGCCGTTCGGGCGTCTCGCGTAGTGACTACGCGTTTGCACGGGCTGCCTTGGCATGGGCGACCGCGAGCAGGGTCGTGATCGCCTCGATCGGGACGCCAAGACGGTCCGCGAGCTCCTCGCGGCTCAGCCCGTCGGCCTCCAGTTCCAGCGCGAGCTCGTAGGCGGGCGCCAGCCCCGTGCGCCGTACGTGAATCGGGTCCATGTGGTCACGGTACGGATGGACGGACGGCCCGTCTCGCGTAGCGACTACGCGGGTTCGGACGGCAGTTCGAGCGCAGCGGCGAGCTCGCCCCGCCGTCGCACGCCGAGCTTCGTGCTCGCCCGGAGCAGGTGCCCCTCGACGGTGCGCACGCCGAGCGAGAGGCGCGATGCGATCTCCTGGTTGGTGAGGCCGTTGGCGGCCAACGTCGCGATCTCGCGCTCTCGACGAGTGAGGCGCACGGCGCTCCCCGTCGTGCTCGACGGGGCGAGGCGCGCGCCCTCGCAGGCCTGGAGGTGGAACGCGGAACGACCACGCGCCCGCAGTGCGCTCGAACGACGACCGGCGCGGGCGTGCTCGTCCGCCGCCCACTCGTACGCGATGGCTGCTCGCAGGCGGACGCCGAGCTCCGCGAAGCGGTCGGCGACGGCTTCCAGTGCCGCCCCGTCCTTGGTTGCGACCGCCCGGGCGTGGTCGCACCAGAGATCGATCCACGGGATCTGCGTGGCGCGAGACAGGTCGTGCAGGCGATCGAGGATCGCGGACGGGGACACGTCGAACATCACGGCGGCATCGAGTGCCACCGCAGCGCTGAAGCGGTCGCCGCGCGCCTCGACTCGGTCGGCGGTCTCGACGGCAACGACACCGGCTCGCGTGAGCTCGCCCGCCGCGGCGAAGGCATGGGCTCGGGCGAGGCCGATGCGCACGCCCCACACCTGCACGGGCGACGCTCGGGCCCGCACCTCGGCTTCGGTGGCGAACGCGTCGGCTTCGGCGACCGCTCCGGTCAGCGCGGCGGCCCAGGCTTGGAGGGCCACGCACCACGGCAGGTTGCGCTGCGGGTCGAACCGGCCGAGCACCGTGGCCGCCTCGCGCAACCACGTCGACGCGGTCGCGACCTGACCCCGCTCCAACGCGAGGGCGCCGAGCACCATGGCGGCGCCGCCCTGGACCTCGTCGTCGCCCTCGCCGGCTGCGATGCCGTGGATGAAGGCGATCGTGTCGTGGGCTTCTTGGAGGCGGGCGAGGCCGACGAGCGCGTGGATCCGTTGGGCGAGCACCCGGCCGACGTCACGCGGCCGCTCAGTGGCGTGGGCCAGCGCGACCGGCAGGAGCTCGTCGCACAGCGCCAGTGCATCGGCGGGCCGCCCCGCGTGTGTGCGCGAGCTCGCGGCCGAGGTCACGGCCCGCATGCGGGCACCGATGTCGACGGCCGGATCGGTTGCCCAGGTCGTGAGGGACAGTGCGCCGTCTATGTCGCCGGCATCGTTCCTGATCGCGGCCCGCAGGGCGAGGACGTGCAGGCCGGCGACGGGGTCGGCGATGCGCTCACCCACGGCCGCGAGACCGGCTTCGGCATCCTCGGCCCGTCCCAAGCCCCAGAAGCGGATGTCGCTGAGGAGCCGGGCGACGTCGACGAGCTCGTGCTCGTCCTCGAGCGTTGTCTCGAGCGGCGCCAGCACGGCCTCGGCGTCGGCGTACCTCCCTTGCGCGAAGAGGGCACCGCCGAGGGCGAGGACGGCCGGCCGTCCCCCGCCCGCGCGGACGGCGGTCTCCGCCAGACGCTCAGCCAACGCCGGGTCGAACGAGCGGAGCGCCACGGTGGACGCCGCCACCAGCAGCTCGGGCGGAGGGACACGCCCGGCGTCCACCTGCCACGTCGCGGCCCGGAGGGGGTCGATACCCGCCAGGCCGGGCAGATCGGCGAGCCGAGCCGAGGCTCGGCGGCGCCCGGCGTCGGTCAGGTCCGCTCGCAGCACCTCGCCGAGCATCGGGTGGTGCAGGCGGAGCACGGGCCGGGTGGCGGTCCGATCGACGACGACGAGGCCGCGCCGCTCGCACGACGACACGGCATCGACGTCGATCGAATCGAAGAGATCGGGCGGCAAGGGCTCGCCGATGGCCAGCAGATCGAGCACGGCGCGTTCGTTGGTCGAGAGGCCGGCCAGCGACCCGGCCATGAGCTCGCGCAGGCGAGGCCCGACGCGGACCCCACGGCCGTGCCACGCCCAGTTGTCGCCCTCGAGGCGGAGGTCGCCCACGCGCAGGGCCTCCCGCACGAGCTCCCGGAGATAGAGCGGGTTGCCGCCGGTCGCCTTCCACGCCCTGTTCGCGGCGCCCTCGTCGGCGGCACCGGGCAACGCGGCCTGCAGTAGGGCCCGCACGTCGTGGCGAGCGAGGGGCTGGAGCTCGAACCGGTCGGCGAGCTCGTCGCGCCACAGCGCTGTGATCGCGTCGGGTGCGGGCTCACCGCTGCGCAGCGTCACGACGAGGAGGGCGTCGCCTTGCTGCGCGACTTGGTGCACGAGCGCGGCGGAGACCTCATCGAGCAGGTGCGCGTCGTCTATGCCGACCACGATCATGCCACCGTCGACGGCGGCGGCACGGAGCTGTTGGCTCGCGCGGCGGAACAAGGTGGCTCTGTCCGAAGCGTCGCCGCGCTCGTCGACGCCGCTGGCGTCGAGGATGCCGAGCAGCGCACCCAGCGGGGTCGTCGCCGCCGATCTCGTCGCTGTCACGTAGCGGGCCCCTCCAGCGGCACCGGCCTTGCCAACAGCCTCGCGGGCGAGTCTTGACTTGCCGACTCCCGGGGGCCCCGCGATCACGATCGAACGATGGTGGTCGACGAGCTCGCTCACGATCAGCGCGAGCTCCTCCTTGCGTCCGATGATCGGCCAATCTCCCAGCTGCACCCTTGCCGGCTCCCGACGCTTGGCGTCTCGGACCTGTCCCTGTGCCTTCACATGGCATAGGCCACGGTTCGAAACCAGTATCGCCCACCGGAGGAAACCGTTGCGGCAGCGGGGGCCTCTTCGACTCGGTGCGGATAGTCGCGCACCTCGAAGCCGTCCTCGCTGAGGATCTTCGTGCTGCCACCTTGGGCCTCGGTGACGCCGCCACACAGGCATTGTGGTCGAGGACGCTCTCTGCCGGGGAGCGCGCTGCGGCGCGGGCAACTGGTCGGAGGTCGCTGCAGGTGCGGGGGCCTGGCCGTGACCGGGATCTGGTGCGGGCCCTTGTCGCCAGCTACGACCTCGGAGTTGAGCCGGTCTCGGCGGAGGACGGCGAGTGGGCCGCCCGTCGTCGGCGGCGCCCCAGCCCGATGGCGCCGAGGAGCAGGGCCCCGCCCACGATGAGCGCCAGGACCGGCGTCGTGCGGCTCTGCTCGCCCTCGTCCCGGTCGGATCGCTCATCTGCACCGACCGCGCGCAGTCGCACCGCCCACGCCGCGGCCTCACCGGGCGCCGCGCCCAACTCCAGGCGGCGCGGATCCACACCGCTGCGTCGGGCGGGGACGTCCGTTCCGAGCACGTCGTACTCGAAGTGGTCGGCAAGATCGATGCTCGCCGGGACCTCGAGGACCCCGTCGTCGGGCCAAGACAGCAGGAGCAGGTACGTGGCTTCATCGCCCCGGGTGGCGCGTACGTCGCCCTCGAGGCCAGGGTCCACCGGGCGCGTGCCGTAGATCGCCTCGCCGTTGACCTCGAGCCAGTCGCCGAGGGCCACCAGGCGCTCCTGCTGCATCTGTGGGATGGCGCCGTCGGCGCGTGGCCCCACGTTCAGCAACAGGTTGCCGCCTTTCGCGACGACGTCGACGAGCAGCGCGATCGCCTCGTCGCCCGTCAGCAGGTCTTCGCTGGTCTCGTTCGCGTTGTAGCCGAACGACGTGCCGAGACCGCGGGTCGCCTCGAAGTAGCGATCCTGCGGCTCGATCGACGGCGCGTACTCCAGCGTCGTGTAGTCGCCGGGCAACGCGCAACGGTCGTTGACGAGGACCGTTCGCCCGCTCGATCGGTAATCGTCGAGCAGCCCGCCGAGCTGCCAGTAGGCGTCGGCGGGGACGTCCCAGTCCGCATCGCACCAGAGCAGATCGGGCTGGTACCCGTACAGCAGCTCATCGACCTGGACGTGCACGTGATCGCGGACGTAGTCGTCGACGGGCTCGTCGTAGCCGCGGTAGGGGACCGGCGCACCCGTGTACGGGTTCCTGGGGTCCAGCTTCGGCACCAGCAGGTCGGACCCCCCGAGGTGCTGCGACCCGTGGTCAGCGGTGTAGGCGGGGTGGAACCACTCCATGAGCGAGTAGTAGAGGCCGACGTGCATGTCGTGGTGGCGCGCCGCATCGACGAAGCCTCGCACCAGATCGCGGTGCGGCCCGTCGTCGACCGTGTCCCGGCGGCTGGCGGCGGAGTCGAACAGCGCCCAGCCGTCGTGGTGCTTGGCGGTGAGGACCGCGTACTGGGCGCCGGCCCGGGAGAACAGGTCCATCCACGCCTCGGGGTCATACCGCTCCGCGTGCCAGCGATCGAGGAAGTCGTCGTAGAGCACGTCCTCGCCGTAGGTCTCGCGATGGTGGGTACCGACGGGGCCGTCCGGGAGCAGCGTCTGCTGGTACCAGTACCACTCGGCGTAGGCGAGGCCCACCGGTAGCCCTCGCTCCACGACGGTGTCGTCGGCCCATGCCGGCACCGAGTACGGGCCCCAGTGGACGATGATGCCGAGCTTGGCGTCGGCGAACCACTCCGCCCCCGCGGGCATGGATCGGGCGCCGTCGGCGCCCCGGGGGGCGTCGGTGGCCCCGCCGTTCGTCGCGGAACCCAGCAGGGCGGCAACGAGTACCGCGATGGCCACAGCTCGTCGCGCCCGCACGGATGCGCACGGTAGCGCCCACCCTCTCCGCGCCTGTTGGAGCGCGGTGGAGAAGGAGGTGGGGGAGCTCGGCGGGAAGGCGGTCAGCTTCCTGCGCCTGCCGACCAACACGCGGCGCATGATCGACGCGCTGGAGCACACCCGATCCGACCTGGCGTCCTGACCGGGCCTTCAGGGCCGCGCGGGTGGTCAGGGTGGTCGGCCACCAGCCGTCGCGCTCGGCCGCGATCAGACCTGCGCCCTGCTCGGCGACGGCGCTGTCGAGCGCCGGGCGCGGACCTCGACGACCACTTCGCCTCGATCGGTCTCCACGGCATGGAGTTGCACGACGATCGCCGCTGCCACGAACAGCGGCTGGGACGGGGGTCACGACCCGACGCCCAGACCACGTGCAGACCACGAAATGGCGGTCACTCATGGTCACTGGCGGTCACCAACGGTCAGTCGGATCTGAACGCTGACCTGCGGAAACGCCGGAATCACGGGGTTCTCGCCGGCCTTGCTCGTGCCTTCACACGGCGGAGGCCACTGGTTCGAAACCAGCATCGCCCACCGTAGAAGCCTCCGCTCAGCGGGGGTTTCTACGCTTTTGGGCTGCGTGTCTGGTCGGGTCGGGGTGGTGCGACCTGGCCTTCCCTGGCCACCATCTCCAGGCGGTCGTTGACGGTGTCTTCGGTGCCTGGGAAGAGGTGTCCGTCGGATCCGATGGTGGAGGAGGTGAGCCGCTGTGTCTGCATCGGCGTGGGCCGTGATCATCGGGTAGCCGTGATGATCGGGTAGGCGTGGACGCGGTTTTCGAGGTCGGGCTCGGCGACGCCGGGTGGAGCCCCCGGCCGGAGGTGGGTACTGGCACCAACCTGCAGGTGGTGGCACTTGGCGCAGGTCACCGCGAGAACGGCGAAATCTTGGGTTCGGGGCCTTAGACCCTGGATGCTCGTCCTCAGAGGGGGGACGCTCGTGGCGATGGCGATGGGAGGCGATCGCGATGCGTGCGCTCCGGAGGTGCCTGGCCGAATCGGCGGTTCTCGGCCTGATGGTGGGACCCAACGGCCCAGGTCGGGACGGACTGGTCGGGACCTTTGGCTCTGGTGGGACAGGGCGTCGACCGGTCGATGGTGACGCTATGCGTGCGCGTCTCGCGGTGGTGGTGGTCGTCGCTGCTGCTGGCCTTCTGGTTGCCTGCGGCGACACGGCCAGCGACACCACCAGTGGCACGACCGAGCAGACGCTGGATGCCGACGCCCGGCCAGGAGGCTTCGAGTACGAGAACCTTTCGGGCGAGCCCGTCACGATCTACGGCGACCGGGTCGTGGTGCACGGGCCCCAGTTCGACGTCGAGTTCAGCGGCACCACCGAGTTCGACGGGGACATCCCTCACCTCCTGGCGACCATGGACCAAGGGTGCGAGCCCGACCAGTTCGGCGACAGCCTCGAGACGGAATACGACGACTGGTACGACATTGCCACCCTCGCGGCGATCTCCGACCCGGCCACGCACAACGCCGTCGAGTCGAGCGTGGTCGCCCGCTACCTGCTGGATCAAGCGCTGGAAGCAGGGTGCGACTTCGCCGAGGCCGAGGACGCCCGGCTGCAGCTACCGGGCGCCGGTTGGAGCGAGCCGACGCCTCGGCCCTCGTCCCCTTGATGAGCACCTGATCCATCTCGCTCCCCAGCGGGAGCCACGGCGTTCGGCCGGCGTGCGGAGGGCGACCGATCGGCCCACCAGTGTCTGCAGCTCGAGCTCGATGGCGGCGACGCCCATGAGGCCGGGAACTCGATCGAGGTCGACGAGTAGGTCGATACGACTGTCGCACGTGAGATCGTTGTGGAGCGCCGATCCGAACAGGCAGGTCGATGTATTCGGATCGCCGGATGGATCGATGCCCACGTTCCCGTTCGAACCGCTGGTGAGCTTGGTCGATAGCGGACCACACGCGCGCCGATCTCGTCGTTTCGAGCTCACGCCCCTGGTGCTACCGCCGTCGGATCTGCGATCCTGAGGCCGTGAGGATCCTCGGGTCCCGTGGGGCTGCTGCGCTGATCGGGGCAGCAGCGTGGACGGCGACCGAGTACGGCCTGCACCGGTTCCTGATGCACGAGCTCCGCGGGCGAGGGCTGGCCTCCGTCGAGCACCTGAAGCACCACGCCGACGTCACCTACTTCTCGCCCGCCTCGAAGAAGCTGGCCTCGGCCGCGACCACCACGGCGGTGGCCTATCCCGCGACCGCCGCGCTGGCGGGGCGGCGTTGGGCCACCGCCTTCACCGCCGGGCTGCTCACGATGTACGTCGGCTACGAGGTCGCTCACCGTCGCACCCACACCCATCCGCCTCGGAACCGCTACGGGCGTTGGGCCCGCCGCAACCACCTGCACCACCACTTCGGCGCACCCATGCGCAACTTCGGTGTGACCAGCCCCCTGTGGGACAAGGTCTTCGGCACCTACGACGATCCCGGTGTGGTCACCGTGCCGTGCCGCATGGCGCCGGTGTGGCTGCTCGACGAAACGGGAGCGGTCAAGGCGGAGTTCGCCGACGACTACCTGGCCAAGGGGCCAGCGCGCACGTCGGCTCACGATGTCGAGCAGGACCGCGTCGCCGCCTTTGCCAACGTCGCTCCGGCGCTCGAACCCTGACCCGTCTCGAGGCCGGGCAGCAGCGCCAGGGTCCAGGGTCTCGACGTGATCGACAATGTGGACGCACGTTCTCAGGCGGGCGAGTCAGCGATCAAGGACGCCGGGATGTCGCGTCGAGGAGCGTCCGTACGGCGTCAGGCTAGAACTCAGTCGTGGATGAGCCGCGCTGCACCGAGGACCTTGCGGCGGTGTTGCCTCGTGCCGACTACGCCAGCCTCGGCGAAGCGGTCTACCTCAACCAGGCGGCGCTCGGCCTCCTGGGTCGCCCGGCGGTCGAGGCCATGCACCGATTCCTCGAGGACGTCGGCCGTCACGGCAACCTGCATCTCAGCGACGACGACGAGGTGGCCTACTTTGGGGCCCTCCGGGCCCAGGCGGCTGCGGTGCTGGGCACGAGTGAGCGCCAGGTCGCAGTGCTGTCAGGGGCCAGCGAGCTCCTGGGTCAGGTGCCGCTGCTGCTGGCGCCGCCCGCGGACCGCACCGTCGTGCTGGTCGCCACCGACTTCCCAGCGGTGACCCGCCCGTGGCTGCTGGCCCAGGATCGGGGCGGGCCTGGCGTGCAATTCGTGCTCGACACGGCGACCGTGGACCTGACCGATGCCGTCGTCGCCGCGGTGGACGAGCGTACGTCGGTGGTCGCCGTTGGCTCGGTGCAGTACGCCACCGGGAGTCGTGTCGATGTGCCTCGGCTCCGGGCCGCCACCGCCGCCGTCGGAGCTCGGCTGGTGATCGATGCATCCCAGGAGGCGGGAGCCGAGCCGATCGACGCGGCCGCCTGGGATGCCGACGTGGTCGTGTCGAGCGGGTACAAGTGGCTGGGCGGCCATGGTGGGGTGGCCATCGGGGCCATCCACGAGTCGTTGCTCGATCGCCCCCCGCCGCTCCCGGGCTGGATGGGGGCACCCGATCCCTTCGCGTTCGACGCCACCCGACTGATGCTCGCCGAGGGTGGGCGGCGCTACACGCAGTCGACGATGTCCTATGTGTCGGTGGCCGGGCTGACCGCGGCGATCACCGAACTGGTCGCCGTCGGTGCGACAGACATCTCCGGGCACGCCGAGACCCTCGGTCGCCGACTCGTCGAAGGGCTTCGGCCGTCCGGGTGGCGACCGTTCCGGGACCTGGACGCCCCCGGCGCCGCTCGCCATCTCATCTCGTTGGGCCGGGAGGGTGACCTGCCCGCCGGCACCCTGTCGTGCCTGACCACCGCCGGCATCGTGTGCGGTTCCCGCGGGGGACGGATCCGTGTCTCGCTGGCCCCCTACAACGACGGCGCCGACATCGACGCCATCGTCGCCGCGCTCTCGTCACTCCCTGACTGAACGATCCGACCGCCACGAAGGCTCGTTGGACGACCGCTCGCGTCACCCGATCCGACAACGCAACAGCGCCGTCGGGGCCTCCAACTCGGCGCAATTCCCGGCGTGTCGCGCCGGATTCTGCGCCGGCCTCGCGCCCGGGCCGGCGTGATCGATCTCGAGTGCCGGATGTGCAGCAGACGCCCCCATAGGCTTCGGTGGGTGTCATCCGACGATCGGGACTCGGGCGTCCGCTTGGCGGAGGTCGTCGCCGCCTTCTCGCTCGCGACCGATCTCGGCATGGGCCAGCCGATGGAGCATGTGCTGCGCTCGTGGGTGATCGCGACGCGCCTCGGCGACCGCATGGGCATCGAGAACGACGACGCGGCCGCGCTGTACTACGTGGTGATGCTGGCCTGGGTGGGGTGCGTGGCCGACACACCAGAGGTCGCCACCTGGTTCGGCGACGACATCGCGTTCCGCCGTGACAGCTACGAAGTGGACTTCGCGGGTCTACCCATGCAGCGGTTCGCGCTCCGTCATGTGGGCCTCGGCAGCCCGGCGTTGAACCGGCTGCGTCTCGCCGGCACGCTCGTCGTCACCGGCGGCAAGGCCATCGAACGAGGGCTGATGGCGCATTGCGTCACCGCCGGGCACCTGGCGCAGCGCCTCGGGCTCGGCGACGAGGTGTGTGACCCGCTGCGACAGGTCTTCACCCGTTGGGACGGTACGGGAGTCCCCGGCGGCATCGGCGGCGACGAGATCGCCTGGCCCATCCGGTTGTTCCAGCTGGCGGACAACGTCGAGGTGTTCCATCAGCACGGTGGTGCCGACGCCGCGGTCGAGTTGGCCCGGTCGCGGCGGGGCAAGCAGTTCGACCCGGCGATCGTCGACGAGTTCTGTGCCACCGCCGACGACCTGTTCAAGGGCATGGACGAGATCCCGGATCTACCCGCGGAGATCGCGAGCGACCCGAGGCTGCAGCAGCGACTGACCGAGTCCCAGCTCGACACCGCGCTGGAGGCGATAGCGGACTTCACCGATCTGCGCTCGCGTTATCGGTCGGGCCATTCGCGCGCGGTCGCCCAGCTCGCGGTCCGAGCGGGGGAGTCGTGCGGCCTCGCTCCGGCGGACCTGATGCTCCTCCGGCGGGCCGGCCTGGTGCATGACATCGGCATGCACGGTGTGCCCTCGAACATCCTCGACAAACCCGGCCCGCTCACCTCGACCGAATCCGAACGGATGCGGATGCACGCGTACTACACCGAGCGGACCTTGGCGCGGCCACCGGCCCTGGCCCGGATCGGTGCCATCGCATCGATGGCGAACGAACGCCTCGACGGCTCGGGCTATCACCGGGGGCTCTCCGGGGCCGCGATCCCCGTCCTCGGGCGGATCCTCGCCGCTGCGTGCGCGTACCAGGCCATGCGTGAGCCCCGCGCCCACCGGCCGGCCTTCACCGCGAAGGACGCCGCAGGCGAGCTTCGCGACGATGTTCGCGCCGGACGTCTCGCGCCGGACGCCGCCGACGCGGTGCTCGCCGCCGCCGGACAGGCGCGGCCGAAGCGTGCTGTCGGACCCGCCGGCTTGACGCCCCGGGAGACCGAAGTCCTGACGCTCATCGCGCGGGGCGCGTCGAACCGCCAGGTCGCCCGGAGGTTGGGCATCACCCCCAAGACCGCGGGGACCCACATCGAACGGATCTACGTCAAGATCGGCGCCTCGACACGATCGACCGCCACCCTGTTCGCCATGCAGAACGGCCTGTTGGACTCGCTCGAACCGCTCGATTTGTAGGGCGAACGCCGGACGACCCGACGGGGTGACGTCCGTATGTTGCTCCGTGGATGGTCCCACCATCGACGTCGAAGCCGGGCCCGCGATCCTCCGATCGCCGAGCGGCCTCGACGATGCATGAGCCCGACACCCGAGAGGAAGCACCATGGCGAACAAGGCAGTCATCTCCCTGACCACCGGTCTCGAGGACCCCGAGAAGGTCACCGTCGCCTACCTCGTCGCCGTCGGCGCCGCCGAGTCCGGCCGCGAGACCCTCATGTTCCTGACCAAGGAAGCGGTCCGGCTCGGCCTCGACGGCGTCGCGACCGGCATCGCCTGTGACGGTTGCCCGCCCCTCGCCGACCTCGTCAAGCGCTACGAGGCTGCCGGCGGCCGCTACTTCGTCTGCCCCCTCTGCTTCAACGCCAAGCAGCTCGACGACAGCACGCTCATCGCCGGTGCCGAGATCCAAGGCACCGTCCCGATGTGGGAGTGGATCGGCGACGGCGCAACCACCTTCAGCTACTGAGTCGCGGTCGCCGTGAACGTGGATGCGCTGTCCGCCGTGCCGAAGTTGCTGATGTCGACGGCGACGTTCACCTTCCAGGTGATGGCGTCCGGGTCGGACGTGTCGAGGTCCTGCGCGGTGTAGGGCGCTTCCGAGCCCGGCTCGACGTCGGCGCACATCAAGGCGGCCCCCCGGCAATCGACGACCGTCTGCGTGCCCCTTCCGGTTTCCAGGTCGAAGCTGCCGGTCGTGTAGATGTGGGAGACGCCGAGGGCGTTGTCCACCTGCTGGTCGAGCGAGAACGTCAGCTGATCGCCCTCGACCACGGCGTCGCCGGTGTAGGTGTACGCCGAGTCGGCGACCTGGCTCTCTCGTCCGACCAGCGTCCCGCGGCCAGTGATGGTGTGGGTAGCGCCCTCGAGCCCGCCGATCTCAGCGACCTCCACCTCCACCTGGAGGTTGTGCCAGCGCTTGACGGCGAACCCCTGGGCGTTGTCGCGGTAGAAGACGACGCTCGGCGTTGTGCTGACGAACTCGCTCCAGGGTGTGGAGAACTCGTTCACCGTGACGTCGGCCGCCCGGTGGACGGGCACGTCCAGTGTCTCGGCGTCGTAGTAGAACTTGTCGCAGACGCCGTTGGCGTAGCAGACGTTGTCTCCCGACTCGATCCAGTCCAACGTGAGTGATTCGTCGGTCGTGCCGGCCGTCTCGAACGAGGCATCGAAGGAGATCGCCGCCGAGGACAGCCGGGTGCTCAGCTCGCCGTCGGCGAGACCGTGGCGGACATCGCTCGGGAGGCTGATGATGCTGACCGGGTCGATGCCCACGTCCTCGGTCATCAGGTCGAGGACCAGTTGGTGCGGGCGTCCGCTCCCATCGTCGACGTAGACGCTCCACTCCGCCCTCGTGCCCTCGACGGCGTCGTCGACCTCGTAGACCTTCAGCGTGAGGTAGTACCGCTCGGGCCCGCCCTCGAAGAGCGTCGTGCGGGCGAGGCGCTGGCCGTCAGGGAGATCGAGGGCAGCCGCCAGCGCTTCGGGGTCGGTGACCTCGAAGTTGTAGTAGGTCGACGGTGTCTCGTTGGCGACGCCGACGCCCACGTAGGCGTCACCCGTGCCCAGGAAGAGCTGCTCGACCCTGCCGCGCATGATGCCTCTCTGGTGCCCGTTGTCCTTGAACGCGAGCAGGTCCGCCCGCTCCTCGGGCGTGACGTCGAGGTACTCCGAGTCGAGGTTCGCCAGCGGGGAGGCGACGTACTCCAGCGTGTTGACGTAGTACGTCGCATCCATCAGTTCGGGTTGCAGGTACTGCGCCCAACGCGAGTTGTCGCTGATCGTGGTCTGCGAGGTGTCCACGAAGTAGCCGTCCCAGTTGTACGTCGTCGCGTTGTAGACGATGTGGTCGTACACGCCGTTGGGCCAGTGCATGTAGTCGTTGGCGATGGCCATCTCCGGCGTCCAGCGGGCGACCTCGGCGTGGTCGGGGTCGGGCCGGGGGAAGGACGACTCGAACACGGGCACCTCTCGGTCTCCCTCGAGTTGTCGCACGCTCGACACCACCTCGCCGTCGACGAGGTCGTAGGAGACGGGATTGGCCTGGGACAGCAGGGTGGTCGGGTCGAACGACACGTTCTCCGACAGTGCCTGGATGATCATGTACCGAGGGCGGTCCGGGGCATCGGGGTCCGCGCCCTCGGGCGGGCTGACGAACACGTCCCATTCCGCCCGGGCCCCGTCGACGATGGAGCCACCTCCGGCGTTGTAGAGCATGAGGGCGATGAAGTACTCGCCCTCCGGATCGTCGCTGTCCAGGAACTGGGTGGGGGCGAGGGTGAACCCCGGCGGCAACTCGTTCGCCTCGAACGCCTCCATGGCGGCTCGATCCCGGAACCTCCAGCGGAAGAACACGGCGCCCGGTGTCGGCGGCGAGTCCCGGTCTGCCTCGCTCTTGATGATCAGGTCGATCCAGGCCGGGTTGCCGGTGCTGGAGACGTCCTCTGCGTAGTCGTGCGCCTCCATCCCGACGAGGAGCTTCTTGGCGATGTTCCGCACGGCGACGGTCTCGTCCGGCCGCGCATCGACGGGGCTGGGGGGCAGGGTCACCACGACCTGGTCGAGGCCCTCGGCGACGGGCTCGGCCACGGCCAGCGGTTCCTCCGCTGGGTCGTCGCCCTCGGTCGCGTGTCGGTTGAGGGTGTTGTAGCTCTCGACGAACTCCGAGGCGTTGGCGGTGTGGAAGGCGATCGATCCCGCGACGTCGTGATCGACGACGTCGAGCGCGCCGCTCATCACGGCCGCGCCGCGGAGGGAGCGATCGGGGGTCACGGCGTCGTCGAACAGCGCCGGCAGGCCGTAGACGAAGCTGATGGGGGTCGCTCCGTCCAGTGCGTCGAAGAACGGCGCGATCGCGCTCGCGTCCGCGGGGTCCACCCCGTCGGCGACGTCCACCACCGCCGTGACGGCGCGCCGCTTGCCGACCACCAGCAGACCCCCCGGAAGGAGCGCGAGGTGGTTCCCGTTCCCATCCGTGTACAGCTGCGTGGATTCGGGCCCGTACGTCCCGGCAGTCTCCGGCATCGACCCGTCCACCGCATGCTCGAGTGTCTCGCTCGCCAGCTGGGCCACCAAGAAGAGCCCATCGGCGTTGTCGGTCGTCTGCGCGAGCAGCGCGCTCGACACCTCACCGGGAACGTCGACGGTGTCGGCGAGCGCTCCGATCGTCGCGAGCTGCTCCTTCATCAGGACAGGGTCGCCCCCTGCGCCGTCCAACAGGGCGCTGACCTCCTCGGACGACCCACCCGAGAGCAGGGCGGCGAGATCGATCGCAAAGACGCCGCGCGTGTCGGCCGGCAGCACGCCGGTGAGCGTCGCGACCGTCTCGGCGTGGGCCGTGTCGCCGCCTGCGCCACCGTCGCTCGAGTCGTCGGTGCAGCTGACCAAGGAGGAGACCAGGGCGGCCACCAGTGCGATCCGTATGCATCGTGAGATCCAGGTGCCCTCACGCACCGCCCGAGTCCCTGCCTCACGCGGAATGCCCATTGCGAACGCCTCCTCAACGGTGAGCCGTCCGGCGCACCGGGTCGACCGGTCGGCCTTCCACCCAGGTGCCCTGCTCGGGCCGTGGAGGCCGAACCGAAGGCGAGCGTCACACGGGGCATCAGTCGGCGCCAGAGGACAAGGTCCCCTGCGGTCTCTCCTCGTCATGCGACGATCGCACTGTCGTCCGTTACGGTGCGCGAGTGGTCAAGACGATCGTCATCACTGGTGCAGGCTCCGGGTTCGGGAAGGGGGCAGCCGTCGAGTTGGCGGCCCGCGGTCACCGGGTGATCGCCACGACCGAGACCGTCGCGCAGGCCGAGGCGCTCGGCGCCGAACATCCCGGGCTCACCACCATGAAGCTCGACGTGACCGACCCCGCGGATGTCGCCCGGGTTGCGGAGATCGATCCCGACGTGCTCATCAACAACGCCGGCCTGGGCGTGATGGCACCGCTGACCAGCGTGCCGCTCGAGCGGTTGAAGGCCGGCTTCGAGGTGAACGTGTTCGGGATGGTGGCCATGAGCCAGGCGGTGATCCCCGGCATGAAGGCGAAGGGCGGGGGGCGGATCATCAACATGTCGTCGATCGCAGGGGTGCTCTCGGGCCCCATGACCGCGCCCTACGCCATGACGAAGCACGCGGTCGAGGCGTTCACCAGGGCGCTCCGTGACGAGTTGGCGCCCTACGGCATCGACGTGACCAAGCTCAACCCTGGGCCCTACGACACCGGGTTCAACGATGCGATGGTGAACGGCATCGCCGCATACATCGAGGAGGGCGACGCTCCGGCCGCGGCCGCCGAGGAGTTCGTGCGGGCCATCGTGCTCACCGGCCAGCTCGACCCGGACGAGGTGGTGCAGGCCATGGCCGACCTGGCCGAGGCCGACACCACCCCGCTCGAGACCTTTCTGCCGCCGGGCATCCAGGACCTCATCAATCCCGAGGGCTGACCGGCGAGGGCGGCACCGGCAGGCGCTCGGCGTGGGAGCCGGCGCCCACCGCCTACCGTGGGCGAGCCGGCCGGGCCGACCCGGCCACCACGGGTGCGGTGACACGACCGCCCGGTTGACGAGGGGGACCATGCCGAAGTTGTTGGACGGGTTCGTCGACGAGCGGGGAGACGACCTCGCCCTCGCCGACGAGAGGGGCGACTGGAGTTGGGCGGAGCTGGCCGAGCGGGTGGTGCGCCTCATGCAGGTGCTCACCGGCGCCGGCCTCGCCCCCGGGGACACCTTCGCGCTGATGGTCGGGAACCGCAGGGAGGCGTTCGAGGTGTTCTGGGCGGCTGCCCACCTCGGCACGACCTACGTGCCGGTCAACTGGCACTGGACCGCGGACGAGTTGGCCTACGTCCTCGACGACGCCGGCTGCAAGGCGCTCGTGGTGGACGAGTTGTTCGCCGACGTGGCCGAGGCCGCGCTGGCCGACGACCGGGCCACCACCGTCGGGGCCGCCCTGGTGACCGGCACCGAGGACCGGGGCCGCCTCTCGAGCTACGAGGCGGCGCTGGCGGCGGCGTCGACCGAAGACCCGGGCCTCGACTGCTTCGGGGGCCCGATGTTCTACACCTCGGGCACGACCGGTCGGCCGAAGGGGGTGCGGGGCATGCTCGCCGGCGGCGCCGCCGTCCCGAGCGATCTGCTCCCGCTGGTCGCGGGCGCCGTGTCCGACTTCGTGCCGACGCCCGGTCGCACCCTGCTCGAGGGCCCCGTGTACCACTCGGCCCAGTGGGCCTTCAGCTTCCTGCCCATGGTCGCGGGCTCGGCGGTGGTCATGCGCCACAAGTTCGACCCCGCCGAGACGGTGCGCCTCGTCGACCAGTGGGCCATCACCAACGTCCACCTGGTCCCGGTGCAGTTCAAGCGCCTGCTCGACCTGCCCGACACGGTTCGGGCGGGCCTCGACGGGTCGAGCCTCGAGGCCGTCTGGCACGGTGCCGCCCCCTGCCCGGCGCCGTGGAAGCAGGCCATGATCGACTGGCTCGGACCCAAGGTCCACGAGTACTACGGCTCCACCGAAGGCGCGTTCATCTCGACCATCCGCGCCGAGGACTGGGTGCGCAAGGGCGGCAGCGTCGGCCCACCGCTGCCGATCATGGAGGTCCTGGTCATCGGGCCGGACGACGAGCCGGTGCCCCAGGGCGAGTCGGGCACGCTCTACTTCCGCAGCGCGCTGGGTAGCGACTTCGAGTACCACAACGACCCCGACAAGACCGCGGCGGCGCACCTGGCGCCGGGCGTGTTCACCACCGGTGACGTGGGCTACCTCGACGACGAGGGCTACCTGTGGCTCTCCGACCGCAAGATCGACATGATCATCTCCGGCGGGGTGAACATCTACCCGGCCGAGATCGAGACCGTCCTGGCCCAGCACCCGGCCGTGGCCGACGTGGCCGTGATCGGCGTGCCCGACGACGAGTACGGCGAGCAGGTCAAGGCCGTGGTCCAACCCGTCGACGGGGTCGTGGGATCAGACGTGCTGGCCGACGAGCTCGTCGCACTGTGCCGGGAGAAGCTCGCGGGGTACAAGCGGCCCCGGAGCATCGACTGGACCGACGCGCTGCCCCGCTCGGCGGCGGGCAAGCTGTTGAAGCGCGAGGTGCGCCGGCCCTACTGGGAGGACGCCGGCCGGACGATCTGACGCCCGGCCCCACCCGTCGGGCCGGCATCCTCGGACGAACCCGAGCCGTGAGGCAGCAGTTGGCGGCACCCACGGCGCCTGTCGCCGCGCACGCGGGGCGCGACGATCGGGCCTAGGTTTCGGCCATGAGCGAGACGATGAAGGCGATCCTGGTCGAGGACGGCACGGTTCGTGTCGGTGACATCGACGTGCCCGAGGCCACCGCGGGCCAGGCCCTGGTGCGCATCAGCGCCGCCGGTGTCTGCCACTCCGACCTCCACCTGGCCAAGGGCGACTGGATGGGGGTCACGACCCCGCAGCTGGGTCACGAGGCCATCGGGGTCGTCGAGGCCCTCGGCCCCGGCGCCGAGGGCGGGGTCGAGGTCGGCCAGCGGGTGATCCTCGGTCTCGGGGGCGCCGGGGGTGCCTACTGGTGCGGTGCGTGTGAGTACTGCCTCAACGGCCGGCCCCGTCACTGCGCGCAGGCCGGCACGGTGATGGGCACCTTCGCCGAGCACTACGCCATCTGGGCCAAGGCCCTCGTCCCCGTGCCCGACACGCTCGGCGACGAGGAGGCCCCGCTGGCCTGTGGGGGGCTGACCGCCTACAGCGCGGTGCGCAAGCTGATGGCCCACGGCGTGCCGCCCGGCCGCACCATCGGGGTGATCGGCGCGGCCGGTGGCCTGGGCCACTACGCCGTCCAGATCCTCAACGCCTTCGGTTACCGGGTGCTCGGCGTCGACATCGGCGAGGACCGCCTCGAGTTCGTCCGCTCGCTCGGCGCCGAGCGTGCGGTGAGCGTGGAGGACGCGGCGGGGGTGGCCATGGCCGAGGGGGGCATCGACGCGGTGCTCGTGTTCGCCGCACGCGTGGCGGGCTTCCAGCTCGGGCTCTCGATGCTGCGCCAGCAGGGTCTGTTCGTCGGCGTCGGCCTCCCGCCGACGGGAGACGGCAACTTCGAGATCAGCCCGTTCGAGTTCTTCTGGCGGGACCCCACCCTCATCTTCTCCGCCGTGGGAACGGTGCAGGAGATGCGCGAGCTCGTCGCGCTGGCCGGTGCGGGCAAGGTGCGCACCCACGTGTCGCGCACGGGCAGCCTCTCGGACGTCCCGACCATCTTCGAGGAGCTCGAGGCCGGCGCCTACCTCGGCCGAGCGGTGCTGATGGACCTCAGCCGGTAGCGCGGAGCGGCGAGGACGTTGAACCGTGTCGTCCCCGGCACCTGATCCAGACGAGGATCCGGGGGAAGATGCCGAGATGTCGCCGCCTGACATCTCGGATCCGTGGAGCGAGGCGCCGCCTCCGAGCCGGATCGAGGAACTGGTCGGTCGGGCCAGCGTCCTCGCCCGTCGGCTGGCCCGACCGGTCGGGATCGCCGGTTGGATCGGCCTCGCCGCGGGCGCGGTGGTGTGGCTCGTCCTGCCGGCACCGGTCTGGCCCGATCGTCCACCGTGGTGGTCGAGCGCGGCGTCGCTGGTCGTGCTCTGCGCCCCCGGCGGCTGGCTGCTGTTCCACCGGTGGTGGCTCGATCGCGCCTTCGTCCGGGCCGCCGAGTTGGCCCCGGCCGCGACCGCCACGGCACTGCAGACCTACGCGATGGTCCAATCCTCCCGATCCCGCGGGGCCGGGGACCCGGATCGAGGAGCTGGTCAGGCCGACGAGGAGTCGGTGGGGCGGCTCCGCCGGGCCTGGCGGTTCTACCGCGGGACGGTGTCACCCCTCCGCGGCCACGTCTCGGACGCCCTCGGGGTGACCGCCCCGCTGCGACCGCTCGCGCTCATGACCAGCGGGGTGGCGTTGCTCCTGACCCTGGCGCTGTTGGTGTGTGTGCCGATCGCCGTCGTCGTGCGGCTGGCCCTGCTGGTCACCTGACGCCCTCCAAGGGGTGCCCGGATGCCAGAGGGATCGTTCGGGTACGATCGCTCGCGACATGGTCCAGGGACCGGCCGAAGGGGCAGGGAAGCGGGGGCTCACCCGTCGGCGGGCGCTCGCCGTGGGCCTCGGCGGGGGCGCGGGAGTCTGGGCGCTCAACTCGGGCACCGCGTACGCCGAGGCCGCCTCCCAGACGACGTTCGACCCCGCCGGCCTCCAGGTGACCACGGCGACCAACGTCCAGGACGCGCTCGAGCAGGTCGACGCCCGCCTCGAGGGGACGCTGGGCGGGCCGAGCGTCATCAACGTGCGCGACTACGGAGCCGTCGGCGACGGGGTCACGAACGACATGCCGGCAGTGATCGACGCGCTCATCGCCAACAAGACAGGGCCGAACCCCTTGGAGTGGGTGCCCCGGTTCGATCCGGCCGTCGGTGGCGTCCTCTACTTCCCGCCGGGGGTGTACTTCCTCACGGGGATCATGATCATCTGGCTCAGCCGCCTCCAGATCGTCGGCGCCGGATCCGGTGCGACGACCCTCCTGTTCAAACAGGCCGGCTACAACGGCCCGATCGACTTCGCGCCGAAGCTGTGGATCCACGATCCGAGGCCTGGGGGGCGCGTCCACGACGTGGCGGTCCGGGACCTGACCATCCGCACCGACGTCGTCCTCGACGTGAACAGCCCACGGGAGGCGGGGGAGAGCCCGTTCCAGTGCTACCTGGCCGACCGCATCACGATCTCCGATGTCGAGGTGGTCAACAGCCCGGCCTACGGCATCTCGGTCACCGAGTGCACGGATCTCGTCGTCGACCACTGCCACGTCCGCGACCTCCACCTCGACGGGATCCACCTGAGAGGGGTGGTCGGAGGCGCCGTCCGTAGCTGCCGCGTCGACCACACCGGTGACGACGGGATCGCGGTGGGTGGCGGCACGCTGGCCGAGCCCGAGACGGCCATCAGTCACCAGGTGGTCGTGTCCTCGAACGTGGTCACCCGGTGTGGGTCCCGTGGCATCGCGGTGTTCGGTGCCGACGGCGTCGTCGTCAGCGACAACAGCATCCGCGGCACCCATCTGGCGGGCATCACCGTCTTCCAGGATTCGAAGAACGGGAACGGGCGCAACGTGGTGATCCGGGGCAACCACATCGACGAGGTGGGGCTCTACGGCGAGGACACCGACGTCCTGTGGGGGTCCGGCATGCCCTTCGGCATCATGGTGGGCACCATCCACGACCCGGTCGAGAGCCTCACGATCGATGCCGTGCTGGTCGAGGGCAACCTGATCGACGCGTGCCGCAACGGCTATGTCATCGTCGAGCGGAGCAGCGACGTGAAGGTGTCCGGGAACCTCTTCTACGGTCCCATCACCACCGAGCAGCCGGCGCCCGGCTCCCATCAACAACAGGGATCGGGCGGGCCCGGCTCGGGCTTGGGCACCATGTTCCCGCCGCCGCCGCCCTACAGCGGCGGCTCGGCCTCGGTGTTCCCCGCCGTGCGCGCCCGCCGGGCCAAGCGGCTGCGGGTGGACAACAACGTCGTGCGGCCCGCCACCAACGAACGAGCGTTCCTGATCGAGGGACCCACCGCAGCCGAGGTGATCCGGGCCCGGGTGTCCGACAACTCCATCGATCGGGGCACCTCCCCGCCACTGGGTGTCGGTGGCGCCGACGAGATCTCCTTCTTCCCGGCCGGTGTGGTCGCCTACCAGGGCGGGAACGACGTCAACGGCCTCGCCATCGCGCCGGTCAGCACCCCCGCCTGAGCCCGGGGCCAGACCGCGGCCGATCACGCGGCTGACGCCGGGAAGGTGCCGCCGGCACGCGGGCCGCCCAGCGCAGCCCCTGGGCTCCGGGCGCCAGGATGCGACGCTACCGATAGTGACGAAGGACTCTGTGGCCGCGGCTGCCTCCTTGGTTCACTGCGGGCATGACCGAACAGGTGCCGCCAGGCCCGCCCAGGATGCCGCCAGGCCCGCCGCCCGGGCCGCCCCGCGGTCCCGGTGGGCCGCCGCCGGGACCGCCACGAGGCCCGGCGGGGCCACCACCACCCGGGTACGGCTACGGCTACACGCCGGCCGCCCAAGGGCCGCCGCCGGCGCCGAAGCCCTCCGGCTCCAAGACGGGCCTCATCGTCGGCATCGCCGTCGGTGTGGTGGTGCTGTTGGTGGCGGCCACGGTCGGCGTGGTGCTGCTCACCAGTCAGGACGCAGAGGCCGGGGAGATCTTCCTTGCCCCGAGCACCGAGGTGGGCCAGGACCCCTTCACCGACTCGGTCGCCAACTCCCAGAACCGCGCGGTGCCGTCACAGGGCACCACCGGGACCTCGTCGGGTGGTGCCCTCGAGGTGCGCAGCGCCGCCGGCTCGCAACCGGGGCTCTACGGCGGCACGCAGAACCAGGCACAGTGCGATCGCCGGCAGATGATCGACTTCCTGCAGGCCAACCCCGACAAGGGCCGGGCCTGGGCGGGGGTGCAGGGCATCGCCTTCAACCAGCTCGAGGACTACATCCTCGACCTCACGTCGATGCAGCTGCGCAGCGACACACGGGTGACCAACCACGGCTTCCGCAACGGCCGCGCCACCGAGATCCAGACGGTGCTGCAGGCGGGCACCGCGGTCCTCGTCGACCGCCAGGGCATCCCTCGGGCCCGTTGCGCGTGTGGCAACCCGCTCACCCCGCCACGAGCGGTTTCGAGCTCGCCCCGCTTCCGTGGCCCCCGGTGGCCAGGGTTCACCCCGACCGGGCTCACGGTCATCCAGGTGAACGTCACCATCGACATCTTCGTGATCATCGACATCGACACCGGCGACCCGTACACCCGGCCACCGGGGAGCGACGGCGATGACGACCAGCCCGGCGACGGCACCGGCACCACCACCTCGACGCTGCCGCCCGACACGGTTGCGCCGGGCACCCTTCCGCCCGCCACTGCGCCGCCGGACGACCTCGGTGGTGCCAACGACGTGGACGTCACCCTGAGCTGGTCGGGCAACGACGACCTCGACCTGCACGTCATCGACCCCAACGGCGAGGAGCTCTCCTTCTCCAGCACCACCACATCGAGTGGCGGCACGCTGGTCGGCGGCGACGAGATCCCCGCCTGTGAGGACACGGGTGGTCACTCGGAGAACGCCTACTGGGGTCCGGGCCAGGCGCCCCCGGGGAGCTACCAGGTGTTCGTCCGGGACTTCGGTGCCTGCGACGACGACGGTGCCTCGTTCAGCCTCACGATCTCGGTCAACGGCGAGGTCGTCGGGGGCGACAGCGGAACCCTCGTCCCGGGTGCCGACTCGGCCACCTCGACGTTCCAAGTACCGGGCTGAGGGGAGCGCACGTGACGGACTCCACTGCTGCACCGGGCGCCGAGTCGCTCGGCATCCCCGGTATCCAAGGGGCCACCGTGATCGGTGACGATCCCTTCGCCACCGTCTACCGGGCCACCCAACCCGCCTTCGGGCGCCCGGTGGCGGTGAAGGTGATCACCGCGCCGCTCGACGACGAGGCCCGGGCCCGATTCGAGGCCGAGTGCCGGGCCGCCGGCACGCTGTCCGAGCACCCGGCGCTCGTGAGCCTGCACGACGCGGGGCTCACCGACGACGGCCGGCCCTACCTGGTGATGGAGTACCTGCCCGACGGCTCGCTCGCCGATCGGCTCGAACGCCAGGGCGCGCTCGGCTGGCAGGAGGCGGTGCGCATCGGGCTGCACGTGTCGCACGCCCTGGCTGCCGCACACCGCACCGGCGTGGTCCACGGCGACCTGCGACCGGGGACGATCCTCCTGGCGAGCGACGGCACGCCGCTCCTGGCCGAGTTCCGGGTCACCCGCGTCGTGGGCGACCAGGGCGTGCGACACGCCCGTACCCCCCGGTCGGTGGTGGGCACCGCCCCCGAGGTACTCGACGGTGCCGAGCCGTCGGTGGCGGCCGACGTCTACTCGGTCGGGGCCCTGCTCCACGAGCTGGTCGACGGCACGCCGCCGTACGCGGTGGGAAGCACCGACTCGATCGACAGCGCGGTGCGTCGCATCGCCGACGACCCGCCCCTGCCGCTCGAGGCCGACACGCCGGCCGACGTCGTCGCTCTGGTGCAGCGGGCGATGTCGAGGAACCCCGCCGACCGACCGGTGTCGGCGGCCGCGCTGGGCCGTGAGCTGCACGACCTGTGCCGCCAGCACCTCCTCGACCTCACCGACGGTCGCCGTTGGCCACAGGCCGAGCCCGCCCCCCTCGAGCCCGAGCCCCCGGTGGCCGCCGAGCCTCCGGTCGCCCCCGACGCCCCCACCGCCGGTGCTGGGGCCCCGGCGCCGTACGCCGCCACCCACCGCGTCCCGTGGACCGGGATGCCGGCGTGGTCGTCGTCGGACCCGGGCCCCGACCCGGTGGCCAGCCTCGACCCCGACCTCGATGTCGAGGTGCTGGAGTGGTCGGGCGACTGGGCCCGAGTGCGCTGCAGCAACGGCTGGGAAGCGTGGGTGGACGGTCGCCAACTCGTCCCGCTGTGGACCTGAGCCGCACGTGGCCGCCGGCCGGGCGGTCGGCCGCCGGCCGTCACCCGAGCTGGGGTGCCTCGGTCGGCTCCTGGACGAGCGCGGCGATCCCTTCGCTGACCGCTCGGGCCGGGACGTGCCATCGAGACATCGATCGAGGCGCACCGACTCGATGCGCGACGCCGCCGGGCCTGGAGAGGTCACCGCAGATCGTCGGGCGGTAACCCACCGCATCGGCGGCCAGCGCGGCGATCTCGGCGAACGTGGTGCCGACGCCGGTGCAGACGTTGATCGGCGTCGCGCCGTCCACCTGCCCGTGGGACTCGACGATGACGCCGACGGCATCGTCGACGTGCACGAGGTCGCGCACCTGCTGGCCGCTGCCCCACACGACCAGCGGATCGAGCCGCTCCCTGGCGCGGGCCACGATCGCGGGGACCGGGTAGTCCGACGTCTGACCCGGGCCGTAGACGGTGAAGGGGCGGTAGAGCGCGATCGGGACCCCGCACTGCGCGGTGACGGCGACGGCGACCCGCTCGCCGGTCAGCTTGACCCAGCCGTACATCCCGTCGGGTACCCCGACGTGGGAGGCGCGGACGTCGACGCCCGACTCCTCGAGACCGCCGGGGACGGGCTCGCCGGCGAGCGGGTACACCGCCGACGACGACATGTAGGCGGCGGCGTCCGGTCGGGTGCGGGCCACGTACCGGAAGAAGGCACCGTCGAGGGCAAGGTTGCCGACCACGCTCATCGGGTCGTCCTCGAGGCTCTGGCGGCCGCCCACCGTGGCCGCGAGGTGGAACACGGCGTCGTAGCGATCGAGCTGTGGCAGCAGGTCGCAGGCGTCGCCGATGTGCTCGGTGCCGGCCACGGGGTCGGGGGACGAGACGAGGTCGATCGTGTCGACCACCTCGAACCGTGCCGTGAGCGCGGGCACCAGGTGACGACCGATGAAGCCCGAGGCGCCGGTGACCAGCGCTCGGCGTGGCGCGGTCACGATGCCGGCCCGGTGGCAGGGACCACACTGGTCTCGGAGGGGACGGTGCCGTCGGCGAGGCGCTCGACGTCGGCGAGGATGCGCAGGAGCGACGTGCGGAAATTGTCGTACGAGAACGTCCCGCTGCGCAGGATCGCGGCCTCCGACATCAGGGCGAGGCGGTGCGGGTCGTCGATGAGGCGCGTCGTGGCCTCACCGAGCTCGTCGAGGGTCTCGAACAGCACACCCGAGTGCCACTGCTCGATCACCTCGGGCTGTCCGGCCCTCGCGTAGGAGAGCGGGACACAGCCGCCGGCCATGGCCTCGACGGTCGTCATCCCGAAGTGCTCGAAGCGGTCGGGCTCCACATCGGGGTCCTCCCCGTAGCCGGTGGCGTTCCAGTACAGGACGCTCTCGCCGTACAGGCGGGCGAGGGTGGAGAGCGGCGCGTCGGGATGGAACACGATCGGGTAGCCCACCGCCGCGGCGCGGCAGCGCTCGAGGTAGCCCGACGCCGCGGGATCATGGCGGGTGCCGCCCACGAGGTGGTACTCCCAGCCATCGAGCCCCTCGTCGCAGAGGCGCTTGAACAGCTCGATCATGTGCAGCTGCTTCTTGCTGTGCCCCTCCACGAAGAACCGGCCGACGCTGATGATCTGGTGTCGCTTCGCGCCCGGTCGGAACTGTCCGACCTGCACCGGTGGGTAGAGCAGCTCGCTCGCTCGCCCGAGGCGCTGCGCGATCCAGCGCTGGGTGAAGTGGGAGTTGGCGAGGAGCAGGTCGTAGGTGTCGACGGCGTCGTAGAACCGGCAGTGGTCGGTCCAGCGCTCGAGGCCGGCGGGTCCGCTGACCACCGGCGGGCGCCCACCCTGGGTGGCCGCGATCGACGCGACGCGCACGCCGAGGCGGGCTCGAGGGTCGGTGCGGTGGCGGCTGGGGGCGAACGTCGAGCTGGTCACGTCCACGAAGACCGGTCGCCCCGACTCCACGACCCTCGCGGGCACGGTCTGGTGGAGGGTGACGTACCCGCGTTCGGGGAGGGTGACGGCCGGCCCGAGGGCCACCCCGTCCGCCATGATCACGACGTCTGCCGGCTCCTCACCGGCTGGGCGGATGCTGGCGACGCACACGGTGAGCTCGACGGGCCCGGGATCGGTGCCCGACAGGGCGAACCGGCCGCACCCGTCGGTCCAGGCGAACGGGCCGTGGTAGTCCGACTCGAGCCGGTAGAGGCCGCCGACGGCCTCGATGATGGGCCCCGGGGTGTCGAGTCGACGGGGGAGCGGGCGGACGGTGCCCGCGGTCGCGGGAGGCGCGGGCGGGAAGAACACCTGCATGACGTTGAAGCGGGCGTGCGCACGCACGTGGTCGAGGTAGGAGCAGTTGACGAACAGGTCGTAGTCGCGCGTCGCGTCGGAGACCCCCCGGTAGTGCATGGGGTCCTCGGGCACGACCCGGCACCCGACTTCGGCGAGGTCGAATCCGAGGATCTCGCGGAACCGGTCCCAGTCCGGCTGCTCGTGGGTGATCACGTCGACGGGGCCGTAGGCCGCGAGCGTGAGCGCGAACGCTCCGAGGGTCTGCTCACCCCCGCCGAGCGTGGCGACCCACTGGTTGTAGATCAACGACCTCATCGGAAGGACGCGACCTTCCGGCGGTGCGCCCGCCACGGCGGGTCGACCTGACGAGCCAGCTCGACGACATCGGCGAAGAGCTCGGCCGCCACCACCTCGACGGTGCCGGACGGACCGTGAAGCGTGAGCGGGGACGCCAGGCGCGCCGTTCGGATGCTCGCCCCGCGATCGCCCGCATGCGACGCAGGCAAGGAGGACGCGTCTGCGTGGACCGGCGTGGGGACGGGGTCGACCCGCGGGAAGGCGTCGCCCGTGATCGTCGCCGACCACGCCCCGTCGTCGCCGGCGGTGCCCGGGCGGGCGACCTGTACCTGCGCGACCGCGAGCTCGATCCCCATCAGACCCGAGACCACCGTCGCCTCGCGGGCGAGCCGTGCCGGGCCGGCCCCGGTGAGGACGATCTCCTCCACCTGGTCCCCGGCGTCGCGGAGACGCGCCAGCGTGGTGACCAACCCAGATCCCGGCAACAGGGTGGCGCTCAGGCCCACGCGGCGGTCGGCCACCGCCACCGCGAGGTCGACCGGGTCGTCCGTGAAGGTCGCGAGGTCGGCGGTGACGAGCGCGTGCCCTTCGTTGATGGCGGCCATGCCCGCGCCGCGCCGGGCGACAACGGTGTCGGGATCCGGGTTCGTGGTGGCGTCGACCACGATCGAGGGCTCCGGCCCCAGCGCCTCTGCGAGGCTCAGGTGCAACCCCTCACGACCGGCGAGGTCGCCGCGCAGGGACTCGACGAGAGCGCGAAAGGCCGAGGCCACCGGGTCGGTCGCCCCGACGACCACGAGGGGCACGCGTCGCATCGGTTCAGGTCGGATGGGGATCAGCCGGCATCCAGGCGGCGCACGACGCGTTCGTGCAGCGGGTGCAGCACCCGCAGGGCGACCTTCAGCGCGAAGCGCTCGGGGGTGAGCGACGGTGCCGGCCCGCTGGGGACCTCGACGGACGAGAACACCTCGGGGTTCGCCTCCGCGGCGAGGCAACGCTCGCGCCACAGCTCGACCGAGCGCTCCAGGCCGGTGATCACCTCGCCCCGCGCTACGGTCGCCGCGTGCCAGTAGTTGAACTCGTGCAGCGACTGGATCACCCGTCCCCGCTGCTCGGCGAGGGTGCGCCAGTAGGCCAGCTCCTCGTGCACGTCGGTGGGTGCGGTGGACACGCCGGCATGTCTACTACAGGCCCCAGCGAGCCGATTCGGCGGTGATCCGCGTCCACGAGCCCGTGCTCGGACCGGCGGAGGCCGCGGCCCTGCAGGCCTGCGTGGCCGCCGGCGACGCAGGCGGTCACAGCCCCACGGTGGGCGCGTTCGAGGCGGCCCTCGCCGAGCGCGTGGGGTCGGCGCACGCGGTGGCCACCGCCAGCGGCACGGCGGCGCTGCACCTGGCCTTCGCGGGACTGGGCATCGGGCCGGGCGACGAGGTGATCGTGCCGTCGTTCACCTTCGCCCCGTGCGCCGACATGGTGAACCTCGTCGGGGCCACGCCCGTGCTCGTCGATGTCGACCCGGTGTCGTTCAACGTCACCGCGGCGTCCGTCGTGGGCGCGGTGACGCCCCGGACCCGCGCGGTGCTCGCGGTCCACATGTACGGCCACCCGTGCGACCTCGGCGCCCTGGACGACCTGTGCAGGGAACGCGGCCTGCTGCTCGTCGAGGACTGCGCCCAGGGCCTCGGTGCGCTCCACGCGGGCCGACCCGTGGGCGCCGTCGGTGTCGCGTCCTGCTACTCGTTCTACGCGAACAAGGTGATCACCACGGGTGAGGGCGGCATGGTCGCCACCGACGATGCCGACCTGGCCGCGCGCCTGCGGTGGCTGCAGCGACACGCCCAGGTCGCCGACCCGGATCACGCCTACGTCCACACGGCCGTCGGGTTCAACGACCGGATGTCCGCGTTCGCCGCGGCCGTGGGCCTCGCGCAGCTCGATCGTCTCGACGAGTTCCTCGATCGGAAGGCCTCCAACGCCGACCGCTACTCCGAGGCGCTGAGCGACGTGCCCGGCATACGCCCACCGGCGCCGGTGCGCGCCGGCGACCGCCACGCGAACTGGGCCTACGCCATCCTGGTCGAGCCCGAGTTGGTGGCCGGGGGCGCACCTGGGCTCGCGCGGGCGCTGCGAGCGTCGGGCGTGGAGACCCGCGGCTTCTACCGCCCGCTCCACCTCCATCCCGGTGCCGGCGACCGCTCGAGGTTCACGGCGCCGCTCGACCGGTGTGAGGCGTTCGCGCCCAACGGCCTCGTGCTGCCCTCGGGAAACGCGCTCACGGCCGCCGAGGTCGACCACGTGATCGCCGCCGTGATCGCGGCGGTGACCGACGTCGTCGAGGTGTGAGCGGGTCGTTCGGCCCTGTGCGGGCGCCGGTCAGGGCGCGACGCTCAGCACCGGGTTCCCCCTCAACCTGATCGCAACAGCGCGAAGGGCCGCAATATGGAACGCGGTGGCGAGACACGACCTCTGCTGGCACGGCGCCCCACGCGGGCCGCCGTCGTGACCGTGCTCGTGATCGGGGCCGTCGCGTCGGGGCTCGCCGCGGTCCCTGGGGCGCGCCGCTCGGACGCGACGCAGATCGTGACGGGCGCACCGGTGAGCGCATCGGCGGAGGAGGAGGCGGCGCCCGCGGCGGTCGTGGGGGACTTCGACGCAGACCGGCGCGGCGACCTCCTCTGGTACGGGGCGGGCGCGTCGCAGGACCACGCGTGGTTCGGTGCCGCCGGGCGGCGCTTCGCCGGCGAGGCGATTACCGTGGGAGGCGACTACCTCCCGCTGACCGGTGACTTCGACGGCGACGGCCATGACGACGTGTTCTGGTACGGCTCCGGACCGCCTCGTGACTACGTGTGGTTCGGCGGGGCCGGCCACGGCTTCCTGGGACGGGAGGTGACGGTCGACGGCGTGTACCAGCCGTTCGTGGCCGACTTCGACGGTGACCGCCGCGACGACATCTTCTGGTACCACCCCGGTCCGGATGGCGACGTGCTTTGGTACGGCACCCGCACCGGGACGTTCGTGGGGCGATCGGTGGCCGTCGGGGGCTCGCCGGCACCTGTCGTGGGCGACTTCGACGGGAGCGGCACCACCGACATCGTGTGGTACGGCCACGGCGCCGCCGCCGACGCACTGTGGCGGGGCGTGGCCGGCGGGGGCTTCACCGGCCGGCCGTTGTCCATCGGGCTGGACTACACACCTCGTGGCGGCGACTTCAACGGCGACCGCCGCTCGGACATCCTCTGGTTCGGCCCTGGGCCGGCGAGCGACGTCGTGTGGTACGGCGGTGGCAACGGCGGGTTCTTCGGCGCGACGGTGCGGGCCGACGCCGGGAGCCCTCCCCTCGTCGGGGACTTCGACGGCAACGGCGCCTCGGACCTGTTCTGGTACCAGTCCGGGGCGGCCGGCGACGCCGTGTGGTTCGCCGGACGCACGGGGTTCACGGGTCGCCCGGTGACCGTCGACGGCGACTACACACCGGTCGTCGCCGACTTCGACGGCGACCGCCGCACGGACGTCGCGTGGTACGCACCCGGCGCGCGGCCCGACCCCGTCTGGTACGGCGGGCAGGGCGGTGTGTTCGCGTCGAAGTCCTCGATCATCGACATCCATCCGGCCCTGGCACCGCCGGTCGACCTCGCCCGGGTCCGGGCGGACTACGACCACTACGGGGTACTGGCCCACGCGCTGGGCGCCACGCGCCATGGCGACGGGTACACGAACAGCCGCGAGGCGTTCACGTACAGCTACGGCCGCGGGTTCCGCGTGTTCGAGATGGACTTCGTCCGGCTCGCCGACGGCTCGGCGTTCGCCTCCCATGACGGCATGGAGCCACGGTTCGGCCTCGACCGACCCTTCAGCCAGGTGACCAGAGGCGACCTGGCCTCCCGGCGGTTCCACAGCAACGGTCACCTGTACACGCCGCTGTTCAGCGACGACGTGGTGCGCCTCATGCGACAACACCCCGACATGTACCTCGTGCTCGACACCAAGGAGTCGGACGTGGCGATCTTCAGGCGCTTCCTCGCCGACGCCGGCGGCGACCCCGCGGTGATGGAGCGGGTGATCCCGCACGTGTTCGACCTGTTCCAACTCGCCGCGATCCAGGACCTGTACCCGGTCCACAGCTACCTGGTGGCCCTCTACCGCAGCCAGCGCTACAACCGCTTCGACGACGACGAGGTCGTCTCGTTCGTGCGTCGGAACCGGGCGCCGGCGGTGATGATGTGGTGGGGGCGACGCGATCCCACCCTCTCGCTCGCCGACAACATGGCCCAGCGGCGGCGCTACACCGACACCTTCGCCCGCCGGCTCTGGGCCGTCGGCGCCGCCGTGTACGTGCACAGCATCAGGCCGGTCGAGCTCGCCATCTCCTTCCGATCCAAGGGAGTGGCCATCTACTCGGACGCGCCCTTCCCGCCCTACGACGCTCCACAGCCCGAGGTCGTGACCCCGGAGTCGGACGAGGACGAGCTCCGGCCCTAGGAGGATCCTCGGCGCCGAGCTCCGATCGGGCACCGGTGGTGGGCGGCTACCAGCGCGTTCGGCGGCCACGGGTCGAGCACACGTACGCTCCTCGTCGTGCGGGGGCAGGCGTGGAGGTGAAGCCGGCGACCACTCGGGCGCGAGCGCGGGGCCGGGCGGGCGGCACCGTCGCGCTGTTCCTCGTGCTGGCGGTGACCCTCCTGCCGCCCGCCGTCGCCGGCGCTCGGCCCACCTCGTCCGGGGCGACCTCGCCGTCCGCCCTTCCTGCGTCTGCGTCTGCCGCGGCGCCTGAGTCTGCGCCGGCGCCGTCGATCACGATCGTCCAGGACTCGATCGCCGAGTCGGCGCAGGACTTCACCTACACCGGCTGTCTCGGCTCGGGTTGTGGCAGCTTCACGCTCGACGACGACCGGGGAGCCGCCGGCGAGGACGGCACCCTCTCGTCGCGCGTCACCGGCCCCGGTCTCTCGCCGGGCACCTACACGATCAGCCAGTCGGCCACCGCCGGCTGGGTGCTGACCGACATCGCCTGTGACACCGGTGAGGTCGTCGACCTGGCCAGCCGACGCGTCACCATCACGCTCCTCGCCGGGGAAGCGGTCACGTGCACGTTCACCGACCGGTCGCCGTCGATCACGATCGTGGAGGACGCCGACCCGGACGCGGCGCAGGACTTCGTGTTCTCGGGCTGCGCCGGCGTGGGCTGTGGCTCGTTCACCCTCGATGACGACGCCGACCCCGCGCTGGCCAACGAGGTGAGTGGATCGGCGCTGTCGGCGGGCACGTACACGGTGACCCAATCGCCGACCGCGAACTGGTCGCTCACCGACCTGACCTGCACCACGGGCGAGACGGTCGACCTCGCCGAGCGGCGCGTCACCGTCACGCTCGGACCCCTCGAGCATGCGGTCTGCACGTTCACCAACCGCACGCAGTCGCTCACGATCGTCGAGAACGCGGCCCCCGATGCCCCCGAGGCGTTCGGGTTCACTGGCTGCCAGGGCGCGGCCTGCGGCGCGTTCGGGCTCCGTGACGACGGAGTGGACCCCTCGGCACGGTCCGTCACCGGCGCGGCGCTCGCGGCCGGCACCTACACCGTCACCCAGGACCTGGTCGCCGGGTGGCGCCTCACCGGCCTCCGGTGCGACACGGGCGAGACGGTCGACCTCTCGGCCCGGCGAGCCACTGTCCACCTCGCCGTCGGCGAGCAGGTGGTCTGCACCTTCACCGACGAGACCGTGCCCGCGCTGTCGGTGGAGACCACCGTCGATGGCCTGTCGTTCCCCTGGGACGTGGCCTTCACCCCCGACGGCTCGATGCTGTTCACCGAGCGGGGAGGCTCGCTCAGCGTGGTGCCGCCGGGTGAAGCCGAGCCCCATCCGGTGACGTTGATCGGCAACCACGACTTCCTGGCCATCTGGGACCTGGGCCTGCTCGGCCTGGCCGTCGACCCCGGGTTCAGCCAGAACCGCCGCTTCTACACCTGCCAGGCCCATGACGACCTCGACGTGCCGGACGACCCCATCGACATCGAGGTGATGGCCTGGCAGATGGACGAGCGCTACACCAGCGCGCGTCGCGTGAACGACCCCCTGGTGGGCGGCATCCCGCTCGGGGGCCACGGCGGCTGCCAGGTGGAGGTGGGGGCCGACGGGTTCCTGTGGATCTCCACGGGCGACGCCGGCACCGGCACCGCGCCTCAGGACCTCCGGTCGCTGGCGGGGAAGGTGCTACGCGTCGATCGCTTCACAGGTGAGGGGGCCCCGAGCAACGTGTTCGCGAGTGACGGCGACCCCGCCACCGATGCCCGGATCCATGACTACGGGCACCGCAACCCGCAGGGCCTCGCCCCCCGAGGCCAGCAGATGTGGTCGGTGGAGCACGGCACCACCCGTGACGACGAGATCAACCTGTTGCAGAACGGGGGCAACTACGGGTGGAACCCGGTGCCGGGCTACAACGACAGCGCGCCCATGACCGACCCTGCCCTACCCGGGGCGATCCCGGCCCGGTGGTCGTCGGGCTTCCCCACCATCGCCACGAGTGGCGGCACGTTCGTGTCGGGAGATGCTTGGCAGGCCTACGACGGATGGCTCGCGGTGGCCACGCTGAAGGGAAGCTCGCTGCGCATGATGGGCATCACCGCCGACGGCGAGATCGTGTACCACGACACGCCACCCGAGCTGGACCGCCGGTTCGGCCGCCTGCGCACGCCCGTGCTCGGCCCCGACGGCTCGCTGTACGTCACCACCTCGAACGGGGTGGGGGTGGACAGGATCCTCCGGGTCACCCCGCGCTGAGCACCGCGCCCTGTTCGTCGGCGCAGGGGCTGGCCGGTCGATGGACCATGTCGCCGGTCGATGGACCATGTCGCCGGTCGGTGGTACAACGAGCCGACAAGGGGGGACCGACCATGCCGGTGGCAGTGCTGGACGGGATCGAGATCGCCTACGAGCTGGTGGGTGACGGTCAGCCGTGGGTGGTGACGCCCGGAGGACGGTTCACCAAGGAGGTCGGCGGCCTCCCTGAGATGGCGCGGGCCTTGGCCGACCGAGGCCGGCGGGTGTTGACCTGGGACCGCCCCAACTGCGGCGCCTCCTCCGTCGTGTTCCGCGGGCGGTCGGAGTCCGAGGTGCAGGCGGATGCCCTGGGTGCCCTGCTCCGCCACCTCGACCTCGGCCCCACGGTCATCGCCGGCGGCTCGGGTGGCGCGCGGGTGTCGCTGCTCGCCGCTGCCCGCAACCCCGACGTCACGGCCGGGTTGGCGATGTGGTGGATCAGCGGCGGTGTCCCTGGGCTGCTCCAGCTGGCCAACTACTACGCCATGCCGTCGGCCGACGCGGCGTGGCACGGTGGGATGGAGGCCGTCGTCGAGCTCGACCAGTGGCAGGAGGTCCTCGCGGGCAACCCCGCGAACCGCGAGCGGTTCCTGGCCATGGACCGCCAGGAGTTCCTCGAGGTCATGGACCGCTGGATGCTGGCCTACTGCCCGTGTGACGACTCGCTCGTGCCCGGCCTCGACGACGACGACGTCGCCCGGCTCGCCGTCCCGATCCTGGTGTTCCGCAGTGGCGCTTCGGACATGTCCCACACCCGCGCCACCTCCGAGGCGCTCGCCGCCGGGTTGCCAGGGGCCGACCTCGTCGAGCCCCCGTGGGGCGACGACGAGTGGAACGAGCGTCGAGCGGCGGTCGAGCAGGCGGGCTCGCTCTTCGTGCGCTGGCCGTTGCTCGTGCCCCAACTCGTCGACTGGGCCGATCGGACGATCGGCGGCCACCGATGACCACCCTCTCGAGGAGCCGACGATGACCACCGTGACCGTGGCCCCCATCCGCGACGACCTCGCCTTCGGCGCTCGGGTCGGAGGGCTCTCGCCGGCCAACGTCGGCGACGCGGAGGTGCGGGACCGGCTCAACGCGGCCTTCGAAGAGCACGGCCTGCTGGTCTTCGAGGACGTCGAGCCGACGCCCGAGATGCAGGTGGCCATCAGCACCGTGTTCGGGCCGCTCAAGGACCACCCGAGCAAGGCCACGCCCCGGGTGGGCGACGGTCTCGTCGGCGTCATCGAGATCCGCCACGAGCCGAACGAGGGCGGGGTGGTCCGGCTCGACGGCCGCCTGCTGTCCCAGTGGCTCCCCTGGCACTTCGACCACTGCTACAACGACCAGCTCAACCGGGCCGGGGTGCTCCGGGCGGTCGAGATCCCGCCGGACGGCGGCATGACCGGCTTCGTCGACGGGATCGCCCTGTATCGAGCGGTCTCACCCGAGGTGCGCGAGCGGATCGAGGGCGAGACGGTGATCTACGCCATGGACGTGATCCTCGACAACCTCCGGTTCGGGCGCCCGGAAGGCCTCGTCGAGGTCGCGGCATCGCCCCAAGCCGGCGCCGTGATGGCCGAGTACGCCGATCGGCTACGCGCCCTCCACCCCGCGGTCTGGACCCGCCGAACCGGTGAGAAGGTCCTGCACGTCTCACCCTGGATGGCGAAAGGTGTCGAGGGCCGCGACGACGCCACCGCGGCGGCGCTGCTCACCGAGGTGTGCGACGAGATCGTCCGGGCCGCCGAGGGCCTCAGCTACTTCCATCGCTGGGAGCCGACCGACATGGTGATCTGGGACAACTGGCGGGTCCTCCACTCGGTGTCGGGATCCCCACCCGAGAGTGGCCGGTGCATGCACCGCACGACCATCGCCGGCGACTACGGCCTGGGCCGCTTCGAGGAGGAGGCGGCGCCGGCGTCTCGATAGGGCGCTGCGCCGGGGCCCGAGCGCTCGGAGTCAGCCGGCGGCGCCGTGCCAGAGCACTGGATCGGGGTCATCCGCCTCTGATAGCGGTGTTCAGCTGATCGAGTGCGTCTGACAGACGGGTTGCGCACGCCGAGACGTCGGAGAAGTCCTGCGCGGACAGGGACTGTACGTCGATGCCCTGGTAGGTCTGGGTGAGGCGCTCGCTTTCCGAAGCCAAGTTCGTCGCGTCGGTGGCGTCGCCGCTCTGTTCGAACACGTCGACACCGTTCTGGAAGCTGACGACGTCGTCGCAGAAGGCGGCGACCTCGGCCGACGCGGCCTCGATGACGGACGAGGTGGTGGTGTCGACCGTCGCCTCGGTGGTCGGGGCGGGCGCGCTCGAGGTCTCGGCGGCATCGCCGGACGTGCCGCCACCCGTGTCGCGGGTGAACAGCACGACCACGATCCCGACGAGCACCAGCGCGAAGACGATGCCGCCGATGACGACGGCGCGGCGCCGGCCGGTCGACGGTGCGGGTGATGGAGGCCCGTCCGGTGCGGATGCGACAGGCGGTGGCGGCATCGGCGGTGTCGGGATCGGCGGTGGTGGCGGTGATGGCGACGCCGGTGCAGGTGGTGGTGGTGGTGGTCGTTGTGGTGGTGGTGGCGGCGGCGGGACGTCCGTCCCAACGGGGGCGGGCAGGCTGGGTCCCGGAGGGGCCTGCAGAACGGTCGGCTCGGCGTCGCCCCGGCTCGTGGGGCTCGGCTCGGTGGGCATGGGGTTCGGCGCGCCCGCCTCCGTCGGGCTGAGGCGCAGCACGGTGACCGCGAGCCCCTGGGAGCGCTGGACCGACTGCAGCGTCTCGGCGAAGGCCTCCGCGGTCTGCGGCCGATCCTCGGGCAGCTTGGCCAGCGCCTGTTGGACGATGACGGCCAGCTCGTCGGGTACACCCGCGAGTCGTGGGGGATCGGACTCGAGCACCCGCATCACCGCCGCGGCGACGGGCTGGCCCGGTTCGATGCTGAACGGGCTCGTCCCGGCGATCAGGGCGTAGAGCGTCGAGGCCAGGCCGTAGATGTCGGCCCGCTCGTCGGGCTGCGCGCCGCGAAGCACCTCGGGCGCGACGTACGCGATCGTGAACCCGGCCGAGCCGGTCGTGGTCGCCGAGTCGCCCAGGGCGGCGATCCCGAAGTCGCCGAGCTTCGCCTCACCGAACGGCCCGACGAGGAGGTTCCCGGGCTTGAGGTCGCGGTGAAGGGTGCCGATGGCATGGGCGGCCCCGAGGGCGCCGGCCACCTGGATCACGGCATCAACCGCCTCGGGCCAGCCCAACGGTCCGTTCCGGTGCAACCGATCGGCGAACGACCCGGCCTCGAGCAGCTCCATGGCCAGCCAGAGCCGTCCATCGTCGGTGACGCCCGAGTCGTGGACCGCCACGACGTGGGGGTGCCAGGAGAGCTCGCCCATGGCCCGGCACTCCCGCTCGAACCGTCGACGGGCCCGGTCGTCGACCTGCTCGGTGATCAGCACCTTCAGGGCGACGGGCCGGTGCAGGCGGTCCTGCCGGGCCCGGTAGACCACCGAGAACCCGCCCCGACCGATGACCTGGAGATCGCTGTAGCCCTCGATGTGTGGAACGTCCACGGCGTCGCCGCCCCCTTGTTGGCTCAAGCCGATCCTACGAGGGGCAGCGTGTCCGCGCTGGCCCGCGGGCCCGCGGGCCGACGTGGTGTCCGGTGGTGGGGCCTCGACGGTGCGGTGGCCAGCCCGGTCGCCCCTCAGCTGCCGCCGCGGAGCTCGCGCTTGAGGATCTTTCCCGACGGGTTCCGGGGCAGGGCGTCGAGGAACGTGATCGCCCTGGGGACCTTGTAGCGGGCCAGCTGGGAGCGGCAGTGGTCGATGAGCTCGTCGGCGGTCGCCTCAGCGCCATCGCGCACCACCACGAAGGCCACCGGCACCTCGCCCCACCGGTCGTCGGGTCGGGCGACGACGGCGACCTCCACCACGGCCTCGTGTTCGTAGAGCACCCGTTCGACCTCGGAGGAGGCGATGTTCTCGCCGCCCGACACGATCATGTCCTTCAGCCGGTCGACGATGAACAGGTAGCCGTCCTCGTCACGCACCCCGATGTCGCCGGTGTGGAACCAACCGCCGGCGAACGCCGCGGCGGTCGCCGCCTCGTCACGCCAGTACCCCGGGAACACCTTGGGCCCGCGCAGGACGATCTCGCCCCGCTCGCCGGCGGGCACCGACCGGCCGTCCTCGCCCCAGAGGTCCAGCTCGAGGAACAGGCACGGCCGGCCGACGCTGCCGAGCTTGCGCACGATGCTGTCGCGATCGAGGAACGTGTCGCCCGACACGGTCTCGGTCAGGCCGTAGGCGTCGGCGAACCAGGCCGAGGGGAACGTGCGCTGGATGCGCTCGATGAGCGGCACGGGCATCTTCTCGCCGCCGTTGATGATCACCCGCACCGATGACAGGTCGCGGTCCTCGACGCCGGGCAGGGCCATGATCGCGTTGACCATGGCCGGGGCCAGCCACACCGTCGTCACCCGAGAGCGTTCGATCTCGTCGACGACGGCGGCGGCATCGAACGCACGGTGGAGGATCGTGGTGGCGCCCGCCGCGATCAGCGAGGTGGTCGTGAGGTCGAGCGCGCCGACGTGGTACAGCGGCCCGCAGGCCAGCCCCAGGTCGCCGCTGGTGAACCCGAACTCGACGATGTGGGCCAGGTTCTTCCAGGCCAGGTTGGCGTGGGTGATCATCACCCCCTTGGGGCGACCGGTGGTGCCCGAGGTGTACATCAACCGGTGGACGTCCTCGGCTCGGGCCGGGGTGTGGGCCGTGCCGGTCGGAGTGCCCCGCAGTCCGGCCAGCGTGATCCACCCGTCCGGCGCCGCAGCGGCGATGCAGGCTCGCACGAGCGTGTCCTCCCCGCCGCGGGTCGCGTCGCCCGCCAGCGTGACGAGGGCGTCGTCGCAGATCAGGGCGCGTGCGCCCGAGTGCTCGAGGATGAAGCGCACCTCGGGGGCGGCGAGGCGCCAGTTGATCGGCATCGCGATCGCGCCGAGGTGGTTGGCGGCGAAGATCGTCTCCAGGAACTCGGGGCAGTTGTAGGAGAGGAGGGCGACCACGTCGCCCGGCCCCACGCCTCGCTCGGCGAGGCCGGCGGCCAGCGCGGCGACGCGGTCGGCCATCTCGGCATAGGTCGTCGCCTGGCCCTCGAAGATCGTGATCGCCGCGTCCGGCGTGCGGGTGGCGTGGTGGGCGAGGACGGCGTACCAGTTGACGTCGGCCTGCAGGGAAGGTGCGTCGCGCATGTGAGCCTCCTGCTCGGACGGTGGGGACTGCCGGATCGGCGCCTCGGCCGGCGTCATCCGGGAGGGGGCAGGTGGGCGAGGAACGAGCGGGACCAGGTCACGAGGTCGGCGGGGACGGTGTAGCCGTCCTCGGCGTTGATGGCGTCCCAATGGGCGGCGACGTCCTCGATGGTCGGGGCGGCGGTGTCGGTGTCGGGCGCGGCACCCGCGACGGCGTTGTCGGCGTCGTCGCCGGCGACCCAGCCTGGGGTGGAGGCGAGGAACAGGCGGGCGAAGCGGCCGGCGCCGGCGGTGTAGATCTCGCCGGTGACGGGGCACTCGTTGTGGGCGAGGTAGGCGGCGAGCGGCGCCACCAGGGCCGGGTCCATCAGGGCCGGGTCGGGGCCGCCGCCCCCGCCGGCCATGCGGGTGGACGCCGCCGGGGCGATGCAGTTGACCTTGATGCCCCGCTTGGCGCCGGCGGTGGCCAGGCTGCGGGCCAGGCCGATGACCCCGCCCTTGGCCGCGGCATAGCCCAGGTTCTGGGGCAGGCCGAACACGCCCGACGAGGTGGTCATCACCACCCGCCCGAACCCCTGCTCGACCATCGTCGGCCAAGCAGCCCTGGTGGTGTGGAACGAGCCCCACAGGTGGACGTCGAGGTGGGCGGCGAAGTTCTCGGCGTCGGCCTCGGGGAAGCCCGCCCACCGGATCACGCCGGCGTTGTTGATGAGCACGTCGAGGCGCCCGTAGGTGTCCGTGGCCGCGTCGATCAGGGCGGTGGCGCCGGACGGGTCGGACACGTCGTGGCCATCGGCCACCGCGATCCCGCCGGCGGCGGCGATGGCGGCGACCACCTCCGCCGCGGGACCAGCGTCGACGCCGGCGCCCTCGATGGAGGCGCCCAGGTCGTTCACCACGACGGCGGCTCCCCGCTCGGCCAGCAGGAGGGCGTAGGCCCGCCCGATGCCACGGCCGGCACCGGTGACGACCGCCACCCGCCCGTCGAAGCGCAGCCCGCTCACGCCGCGCCCAACCCGTCGGCCCGCCCGCCCGGTGCACCCGAACTCGACGCAATGGCTGTCGTTTTCCGACCGTCATTGCGTCGAGTTCGCCGGATCTGGGACCGCGATGACGCCGGCGCCGCCGCGGTCACGCCGTCGCCCACCGACGTCAGGCCGGGACGGGGGCGCTGAGGCCGAGCAGACCGCCGAGGGTGCCGCCGACCATGGCCGCCCGCTCGTCGTCGGGGACGCCGGCCATCAGGTTGGCGAGCAGCTCGCGGCTGGCCCGGAAGGTGCCCTCGGCGTGGGGGTAGTCGTTGCCCCAGACGATGGTCGAAAGCCCGGTGATGTGGCGGCAGGCGACCGCGACCGGGTCGTCCTGGAACGAGATGTGGAACTGGCGCTTCACGTACTCGCTGGGCATCAGCGGGTAGGGCCACTTCTCGTTGAGGCGGAAGAGCTGGGCCATGCCGGGCTGGTCGTCGGCGGGCCGGGTGTCGTCCCACACCCCCAGCCACCAGTCGGCGTCCTGGCCGATGCCGGTGATCCAGCACTTGTCCATCGAGCCCACCAGCGACGAGAGCCAGTGGGCGTTGAACTCGATGAGGGCGAAGTGCAGCCCGGGGAAGCGCTCGGGCACGCCGCCGCCGATCAGCTGGCAGATGACCTGCTGCGGGACGATCGGCTGATAGACGGCCTGGGTGACCATGCGCTTGGCCGCGGCCTTCTCCGTCATGGGCTGGTTCACCTGCTGGGCGTTCTCCATGACGATCTTGAGGGTGAGCGCCTCGGGGTCGTCCACCTTCACGCCACCGGTCTGGGTGTGGATGCAGACCAGCATCCCGGCGTCCTGGATGGCGGCCCAGACCGGGTCGTACTCGCGCCGGTAGTAGGGCAGGGGCGAGGTGGCCGGGAGCAGGACGGTCCGGAAGCCGGCGGCGGCCACCCGCTCGATCTCGGCCACGGCGTCGTCGACATCGGTGAGCGGGATGGGCGCCGTCGGCGCCAAGCGATCGAAGTAGGGCGAGAAGCGCTCGACGACGTAGTCGTTGTAGACGCGGGCGTGGGCGATCGAGAGCTCGTGGTCGTCCGAGTAGAGCCCGAAGAGCGAGAGGTTGGGGTGGAGCACCTGGGCGTCGACCCCGTCGACGGCCATGTCCTCGAGGATGATCTCGGGATCGCCTTCGGGCGTGCGGCCGCTGGTCTGGCGGTAGCGGGAGATGGTCCAACCCTCGAAGCCAGGCGTGTGCAGGCGCCGGAACACCCGGGCGCCGCCCTCCACCAGCGGCTCGATCTCGAAGTCGTCCTCCCAGACCGCCCGCTCCTGGAGGTGCTTCGGCAGGCGGGTGCGGAACAGGTCGACGGGCTCGAGCAGGTGGCCGTCGGCGGAGACCACGAAGTCCTTCTGTGCCATGAGCGGCGACCTCCCGGGCGTGGTGGGTGAGGCGGCACGGCGCCGGTGACGGTCTGCCGCCGGAACTCGTGCTCGCGGTGTGCGAGAATCCCGTTCGCGAGCGTAGGTCACACTTCGGGTGGCCGCAACGGGGCCGGCGAGGGCCGGGCCGGAAGGGGACGACAGATGACGCCACGGTGGGCGCAGCGCCCGGACGGCTCGACGTGGGGCGACTGGGGCGACGACGACGAGCTCGGCCGCATCAACCTGCTCACCTCCGAGAAGGTGCGTCAGGGTGTCGCGGAGGTGCAGGCGGGCATCAGCTTCAGCCTGAGCCTGCCCCTCGACTTCCCGGGCGGCACCGCCCTCAACCAGCGCCGGCACCCGCCCCGCCTCGCGCCCACCGAGGACATGGAGGGCGTGGCCGACACCTTCTACAACGTGCACATGAGCGAGATGCCCGACTTCGGCGACCCGAAGTACGTCGACGTGTGGGCCGACGACGTGGTCACCCTCTCGCTCCAGTACTCGACCCAGTGGGACTCGCTGGCCCACGTCGGCGCCGAGTTCGACGCCGACGGCGACGGCGTGGAGGAGGCCGTCTACTACAACGGCTGGCGGGCGGGCACCGACCTGGTCGGCCCCAGCGACGACGCCCGCGGCGACGGCAGCGGCCACCGGGCCTTCGCCCGCCACCTGGGGCTCGAGCACATGGCCGCCCACGGCGTCCAGGGTCGCGGCGTGCTGGTCGACCTGGCCCACCACCTGGGCCACGACTGGCGGGCGGTCGACCTCGACACCCTCCAGTCGATCATGGCGGCCGATGGCGTGGTGGTCGAGCCCGGCGACATGCTGTTGCTGCACACCGGGTTCGCCACCGAGATCCTGGCCATGGACCGCAACCCGGACCCCCGGAGGATCTTCACCCTCTGCTCCTACCTCGACGCCCACGACCCGGCGCTGCTCGAGTGGATCGCCGACTCCCAGATCTCGGCCCTCGTGGCCGACAACTACGCGGTCGAGGGCCTCTTGGGCAAGGACAAGGACCCGAGCCGCCACTCGTTCCTGCCTATCCACCACCTGTGCCTGTTCAGGCTCGGCGTGCCGCTGGGCGAGCTCTGGTACCTCCACGACCTGGCGGCGTGGCTCCGCGCGCGCGACCGCAGTCGCTTCCTGCTCACCGCCCCGCCGCTGCGCCTCCCCGGCGCGGTCGGCTCCCCGGTGACCCCGGTGGCGACGGTCTGAGGCGGCGGCGCCTGGAGGCCGCCCCGACTCGGGGACGGCGAGCACCGACCAGCCGTCGCCGGATGCGTGGCAAGAGCGTAAGCGGCCGTCGTCGACACGGGCCCCGCGGCGACGTGCGATGGCGCTGAGGGTCCTCGCGGCGCCTTCAGGTGAAGGGGGCGAGGTGCGCCTCGTCGATCCCGTAGGTCGTGACCACGAGGACCACGAGGACGCGGCGCTCGTCGGGCGGTAGCCCCGGCGCCGCCACAGTCGTTGCCGCCACGTGCTCCAGCGCCGCCAGCGTCGCCGGGTCGGTGAAGCGGCCGTCGTCGTCGGACTTCGTGCGCGGGGCGGCGATGCCGAGGTCGGCCACGACGTGGGCGCCCTGCCAGGTCAGGGACTGCACCAGCTGCCGGCGGGCGTGCTCGCCGCCCGAGGTGCCGCAGCTGACGACGGCGACCGGCTTGGCGTAGAGCTCACCCGATCCGACGATCCAGTCGGTGGCGTTCTTCACCGCGCCGGCCACGCCACCGGCATACTCGGGGGCGGCGATGACAACGGCGTCGGCCGACGCGAGCTGGGCGCGGAGCCGCTCGACCGCCGGCGGCGCCGGCTCGGCCCGGTCCGGGTTGAACGCCGGGACGCGCTCCAACTCGTCGAAGCGCTCGACCGTGGCGCCGCCCTTTGTGGCCGAGGACTCGATCACGGCCAGTGCGGCCCGGTTGGCCGAGCGGGCCTGCAGGCTGCCGCAGATGACGAGGATGCGGACGACGCCGGCGGTGCGCTCGGCGACGGAGGTGTCGGTCATGGTTCCCCCTGGAGACAGGAGCCAGTCTGCACGCCGAGACGTCCTAGCCTGCGGTCATGCTCGACCACCTCGGGATCCACTGCCGCGACGTTCCGACCAGCGCCGCCTTCTACGACGCCGTGCTCGCCCCCCTCGGCGCCGCCCGGATGATGGACTTCGGCGAGTTCATCGGCTTCGGCGCCGGCAAGCCCGACTTCTGGCTGTCGCCGCTGGGCGAGGGCGAGGGCCTGTTCGAGGCCCACATCGCCTTCTCGGCCCCCGACCGGCCGACCGTGGACGCGTTCTTCGCCGCTGCGGTGGCGGCCGGCGCCGCGGTGCTCCACGAGCCCCGCGTGTGGCCCGAGTACCACCCCAACTACTACGGCGCCTTCGTCCGCGACCCCGACGGCCACAACATCGAAGCCGTCTGCCACACCCCCGCCGACTGACGAACCTTCACGCGGTCCGCACGTCGACGACCACGCCGTCGTGGTCGCTCACCCGTCGCCCGTCGACCATCCGGCTGAAGAGATCGCTCGCCCCCGAGCACCTGCGTCAGGCGCGAACTCCAGGTTCCAGTTGAGCACTCGCACCCCACGAGCTTGCCGGACGCGAGGAGCTCGTGGGCCCTCAGGAGAGCGCGTGGGGGTTGAGGAACTGGCGGCCGAGGAAGGCGTCCCGCTGTGACTCGGTGAGCTCGGCCTCGTCGCAGACCTCGTCCCACTGATCGCGGATGGCCGCCCCTTGGGCGTCGACGATGTCCTGCGCCTCGTCGACGTCCAGGTGATACTCGCCGGCGGCGCCCACCAAGAGCGCGAGGCGGGCGTCGCGACCGCCGTCTCGGGTGAAGGCCATGGCCTGGGCGGCCGTCTCGCCGACCCGGCCCTGAGGACTGAGGTCGTACGCAGGGCTGAGCACCAGGCCGGCTGATCCGATCAGCGCGGCGTGGTTGCGGGCGTGGTCGTCGGTGTTCCCGCACAGGATGTTGAACGAGATGCGTGCGAAGAGCTCTCGCAGGGTCGCGTCGGGCCGGACGAACTGAGCACGGATCTCGTCCGCCAGACCGACGTAGGTGGCGTAGCGGCCACCGGGGAAGGCGTCCAGCCGAAGAATGGTGAGGGCCGACACCGCGCGACGGCGTCGGTCCGCCACTCGGTCGAACCGCTCGACCAGCAGCGCGTACCGGCCTGCAGCCCTGGTGAGCTGCACGTGGGCGACGTCGAGGCCGACCCGACGCGCCAGCTCCATGGCGAGGAACTCGCCTTGGACGACCGGATACGGATCGGTGGTCGAGGAGAACTTGGCGATGAGGCACCGCTCACCGTCATCGACGAGCGCCTTGGGCCGCGCCCCTCCGATCGACGTCCCCCGGAGCACGGCCGCCTCGAGATCGGCGCCCAGGGTCTCGCCGGCCTCGATCCGTTCGGCGGCGGTGGCAAGGACGTCGAGCGTGGGCCGTTCCTCTCCGCGCTGCTCGTATCGCTCGGCGCCGAGCTGTGCGTCGAGCGCTCCGAAGCGATCCGAGCCGGACTCCAAGAGGTAGGTGAGCTCCCGGAACTCCGCCGTCGGGGCACCGAGTCGGTGGTTGACGAGTCGTCGACCCCACGCGTCCGGCATCGCGTCGGCGATGCAGAGCGGCAGGCCCTCCCCTTCAGCGGCGTACTGACGGCCCCTCCGCAAGGGCAGCTCGGGATCGTAGATGGACACCGCATTGGACCGGTCGAGATACGAGCGGACATAGGTGAAGGACGTAGGGCCGTGGTCATCGTCGAGTCGACCGCACACCACCGGCTCGCCCTCATCGGGCAGCCAGATCCACACGAAGGCCGACGTCGGCTCAGAAGTCATCGTCGACCGGCCCCAGCTCACGTGCACGCGACGGCAAGAGGGCCAGCTCGGTGCGCCGGCGCTCCAACTCACGCGCCCGGGTGTCGGCGTCGGGGTGGAAGAGGGGGAGGCCGACGAGGGTGGCGGCCTCGAGGGCGGTGCCGAGGGCGACGCCGGGGTCGCCTCGCTCGACCTTGGTGATGGTCACGTGGGAGACGCCGACCCGCTCCGCGAGCTCCCGGATGGTCCAGCGTCGACGGAGGCGCCCCGCCCGGATCGACGTGCCCAGAAGTTCGAGCGCTTCGCGGGTCGCACCAGAGAGTGCAGGTGCTGACATGACCGAATACTTTCGCTAAACGCCGTCTACTGCAAGGAAGATTTACTGCCCGAGGGTGAATGCCGCCCAGTCGTCGGCCTTGACCCGATCCATCTCCTTGAAGAGCTTGGGGCGGCCGCCGGCGTTGAGGAGGTAGCGGCGGGGCTTGCCGGGGACGTTGGCGCCGAAGAAGTAGCTGCTCTTGCCGAACGAGGGGGGCTGGTCGGCGGCGCGGTCGATCATGGCGGTCCAGCGCTCCTCGGCGTCGGCGCTGGCCTCCACCACGGTGGCGCCGCGCCGGCGGGCCTCGCAGAGCAGCTCGTGGACGAAGTCGACCTGGTCGCCGTTGTACCGGGGGTTGTTGCCGGCGGCGGCGTGGGGGCCACCGGGGAAGAACAGGTTGGGGAAGCCGGCGGTGGCCACGCCGAGGAACGTCGTCGGACCGTCGGCCCAGTGCTCGGTGAGGGCGAGGCCGTCGCGGCCGACGATGCCCATGCGCAGCAGCGCCCCGGTGCCGAAGTCGAAGCCCGTGGCCCAGACGATGACGTCGAGTTCCTCGAGTTCCCCGCTCTGAGAGGCCGCTCGGGCCGTGCCGTCGGCGGTCTCGATGCCCTCGGGGACGACCCGCAGGATGGGCGTGGCCTTCAGGTCGACGAGGCGCACCTTCGGGTCGTTGAAGGTCTCGTAGTACCCCTCGACGAACGGCGGGCGCTTCTCGCCGAAGCTGTGGTCGGTGGGGATGAGCTGGTCGGCCACCGCCGGGTCGTCGACGATCGAGCGCACCTTGGCGGCGATGAAGTCGCACCACTCCCGGTTGGCATCTGGGTTCATGAGGAGGTCGGTGTAGTTGCTGCTCAGCTTGGTGAAGCCCGGGCTGTTCCACATCCGCTCGTAGAAGGCCTGGCGCTCGTCGGCGGTGTCGTCGAAGGTGCCCCGGTCGTGAGGCTGGTGCAGGAAGCCGGCCACCGACGTGTCGAGGATCTGGCGCATCTGCTCGAAGCCCGACCGCAGCTCGGCCTGCTCCTCGTCGGTGATGGGACGGTTGTTCAGCGGCGTGCACCAGTTGGCGGTGCGCTGGTACACGGTGAGCGAGGCCACCTCGGCGACGATGTTGGGGATGATCTGCACCCCGCTGGAGCCGGTGCCGATCACCGCCACCCGCTTGCCGGCGAGGTCGACCGGCTCCTGCGGCCAGCGGCCGGTGTGCACCGACACGCCGGCGAAGTCCTCCCGCCCGGGGACGTCCGGGTAGAAGGGGACGGACAGGATCCCGGTGGCGGCCACCAGGAACCGGGCCCGCACCACCTCGTCGGCGTCCCGCGGAACGCTCCCGTTCGACGACGGAGCGCCGGCGTCGGGTGATGCGTCGCCCGCCGGCTCGAGGGCCACCGACCAGCAGGCGCCGGCGTCGTCCCACCTCGCCGACGTCACCCGGGTGGCGAAGGACAGGTGGCGGCGCAGGTCGAAGCGGTCGACCACGTGGTTCAGGTAGCGCTCGATCTCGGGCTGCTCGGCGAAGTGCTCGTGCCACACCCACTCCTCGAACAGCTCCTTCGAGAAGAGGTAGGCGTAGGTGTAGCTCTCGGAGTCGAAGCGACAGCCGGGGTAGCGGTTCCAGAACCAGGTGCCGCCCACGCCGTCGCCGGCTTCGACCAGGCGGGCGCTGAACCCCGCCTCGAGGGCCCGGTACAGCTGGTAGATGCCGGTGATCCCGGCGCCCACGACGAGGACGTCCACGTCGACCGAAGCTTCGTCCACCGGTGCCTCTCCCTGTCCCCCGCCTCGGCGAGAACGACATTCCCTTGATGGGGTAGTGTACTTCTCGGAACGACCGGCCGAGTCGAGGCCGGGGAAGGACGCCGGAGACAGGGGGACCCATGGGCACCATCGACGAGGCACGCGCCACGCCGCCCTTCCCGTACGCGATCGAGGTCCCCGACCGCATCCCCAAGCAGCGCTACTACGACGCGGGCTTCTTCCGGCTGGAGGCGGAGCACCTCTGGCCACGCGTGTGGCAGATGGCCTGTCGCCTCGAGGAGATCCCCGAGGCCCGTGACTTCGTCGAGTACGAGAACCTCGACCAGTCGGTGCTCGTGGTGCGCCAGGACGACGGCTCGGTCGTGGCCTTCCAGAACGCGTGCCGCCACCGCGGCGTGAAGGTCGCGGTCGGCCAGGGCAGCTGCGAGTCGGGCTTCACCTGCCCCTTCCACGGCTGGTGCTACGACGCGGACGGCCGCAACACCTACGTGTCGAAGCGGGGCACCTTCGCCGAGCACAACCTCGAGCTCGCCGACCTCGCGCTCACCCCCGTGCGCTGCGAGACGTGGGCGGGATGGGCCTTCGTCAACCTCGATCCCGAGGCGCCGCCGCTGCGCGAGTGCATCGAGCCCTTCGCCTCCATCCTCGAGGCCTGGGGCGTCGACGACGTGCGGGTCGAGTGGTGGAGCGCCTTCCGCCTGCCCGTGAACTGGAAGCTGGCCGAGGCCGCCTTCCTCGAGCAGTACCACGTCATCGAGACACACCCGCAGCTCGTCGACGTCGACCGCTTCGCGCCCCGCGACCCCGCCGCCTTCGACCCGCAGCGCTACCTCGCCGGCCAGCTCCGCTACCTGCGGACCATGAACGAGGGCATGGCCGGCATGGTCCACGCCAGTGATGTGGCCGTGGCCGAGCGCCTGGCGGCGGATCTCCCCGCCGACGCGCTGGCCGGCGACTACGCCGAGGCCACGGCGGCGTGGGAGCGGGCCTACAAGGATGCCGTGGTCGAGTGGCACCGCGCGGCAGGCCACGCCATCGTCGACCTCAACGAGCTCGAGGCCCAAGGCCTCGAGGAGCCCATGGCTTACTGCTTCCCGCACTTCTTCGTGCTCCCGATGTACAGCAGCGCCTCGTCGTATCGCTTCCGCCCGCTCGGCCCCGAGGAGACCCTGATGGAGATCTGGTCCCTCACCCGCTACCCCGCCGACGAGGAGCGTCCGCGCCCCACCCGCCCCGAGCCGCTGGCCCACGACGACCCCCGGGTGCCGCCCATCCCCGTCCAGGACTTCTCCAACCTCCCCCGCCAGCAGCGGGGCCTGCACAACCGTGGCTTCGAGTACCTGCGCCTGTCCGCCGGCATCGAGGGGGGCGTGGCCAACTTCGAGCGCACGGTCGACGGCTACCTCGCCGGCCTGCCCCACGAGCGGCTGGCGCCGGCGCTGCGCGAGGTCAACCGCAACCCGCTCGAGCGTCCCATCGTGGACCTCGGACTCTGACGTGGCCACGCTCTGCGCCGCCCGATCGAGCGAAGTCGAGGCAATAGCGCGCGCATGGCGCGCGCCATTGCCTCGAGAACGACGTGCCGTGCGGCGCGGCCGACCGCAAGGCGCGCGATGACCGAGCCGAACCGGCCGAGCTACGCCGAGGTGGACGCCGGTGTGCGCCGGGCCATCGCCACGTACACCCAGGCCCTCGACGACGGCCGCACCGACGACGTGGTGGCCACGTTCTGCGCCGACGGCAAGGTGGAGATCCCGGGGATGGGCACCCACGAGGGCCACCCGGCGCTCCGGGCGGCGTACGCGACCTGGGCGCCCCGACGGCCACAGCGCCACCTCGTGCTCAACACGCTGGTGTCCGAGTGGGACGAGCACGAGGCCACGGCCGTCAGCGATGTGGTCTTCCTGCTCTCGGGTGAGCGGGGGTGGCGGGTCCAGGTCGTGGGCCGGTACCACGACCGGCTGCGCTGCGAGGACGGGGTGTGGCGGTTCCAGCACCGCTCGGCCACGTTCGTCACCGAGCCGTGAGCGGGGCCGGGCCTCTGACCGGGGCCTGGGCAGCCGGTCCGTCAGAGGATCGGGCGATGGCCCGGCCCGTGCCTAGTCGCTGAACTCAGGCAGGACCTCGCGGGCGAACTGCTCGATCTGGGCGCGGCCGGCCTCGGGCCAGCCGCACACGAGGTAGCCGTAGCCGGCGTCCCGCCACTTCGCGGCGTGTCGTCGGGCGGTGTCGAGGTCGTCGAGCGACAGGGAGCTGGCCCGCGTGATCGCTGACGGCGCGCGTCCGGCCTCGGCCGCGAGCTCGTCGATCCGAGCGTTCGTGTCCTGGAGCGAGCTCGGCGAGCCCCAGGCGTGCCAGACGTCGGCGTAGCGGGCGACGAGCGGCAGGGTGCGCCGCGGCCCGCTGCCGCCGATCCAGATCGGTGGGCGCGGCTGTTGCACGGGTGGCGGGCGGAGCTGGGCGTCGTGCAGCGACACCACCGTGCCCTCGTAGGACACCACCTCGCCGGTGAACAGGCGGGTCACGATCTCGAGGGTGTCCTCGAGCAGGTCGAACCGCTCGGGGGTCGACGGGAAGGGGATGCCGAGCTCGGTGTGCTCCTTGTCGAACCACGCCGCGCCCAGTGACAGCTCGAGCCGGCCGTGCGAGGCGTGGTCGATGGTCATGGCCTGGGCCGCGAACACCGAGGGGTGCCGGTAGGTCACCCCGGTGACGAGCAGCCCCAACCGGATGCGCGACGTCGCGCCGGCCAGCGCGGCCAGCGTGGTCATCCCCTCGAAGGTCTCACCCGGCCCGTCGCCGTACATGGGCTGGAAGTGGTCGAAGCCCCAGGCGCCGTCGAAGCCGAGATCCTCGGCCAGCCGCACGCGGCTGACCAGCTCGTCCCAGGGCACCCGCTGCTGCGCGACATCGAGACCGAAACGCATGCCGGCAACGTACGCGATGACGGCCGGCCGCGGGCGTACCGCGCGATCTCAGTCGTCGAGCAGGTCGGGCTGGATCGACACGATCCAGTCGTAGAGCGGCTGGAAGGAGAACCAGCCTGACATCGGTGGGCCCACCTGTCCGGCGGTCTTCTCCGCCTGGTCCGGGTCGATCAGCACCGGGGTGCCCGCGGCCTCGGCCAGCAACTGGGCCTGGCAGGTGCGCTCCATCGTGATGAACCACCAGGCCGCCTCGTCGACCGAGGTCTGGCCGACCGTGAGCAGCCCGTGGTTCGAGAGGATGACGGCCTTGTTCCCGCCGAGCGCGTGGGCGATCCGCTTGCCCTCCTCGACGTCGAGCACGACGCCGGTGTAGTCGTCGAACACCGCGTGGTCGCCGTAGAAGACGCACGCGTCCTGGGTGATGGGGTCGAGCGGCCGGCGCAGCGTCGACCAGGCCTTGCCGTGCACCGAGTGGGCGTGCGCGGCCGCCACCACATCGGGACGGGCGGCATGCACCTGGGAGTGGATCGCGAACGCGGCGGCGTTGACCGGCCAGCTGCCCTCGACCACCTCGCCGCGCTCGTTCACCAGGATCAGGTCCTTCACGCGGATCTGCTTGAAGCTCATCGCCAGCGGGTTGACCCAGAAGTGATCGAGGAGCTCCGGGTCCCGGGCCGTGATGTGGCCGGCCACCCCTTCGTCGAACCCGAACTGACCGAACAGCCGGAACGCCGCGGCGAGCCGCTGCTTGCGGTGGACGCGCTCGTCGGCGACGTTGTCGAACCTGGGGAAGCGGGTGGGGACGCGGTCGGACGTCATGGTGTGATCCTACGACCGCGCCACCGTCAGGGCCTCCAGGCTGGACCTGCCGGTAGTGGGCTGACCGACCCGTGGGCAGGCGGTGGATCTGCTGGGATCGCCCCAGTCGGGTGGTGGGCACCCGGCGGGCGGGGCCGCGGGATGAACCCTCGGGTGTCCCGGTGGCCTACGTTGCGTAGGTCCTGATGGCTGGAGAAGAAGGTCGGTTGGCATGACGCGGGTACGGATCGAGCGAGAAGTGTGCACGGGAGCGGGAGACTGCGCGAGGGCGGTGCCCCAGGTCTTCTGGATGGCCGACGACGGTCTCGCGATGGTGCAGGAGGACGCGGCGCACTTCGGCGAGACGCGGCGCTTCGAGGATCACGACGACGCGTCGACGGGGTTCACCGCGTGGGCGCGGGTTCCCGAGAGCCTCGAGGCCGCGGTGGACGAGGCGGCGGCCAACTGTCCCGGCACGTGCATCGTCGTCGAGCACGACCAACCGGCGCCCGAGCCTGAGCCTGTCGCCGAGCCGGAGCCCGAGCCCGAGCCGGCGGTGGCGCCGCCCCGGTCGAGCATCCTGCGCCGCATCCAGTACCGCCTGCGCCATCCCATGGGCTAGCACTGGTCCGCGCGGTGACGCGGGCACCGGTGCCGTCACCCGCCAGGGAGGCGGAGCGCAAGGAGCGTCGGCGGGTCGGCGCTGCCGACCGGTACGAACAGCGTGTCGCCCGCGGCCGACATCCACCCGTTGACGCCGCCGCCGGCGTCGAAGCGCCAGGCCACCTCCCCGTCCGCGCGGTCGAGGGCCAGGATGGTCCCGTCCAACAGGGCCGTGAAGACGAGGTCGCCGACCACGGCAGTGCCTCCCAGGGGGTCGCCCGGCACCGCCACCTCCCACACGATCTCCCCGGTGGTCGCATCGACGGCCGACACCTCGCCGTCCGCGGTGCCGAGCGGGGCGCCGAAGTAGGCGGTGGCGTCCGGCGTCAGCTCGGTGGGTGCGTCGACGGTGGCCAGGTACACGATTCCGTCGGCCGTCGATGGTGGGGTGAGCACGCCGCCGTAGGTCCCGGGCGAGACGGTGGTCGGACCGTCGAGGGATCGGAGGTCGTCGTTGTCGTGGTGGCCCACGTCGGTCTGCCAGCGCACCGTGCCGTCGTCGGGGTCGAGGCCGACGACGACGCCCGACTTGCCCGCGCTCACCAGGACGTCGTGGCCATCGGCCTGCCGCGCCATCAAGGTGTGAACCTGGTCGCGGTCGAAGATGTCGTGTGGGGTCACCTGGTGGAACCAGGCCAGCTCGCCGGTGTCGAGGTCGAGGGCCACCACCGAGTCGGTGTACAGGTTCGGTCCCGGGCGGCTCGAGCCGTTGGGGAATTCCGGGGTACCGGGGAACGGCGCCGGGTTGGCCACACCCACGTAGACGAGGCGACGGTCGAGATCGACCACCGGCGGATACCACGCCCCGCCGCCCGAGTTCACGTCGGGGTGCCCCCAGAGGTCGTCGCCGTGCACGGTGTCGAACGACCACCGCACCTCGCCCGTTCCGGCGTCGAGGGCGGTGACGACACCGCGGTCGCCCGGGGCGTAGATGCCGTCGATGCTGATCGGGACCGAGCTGGCGATCACGAGACCATCGACGACGACGGGCTGGATGTCGACACCGGTGGTGTCCGTCGCCGTGATGTCGGTGGCCCACGCCTGGGTGCCGTCGGTGTCGAGGGCCACGATCCCGGTCGAGCCGTCGAGGCCGTACACGTGGCCCTCGCCGACCGCGGCACCGAACGGGCCGATGTTGAAGCCACGGGGGTCGCTCGACCAGCGCTGTTCACCCGTGTCGCGGTCGAGCGCCACGATGCGGCCCGTGCCGCCCTGGAGGTAGACGGTGTCGCCGAGGACGAGCGGGACGGTGGTGAGCGGGCCTACTCCGTCGAGCTCGGCCCGCCAGGCCACCTCGAGCCGGTCGACGTTGCCCCTGTCGATCGTCGATGCGCTGGCGGCACGGGTGTTGTCGTAGTCGTGGCCCGCGGTGGGCCAGTCGTCGACGTGCGCGGCCACCTCTGCCGGCACCCCGGCCGCCGGGGCCGCCGCCGACGGGGGAGCGGACGTCGGCGCGCCGCCGCCACGACCGCCGCCTCCTCCAACATCGTTGCCGCCACCGCCGCCGCAAGCGGCGCCGGCGGCGAGAGCCAGCACGACGAGCGCGGCCAGAGCGGGGCGGCTCCGGGTGGACGGGCTCATGGCCAGAACGTAGGCGCAGGCGATGGTGGCGGTTGGCCGCACGCGGCGCACTCGGGGTCACCGGCACGCCGGGCCGAACAGAATTACTGTGACCGGCGTGCCCGTCCTGCACCTGATCCTTCCGCGGTCGGCGGCGAACGGGCTGCACCACGTGTGGGGTCATCGCTTCGTGCCCCTCGGGCTGATGACCATCGGGGCCCTCGCCCGCCGGGAGGGTTGGGAGGCCGTCGTCGTCGACGAGAACTACGAGCCACTCCCCGACGAGCGCCCCGACCTGGTCGGCATCACCGCATGGACGCTGTTCGCCCCGCGGGCCTACGAGATCGCCGACCGCTACCGGGCGCTCGGTGTGCCGGTGGTGATGGGCGGGGTGCACGTGTCGCTGCTGCCCGGCGAGGCGCTGCGCCACGCCGACGCCGTCGTGGTGGGGGAGGCCGAGTCGATCCTCCCCGCGGTGCTGGCCGATGCCCTCGACGGCACGTTGTCGGGGCTGTACCGCGGCTCGTGGGACGACATGAGCGACACCCCGACCTTCGACGAGCTCGGCCCGTTCTACGACCGGTTCCCGACCTGGCGCTACTGGCCCCAGTACAGCGTGCAGAGCACCCGGGGGTGCCGCTTCAACTGCGACTACTGCTCGGTGATCCGCATCAACGGCCGGGGCCAACGCCACCGGGACCCGGGCGTGGTGATCGACGAGTTGCGCCGCCGCACGAAGCGCAACCGGCTCACCGCCGGGCTGTTCTTCACCGACGACGACTTCGGCTCCGACCTCGACTACACCACCGAGCTGTTGACCGCCATGGCCGGGGCCGACCTGCCCGTCAAGTGGATCGCCCAGACGAGCATCGGCATCGCCCGCAACGAGGAGCTGCTCGACCTCGCGCGCCGGTCGGGATGCTCGAGCTTCTTCCTCGGCCTCGAGTCGATCACGCGCGAGTCCCTGCTCGAGGCGAACAAGAAGAACCGCCCCTCGGAGTACGCCGATCTGGTCGCCCGGATCCACGACGCCCGCATCGGCGTCGAGGGCGCGTTCGTGTTCGGCTTCGACGCCGATGGCCCCGACGTGTTCGACGACACCGTCGAGTTCGCCGACGAGATCGGCGTCGACCTCGCCTTCTTCAGCGTGCTCACCCCGCTCCCGGGCACCGGGACCTTCTCGCGCCTGTGGGAGGAGGACCGCATCTTCGACTTCGACTGGTCGCACTACACGCTCCTGCGCACGACCTTCGAGCCGGCGGGCATGAGCGTCGACCAGCTCGATGCCGGGGTGCTGCGGGCCTTCCGGCGGTTCTACGAGCCGCGGCGGCGGGCCCGGCGGCTGCGCCGTCACCTCCGCCAGCTGCACCCCGACTTCGCCATCGTCCTCGCCGCGGTCGGCCGGGGGATCGGGCGGGAGTACCGCGTCGCCCACACCGGTGTCGGCCCGGCGCCGTTCGAGCCCCATCCCGACGACCTGGCGCACCTCGCCGTGGCCAGCGCGGCGCCGGCCAGCCAGGCGATCTGGCTGGCCGCCGACCAGGTGGACGGCGGTACGGGCTCCGACGCGGTGCCGGTGCGCATCGGTCGCTGACCCACTTCAACTCGTCGTCGCCGGGACCGATGGACAACCGTGGCTCTGCGGCGACGACGTCCGCCCCCGACCCCGTCGCCCTGGGCCGACGACGGCGAAGGGCTGCGACTCGTCCAGGAGCGGATCGCCCGCGAGGAGCGCGATCGTCGCCGGCGGTCGGCCGAGCGGGCCGACCGCGACGAGGCGGCCCGACGGCTGAAGGCATGGGCCGCCACCATGGCGCGCTCGCGCCAGGCCGAGTGGCACGGCTACGAGGCCGCCACCCGCCTGATCGAGGTGGAGCTCGGCCGGGAGGCCATCGCCGTCGCGCGCGCCCGGTTGCGGGACGGGGCGACGCTCGAACACGCCATCCAGCACGCCATCGCGGTCACCGAGGAGCTGGCGGTCGACGTCGTCCAGCGCGTCGGCCTGATGGTGGACGACTGGGCGCCGCGGTCGCTCGAGGAGGATGCCCGCACCGCGGATCGCCGGCGTCGCATCGGCCGCCTCCGGGCCAAGGCCGCGTCGACCCAGTTCCCCGAGGAGGCCGCCTCGTTCCTGGCCAAGGCCGACGAGCTGGCGCTCCGCTACCGCATCGACGCCTAGCGCGGACCTACGCTCGGCGCGATGAGCACCGCGGAGCCGCCGGACCCGTTCGAGCCGCCCGAGCCGGCGGAGGCGCTGGCCCGCCTGGGCATGCCCATGGACGAGGCCATGCGCACCCAGCGGGCGGTGCGGCGCCTGCACCTCGAGCCCGTGTCCCACGACGTGCTCCTGCCCCTGCTCGAGCTGTCGCTCAAGGCGCCCACCAGCTCGAACACCCAGGACTGGTCGTACCTGGTGGTCGAGGACCGCGACCAGAAGGCACGGCTGGCCGCGCTGTACCGCCGCCTGTACCGGCTGTTCAACCCGATCGTGGAGCGAATGGCGCGCGGCGACGAGAAGGCGCTGCGGGGGATGCGCCCGGGGCAGTGGCAGGCGGAGCACTTCGAGGACCTGCCGGTGTTCGTGATCCCGTGCTACCGCAGGGGCCTCAAGCACCGCCCGGTGGGCCGGCCCCAGATCTCGGTGGCGTCCTTCTACGGGTCGGTCTACCCGGCGGTGCAGAACCTGCTGCTCGGCTGCCGGGCGGTGGGGCTCGGGGCGTCGCTGCAGACGCTGCCGGTCTGGAACGTCCGCGCCGCCCGCAGGATCCTCGGTCTCCCGCGGAACGTGAACCCGGTGTGCATCATCCCCATCGGATGGGCGCGAGGCAAGTACGGCCCCACCACCCGCCGCCCCATCGGCGAGGTGGTCCATCTCGACCGGTACGGCAACAAGCCGTTCCGCTGATCCGCGGCTTCCGCCCGTCCGGCGCCGCCGCGGCGCCGGCCGTGTCACGATCGCGCCATGGTCGACGGTCTCCCTGAGGTCGAGATCGTGGTGCGGGGCGGCCACCCCGACTTCCTCGACCTGCCGTGGGGGACACCGCTGGCCCGGTGGGACCACGAGCGGCTCGTGCCGATGGCCCACGGCATCAGTCGGCACGTCGTGCGCTTCGTCCGCTACGACCGCCGCGTGTACGCGATCAAGGAGACCGAGGCGTCGGCCGCCGCCGCCGAGCACGGTGCGCTGCGCCGGCTGCGCGACGAGGGGCTCCCCGTGGTCGAGCCGGTGGGCCTCGTACGGGCCCGCGACGCGCAGGGCGTGGCCGCTCTCATCACCCGGTACCTCGACTTCTCCCTGCCGTACTGGTACGTGATCGGCCGCGAGGCCCCGACGCCCACCGATCTGCTGCTCGATGCGGCGGTCGTCCTGTTGGTGCGGCTGCACCTCGTCGGTGCGTTCTGGGGAGACTGCTCGCCGTCGAACATCCTGTTCCGCCGCGACGCCGGGGCGATGATGGCCTACCTGGTGGATGCGGAGACCGCGGAGGTGCGACCCTCGATCAGCGATCAGCTCCGGGCCCACGACCTCGAGATCGCCCACGAGAACCTGGTCGGTGGCGTGCTCGACCTCCAGGCCGCCGGCCGCGTCGACGAGGACGTCGATCCGGTGGCTCTGGCCGACGACCTCGTCGACCGCTACCGGTCGCTCTGGGAGGAGCTGACCCGGAGCGACCGATTCGACCGGGCCGAGCGCTGGAGGATCGACGACCGGGTCCGCCGCATCAACGAGCTGGGCTTCGACGTGGAGGAGCTCGCCATCCGCGCCGTCGAAGGGGGCCACGTGCTCGACATCACGCCGACGATCGTGGAGGAGGGCCACCACTTGCGCGCCCTGCGGCAGCGGACCGGCCTCGAGGTGCAGGAGAACCAGGCGCGGCGGCTGCTGGCGGACATCGAGAATTTCCGGGCCCGTCTCGAGCAGGACGAGGGGCGCCCGGTGCCTGCCGCGGTCGGTGCCGCCCGCTGGCTGGGCGAGGTGTACGAGCCGATCATCGGCGCGGTGCCCGGCGAATTGGGCGACCGCCTCGAGGCCGCCGAGATCTTCCACCAGCTCCTCGAGCACCGCCACGGGATGGCCGAGGCGGCAGGCCGCGAGATCAGCAACGAGGAGGCGCTGGCCGACTACGTGGCCACGGTCCTGCCCGATCGTCCGGGCGAGCAGCAGATCCTGGAGTGACCGGCGCCGTACGCCCCGACGCGGCCTGCCTCAGCCCTCGGTGGCGGGATCGGTGAGGTTCTCGCCGCTGGCGACGTCGAAGACGTGCATGCGGCGGGGGTCGAACCACAGTCGGGCCCGTCCGCCGGCCTCCACGGTGCTGGCGGGATCGAGCGCCACCACGAGCTGGCTGCGCATGCGCTCGCTGTCGAGGTCGCGCTCGAGCTCGTCGAGGGTGCCGAGCAGCTCGTCGGGCGCGTCGTAGGGGATGTAGGCGTACTGCTCGTTGCCGAGCCACTCGACGACGTCGACGTCGGCGTCGAACGCGACACCATCGGCGGCCCGTGAGCCCTCGTCGACGCTGTGGTCCTCGAAGCGCTCGGGGCGGAGGCCCACGATGACGTGCTCGCGGTCGCCCACCTCGTCGCGCATGTCCGGCGGGAGGGCGAAGGTGACGAACGGGAGGTGGATCTCGTCCCCCTCGATCGACGCGGGCACGAAGTTCATCGGCGGCGACCCGATGAAGCCGGCCACGAACATGTTGTTGGGGTGCTCGTAGAGGACGCGGGGCTTGGCCACCTGTTGCAGCTCGCCCTTGCGCAGCAGCGCCACCCGGTCGCCGAGGGTCATCGCCTCGACCTGGTCGTGGGTGACGTAGACGGTGGTGGTGCCCATCCGCCGCTGCATGCGGAGGATCTCGGTGCGCATCTGGCCCCGCAGCTTCGCGTCGAGGTTCGACAGGGGCTCGTCGAAGAGGAAGGCATCGGCCTCGCGCACGATGGCCCGGCCCATGGCCACTCGCTGGCGTTGACCGCCGGAGAGGTTGCTGGGCTTGCGGTCGAGGTGGTCGGTGAGCTCCAGGGTGGCGGCAGCCTCCTCCACCTTCCGCTTCACCTCGTCGTTGGCCACATGGCGCAGCCGCAACGGGAAGGCGATGTTCTCGAACACCGTCAGGTGCGGGTACAGCGCGTAGTTCTGGAACACCATGGCCAGGTTGCGGTCGCGGGGCGCCTTCTCGTTCATGCGCTCGCCGCCGATGCGCAGCTCGCCCTCGGTGATGTCCTCGAGACCGACGATCATCCGCAGCAACGTCGACTTCCCGCAGCCCGAGGGTCCGACGAGGATCATGAACTCGCCATCCGCGATGTCGAGGCTCACGTCGTTCACCGCGGGGAAGCCGTCGCCGTACTTCTTGACGATGTTGCGCAGGGTGATCTCGGCCATGAGGCGGTGCTCCCTTGTCTCAGCCCTTGACGGCCCCGGCGGTCAACCCGGCGACGATGCGGCGCTGGAAGACGAGCACGAGGATCACGATGGGGATGGTGACGACGACCGAGGCGGCCATGATCGCGGTGACCGGCGACTGGAACTGCGACTGGCCGGTGAAGAACGACAGGGCGGCGGGCACCGTGCGGGCCTTGTCGGTGGACGTCAGCGAGATGGCGAACAGGAACTCGTTCCAGCAGAAGAAGAACGTGAGGATGGCGGTGGTGAACACACCGGGCGCGGCCAGCGGGACGATCACCTTCCGGAAGGCCTGCCACGGGGTGGCGCCGTCGACCTGGGCGGCTTGCTCCATCTCCCAGGGGATCTGGCGGAAGAACGCCGACATCGTCCAGATGGACAGGGGGAGGGCGAAGGTGAGGTAGGGGATGATGAGGCCGATCCACGTGTCGTAGATGCCGAGGCCACGCCACATGTTGAACAGGGGCCCCACCAGCGCCGCCTGGGGGAACATGGCGATGGCCAGTGCCATCGACAGCAGCAGCTTCTTGCCGGGGAACTCGAGACGGGCGATGGCGTAGGCCGCGAACATGGCGACCACCACCGACAGCAGCGTGGCGATGATGGCGATGCCGAACGAGTTGCGCAGCGCCGAGGTGAACAACTCGTCGTCGAAGACGGTCTTGAAGTTCTCCCAGGTCCAGTCCTCGGGCCAGAACGTGGGGGTGCCGGTTCGGAAGGTCTCGGGGCTCTTGAACGCCAGCGAGGTCATCCAGAGCAGGGGGAAGGCGGCCCAGGCCAGGATCACCACGCCCCAGACGGTCCACCAGTTGCTGGTCTTCTGGCCCGCCATCAGGCGTCACCCCGAACCTGGCTGAGGTCGGTGCGGAACACCTTGATGAAGACGAAGGCGATGAGCACGACGGTGCCGAACAGGAGGACCGACACGGCCGACCCCGCCCCGAGGTTCACCAGGGTGACGTTCTGGCGATAGGCCAGGAACGACAGCGTCTCGGTGTTGTTGGCCCCACCGGTCATGACGAACGGGTTGTCGAAGATGCGCCACGCGTCGAGGGTGCGGAACAGCACCGCCACCATGATGGCCGCCTTCATGTTGGGCAGGACCACCTTGCGGAGCCGTTGCCACGCGGTGGCCCCGTCGACCTTCGCCGCCTCCTGCAGCTCCTCGGGCACCTGCACCAGGCCGGCCAGCAACAGCAGCGAGATGAAGGGGGTGGTCTTCCAGATCTCCGACAGCGTGATCACGAACAGCGACGACCAGCGCTGCCCGAACCAGTTGAAGTCGTCGAGGCCGAACCACTGGTTGACGAAGCCCGAGTCGAGTTGGAAGGCGTAGCGCCACACGAACGCCGACACGACCGTGACGATGCCGTAGGGCACGAGGATGGCCGTTCGGATGATCGAGCGCCCGAGCAGGATGCGGTACATCACCCAGGCGAACCCGAACCCGAGGACCAGCTCGACGGCCACGCTGATGACGGTGATGATCGCCGTCGTCGACACCGAGCTCCACCAGACGGGATCGGTGAGGACCACGTAGTAGTTCTTGAGGCCGACGAACTCGCGGCCGTCGGGGTCGGTGAGCCGGTAGCGGTAGAGCGAGAGGACCAGGGCGTAGGCCAGCGGATAGGCCGTGACCAGGATCATGACGATGAACGCGGGGGCCGACAGGCGCAGCCCCAGGCGGCGTTCGTGGCGCAGTCGGTCCGACGCCTTCGGCGCGGCGAGCGGCTCGGCGGCGGGAGCGGACACGTCGGTCACAGCAGGCGGTCCCCGCTGAGCACCTCGCTCATGTATTGGTCGGTCTCCTCGGGTGTCCCGGGCGAGTCCACCGAGTCGGCAGGGTGCCAGGTCCGCTGCACCGAGGTCGACACATCGCCGTAGTAGGGCGTGATCGGCCGGGGTGCGGCGTCGTTGATCGAGTCACGGATCAGATCGGCCATCGGGAAGGCCTCTCGGACCGCCGGGTCGTCGTAGGCCGCGTCGCGGGCCGCGGGGTTCCCCGACTCCACCATGTACTGGATGTTGTGCTCGACGGAGGTGATGCACCGGACCGCGTCGATGGCCTCCGTGGGGTGGTTGGTGAAGTTGCCGATCGCCAGGTTGATGCCGCCGAGGGGCGGGGCGCTGGGGTGCTCCGCGTCGGTGCGTGGGTAGCGGGCCCACCCGATGTCGTCGACCACGCCCTGGTCGAGCGCCCCGCTGTCGACCTCGCCCTTGGCCGCGGCGTAGACGTAGGGCCAGTTGACCATGAACGAGCCGTCGTCGCCCTGGAACAGCGACCGGGCCTCCTCCTCGCCGGCGGTGGTGATGTCCGCCGGTGCGGCCGACGAGTGGGCGAGACGGTGGATCACCTCGGCGGCCTCGTCGCCCGCGGGCGACGCCATCGACGGCGTGGCGTCGGCCCCGCGATCGGCGTGCTCGATGATCGTCCCCCCGGCGGAGGCGACCAAGGCGTTGATCCACACCATGTACCCCTCGTAGCGCCGCGCCTGCACGCCGATCCGCTTGTCCACCGACTCCGCCGCGTCGATCATCTGGTCCCAGGTGAAGCCGGCGGCGGTGGGGTCGACGCCGGCCTGCTCGGCCACCGACTTGCGGAACCACAGCAACTGGGTGTTGGCCCAGAAGGGGGTGGCCACCAACTGGTCGTCCCAGAAGGCCGTCTCGAGCGGGGCGTCCAGCACGCCGTCGGTGAGCGTGGCGACGTCGTCCTGGTCGGTGATCGCCAAGAGGTACTCGGCGTTGGCGAACTCGGCGACGAACGGGGGGTCGAGGCTCATGAGGTCGACCGACGAGTCGCCCGCGGCCAGGCGGCGCACGAGCTGCTCGCGCTGGGCGTCGGCGTCGTTGGGCAGCACCTGCGTCTCGATCGTGTAGGCGCCGTCGGCGTCGTCCGTGCACTCCTCGGCGAGGGTCTGCTGGCCGCCGTTGTCGGGGTTCGTGTACCACACGAGGGTGGGGACGCCGCTCTCGTCCCCCGAGCACGAGGCGAGCAGTCCGGCTCCCAGGGCGACGACGAGCACGGGCCACAACCGTCGGCGCCCGAACGCTCCCAGGTCGATCATGGTTCCCCCTTGGTGGCCTCATCAAAGACGCGCCGGTGAACGATGTCAATGGCCAGTGCCGTGCTCGATCGGGCTCGATCGGGGGCGGGGGCGTTCGCGGGGGCCCGGACCACCTACGCTCGCCGGGGTGGGCACCATGGGTCACGAGCCCCTCCAGGACGTCACCATCATCGGCGCCGGCATCGTGGGGTGCGCGCTCGCCCACGAGTTGAGCCGGTACGACCTCGCCGTCACGCTCCTCGAGCGGGCCACGGAGGTGGGCTTCGGGACCAGCAAGGCCAACAGCGGGATAATCCACGGTGGCCACCACGCCGCTCCCGACACGTTGAAGGGCCGTCTCGAGTGGGCCGGGAACCAGATGTGGGACGGGCTGTGCGACGAACTCGGGTTCGGCTTCGCTCGCGTCGGCGAGCTGACCGTGGCGCTCACCGACGACGACCAGCCCGCCCTGGACCGCCTGCTCAGGCACGCCGAGGCCAAGGGCGTGCCCGGCGTCGAGCAGTGGACGCGCGACCAGGTGCTGGCGGCGGAGCCGGCGCTCAACCCCGACCTCGTCGGTGCGGTCCACGCGCCGACCACCGGGGTGATCAACCCGTACGAGGCCTGCTTCGGCCTGGCCGAGAGCGCTGTGGCCAACGGCGTGCGCGTTCGCACCGACTGCCCGGTGCTGGGTCTGGCCACCGACGGCGAGGTCTGGACCGTCACCACCCCGGACGGGCCGATCCGCAGCCGTTTCCTGCTGAACGCCGCCGGCGTCGCGGCCGACGCGGTCGCGGCCATGGCCGGCGTCGGCGACTTCACGATCCGGCCGCGCAAGGGCGAGGAGTACCTGCTCGACAAGCGCCTGGCCGGGCTCGTGACCAAGGTGGTCTATCCGTGCCCCACGCCCACCAGCAAGGGGACACTCGTCATCCCGACCTACGACGGGACGATCATGATCGGGCCCACCGCCGACTCGGTGGACGATCTCGACGACGTGGCCACATCGTCCGACGGTGCCGACCGGATCCTGGCGGCCGCCCGGCGCCTCGTCCCCGGCATCAGCGAGCGTGACATCATCGCCCAGTTCGCCGGGCTGCGGGCGGTCCTCGACAGCGAGGACTTCCTGATCGGGCCCACCGAGGCGCACGGGTTCGTGAACGTCGCGGGCATCCAGTCGCCGGGGCTCACGGCGGCGCCGGCGATCGCGGTCCACGTCGTCGGGCTGCTCGGCGACGCCGGGCTCGACCTCGTCGCCCACGGTGAGCCCCCGCGCATCGCCGCACCCGTGCGGTTCGCGGCGCTGGGCCCCGACGATCAGGTGGCCCTCGCGGCGGTCGAGCCGGGGTACCGCCGGATCGTGTGCCGCTGCGAGTTCGTGACCGAGGCCGAGGTCCGCGAAGCGGCCCGACGGGGTGCGCGTACCCTCGACGGGATCAAGTTCCGCACCCGGGCGGGCATGGGCCGGTGCCAGGGCGGGTTCTGCACCGACCGCTGCATGGGCGTGCTGGCCGAGGAGCACCACCTGGAGGTCACCGAGGTCACCAAGCGAGGCGGTGGCTCCTGGCTGGTGCTCGACCGGGCGGAGTTGAACCACCCGCCGGCCCGCACGCGGGGTGCACGGTGATCGACGCCCGGGCCCACCTGCTGCACGACCGGTACGACGTCGTCGTCGCCGGAGGGGGGCCGGCGGGGCTGGGCGCGGCGGTGGCGGCCCGTGAGGCCGGCGCCGAGCGGGTTCTGGTGGTGGACCGTGAGCCCGATGCCGGCGGGATCCTGCTGCAGTGCATCCACCCCGGCTTCGGACTGCACCGCTTCGGCGAGGAGCTCACCGGGCCCGAGTACGCGCACCGGGTGCTCGCCGAGGCCCTCGACGGCGGCGTCGACGTGCTCAGCGACGCCTACGTGCTCGACGCCGGCCACGGGAGGGCACGGCTGCTGTCGACCGCGCACGGGGTGGTCTCGATCGACGCCGCGGCCACGGTGCTGGCCATGGGCGCACGCGAGCGCACCCGCAGCGCGGTCCGGATCCCCGGCGACCGGCCCGCCGGCGTCTTCACCGCCGGTCTCGCGCAGCGCCTCGTCAACCTCCGCGGCCTGCTCCCGGGGCGCCGCGTCGCCATCCTCGGCTCGGGCGACATCGGCCTGATCATGGCCCGACGCCTGGCGTTGGAGGGCGTCGAGGTGGTCGGCGTGTTCGAGCTGCAGCCCCATGCCAACGGGCTCACCCGCAACATCGTCACCTGCCTGCACGACTTCGACATCCCGCTGCACCTGTCCACCACGGTCGTCGGCATCCACGGCCGCGACCGGGTCGAGCGGGTGACGGTGGCGCCGGTCGACGACGACCTGCGACCGATCCCGGGCCGGAGTTGGGACGTTCCGTGCGACACCTTGCTCGTGTCGGTGGGCCTCGTGCCCGAGAACGAGCTGTCGCGCCAGATGCGCCTGCGGCTCGACCCGGTGACCCAGGGGCCGGTGGTCACCAGCTCGATGGAGACGTCGCGCGACGGGGTCTTCGCCTGCGGGAACGTGGTGCACATCCACGACCTGGTGGACTTCGTCAGTGCCGAGGCCGCCCTGGCCGGCGGCGAGGCCGGCCGCTACGCCACTGGGCACCGCCCGGTGGCCGACAACGTCAGACTGTCGGCGGGCACCAATGTGGCCTACGCGGTGCCCCAGACGGTGTCGACCCATCGGGAGCAGACCGTGTACCTGCGGGTGCGTCGCCCGGTCGAGAAGGCGCTCCTGCGCCTCAGCACGCCGGACGGGCAGGTGGTGCACGAGCGGAGGCTGCGCTACGTCGTCCCTGCCGAGATGGTGAACCTGCGCCTGCGCCCCGCCCTGCTGGAGGGCTTCCACGGCGACGTGCTGCAGGTGGAGGCGCTGCCGCGATGACCGTGAGCGCGCCATGACCGCCGCTGGGTCGGCGCCCGGCCCCGTGCCGACAACCCGCAGCTACCTCTGCATCGGGTGCCCACTGGGCTGTCGCCTCGAGGTCGACGAGTCGCCCCGAGGCGACATCCTCGAGGTGCGGGGCTTCGCGTGCCGGAAGGGCAAGGAGTACGCGGTGCAGGAGCACACCGACCCGCGGCGGCTGGTCACCACGACGGTGGCCGTGGACGGGGCCCGCTGGCCGCGTCTGCCCGTCCGCACCGTCGAGGCGGTGCCGAAGGACCGCGTCCGTGACGTGTGCCGGGCCCTCGACCAGGTGCACGTGGTAGCGCCGGTGCGCATCGGTGACGTGATCGTCGCCGATGTGCTGGGCACCGGCACCGACGTCGTGGCCACCCGGGACCTGCCCGCCACGGCGCCGGCGGCCGGCACGCCATGATCGTGGTGTGACCGGCGCCCGCCCACTGTCCCTCGAGTTCGTGACCTCGGCCCCCCGGGCCGAGGACCTGCCGGACAACGACGCCGAGGTGGCGGTGGTCGGCCGCTCCAACGTCGGGAAGTCCTCGCTGCTGAACGCGCTGGCCAACCGCAAGCGCCTCGCCCTGGTGTCGAAGACACCAGGGCGAACCCAGCTGCTCAACTGCTTCACCCTTGGCGACGGGCGGGCGGTGATCGACTGCCCCGGCTACGGCTACGCGTCGGCGCCGGCCGCCACCCGAGCACGCTGGCAGCAGATGATGGAGGACTACCTCCTCGCCCGCGAGCAACTGGTGATGATCCTGGTGTTGGTCGACGGCGAGATCGGGCCGACGAAGCTCGACCTGCAGATGCTCGAGTGGCTGCGGGCCAACGTGTTGCCCCATGCGGTGATCGCCACCAAGCACGACAAGGTGAAGGCGTCGAAGCGCCAGAAGCGGAAGAAGGACCTGGCCGCCGCCTGTCGGCTGGAGCCGGGTGACGTGGTGTGGGTCAGTGCCGCCAACGGCACCGGCATCGACCGCCTGCGGGGCCTGGTGTGGGAGTGGCTCCAGGACTGAGCCCGGCCGGAGCGGGTGACCCCCCGCCCGACGCTAGGGTCTCGGCTCGATGGGTGAGGACGGGCCCGGGGCGCTCACCGTGCCCGGCTACGAGGTGGGGGAGCCGCTCGGCCGGGGCGGCTTCTCGGTCGTCTACCGGGCGCGTCAGGTCGCAGTGGGACGTGAGGTGGCGCTCAAGATCCTGACCGCCGTCGACCTCGACGCCGACGGCCAGCGCCGCTTCGAGCGCGAGTGCCAGGCGTTGGGGGCGCTGTCCTGGCACCCGAACATCGTGGTGGTCCACGACGCGGGCCGTACCGACCAGGGTCAGCCCTACATCGCGATGGAGCACCTTCCCGGAGGCTCCTTGCGTGACCGCGTCGACCGTGAGGGCCCGCTGCCACCCACCGAGGTGGCCGACATCGGGGTGCAGGCGGCGTCGGCCCTGCAGGCTGCGCACGACCGGGGACTGTTGCACCGCGACGTCAAGCCCGACAACCTGCTGATCGACGCCATGGGACAGGTCCGGCTGGCCGACTTCGGGATCGTCGGGAACCTCGGCACCGCACCGACCCAGGACGGGACGCTCAGCGCCACCCTGCTGCATGCGGCGCCGGAGGTGCTGGAGGGTCGCCCTGCCCAGGTGACCGCCGATGTCTACTCGCTCGGCTCGACGCTCTTCGTGCTGGCCGATGGCCGGGCCGCGTTCGGTCGCCAGCCGACCGACTCGGTGGCCGCGCTCTTGGTGAGGGTGCTGCGCGAGCCGGTGCCCGACCTGCGCGACGGGGGCGTCCCAGATGCGTTGGCCAGCGCCATCGAGCAGGCGATGGCCAAGGATCCCGCCGAGCGCTTCAAGACGATGACCGCCTTCGGGGCGGCCCTCGAAGCCTCCACGGGGACCGCACCGTCACGGACGGCACGCCCGCACGACGCCGGCACCGTGCACCGCGAGCCGGCGCCGGTGGCGGAGCCGGCGCCGACAGCCGCACCCCCGGAACCACCGCCGCCGGCGCCGCCGGTGCCACCCGCGCGCGGGCGACCACGCCGGGCGCCGGTGATCGCGGCCGGGGTGGCGATCGCCCTGCTGGTGGTCGGAGCCGTCGCGCTGCTCGCCGTGAGCCGCGCCGGGGACGGCGGGGGCGGGGGCGCCCCGGCCACCACCACGGTCGCCTCGGACCCGCCGGTCGACGATGCCATCATCGACGTGGGGGGCTCGGTGGGGTCGGTGGCGATCGCCGAGGACGGTTCGGTGTGGGCGGCGGGGGACTCGCTGGCCCGGATCGACCCGGCGACGAACGAGGTGGTCGACCGACTGGCCGGCCTGTCACCCACCGACGTGTCGATCGGTGACGGTGGCATGTGGGCCACGGACTTCGACAGCGGTGACGTCGTGCGGGTGGATCCTTCGCTCGGCGAGGTGACGGCCAGGGTGGACATGGGCGAGATCGCGGGAGGGGCACCCGCCGGGCTCACCGTGGCCGAGGGCGCGGTGTGGACGGCCAACGGGGTCGCGGCCACGATGACGCGCGTCGACGGTGTGTCCGCCGAGGTGACCGGCACCAGCGAGCCGGTCGGACCGGCCCTGGCGGTGGCGGTCGGCGAAGGGTCGGTGTGGCTCCTCACCGAGCAGTCCCTCGCCGTGTTCGATCGGTTCGCGGTCGAGCCCTCCCCCCTGTCGCAGTTCGACGTCCTCGACGCCAGCGACATCGCCATCGGTGAGGGATCGGTGTGGGTGACGAGCTCGGCCCGAGGCACCGTGACCCGCCTCGATCCGAGCACCGGTGACGTGATCGATGTGATCGACGTGAGCGACGGGGCCGACGCCATCGCGGTCGGTGCCGGGTCGGTGTGGGTCACGTCGGTCGCCGAGAGCACCCTCAGCCGGATCGACCCGACCACCAACGAGGTGGTCGACACCGTGACCGTCGGCGGGAGCCCGGTGGACGTCGCCGTCGGCGACGACTCGGTGTGGGTCGCGAACCTCGACGACGGCACGGTGAGCCGGGTGGCGCTCCCGGCGTGAGTGATCGGGCCGCCGGGCGTGCGGCCCGATCGGGTCAGGCGGGCTGGCTCTGCAGGGCCGAGCCGGCCACCTGGCCGGTGCGAACCCATTCGGCCGCCAGGGCCTGCTTCAGCTGGACGAGGCGTCGCACGTCGCGGGCGTCGATGTCGTAGCGGTCACGCCGGTAGCTCGCGATGTGGCCCGGTGTCCAGAGGTGGGCTCGGTGCGCCTCGAGGTCGAGGTACGCCTCGCGCAGTTCGTCCTCGGTGGGTTGGGCCTCGAGCCATGCGAGGAAGGACTGGTCGTTCCAGTCCGGGTTGAAGGTCATCTGTCGTCTCCGTTGACGGTGTGCTGTTCGCGTCGAGACTAGCGATGGGCCCCGTCGGTTCGTCGGCCGTTTCGGTGAAGCCGCGGTGAATTGACGATTCGCGATCGTGTCCAGCTGGGTCGGGTCGATCGCTGGGGTCGGTGGAACACTCGTCACATGTCGGTCACCGGGCACTCCGGGCGCTCCACCGCACTGAGGCGCCGGCTCGTGACCGTCCCGCTGCTGCTCGGGACCTGGGCGGCCTGCCTGGCGGCCCTGCCCGTGCTCCTGGTGATGGCGTTGGCGGTCGACGTCACCCGCGGGGCCCGGCGCGTCCCCAGCGTCCGTCTGGTGGGCTTCGTCGCGGCCTACCTGACCTACGAGTCCGCCGGGGTCGCGGCCGCCGCATGGCTCTGGCTGTCCCGGCCGCTTCGTCCCCGGCAGTGGGAGGAGCAGAATCGTCGCCTGCAGCGCTGGTGGACCCGTGGCCTGATCAGGGTCGCCGGCCCGGTCCTGGGCCTGCGACTCGAGGTCGAGGCTCACGGGCCCCAGGGCGACGGCCCGGTGATCGTGGCCAGCCGCCACGTGAGCGTGGTCGACTCGCTGCTGCCCGCCCACCTGCTGGGGGTCGGTGAAGGTCGTCACCTGCGCTACGTGCTGACCAAGGGTCTCCGGCTCGACCCATGCCTCGACATCGTGGGTCACCGCCTGCCCAACCACTTCGTCGACCGTGGCGCGGAGGACTCCGGTGCCGACCTCGCCGCCATCGAGCGGCTCGGCCGGGGCCTGGGAACCGGCGACGCGGTGGTGATCTTCCCCGAGGGCGCCTTGTCCACCCCCGGTCGGCGTGCCCGCGCCGTCGCCCGCCTCGACGCCGGCGGCTCCGCGCGCGCCGACCTGGCGCGCGCCCTCAGGCATCTGCTCCCACCGCGGCCCGCCGGCACCCTCGCGCTGCTGCGGGCCGCTCCCGATGCTGATGTGGTGCTGCTCGCGCACCACGGGTTCGAGCCGCTCGGCTCGCTCAAGCACCTGTGGCGGGTGCTGCCCCTCGCCCAACCGGTCCGCCTGCGGATGGTCCGTCACCCGCGGCGAACGCTGCCCGACGACGCCGCGGGCCAGCTGCGCTGGCTCGATGAGCAATGGCGCGCCATGGACCGCTGGCTCGCGGAGGCGGCCGCCGGGCCGACCGGGAGGTCCCTCCGGGTGCCGATGGCCGCCGGGACGAGTGCGGCCACCGAGTAGCGTCGCCGCAGGCAGCGACCGGGGGAGGGCGCATGGACGGACCAGTCGTCGTGGGCACGGATGGATCGGCGAGAGCGGGCCAGGCGGTCGAGGCCGCCATCGAGATCGCGGTCGCGTTCGACCGACCCCTCGTCATCGTCGAGGCGTACCGCCCCACCACCGACCTGCCCAAGGGCCTCCCCGCCGAGCTCGCCGACGTCGTGACACCGATGACCGGCATCGAGCACACCCTCGAGGACGCGGTGACCCAGGCGGAGGCGGCCGGCGCCCGGGTGGAGGCCCGTTCGGTGGCCGGCGATGCGGCGGACGTGTTGTTGACGGTGGCCGAGGAGGTGGGCGCCGGCCTTCTCGTCGTCGGCAACAAGGGCGTCGGCTCCCTGAAGCGTTTCGTGCTGGGCAACGTGCCCACCAAGGTGGTCCACAGCGCGCACTGCTCGGTCTACATCGTGCACACCAGCTGACGGCTCGATCGGGCGTCCCGACGGGTGCTCGCGTCGCCCGCGTCGCCGGCCCATCGCCGATCCTGTCGGAGGGCCCACGTACGGTGTGCTCATGGCCTTCGGACAAGCAGCAGGACCGCCCGCGGCGGCGCGGCGAGTGGCCGAGTTGGCGGCCCTGCTCGACGCGCGTGGCTACGCGACGTTCCGCGAGGCGCGTCACCCGTTCGGGCTCACGCAGCGTCAGGCCGGCGGCAAGTTCACGAACGACGAGGTGGACGAGCTGATCGCCCGGATCGAGGCCGACGCTGACGACGGGACCGAGCCGGCCGCGGCTCCCCATGGGGCGGCGGTGAAGGCTCCGTCGGTCGACCGTGATGCTCGGCGGCGGTCCCGCCAGGAGGAGGTCGTGGTGGGCATCGACGCCGACGTCCTGGCCACCGAGCTGGTGAACCGTGGCTGGTGCTGCATCCCTCCGGCCTGACCGGCCCCGATCGACCGACGGCGGCCGCCGGCTATGATCTGACACGACAACTGTCAGTTTCTCCGACACGGCCGGCGCCTCCGGCCGGGAAGGGCCGGCCATGGCGGTCAACCCCAACCTGACGATCCGGTACGCCGACGTCGACCTGGAGTACGAGCGGGTCCTGTCGGGAACGGCTCCCGAGCACGACGAGCCGGTCTGGATGGTCAACCTGATGAAGTACCGGCCCGTGGCCCAGTACGCCGATGGGCGGGAGACCACCTTGTCGGGCGAGGAGGCCGACGACACCTACGCGCCCTTCGAGGCCTTCGCCGAGGTCGGTGCCGAGCTGGTGTTGCTCGCCGACGTCGAGATGCAGCTGCTGGGTGACCGCCCGCAGTGGGATCGGGTGGCCGTGGTGAAGTATCCGACGCGCCGGGCGTTCGTGGACATGACCCAGCTCCCGGCCTTCGAGTCCAAGCACGTCCACAAGGACGCGGGCATGGAACGGACCATCGTCATCGGGGCGCGGCCGCGACCGTGGCCCGAGGCCCCCGGGCAACCCGAGTGGGCAGCGGTGGCGCACCCGCCGACCGGTGACGACCCGCCGATCGTCGTGATGCACGTGCTGCGCTTCCACGAGGGGGCCGCGAGGTCGACCATGGCGCGCTACGAGGAAGCCGCCGGTGCGGTGGCGGTACCGCACGGGGTGCGCATCGTCGGCTGGCTCGCGGCCGAGGGCACCATCCTCGGCGACGGTCGGTCGTGGGACGAGGTGCGCTTCAACGCCTTTCCCAGCCGAGCCGCGTTCTTCGCCGTCGCCGCCGATCCCGACCGGGTGGCCGCCGAGTCGGCGTTTCGCGCCGCGGCCGTCGCGGACACCTACACGCTCGTGCTGCGCCCGGTGCTCGACCGGTTGCAGGAGTCGTTCGCGACCTGACCGCGGCGGCGACGTGCTCAGGCGGGCGTGAGCGAGCCGCTGCGGACGTCGAAGATGAACCCGCCCACCTGGAGGTCGGGGGGGAGCAGGGCGCAGTCGGTGATGCGCCGGAGGTCGTCGCTCAGGGTGGCCCGCTGGTCGGTGCTGGACAGGAACTCCCAACCGGCGGCATCGACCCCGCGTGCGGCGCCGATGGTGGCCCGCAGCTCGTCGTCGGTGGTGCCGACCATCGCGCACTCGGTGTGTTGCACGACGCACACCCGGTGCACGCCCAGGAGGTTGGCGGCCAGCACCAGCGAGCGCAGGGCGTCGTCGGTGACCCTCGCCCCCGCGTTGCGGATGATCTTGGCGTCGCCAGCCTGGAGGCCCAGCATGCGCAGCGGGTCGATGCGCGAGTCGATGCAGGTGATCACGGCCAGGCCACGCGCGGCGACACCCGCGACACCCGAGTCGTGGAACTCCTGTTGATAGCGGTCGTTGGCGGCCAGCAGATCGTCGAACATCGGCCGGGACCCTAGCGGCCCCGTCCCCGTTTCACGGCTCGTTGATGGAGCCGGTGATCAGGTTGGGCGCGGTGCTGGTGCCACCGAAGTAGAAGCCCGACGCCCACTTGAGGGCGGTCGTCGACGCCGAAGGGCACTGGCGGGGGAGGCTGGCGGTCGCGCTGCGGCTGCCGGGACCCGCCACCCGGAACTCGTAGCGCTGGTGGTCGGCCGAGATGGCCAGCTCGAACCAGAGGGGGACGCCGGCGTCGACCTGGGCCTCGGTGAGGGTGACCATCGGCGTGGGTGGGGTGAGGTGCACCCCGTTGTTGTTGGCGTACGCGGTCACCTCGAGTCGTCGGGGCGCCAGGTCGGTCCGCCAGCGCCAGCCGAACATCCAGCCGTTCTGCGAGAGGTCGACGTTCGGGATCCCGTTCACCGGGCAGTCGGAGAGCCCGGGCAGCTTGTTCCAGTCGAACTGGTCCTCGGGCTGGGTGGGGTTGGTCAGCACGTACTTCGCGGTGGCGTCGAACAGGAAGTGGAAGCGGCGCCCGGCGACCGAGGTGAAGGCCGCCAGGGGCGCGGTCGCCTGCGCGCCGCGGACGACGGTGGCCGAGTGGGTGCCCGTGGCGATGGTGTAGCGCGACCATCCCGGCCCGGGCGCCGGCGTGGGGAAGGCGGGCAGGCAGGGCACGGGCGCGTCGGGGTTCCCGCACTGCAGCGGCGTGAGCGATCCCTGCACCTCGGTGTCGCTCCCGGCGGCCACGGTCACCGGTGCCGCGCCCGTGTAGTCGGCGCTCCCGTCCCAGTACTCGACCCCGCGACCCCCTTGCGCGTCGACGAAGGCGACGCGGTAGGTGCCGGGAGCCAGGCCGGACAGCCGCCAGGTGCCGTCCGACGACGCGGTCGTGGCCCGGACATCGGACGGGCCGATCCCGAGCACCCACGCCCCGCCGACCGGATCGGTGCTGGCGTCCTCGCGCAGGGTGCCCGACAGCGTGCCCGTGGCGGGGGCGAGGGTCTCGTCCACGACCGTCGCGCCGTCGACGTCGACGGGTGTGGCGCGTCCGAGGCCGGTGCGGTCCTGATCGTCGTACCACTCCATGGCGTGGGCGCCGGTGGGGTCGACGAACTCGAGCACGTAGCGGCCCGCCGCGAGCCCCACCGAGTAGGCGCCGTCGGCGCCGGTGCGGGCACCGCCGACGACCTGCATCGTGGCGGCGTCGAGAGCGACGACCCACGCCTCGGTGATCGGGGCGCCCGTGCCCATCTCGGCCACCGTGCCGTGGAGGCTCGCGGTCGGCGGCGGAGGAGGAGGCTGCGCCGTGAGCGCGGTGGCGACCTCGGTGGTGGCGCCCGCGGCGACGGTGACGGTCGAGGCGCCGCCCGGGCCGGGGGAGTCGTCGTGGAACTCGGGCCGGTGGGCACCGGTGGGGTCGAGGGTGACGACGAAGTGCGGTCCCGGCGCGAGGCCGTCCACCGAATACGCGCCGGTCGCGTCGGCGACGGTGCCCGCCTCCAGGGACGCGGTCGCCCCCGACAGGACCGCCACCCAGGCGCCGGGTACCGGCGCGCCGGTCCCGTCCTCGGTGACCGCGCCGGCGATCCGACCCGTGCGTGGAGCCAGCGCGGGGTCGGCCCGCACCGCGCCGGTCGCGCTGACGGTAACCACGGCAGGGGCGCCGTGGAAGCCGGCGACGTGGGTGCCGCCCGCGTCGATCGCGTAGAGGAAGTACGGGCCGGGCGACAGGCCGTCGATGGTGTAGGCGCCGTCGGCGCCGGCGACGGCGCCACCGGCGAGCGAGAAGTCGCCGGTCCGCAGCGCGGCGACGTGGGCACCGGCCACCCCGGTGCCGGTCAGGGCGTCGACGACCGTGCCCTGCACCACGGGGGCGGTCTGGGCGCGGGCGCCGGGCGCGACGACCGCCAGGAGCGCCACGGCGACGGCCACGGTCCCGAGCAGCCTGCACGCCGCCGTCGCTCGCTCCCGTCGTGTCCGCATGCGTCGCCAGTATCGCCCAACTCGCCGCGGGAACCGGGCGTGGCCGCCGCGGCCGCCGCCACCGAGCAGGAGCGTCACCGGTGGGTTAGCGTCTCGCGCGATCACGGCGCCACCGTGGCGGCGGATCACAAGGGGGCGCAATGTATCTGTACTCGCGTCGTGCGCGCATCAACAGCTTCGACGGGGTGGCGTGGGCCACGGACACCGCGGCCGCGGCCCAGGCCACGACCGGGATCGAGAGCCAGGTGTGGGGTGCGGTCTACTCGGTGGGCTTCGGCACGATCGCGTGGACGTCGTGGTACGACGATCTCGTCGCCCTCGAGGCGGCGACGAACGCGATGATGGGCGATGCCGCCTACATGGCCAAGTCGGCCGAGGGGTCGAACTGGATCGTCCCCGGCTCGCCGGTGGACGACGAGCTGATGGAGCTGGTGGCGGGCGAGCCCGACCCCGAGGCCAACCCGCTCTACGTGGCCGCGGTCCGGGCCGCCACGACGGGCGGCAACACCGTTCGGGGCATGGCACTGGGGGTCGAGATCGCTCAGCGGGCCGACGCCGCGACCGGTGCGACCACGTTGTTCATGCGGAACGTGACCGGTCCCTACAACGGTGTGGCGTGGTTCACGGGCAGCGAGGATGCAGCCGCGATGCAGGCACAGCAGCAGGCACTGGCGGCCGACTCGGGCTTCGTCGAGTTGGTCGACAGCACCGCGGGCGTCTTCGCGGAGACGGTCGATCCTGCTCAGTCCGTGCTCTGGCGGCGCCTCGGCTGACTGTTCCGGCGACGTTGGCGAGGGGGTGGGCGATCAGGCGTCGCCCGCCCCCTCGTCACGCCTGGCGTCGTCCGGGAGCACGGGCGCCCGTGCCGGTAGCCTCCGTCCCATGAGCGTGGACCTCAGGACCCGACGGGACACCGACGTGCCGGCGGTCGACGCCGATTGACCGACGCCGATCTGCTCATCGAGCGCCTCGGTCTCGAGCCGCACCCCGAGGGCGGCTGGTTCCGCGAGACCTGGCGCGACCCGGACCGTGGTGGTCGGCGGGGGAGTGGCACGGCCATCTACTACCTCCTCCGAGCGGGCGAGCACTCGCACTGGCATCGAGTGGATGCCACCGAGGTCTGGCACCACTACGCCGGCGGCCCCCTCGAGCTCTCGGTGGCCGGCGAGGTTCCGGTGCTGCTCGGCATCGACGTGGCGGCCGGCGAGGTGCCCCAGGCGGTGGTGCCGGCCGGCGCCTGGCAGTCCGCCCGACCAGTCGGCGGGTTCGCCCTGGTGGGTTGCACCGTGTCGCCGGCGTTCCGCTTCGAGGGCTTCGAGCTCGCGCCCGACGGTTGGAGGCCGGAGGGCGAGCGGTAGCAGGTGCAGCGCGGTCCCGGCGGGAGGGACTGCGTGGGCTGCACGTGGCGTGCGCCACGAGGAGGAACCTCGACGAGGTGGCGTCCGTCCCGATCTGACTGCGGGCTCGTTAGCGTGCCGGGGGTGACCACCGACGAGTACCCGGCCGAGTGGGAGGCCGACGTGGTGCTCGCCGACGGCGCGACCGTGCACCTCCGACCCATCCGGGCCGACGACGCCGAGGTGTTGAACGCCCTGTTCGGTCGCCTGTCCGACGACACGATCCAGTACCGGTTCTTCGCGCCGCTCCGCCAGCTCAGCGAGGCCTGGCTCGAACGGCTGACCCACGTCGACTACGACGACCGCATGGCCCTCGTCGCCGAGTTGGGCGACGACCTCGTGGCGGTGGGGCGCTACGACCGGTTGCCCACGCGCACCGAGGCCGAGGTGGCGTTCACGGTGCAGGACGACCAGCAGGGCCGAGGCATCGGGACGATGCTCGTCGAGCACCTGGCCGCAGTGGCCCGCGAGCGGGGCATCGACACGTTTCGTGCCGCGGTCCTCCCCGGGAACCGGCGGATGCTCGACGTGTTCCGCGACACCGCGTTCGACGTGCGGCAGCGCTTCGAAGGCGGCGTGATCCAGGTCGAGTTCCCCATCGCCGACACCGACGCAGCCGCGTCGGCGGCGGCGATGCGTGACCGGGTGGCCGAGGCCCGGTCGATGGCCCGGCTGCTCGCCCCCTCGTCGATCGCGGTCGTGGGCGCCGGGCGTCACGCCGGCACCATCGGCCACGAGGTCTTCCGCAACCTGCTGAGCGGTGGCTTCACGGGGCCGGTGTACCCGGTGAACCCGGGCGCGCCGTCGGTCGCCGGGGTGTGCGCCTACCCCTCGGTGGTCGACATCCCCGGCGACGTGGACCTGGCGGTGATCGCCGTGCCCGCCGACGAGGTGCTCGAGGTGGTGCGGGACTGCGCCCGGCGGAAGGTGCACGGGCTGGTGGTGATCACCGCCGGGTTCGCGGAGTCCGACGGCGGCCGGGGGCGTCAGCGCGAGATCGTGGCCCTGAGCCGGCGCAGCGGCATGCGTCTGATCGGCCCGAACTGCATGGGCATCGTCAACACCAACGCGACGGTGCGCATGAACGCCACGTTCGCGCCGTTCGACCCCGTACCGGGCCGGGTGGCGTTCGCGTCGCAGTCGGGTGCCCTGGGCATCGAGCTGTTGAGCCGGGCCGGCGACCTGGGCCTCGGGGTGTCCAGCTTCGTGTCGCTCGGCAACAAGGGCGACGTGAGCAGCAACGATCTCCTGCCCTACTGGCAGGACGACCCCGACACCGACGTGATCCTGCTGTACCTCGAATCGTTCGGGAACCCCCGCAAGTTCGCCCGGATGGCGCGCGACATCGCTCGCACCAAGCCCATCGTCGCGGTCAAGAGCGGGAGGAGCCGCACCGGCATGCGGGCGGCGTCCTCCCACACTGCGGCCTTGAGCAGCCCCGACGACACGGTGGGCGCACTGTTCCGGCAGGCGGGCGTGATCCGCGTCGACACGTTGGAGGAGCTGTTCGACACCGCGCAGGTGCTCGCCCACCAGCCCCTTCCGGCGGGGCGGCGACTAGCGATCGTGAGCAACGGCGGCGGGCCCGCGATCCTGGCCGCCGACGCCTGCGACGCCCACGGTCTGGTGGTGCCCGAGCTGTCCTCGGCCACCCAGGATCGGTTGGCGGCGGTCACGTCGCCGGCGGCCACGGTCGCGAACCCGGTCGACCTGGTGGCGTCGGCGACCGCCACGGACTTCCGCGAGGCGCTCGACATCGTGCTGGCCTCGGGAGAGGTGGACGCGGTCCTCACCATCTTCGTGCCACCACTGGTCACCCAGGCCGACGACGTGGCCCGCGCCATCGTCGGCGTCGGGGGCACGGAGGTCACGATGGTGGCGTGCTTCCTGGGTCACGAAGGCGTTCCGGAGGCGCTGCGCAGCGACGAGGGCCGCGCCGTGCCCTCGTTCGCCTTCCCCGAGTCCGCGGTGCGGGCGCTCGGCCGGGTGGTCGCCCACGCGGCGTGGTTGCGGCGTGATCAGGGCACCGTGCCCGAGCTGCCGGGCATCGACCCGGGCGCGGCTCGGGCGCTGGTCGACGACTTCATCGCCCGCCACCCCGAGGGTGGCTGGCTCGACCCGGACGAGGCCAACCGGCTGGTGGCCGCCTTCGGAGTGGCCTGCGCACCGACCAGGCGGGCGACGACGAGCGACGAGGCCGCCTCACAGGCCGTGGCGCTCGGGTTCCCGCTGGCCCTCAAGGCGGGCAACGGCGCCATCGTGCACAAGAGCGACGTGGGGGCGGTCCGGCTCGACCTGGCCTCGGTGGACGAGGTGCGGTCGGCCTTCGACGAGCTGTCGACCCGGCTGGGCGCGGAGATGGGTGGCGCCATCCTGCAGCCGATGGTGGCGCCGGGGGTCGAGACGATCGTCGGGATCCTGCAGGACCGCTCGTTCGGGCCGGCGGTGCTGTTCGGCATGGGGGGGACCACCGCCGAGCTGGTGCGGGACACCGCCATGCAACTCGTGCCCGTGACCGATGCGGACGCCCACGACCTGGTGCGGTCACTGCGCACGTCGCCGCTGCTCTTCGGGTACCGGGGTGCGGAGCCGTGCGACACCGGAGCCCTCGAGGGCCTGCTCCTGCGGGTCGGCCTGATCGCCGACAGCCTGCCCGAGGTGGCCGAGCTCGACGCCAATCCGGTCGTCGTGTCGCCGACCGGTGCCGTGGCCCTCGACGTGAAGGTCCGCCTCGAGCCGACCCACCTGAACCACGACGGGCTGCGAGCGCTCAACCCGCTCTGATCCTGCAGCGTCGGTGGGCCGCCGCCCGGTCGCGCTAGGAGCCGGCTTCGGGCAGTGGTCGGCCGAACCGCGACCACGTCTTCCAGTAGGCGTGCATGCGGCGACGGAAGGCCTTGGGCCGCTCGGCATACACCTGCACGCCGAGCCCGAAGGCGTGGTCCTGCAGCGACGCGCGTGACCGGGCGGCGAGGGCGGTGGCCGCGGCGACCGCGTCGTCGCCACCGAAGGCAGCGGGGTCGACATCGACGAGGTCGGTGAGGACGGCGAGGTCGTGGTCGTCGCCGAGGTCCTCGGACAGCACGTGCAGCAGCCGGGCATCGGGGCCGAGCACGGCCGGCGCCCAGGGCGTGAGCAGGCGGGTGGCGTACCAGAGGTCCTTCTCGCGCTTGCGCCACTCGTGCAGCGCCTCGTCGTCGCCATCGTGGCGCGCCCGGTCCATGGCGTCGCGACCCCGCCGGTAGGTGGCGGTGATGCCGTCGATCACGACGTCGATGTCGTCCTCGAGCCGGCAGTCGGCCACCGTGGCGCGCAACGCCACGAGACCGTCGAGCGCGTCGCGCACCTCGGCCTCGTGCGCGGCCACCGACTGGGTGGCCTCGTGCGCCCGCCGCGAGAGCTCCGCCCGCACCGCGAAGAGCCCGCCGGTCTGGAGCTCGCCCTCCACGCCGGCCAGCAGGTGGTCGAACGACGCCAGGGTGGCATGGGCGTCGCGGATCGGCGAGAGCTGCGCGGCCGCGTCGCCGGCGGCCCGGTTGATCACCCGGTAGGTCGCGCCGAGCCCGGGCCGCACGAGCCGAGCGAGCCCACGTACCTTCTTGCAGCGCTTGCGGACGTCGTGGACCGTCGGCTCGATGCCTCGCTCGTGCGGGTCGGTGAGGCCCGCCACGGCGCTGTCGAGCTCCTCGCCGGCGATGCGACGGAAGCCGTCGGCGACGCCCTCGCCCACGTTCCACTGGTAGGTCAACCCGGTCGCCTCCCGATCTGGGGCACGGTCGCCCTGGGGGCAGTCTGCAACATGGCGGCGCGACCGGTCAGTCGGAGGGGTCGGAGGACGCGACGACGAAGCTGGCGACCGTGGTCACGCTGCCGCCGAGGTTGAGGGTGGCGACTCGTCGGGCGCCCTCCACCTGGCAGTCGCCGGCGGTGCCGGTGACCTGGCGGGACGCGTCCCACAGCATGCGTACCCCGGTGGCGCCCACGGGGTGCCCGCAGGCCAGGAGCCCGCCGGAGGGGTTGACCGGCAGGTCGCCGCCCATCTCGGTGCGGCCGTCCTCGATGGCCTTCCAGTTCTCGCCCGGTGCCGTGAGGCCCAGATGGTCGATGGCCGCGTACTCGCTGATCGTGAAGCAGTCGTGGGTCTCGACGGCGTCGAGCTGGTCCACGGATGCGATGCCGGCCCGAGCGAAGGAGTCGAACGCGGCCGCACGCATCTGCGGGAACACGTGGGGCTGCTCTGCGCTGGTGGTGAGCTTGTCGGCCATGGTCATCCTTGCGGTGCGGTGGCCCCACCCGTCGATGCGGGCGAGGCGGTCGACCGAGCGCCCACGGCCTTCGGCCCACCGCTGCGCGTACCGGGCGGTGGCCAGCACCACGGCGGCGGCGCCGTCGGTGACCTGTGAGCAGTCGTAGCGCCGGAGGCGCCCCGCCACGACGGGGTTGAGCTCGTCATCGGCCCCGAAGGACGCGTCGCCGACCGACCAGGTGCGGGCCTGTGCGAGGGGATTGCGGGCGCCGTTGGCGAACGCCTTGCGGGCGATGGCGGCCAGGTGGGCGTGGTCGAGGCCGTAGCGACGGTCGTACTCGTCGGCCACGTCGCTGAACAGCTGGGGCCACGGGTACTCGAGCCCCAGCACCTCGTCGTGGGCCCGGCCGGCCGCGCCCAGCGCCGACTGGGCGGCGAACGCCCCGTCGGCCCGCATGAGCTCGACCCCCACCACGAGTGCGACCTCGGCCCGTCCGGCGGCGAGGTCGGCGGCGGCGGCCAGCACCGCCATGCTGCCCGAGGCACACGCGGCCTCGTGGCGGCTGACGCCGATGCCTTCCAGCTCGGGGACCGCGTCGACGAGCAGGCCGCCCAGGTGGCCCTGGCCCGAGTAGATCTCGGCCGCGAAGTTCCCCACGTGCGCCACCCCGACCTCGCTGGGATCGAGCTCGGCCGATTGGAGCGCGCCGCACGCCGCCTCGCGCAGCAGATCGGTCAGCCCCAGCCCGTCGCGGGTGGCGTTGGTGGCGAAGTCGCTCTGGTACCCGCCGAGCACGAAGGGTGGGGACGGGGTCACGGCGGTGTCATCGAGCCGAGCGTGCCAGGTCCTCGGCCGGCACCCACCAGGTGTGGTAGCCCGCCGGTACCCGGCCAGGAACGCCGAGGCGACACACCGGCTCGTCGCCGAGGCGCTGGGCGTCGAGGACGTGCACCTCGGAGCGGCCCGTGGCCTCTTCGACCACGAACGTCACCAGGTAGCCGTCGCCCTCGTCGGTCGCTCCCACGCGTGGGCAGAACGACGCCTCGTTGCCGAACCAGCCCAGCGGCCAGGTGTGGGTGTCGGTGGCGCCCGTGTGGCGGTCGTGGCGCACGATGCCGTCGAACGCGAGGGTCGGTCGCTCGGCGAACCGCATCAGGTACGTGTAGCGGAACGGTCGACCGCACCGGCGCACGTCCATCGTCGGGAACTCGGCGATGGTGTCGTCGAGGCGCTCCTTGGTGATGGCGCCCGAGTCGAGGTGGAACGTCCACTCGGTGAGGTACGGCTGCAGGCGCAACATGGCGATCTGCGGCACGTCCGGCAGGTCGGGGGCGTTGCCGGGGTCGAACGACAGCGGATCGGGGATCTCGCACCCCAGCAGCTTGACCACACCGTCGTCCGGGCCGCCCTCCTGCCATGCGTTGGCGATGTGGTACATGAAGCACGGGTCGGTCTCGAACCAGCGCACGGGGGCGGTGTCTGTCTCGGTGCCCCCCCGGCGGGGGACGAGACCGAAGCGGGCGGGCCGGTCGCGGTGGAAGGCGAGCCGCGAGCGTCCGTCGTCGGTCTCCCACATGAACGGGAAGTCGAAGACGATCACGTGGTCGTCGGTGAAGGCCAGGTCGTGCTGCAGGCGGGGGCCACCCACCTCCACGGTCTGGCTGCGCACCACCCTGCCCTCGGGCGACACCACGCCGAGGGTGAGGTACGGCGGCACCGGGTCGAAGTCGATGTACAGCAACTCGCCGGTGGCGGGATCGACCTTGGGGTGGGCGGCGATGTGGGTCTGGAGCGTGCCGCCGAAGTCCTGGCGGCCGATGGTCTCGAGGTCGGGGAGCGCGATCCGATAGGCGTCGCCACCGAGCCACCAGAGGGCCAGGAGGTCGCCGTTGAACCAGACGAGGTCGGTGTTGCCCGTGTCCTTGAACACATCGGGGAACTTGGAGAAGTCGGGCGGCTCGAGGATGCCGGTCCACAGCGCGTGGCCCGCCTCCTCCTCCATGGCCAACGCCCGGGTGCGGACGTAGCGGTTGCGGTAATGGGCGCCCTCGTCGTCGAAGTGGACGGCGTGGATCATGCCGTCGCCGTCGAACCAGTGGTACCGCCCCTCGGGCTCGAAGCGGGGGTTGCTGCCGTTGCGCACGAACACGCCCCGGAGGTCGGCGGGCACCGCGCCCGCGACGACCGCCAGGTCCGCCGTGCGCTCGTCGTCGATGGGGGCGTACAGGCCCTCGAGGTACGGCGAGCGCTGCTCGACCCTGGTCGTCATGGTCATGGATGTCCCCTGTCCGTGCTCGCGGCCGCGGCGTGCTGCCTACTGTTGTCCCCGACCGCCGACCGTACCAACTGGCCCTGGTCGGCGGGACCACTCGGCGAGGAGACCCCACATGACCATCCTGTTGCACCCCGGCAGGCTCGACCGCCCCTACCCCGACGATCGCAGCCGCGAGGTGATGGCCAAGACCGTCGAGTGGTTCGAGCAGCGGGGCAAGGCCCGGCTGAAAGACGACGACCACGCCGCGGTCTGGTACCAGGACTTCCTCGACTTCGTGGCCGCCGAGGGCATCTTCGCCACCATGTGCACGCCCGCCGGCCTGGGCGCCGAGGACAGCCGGTGGGACACCTGGCGGATCTGCGAGTTCGCGGAGCTCCTGGGCTTCTACGGCCTGCAGTACTGGTACACGTGGCAGGTCAGCGTGCTGGGCCTCGGCCCCTTGTGGATGTCGCAGAACCAGCCCCTGCGCGAGCGGGCCGCGGCGCTGCTGGCCGACGGCGGCATCTTCGCCTTCGGCCTGTCCGAGAAAGAGCACGGCGCCGACCTCTACTCCACCGACATGGTGCTCGAGCCGCAGGACGACGGCACCTATCGGGCCAACGGCGGCAAGTACTACATCGGCAACGGCAACCAGGCCGCGCTCGTCTCGGTGTTCGGCAAGCTCCCCGACGGCAACCCGGTGGCGTTCGCGGTCAGCTCGCAGCACGAGTGCTACGAGCTCGTGAAGAACGTGGTGTGGAGCCAGAACTACGTGTCGGAGTTCCGCCTGCACGACTACCCGATCACCGAGGACGACATCATCGCCGTCGGGGCCGACGCCTGGAACGCCGGGCTCAACACCGTGAACATCGGCAAGTACAACCTGGGCTGGGCATCGATCGGCATCTGCACCCACGCCATGTACGAAGCCGTCACGCACGCGCACAACCGTGTGCTGTACGGGCACCCGGTCACCGACTTCGCCCATGTGAAGCAGCTGTTCACCGACGCCTACGCCCGGCTGGTGGCCATGAAGCTCGTGGCCCTGCGGGCCGCCGACTACTTCCGGTCGGCGTCGCTCTCGGACCGTCGCTACCTGCTGTTCAACCCGGTGGTGAAGATGAAGGTCACCACGCAGGGCGAGGACGTCATCAACCACCTGTGGGACGTGATCGCCGCACGCGGCTTCGAGAAGGACATGTACTTCGAGGCCGCGGCCCGCGACATCCGGGCCCTGCCCAAGCTCGAGGGCACGGTGCACGTGAACATCTCGCTGATCGTGAAGTTCATGCAGAACTACTTCTTCGACCCTGTCGAGGTACCCGACGTGCCGCAGCGCGCCGACGCCGCCAACGACGACTTCCTGTTCGACCAGGGGCCCACCGGCGGGCTCAGCACCGTGCGGTTCGGTGACTGGCGAGCGCCGTTCGCCGGCGTCGACGTGCCCAACGTGGCGCTGTTCCTCCAGCAGGCCGAGGTGTTCGTCCGCCTGCTCGGCGACGCGCCACTCGACGAGGCCCAGTCACGCGACATCGACGTGCTGCTGGCTCTGGGCGAGATCTTCACGTTGGTGGTCTACGCGCAGCTCATCCTCGAGAACGCCGCCATCTACGACATCGACGACGACCTGGTCGACCAGATCTTCGACGTGTTGGTGCGCGACCTCTCGCGATTCGCCGTGCAACTGCACGGCAAGCCCAGCACCACCCAGGCCCAACAGGATCTGTGCCTCGCCCTCATCCGCAAGCCGGCGGTCGACGCCGAGCGCTACGACCGGGTGTGGCAGGGCCACGTGCTGCCCCTGTCGGGCGCCTACGAGATGCAGGGGTGAGGGCTCAGTCGACGGGGGCCGTCGAGGCGAAGGCGCGGGCCCGGTCGAGGGCGTCGGTGCGCTCGTCGCGGGCGGTGGTGCCCACCAGCACGTAGTCGTCGGCGAACTCGGCCCGGAGTGCACCGTCGTCGTCGAGCAGCCATCCCATGGCCAGGCGCCGGGGCACCCGCACCCGGTCGGGGCGCTCGAGGGTGCCGAACACGCGGTCCCACCACGGGACGCTGACCCCGTGGTTGGCCATCGGATGGCCGAAGTGGTGGTGGAAGTGGTGGAGGCGCAGCCAGTGCGAGTAGGTCCCCGACGGCGCCCGCAGGTGGGCCTGGGCGTGCTGGTACTCGTAGTAGCCGTAGCCGACCGCCCAGCCCGAAGCGACGCCGAGGCCGACGGCCACCGAACCGGTCAGGTACCAGAACAGCGGGGTCCAGATGAGCCCGCCCACCAGCCCGATGCCGATCCAGCTGAGCACGTTCGTGTAGGCCAGGCGCCAATCGGCGCGGACGTGGTGCAGGAGGTGCTCACGGCTCATCATCCCCTTGCCGTGCAGCTCGTGCATGGCGAAGCGGTGGAGCAGGTACTCACCGAGGGTCCAGAGCAGCCATCCGCCGGCGAAGGCGGCGGCGAGGGCGAAGATGGTCGACACGGAGGTTCCTCTTTCGTTCGGAGCGGTCAGGCGTGGTCGGCGACCCAGCCGTGCGAGAGCGCACGGGCCGCGTCGAGGTCGGTCGGATCGGCACCCCAGCCCCGCAGCAGCGCGCGGGTGAGCTCGGCGCCGAGCGAGGCACCGGTGGTGGGCACCCCTGCGTCGAGCCCGTCGATCAGCAGGGCGCCGTTGAGGGCGGTGATCCATGCGAACGTGCGCAGGACGTCGCCGTCGAGGGGGTGCTCGAGGGGGTCGGCGCTGGGAGTGGGGTGCTCGAGGGCACCGGCGGTGACGGCGTCGGCCAAGAGGCGGCGAGGCCGGTCGAGCACGCTCATGGCCGCCGGCACCACGGTGGCGGCATCCTGGGCGGACTCGGCGTTGGGGCTGGCCAGCAGCTGCTGTTGCAAGCGGAACTCGCGACCGTGGGTCTCGGGTGCGCTGAGGAAGAGGTCGCCGAAGACCCACAAGCGCGCCAGCGCGGCCACCGATGGCGCCACGGGGCTCGGGCGGGCGGCCACGGTCAGGTCCCAGGCCTGGAGGGTCGACTCGGCCAGCGCGCCGAGCAGGCTGAGCGCCCGGCCCTGCATCGACGCCACCAGGGCGCTCCGCGAGGGGAAGTACGTGTACAGCGAGGCGGGGGCGTAGTCGGCGGCCTCCGCCAGCGCGGCCATCGTGACCCCCTCGACCCCCAGCTCCTCGCAGAGGTCGAGGGCCAGGTCGAGCAGGTCCTGGCGGCGGGCGTCGCGCTTGCGGGTCCGGCGGTCGACCGTCGGGCCCGATGCAGCTACGATTTCCGAAGGCACTTCGGAAATCGTAGACCATTCGTTCGTTGAGGGCAAGGGGGATGCCCGATCACTCGACCACCCGCAACGTGGAAGGGATGTCCATGCGGCGCAGGCGACGGATGGTGAGGAGCGGGGCCACGGCCACGGCCACCACACCGAGGACGACCGCGGTGGCCACCGTCCGCCCCGACAGATAGGTGACGACGCCGATGTCGGGCAACGACTCGGGGACGATCACCTGGATCAGCCACGCCAGCAGGACACGACCGGCCACCACGCCCGTGAGGGTTCCGATCACCCCGATGACCACGCTCTCGGTCACCGCCACGAGCACGACGCGGTGCACCGGCAGGCCGAAGGCGAAGAGCGTGGCGTTCTCGCGGGCCCGCTCGTCCATGTTGATCGAGGTGGCGTTGAAGGCGATCAGCAGGGCCATGAGGAGCACGGCGGCCTCGATCACGTTGAAGATGCCCAGCACCTCGTCGATCTGCTCACGGACGCTGTCGGCCAGCTCGGACACGGGCTGCACCGAGGCCACGCCGGGTTGGCCGAACAGGGCCCGTTGCACGTCCTCCACGCTGGTGCCGGCGGCGGGGGCCACCCGGACGGTGTTGACGATGCCCTCGAGGTCGAACAAGGTCGCCCACTCGACGTCCAGGTAGGCGACGAATCGGTAGGGGTTCGGGTGCAGGGCGATGACCGGCAGGGTCGTCTCGACCCAGCGGTAGCCCACGCCTTCGCGGAGCGGATGCCGCAGCACGACCGGGTCGCCCACGCCGACACCGAGGTCGTCGGCCGCCTTCTCCGACAGCACCACGCCGGGTCGGTCGCTGTGCAGCGTGCCCTCGGTCGCGGTCGGGGTCCACAAGTCGCTGTCGAGGTCGATGGCGTACAGCACCACGTCGATCGGGTCGTCGCTGTCGGGCGCCAGCGTCCCACCGAGGGTGAGCCCCGGTTCGGCCGCCCGCAGCAACGGGCTGGTGGTGATGGCCCGGACCTCTGTCGAGTCCGAGAGCGCGAACCGGTCGAGGTCGACGGTGAGGCGGTCCGGTGTGTCACCCACGATCTCCCGGTCGCCGGCGTCGATGGTGGCCACGAACGAGTCGATCATGCCGATCACCCCGACCAGCGTGGTGATGGCGGCGGCGATGCCGAGGGCGGTCAGCAGCGTGCGCCGAGGTTCGCGCAGGACGTTGCGGAACGGCATCTGGGCCACACTCGACCCGGGCAACGGCAGGCGGCTCACCAGGGGAGCGAGGCCGCCGCTGGCCACCCGGTGGGTGGTGCTCACCGCGTCGACCGGCGTCACCCGCACCGCGCGCCACACGGGGACGGCGGTGGCCACGAGAGGGAGCACGAGCCCGAGTGCGGCACCTTTCAGGAAGATCCCCGGGTGGAACGCGAACAACCACACCGGAAGGGGGAAGAAGCCGGACAGCAGGTCGGCCATCACCTGGTCGATGGCGAGTCCAACCCCCACGCCGAACGCGGCGCCCAGCAGGGCGACCTGGGCCCCCACGAGCAGGGGCCGCACGGCGATGGTCGCCGGTGGTACCCCCAGGGCCATGCCGATGCCGATCTCCCGACGTTGCGCCTCGACGATGCGCACCGTCAGGTTGAAGGCCGCGAAGGTGGCCCCGGCCAGGATGAGGACGGCGAAGATGTTGTAGAAGCGCTGGTCGCCCTCGATGTCGTCGTAGAGCAGCCGGAGGACCAGGTCGTCCTCCTGGCGGGTGATGGTGACACCGACGTCCCCGAGCTCGTCGGCCAGCGCGGCGGTCAACTCGCGCTCGACGCGGTCACGGTCGGCCCCGTCCTTCACGGTCAGCACCAGGCCGTTGGCCTGGCCCGGGTGCTGGGTGAGGCGCTGGACGGTCTGGATCGGGGCGTACACGACCGCGAAGTCCGCGAACACGCTGCCCCGGTTGTCGACCGGGAAGAAGCTCTCGGGGGAGAGGCCCCGTCCCACGTAGCGGAGCTCTCGACCGCCACTCAGGCGGATGGTGCCCCGGTCGGCGAGGTCGTGCCGGTCGGCCACGTGCTCGTCCAGCACCACCGTGTCGCCCCCGGCGTCGGCCGGGCGCAGCGCCCGGCCGGCCGTGGTGGCGATCCCGCTCACGTGCGGGCCGCCGTCGCGGACGTCGACCCCGACGAGCCGCCCAGGGACCAGCACCAGCTCGTCCGCAGTGGACGCGTCGACCTGGATCGGCTCCTGCAGCCGGGCCTCCACGTGCTCGATGTCGTCGGCGTGGGGGATCGACCGGGCGATGTCCACGAGGTGGCGGGCGCCCGAGTAGCTGCCGCTGGTCAGCTCGACGCGAAGGTCGTACATGTTCAGCGCCGCGTAGCTCGCGTCGTAGGACGCTCGCCGCCACGCGGACACGCTCGTGAGCCCCGAGTAGGTGCCGGACCCGATGGCGATGATCAGGGCGATGGCGGCCACCTGCAGCCAGCGGGCGCGCAGATCACGCCACGACCACCGCAGCCAGAGCAGGGCGCGGGAGGTCACCAGTGGAGGCTGGCGATCTCGGCGGTGCCCCCGGGCGGGGGGCCGTCGCCGACCACCCCGCCGCTGGAGAGCTCGATGACGCGGTCGGCGACCCGGCTGATCTCGCGGTTGTGGGTCACGATCACGACCGTGACCCCGGCGTGGGACTGCTCGTGGAGCAGCTCGAGGATGGAGATGCCGGTGTGGAAGTCGAGCTCGCCCGTGGGCTCGTCGGCCAGCAGCACGGGATTGCCGGTGGCGAGGGCCCTCGCGATGGCCACCCGCTGCTGCTCACCCCCCGAGAGCTGATGGCTGAAGTGGGAGAGCCGGGTGCCCAGGCCCACCCGTTCGAGCACTTCGGACGCGGTCGGTCCCGGCCGACCTCGTCGGGCCACGTCGATGGCGAACTGCACGTTCTCGCGGGCGGTGAGCGCCGGGAACAGGTTGAACGACTGGAACACGAAGCTGACCGTCTCCCGGCGGAACCGGAACAGGTCCTTGCGGCTGGCGCCGTCGAGGCGGGCCCCGGCCACCCGCAGGGTGCCCTCGCTCGGGACGTCGAGGGCACCGATGAGGTTCAACAGCGTGGTCTTGCCGCACCCTGACGGCCCCAGGACCACGAGGAACTCACCTTCGTCGACCGTCAGGTCCACGTCGTGGAGCGCGGTCACGCGACTGTCCCCGACGTCGTAGTGGCGGCCGACGGCCTCGAGCTCGATCACGGACATGCGCCACTCCTGGTCGGGGGTTCTGGCCAGCGGGACCATCCTGTTCCGCGGGCCAGGTCGACACCAGGGACCTTCGGCTCTCCCCGAAGGGCCTTCCGATGGTGGATGCTGGTGGGAGTGACCGACGCACTGCTGACCACCGAGGGGCTCGACACACTCATCCGCGCGCTGGCGGCCGACGGCCGCACCGTGATCGGACCGCAGGTGCGCGACGGCGCGGTGGTACTCGACGAGATCGGCGGCGTGGCCGACCTGCCGGTCGGCTGGGGGGACGACCAGGGGCCCGGCCGCTACCGCCTGCGCCGCCGCGACGACGACGCCCACTTCGGCTTCACCACGCCCGCCACCTCGTGGCGGCCGTTCCTGCACCCGGCCCGCGAGCTGGTCTTCCGTGCCCGCCGGGACGGCGGCGGCTTCGAGATCGATCCACCGGCTCCGGCGCCCCGACTCGCCTTCATCGGCGTCCGTTCCTGCGACCTCGCCGGGATCGCGGTGCAGGACCGTGTGCTTCGCGACGGCCCCTACCCCGACCAGGGCTACACCGCCCGCAGGGCCGACGTGTTCGTCGTCGCCGCGGACTGCGGCGAGGCCGGGGCCACCTGCTTCTGCGCCTCCATCGGTACCGGTCCCACCGCCATCGCCGGCTTCGACCTGGCGGTGTCCGAGCGGACGGGGAGCGACGGTCCCCGGTTCTTCGTGCGGGTGGGCAGCGAACGAGGGGCGGCTGCACTCGACGCCGTGGCCCACCAGGCCGCCGCGGACGACGACCGGGCCGCGGCCGCCGCCGCCGCGGAGCGGGCGCGGGCACAACAGCGGCGGTCGGTGCCCGCCGCCGACGTGGCCGCGTTGTTGGACCGGAACCTCGAGCACCCGCGCTGGGACCACGTCGCCGAGCGCTGCCTCGCGTGCACGAACTGCACCATGGTGTGCCCCACGTGCTTCTGCGGCACGGTCGAGGACAGTGCCGACCTGTCGGGCGATGTGGCCGAGCGGTGGCAGCGGTGGGACTCCTGCTTCACCTTGGACTTCAGCTACCTGGGTGGGGCGCCGGTGCGCTCGTCCGTGCGGTCCCGGTACCGCCAGTGGCTCACCCACAAGCTCTCGACCTGGGTGGACCAGTTCGACGAGCTGGGCTGCGTGGGGTGTGGCCGCTGCATCACCTGGTGCCCGGTGGGCATCGACCTCACCGAAGAGGTGGCCGCCATCGCCGCCACCGACGGCGCCGTCACGACCGAAGGGAACCCATCGTGAAGACGATCCTCGACCTGCTCGCCGAGCACCCGTTCTTCGAGGGATTGCCCGAGGACGACCTGGAGCTGCTCGCCGGCTGTGGCGAGAACGTGCGCTTCTCCGCCGGGCAGACGATCTTTCGTGAGGGTGACGCCGCCGATCACTTCTACGTGTTGCGCACCGGGCGGGTCGGCCTCGAGATCCATGCGCTCGGCCGGCCGCCGCACCTGGTCACCACGCTGGGCGCCGGCGACGTGTTGGGGGCGTCGTGGCTGTTCCCGCCCCACCAGTGGCAGTTCGAGGCGGTGGCCCTGGACGACACCGCGGCGGTCGCCCTCGACGCGGCCTGCCTGCGAGGCAAGTGCGATGCCGACCCGGCCCTCGGCTACCGGCTGGTCCAGCGCTTCGCCGGGCTCCTGGTCAAGCGACTGCAGGCCACCCGCTTCCGGCTGCTGGACGTGTACGGCGATGCCTGACACCGCCACCGCCCCCATGGCGGCCCCTGATGTGATGCACCCGGTGGCCTACGACGTCATCGGCCGCCGGGAGCTCGGCGCCGACACCGCCACCCTCACGCTCGCGCCCGCCGGACCTGCGCTGGCGCCCCCCCGACCCGGGCAGTTCTACATGTTGTGGGTGTTCGGGGTCGGTGAGGTGCCCATCTCGCTGGGTGGGATCGGCGACGACGGCGTCATCGAGGAGACGGTCCGTGCCGTCGGCGCGGTGAGCCGTGCGCTCGTCGGCGCGTCGGTGGGCGACCAGATCGGTGTGCGCGGCCCCTACGGCTCGGCATGGGACCTGGAGTCGGCCGAGGGAGGGGATCTGCTGGTCGTGGCCGGTGGCGTCGGGCTGGTGCCGTTGCGCCCGGCGCTGTCCGCGGCCGTCGCCCGCCACGACCGGTTCCGCCGGATCGCACTCGTGGTCGGCGCCCGTACGCCCGCAGACCTGCTGTTCCGGGATCAGCTCGACACCTGGGCCGAGCACGACGGTGTGCAGGTGGTCACCACCGTCGACCACGCCGACCGGACGTGGCACGGGCACGTCGGCGTGGTGACCGAGGTGCTCGACCGGGTTGCCCTCGACCCTGCCGCGACGGTGGCGTTGGTGTGCGGTCCCGAGGTGATGATGCGATTCACGGCGCAGGCCCTCGATCGGTTGGGTGTTCCCGCCGGCGCGGTGCAGCTCTCGCTCGAGCGGAACATGAAGTGCGCCGTCGGCCACTGCGGCCACTGCCAGCTGGGTGGCACCTTCGTGTGCCTGGACGGCCCCGTCGTCACCGCCGAAGCTGCGGCGCCCCTCCTGCGGACGCGTGAACGATGAGTGGCACCCGACCCCGCCTGGCGGTGTGGAAGTTCTCGTCGTGCGACGGCTGCCAGCTCACCCTGCTCGACCGTGAGGACGAGCTGCTGGCGGTGGCCGACGCGGTGGAGATCGGCTACTTCCTGGAGGCGACCAGCGCGAAGGTCGACGGCCCCTACGACGTCTCTCTGGTCGAGGGGTCGATCACCACGCCGGCCGACGTCGAGCGCATCCAGGAGGTGCGGGCCGCCTCCCGCACGCTGATCACCATCGGCGCCTGCGCGACGGCGGGAGGCATCCAGGCCCTGCGCAACTTCGCCGACGTCGAGGAGTTCATCTCGGTGGTGTACGCCAACCCCTCGTTCATCTCGACCCTCGAGACCTCCACCGAGATCGCCGCCCACGTGCCCGTGGACTTCGAGCTCCGGGGGTGCCCGATCGACGGCGGGCAGCTGCTCGAGGTGATCGGCGCGTTCCTGCACGGCCGGCGCCCCGCGGTGAGCGGCCAGAGCGTGTGCGTGGAGTGCAAGGCGGCGGGCAACGTGTGCGTGATGGTCGCCCACGGCACGCCGTGCCTCGGGCCGGTCACCCATGCGGGGTGCGGCGCGCTCTGCCCCCGCTACCAGCGCGGGTGCTACGGCTGCTTCGGCCCGATGGAGTCGGCCGCACCGGGCGCGCTCGCGCCCACCTTGGCCGGCCTGGGCATGGACGACGCCGACATCGGGAGGCTCCTGCGGACCTTCAACGGCTGGGCCGAGCCCTTCCGCTCGGCCAGCGAGGTGCGCCTGCCTGTCCCGCAGCGGAGGACCGACCCATGAGCGACCCCACCCCGGAGACCCGAACCATCAAGGTCGACGCCCTCGCCCGTGTCGAGGGCGAGGGTGCCCTGCACGTCGAGGTCCGCGACGGCGCGCTGGTCGACGTCGAGCTGCAGATCTACGAGCCGCCCCGCTTCTTCGAGGCGTTCCTCCGCGGGCGCCGCTACACCGAGCCGCCCGACATCACCGCCCGGATCTGCGGCATCTGCCCGGTCGCCTACCAGATGAGCGCGTGCCAGGCCATCGAGGACGCCTGTGGGGTGGTGGTCGACGGCCCCCTGCGCGACCTGCGCCGCCTCCTCTACTGCGGGGAGTGGATCGAGAGCCACACGCTGCACGTCTACATGCTCCACGCCCCCGACTTCCTCGGCTACGACGGGGCGATCGAGATGGCTGCGGACCATCGTGAGCGCGTCCAGCAGGGCCTCGACCTCAAGCGGGTGGGCAACCAGCTGGTCGAGGTGCTCGGGGGCCGGGCGATCCACCCGGTCAACGTCCGCGTGGGCGGCTTCTACCGGGTACCCACCCGAAAGGAGCTCCAGCCGGTGCTCGACGACCTGCTGCGGGTGCGGGAGACCGCGGAGGCCACGGTGCACTGGGTGGGGGGCTTCGACATGCCCCACCTGCAGCACGACCACGAGCTGGTGGCCCTGTCGCGGCCCGACGAGTACGCCGTGATGGGTGGCCGCGTCGTGTCGAGCACCGGCCTCGACATCGGCGCCGACGCCTTCTCCGGGGAGTTCGTGGAGAGCCACGTGGCCCGTTCGAACGCGCTGCACGCGCACCGGAGCGACGGCAGCCGCTACCTGGTCGGCCCGCTGGCCCGGTTCGCGCTCAATTTCGACCGGCTCTCGAGCGGTGCCCGAGCGGCGGCGACGGCAGTGGGCCTCGGGCCCGCCGACCGGAATCCGTTCCGGAGCATCGTGATCCGCGCGGTCGAGGTGCTGCACGCCTGCGACGAGGCCATCTCGCTCATCGAGGCCTACGAGCGGCCCGACCTGCCGGCGGTACCGGTCGAGCCCCGGGCCGGCGTGGGACACGGCGTGTCCGAGGCGCCGAGGGGGCTGCTCTACCACCGGTACACGATCGACGACGAGGGCCTGATCACCGACGCGGTGATCGTGCCGCCGACCTCGCAGAACCAGCCCAGCATCGAGCGCGACGTGTTCCGTCTCGTCGAGGGCCACCTGCACCTGTCGGACGACGAGCTCCGGCACCGCTGCGAGCAGGCCATCCGCAACCACGACCCGTGCATATCGTGCGCCACCCACTTCCTCGACCTCACCGTCCACCGCACATGACGTCTGCGGGCGAGGCTCCGGCCGCGGTCGTGGTGATCGCAGTCGGCAATCGCTTCGGCAGCGACGACGGGGTGGCGGCGGCGGTGCTCGACGCCGCCGCACCGCGGCTGCCCGGCGCCGTCGAAACGCGCGAGGTCGATGGCGAGGCGACCCGCCTGCTCGACGCGTGGGAGGGCGCCGACGCCGCGGTGGTGGTGGACGCGGTCCGATCGGGGCGGGACGCGGGCACCCTGCACCGCCTGGTGGTGACCGGCGCGTCCGGCGAGGTGCTCGACTGGCCGGCCCGACCGAGCGGTGCCAGCACCCACGCGGCGGGTCTGGCCGACGCACTGGCGCTGGGCGGGGCCCTCGGCCGCCTGCCCGCGCACGTGGTGCTCCTCGCGGTCGAAGGCGTCGACTTCTCCCCGGGCGACCGGCTCACCCCCGAGGTGGCGGCCGCGATCCCCGCCGCGGTCGACGCGGTCGTCGCCGAGGTGGAGCGCCTCGCGCGGCGAGCTCGCGCCACCGGGAGCGTGCGCTGATGTGTGTGACCGACGTGGGCCGAATCGTGGCCGTCGCTGACGACGGCGCCACGGCTGATATCGAGACCGCCGGCCGGCGGCGCCGGGTGTCGCTCGCGGTGCTGGTGCTGGAGGACGTCCCGGTCGCCCCCGGCGACTGGGTCGAGATCCACACCGGTCTCGCGGTCGAGGTGCTGGACGACGCGACCGCGCACGCTCGACTCGAGATCGCGCTGCCGGCACCACCGTGAGCGCGGACGGCGCGGTTCGCTTCGCCCGGTTCGCCCACCCACCGAACCACCTCGGGTACTGCGGGCCCCGAGCGGACGGCACCCTGCTCCGGGTCGCCGGCGGCGCAGGTGGTGACCGGGCCGCCGGCGGCGACGGCCGAGGTGACGGCGAGCTGACCCGGCTGGCGCGGCACTTCGAGGGCGCGTGGCCCTACCTGGAGCTGATCGCGGCGGGGGCAGGGGTCGCCGACCCGCTCGACGCGGCCGTCGTGGATGCCTACTGGCTGGGCAATCGGCTGAGCGGCATGGTCCAGCGCGCATCCTTCGAGGCCGAGCTGCGGTCCGCCGTCGACGGTCGGATCGGGGTCCCCTGGGCCGATGTCGCGGCGGCGATCGCCGACGGGGGCCTGCCGACCCACGCCTTCCACGTGCTCAGCGTGTCGCCGTGGGTGCCGCTGCTCGCCCGTGGGGCGGTGTCCGAGGCCCTCCGCGTGCTCGACGGGTGCCGGATCGGCTGGGGCGAGGTGCAGCGGGCCGAGGGCGACCGCGCGTTGGTGCGTCGCCAACCGCTCGTGTGGGACGGCGGTGCGCTGGGCCTGGGTGCCCCGAGCGATGAATGGCTGCGGTCTGGCGCCGACGGGCTGGCCCTGTGCGGGAGCCTGTCACCGGGTGACGTGGTCGCGACGCATTGGGACTGGGTGTGCGAGGTCCTGGCGCCGGGGCGCGTCGAGGGTCTGCAGACCGCCACGCACCAACAGCTCGAGCTCGTCGAGCGCCGCCTTCGCAGGCTCGACCCGGGTTGAGGCGGCCGCCTGGACGCAGGCGCCGACGACGTCACCGTCGAGATCGAGCACGGTGCTGGCGAAGCAGGCGAAGGGGCTGCTCGCCCCACTGCCGGCCAGGACCAGTGGTACGCCGCGGCGCAACGCGCAGACCGCGCCGTACTCGGACCGGACCACATGGGCAAGGGGGCGGGCCCGTACCGAGAGCACCACGTCGAGACGGTGGTCGAGGTCGCACGCGGTCCCGTCCAGCACGCCGCACTCCTGGCCCGGCCGCCCGGCGGCCGGACACCGCACCACCTCGTGACCGGCCTGTAGCAGGGCCCGCTCGGCCCGATCGATCGCCCATGCCTCGGTGCCCACCACGAGGATGTGCAACACCGCGTGCTGCGCTTCCACCCCGTTCGTCATGGGTACAGCGTGAGCGCGCCCTGGGAGCGTGACGAGAGGCAAAAGTCACATCCGGCACGCGCGATGGCGTGCCAGCGGCTCAGCCGGCCTTCTTCTCTCGGGCAGCCTTCGATCGGGCCAGCAGCGCGGCGAGGCGGTCGTCGGCCGGCGAGCCCCCGGCGGCCGCGTCGGTGGCCGGCGCCTCGGCCGCCGGTGCCTCTGGTGGTCGTGAGGCCCGTTCGGCCGCCTCGACCGCAGCTCGCTCGCGGTTCTCGCGGAATTCGTCCCACTCGTCCTCGGGCACCAGCTTCGGCGCCGCCACCGAGGTCATCGCGACGCCGTTGTCGAACGCCACGCGGTAGCGCACCAGGGTCATCCCGACCGACCGGCCCACCTTTCCGGCCGTGCCCTCGGGCACCCCCGGCAACGGAGTGGCGGCGACGATGCGCGTGCCCTTCTTCAGGGTGGTGGTGTCGGTGGCGGCCATGGGCCAGACGTTAGTGACCGGACCCGCGGTACTCCCAAGGCGGGGCCGCCTGATCAGCGGCGGTGGATCGACACGGCGTAGTCGCCGCCGGCCTGCCACGGGTCGCGGTCCCAGGTGGCGAAGCGCTCGACGGGCATGAGGCCCGCGGCGGCGCAGTCCTCGTCGTAGCGCGCCAACCCGTACCGTGGGTGGCTGAGCGAGAACCCGGCCACCAGGCAACCGCCCTCGGGCAGGTGGTCGGCGAGGCGGGCCACGGTCGCCCGTTCGGTGCCGGGAGCAAGGAAGATCATCACGTTGCCCGCGGCCACCACCACGTCGAAGCGGGCGGGCAACCCGTGGTCGGCGAGGTCGAGCGTGCTGAGGTCGTGCTCCACCCAGGTGAGGTGGGGCGCGTTGGCACGAGCGGTGGCCAACATCGCGGCATCTCGATCCACGCCCACGGTGTGGATGCCCCGCCGGGCCAACTCGATGGCCACCCGGCCCGTCCCGCAGCCGGCGTCGAGCACCGATCGAGGCTCGAGCGAGGCGACGAGGTCGGCCTCGCCGTGGATCGGGCGGCCCTGGGCCTCGAGCGCCCGCCACTGGGCGTCGTAGGCGTCCCCACGCGGGGCGGAGGTGTCATCCCATCGCGACATCGTGCCAGTGTGGCCGCCATGGGTTGGGTCCAGGCGTTCCTCGTGAGCTTCGGCGTGATCTTCGTGGCCGAGCTGGGCGACAAGAGCCAGCTCATGGCCATGGCCTTCTCCGCCCGGTTCAAGCCGCTGCCGATCCTGGTCGGCATCACCATCGCCACGGCGGTGGTGCACGCGTTCTCGGTGATCGGCGGTGCGCTCCTGGGCGCGGCGCTGCCGACGGACACGATCAACGTCGTCGCCGGCATCGCCTTCCTCGGGTTCGCGGCGTGGACGCTGCGGGGTGACGAGCTCGACGACGACGAGGCCGCCCGTGTCGAGGTCACCAACCGGTCGGCGGTGGTGGCCGCGGGCGGGGCGTTCTTCCTGGCCGAGCTGGGCGACAAGACGATGCTCGCCACCATCACCCTGGCCACCACCAACGGCCTGTTCGGCACGTGGTTGGGGTCGACGCTCGGCATGGTGGCCGCCGACGCGCTGGCCATCGGCGTGGGGGCGTTGCTGGGCACGCGCCTCCCCGAGCGGTCCATCCGCATCGGTGCCGCCGTGCTCTTCGTGGTGTTCGGGGTGGCGCTGATCGTCGAGGGCCTCGGCTGACGCTCGTCGGTGCCACCGATCGACCCATGGCCGGCAGTAGCGTCGTCGCGTGCACGCACCGCCGCACCGGCCGTCGGCACGGACCTTCCTGATCCGCCGGATCGTCGTCGCATCGGTGGCGCTGGTCCTGCTCTACGTGCTGTTCGCGGGCGGTTCGGCCGCCATCGGCGCCCTGCGCGGCTCAGGCGGCGGTGACGGCGCCGGGGACGACGCGGCTACCGCCAGCACGGCTTCGACGGTGCCGCCCCACGAGCGGGTGCCCGCCGGCCCGCCCGCCGCCGAGCGCCAGTTGGCGCTGGCCCAGACCATCGGGGGCGAGATCTCGCCCAAGTCGGTGGTGGCCTCGAACACGGGCCTCGTCTTCGCCCAGAACATGATGTACAACCACAGCGTCACCGTGTACTCGAGCGACGGCGACCTGGTCGAGACGATCCCCGACCAGGTCGACCTGGCCGAGTTCGGCGCCGCCGACCAGTCCACGGTGGTGCAGGGTGCGCCGGTCGAAGGTGCCATGACGCCCGACGCGAGCCACTACTGGGTGTCGAACTACTCGATGTACGGGCCGGGGCAGGGGCCCGAGGGGTCCGATGAGTGCGACCCCGACAGCGCCGTGAGTGCGGGCTACACCCCGAGCTACCTGTACCGCATCGACACCGACTCGCTCGCGATCGACGACGTCGTGGCGGTGGGCCTGGTGCCCAAGTACGTCGCCACCACGCCCGACGGTGCCTACGTGCTGGCCACCAACTGGTGCTCGTGGGACCTGTCGATCGTGTCCACCGAGTCCAACGAGGTGGTCGCGACGCTCGACATGGGCCGATACCCACGGGGGATCGCGGTCACCCCCGACTCGCGGTACGCGTACGTGGCCATCATGGGCGAGAGCCGGGTGGTGAAGGTCGACCTGGCGTCACGGACGGTCCTCGGCTCGATCGAGGTGGGCCGGGGCCCGCGCCACATCGTGATGGACCCGGCGGGCCGGTTCATCTACGTCAGCCTGAACCAACTGGGCGAGGTCGTGAAGGTCGACCTCGGCACCGAGCAGGTGGTGGCCTCGGTGCACACGGGCACCGAGGCCCGATCGGTCGCCATCTCCAACGACGGCACCGCGCTCTACGTCGTCAACTACGACTCCAACACCATGACGGCGCTGCGCGCCAGTGACCTGAGCGTGCTGCAGACCGTCGACACGGGGGTCCATCCCATCGGGATCACCTACGACGGGGTGACCGGCGACGTGTGGGTGGCGATCTACACCGGGCAGATCCTGCGGCTCAGCTCGGCCTGACGGGCACGACCATCCGGACGGAACGGGCCTGAGCAACGGGTGCCGACGGTCAGGCCGACGACCCGTGGGCGGCGTCGCACAGGACCTCCTCGCCCTCGGCGATGGTGCCACCCCCGATGCCCTCGAGGGCGGCGAAGGGCCCGCACTCGTGCGGCACGATCCAGACGTGGATCATGGGCGACGGATCGGGCAGCACCAACCCGTCGGGGCACTCGCCGTCGCTGTTCGTCAGGCCGGCCAGCACGCCGGCGTCGTTGTAACAGAGGTTGTTGTGGATGTGCCACTGCATCAGGGCGCCGCCGTAGTCGGGCACGTCCTCCAGGGGAGTGCCCCTCGGCAGCATGTACATGGCGGCCACGAGGCGCCGACCGCCATCGGTGGTGTCGTACACGAGCGACTCCGGCTTGTCGGGGTCGAGCACCACGTCGTCCTCCATGAACTGGCCGTTGATGAAGTGCTCGACGCCGGTGGCGCCGTCGCCGATGGAGTGGAAGCCCGCGGCCTCGGCCACGTCGGGGTCGGCCCACTGCGGCAGCTCGGCGACGGTGTCGCGCACGATGGCCTCGGCGGTGAGCTGCTGCTCGGGGGTGACGCCGGGGACCCCGCCCAGGTTGATGGTGCGCTCGGGGTCGTAGGGGACCGGGGCCACCGCCGCCGCGGCGCCGTGGTCGTGGGTTCCCGGCGTCTCGGTGCCGCTGCCGGAGCCGCCGTGGGTGTGGCCGGCGGCGGTCTCGTCGGTGCCGTGGGTGTGGCCTGCCTCGCCGTGCTCGTGCACGTGGGTGCCCGCCGCGGCCATGCCGGCGAACGTGAACAGGATGACGGCGACGGTGGTGAGCAGCGCGGGCACCCGCAGCGACGGAGTGCCGGCCTCGAGGTGGATCGGGAGCAGCGACAGCACCGCCAGCACCACGCTGATCAGCGCCAGGGCGGCACAGACGGCGTCGGCGGTCTGGGCGGGCTCGGGCACCTGCAGCCCGTCGACGAAGCCGATGCCCACGGTCTTGGCGATGGCCCAGCCGCCGACGCTGGTGGCGCCGATGGCGATGCCGGCCAGTGAGATGATCCGCCCCGAGCGCACGAGGGCCAGCGCGCCCCAGGCCAGCTGCAGCAGGGCCAGCACCGTGAACGCCATGGCCGCCTGGCGGTGCTCGGCATGCACCCCGATGGCCGCGGCGTGGATGGCGCCCGATCCGAGCGACGCCAGGCCGGCGGCAGCGGTGAGGCCGCCCCGGAGCGACGACGGAGGTGGCGCATCGTGCGACTCGTCCCGGTCGATCCCGACCGCCCCCGACGATTCAGAGGGTTCTGACGGTTCGAACTGCTCGGACTGCTCGGCCTCGTCGGGCACGTGAACCCCCTGGTTGCAGCGGAATGCTGCGGGGATCCTACAAGGCGGTGCCCGGTGCTCCCCGGTCGGCGACCCGGTGGGGAGGCGGCGATCAGACCTTGACCTCGAGCGCACTTGAGGTCTTAGGGTCACGCGACATGGACGCCACGACACTGCCTCGACCCGGTGACCTCACGTCGATCGACCCCGACGAGGTCGTCGACGCCTACGACGCGAGGGCTCTGGACCGCCTCAGTGATGCCGCCCTCGTGGCTCGCTGTGCGGCGATCATCGACCGGCCGAAGCAGGCGCCGCCCGACTCGTTCGTGCTGCACGCGCCCCTCGAGCTGATGGCCAGGGCTGCGCTGCTCGGCCGGGTGGCGCCGCCGGCACGACGACTGGCCCGCCAGCGGTTGGTGTGGTTCGCCGCCACCTACGCGGCGGCCGGCCCGACCGTGGCCGACCCGGCGCCGGTCGGCTTCGCCGAGCCCCGCGCCGCGGTGCGCGCGCTCGGCGACGCCATCGGTGCGGGCGACCTGGACCGGGCCGATGGAACGGCCGACTGGCTCGCCACCAACACGGGGGTGCTCGACCTGGTCGGCGCGCTGGTCGACGTGGTCACGCCCAGCCTGGCCGGAGCGGCCCACGGTGGCATCTTCCTGCACCAGGTGCTGTCGTTCGCCGGCGCGCCAGGCGCACCGGCCGTGCCGGGGGCGCGGGCCTTCGCCCGGGAGTTGGCGCGGAACCCCGAGTGGCGGCTGTCGTGGTACGCCGATGCTGCGCTCGGGCATCGTGAGGGCCCCGGGCCGGCGGCGCCCTCGGCACTGGTGGAGGCCTTGCGGCGGCCGCCGTCGCCGGGACCGCTCGAGAACAACTTCATCTACCCCACGATGCACCTCACGGAGTCCAGCGGGCTCGCGACGGAGTTGCTGGGCCCGGCACTGTCCGGCGTCGAGCGCTCTGCGGCCGCGACCGCCCTGCTGCGGATGGCCGCGCTGTCGATGCTGCAGGACGATCCCGCGGAGGCGCCGTACGGCTGGAGCCACTGCCTCACGATGCCGCACGGCCTGCTGGCCGTGGCCCCGGTGGCGAGCCGGCCCGACCACGCGCTGGCGGTGGCCGCCACCTACGTACTGGGCTTCCGGGCCACGCAGGGCACGCGTGACGTCGATCCTGGCTGGGTGCCCGAGCCGGTCGCCGGCCCCGGCGACGCGGTCGCCGCGCTGGAGGGCACGCCGGACGAGGCCGCCGCAGGGGCCTGGCACGCCGACGCCCACGAGTGGGCCGAGGTCACCGCCACCCTGGCGTCGTACGCCGCCGCCCACCCCGACGCCCACCTGGCCAAGTACACGTTCGCCTGCCTGCAGCAGGCCGCCGCGGATCGCGAGATGGCGCACCTGTACGTCGCGGCGGCCGCCTACCTGGGGGCCTGGTGGCGTCACCACCCGGTGGCCGGCGACCCCCTGCTCTGAAGCTCGGCGATCTGCAGCCGCGCCGCCCCGACGGCGGGTCGACATCAGGGCAACCGTTGCCTGACGGGCACTAGATTCCCGCCCCATGCCGTCGCCGCACCGCCTCAGCCGCCGCACGTTCCTCGCCGGGGTGGCGGCTTCTGGGGCGCTGGTGGCCGTCGGTTGCTCGAGCGACGGCGACGGCGAGGCCGCGAGCGGCGCGGCTACCACGACCACGACCGCGATCTCCCTGCCGGTGCCCGACCTGCCCGCCGATCCCTTCACCCTGGGGGTCGCCTCGGGCGACCCGCTGGCCGACGCGGTGGTGCTCTGGACCCGGCTGGCTCCCGACCCGCTGGCGGCGAAGGGGGGCATGCCCCGGGTCGACGTGCCCGTCCGGTGGGAGGTGCAGACGGCCGACGGTCACGAGCCGGTGGCCGAGGGTGTGGCCGTGGCCGCCCGTGAGCACGGGCACTCGGTGCACCAGGACGTCACCGGGCTCGAGCCCGGCACCTCCTTCCGCTACCGGTTCTCGGTGGGCGACTTCCGCACCGGTTGGGCCCGCACCCGCACCCTTCCCGCCGCCGGTACCACCCCGGACACGTTCACGATCGGCCAGGTGAGCTGCGCCCAGTACGACGCCGCCCGCTACGCCGCCTACCGCGACCTGGCCGAGCAGGAGCCCGATCTGGTCGTGTTCCTGGGCGACTACATCTACGAGCACCCCGGGGGCGACGTGCGGCCCGGGGTCATCACCGCGATCACCCTGGACGACTACCGCTACCACTACGCCCTCTACCGCACCGATCCCCACCTGCGCCGTGCCCACGCGGTGGCGCCGTGGATCGTGATCTGGGACGACCACGAGGTGTCGAACAACTACGTCTCCGACGCCCCCGATCCCGAGAGCGAGTCGCCGGACTCGGCCGCGCTGCTCGAACGCCGTGCCGCCGCCTACCAGGCGTGGTGGGAGAACATGCCGGTGCGCCTCGACCCTCCCGAGGGGCCCGATCTGGCGATCTTCCGGCGCTTCGACGTCGGTGACCTGGCCACGATCCACGCGCTCGACACCCGCCAGTACCGCACGTCGCTCGAGTGCTCGCCGGCCGGCCTGGGCCCGGGCCGCCGCTGCGACGCCAGCACGGCGGCCAGCACCACGGTCCTGGGTCAGGACCAGGAGGCGTGGTTGGACGAGGGGCTCGGTCGCTCCTCGACCTGGCACGTGCTGGCCCAGCAGGTCGTCCTGCACCAGTGGCGGTTCGCCGAGGGGGACGACGTCATCTGGAACCTCGACCAGTGGGACGGGTACCCGGCCGCGCGTGGGCGCTTGTTCGAGTCGCTGGCGCCGGCGCAGGGGTCGCCGGTGGTGCTGACCGGTGACGTGCACAGCAGCTGGGCCGCCGAGCTGCGCGAGGACTTCGACGATCCCTCGTCGGCGCAGGTGGGCGTCGAGTTCGTGGCACCGGGCGTCGGCTCCGACGGCGACCTGCTGGCCGCGGTCGAGCCGGTGCTCCGGGAGCACAACGCCCACATCAAGTACTCGGAGGCCGGCCACCGCGGTTGGGTGCTGAACACGGTGACCCCCGACGACTGGACCGCGGAGTATCGGCTGGTGACGGACCACACGGACGCCGACAGCAGCGTGCAGGTGGCCGCCACCGCCGTCGCCCATCCCGGAGGCGGGCTGCAGGTGGAGGACGTCGACCCCTTCGGCGCAGCCGGGGCCTGACCGTTCAGCGCACCTCTTCGACCTCGAGGTGCAGGAGGTCGTCCTCGAAGGTGGCCAGCACCTCGTCGACGTCGTCGGCCTGCAGCAGCGCTCGGGCCAGCAGCCCCTTGGCGTGCTTCGCGGCGTGACCGCCCGGCGCCCCGGACCGGGTCGTGAACTGGGGCCGCAGCAACCGGTAGCGCGACGGGTCGGGCACCCAGGCGGCACGGTGCTCGTTGGGCAACAGGTCGACCACCGTCCGGCGGGACAGGTGCCGGTTGAGCACGATCGACAGCGACTCGCGCCAGAAGGCGTCGAGGCGGCCCAGGCCGGGCGCACTGGCGGAGAGCTTCAGCCGGAAGTCGGGCACGGGGTCGCTCCACGCGGTCAGCCCGGTCAGCGCCGAGACGACGACAACCGAGGCGCGCGCCCGCCGCTTCGCCTCGGCTGACAACGTGGAAGGGTCGAGCGCGGTCCACACGACACCCGTGAAGCGGCGCCAGGCCGGCAGCGTGGGCGCGCCGACGACCGAGCGGTTGGCGGCCCGCGCCCGGTCGAGCAGCTCGCCGCGGGCGCCCAGCATCTTCTCGCTGCCGCCGCCGGCCTCCGCGAGCGCCTCGGCCACGGCCAGGCGCTCGTCGGCCAACCGGCCGAACCGGCCCGATGCCGGATCCCACCCCCGCCCGGAACCGCCGGGGGCCTTCCCCTCGGACGGCGGCAGGAGGATCGTCGGCACGGCCTCATGTTGGCTGACGACGCTCGGGCGACGGGAACCCTGCCGGAGCGGAGCGGAGGCGCGGTGGGGGCGAACCGGATGCCGAAGGCGCTCCGAGGGACGAGGAGCCAGTGTGATGTGCGGTACCTTTCGAGTCCCGAACGACCGGAGGTTGAGCGTGGCCGAACAGGTCCCCCTGGTGGACTACCTGGTGCTGGGCGACGAGCCCCACCTGCAGGCGAACGAGTGCACGACGTGCGGTGCGCGCTTCTTCGACCGCCGCAACGCCTGCGCGTCGTGTGGTGGCACCGGCTTCACCAAGGTGCCCATCGCCACCGAGGGGGTGGTCCGGTCGTTCACGATCGTGGCCTTCGCCGCCCCCGGCATCCCGGTGCCCTTCGTGGCCGGCGTGATCGACTGCGACGGCACCCAGGTGCGGGCCAACGTCGTCGACGTCGAGCCCGACCCCGAGCACGTCACGCTCGGGATGAAGGTCAAGCTCACCACGTTCCCGATCGGCGAGGACAGCGCCGGCACCGAGGCCATCGGCTTCGGCTTCGCACCCCTGGAGGCCCACTGATGGCTAGCGACGACATCTGGATCCTCGGCATCAAGATGACCAAGTTCGGCAAGCGCCCGGACGACGACGTCATCGACCTGGCCGCCGAGGCGGCCATGGGGGCGCTCGCCGACGGCGGGGTCACCATCCAGGACATGGGTGTGCTCGCGGCCGGCAACCTGATGGGCGCGGCCGCAGGCGTGGGCCAGCAGCTCCAGAAGCAGATCGGCCAGACCGGCATCCCCGTCTACAACGTCGCCAACGCCTGTGCCACGGGCGCCACCGCGCTGCGCACGGCGATCATGGCCGTCAAGGCCGGCGAGTGCGACATGGGGCTCGCCGTGGGTGTCGAGAAGCTGGCCGGCGCCGGCCTCCTGTCCGGAGGCAGCCGCAAGGACGACTCCGACACCTGGACGCCCAAGGGTCGTTACGGGGCGGTCGCCCCGGTGGACGGTCGCATCGGCACCGAGATCATGCCGGGCGTGTTCGCCCAGGTGGGCATGGAGTACGGCTACGAGCACGGCGGCGCCACCTTCGAGCTCTTCGCCCGCATCAGCGAGAAGAACCACTCGCACTCCACCCTCAACCCGCTGGCCGCCTACTCGAAGGCCATGAGCCTCGAGCAGATCATGGGCGACATCATGATCGCCTACCCCAACACCCGGCCCATGTGCTCGGCCAACTGCGACGGCGCCGCTGCCGCGGTGGTGGTCTCCGACGCCAAGCTGAAGACCCTCGACCCCGACCAGCGCCGCCGCGCGGTCAAGGTGTCGGCCTCGGTGCTCACCAGCGACCCGTGGCAGGAGGGGTGCCAGGTGTTGCCCGACGTGAACACGCTCACCCGCCGTGCCGCCACCACGGCCTACGAGCAGGCCGGCGTGTCGCCCGAGGATCTCGACCTGGTCGAGTTGCACGACTGCTTCGCCACCGCCGAGCTGGTGCACTACGACAACCTGATGCTCTGCGCGCCCGGTGAGGCGGTGCCCTTCTTCGAGTCGGGTGCCACCTGGCGCGACGGCTCGACGCCGGTGAACGTGTCGGGCGGCCTCGAGTCGAAGGGTCACCCCATCGCAGCGACGGGCATCGCCAACATCTGGGAGGTCTGCCACCACCTCCGCGGCGAGGCCGGCGACCGCCAGATCGAGGGCGCCAAGGTGGGCCTGGCCCACGTCATCGGCCTGGGATCGGCCTGCGGCGTGCACATCCTCGAGAAGGCGGCCTGACCGCCTGCTGTTGGCTCTTCGGCTGACGCCTCGCTCTCGGCTCTTCGGCTGACGCCTCGCTCTCGGCTCTTCGGCTGACGCCTCATCGCAATCGTCAAGGCGCCCTCGTCCCTCGGGCGCCGGGCGTCGGCGCTGATCGCGTGTAGCCGTCGTCAGTCGGCGATGTCGGGCGCCGGCGAGCTCTCGTCGACTGCCCCGGGGAAGCGGTCGACGTCGCGCAGGGCGGGGAAGAACACCCACCACCCGGCCGAGATCACCATGGTCGCGATGCCACCGAGCACCACGGCGCCGCCTGCCCCCAGCACCTGGCCGGCCACGCCCGACTCGAACGCACCCAGCTCGTTCGAGCCACCGATGAACACGTTCTCGACCGCGAACACCCGCCCGCGCTTCTCGGGAGGGGTGACGAGCGGGACGAGGGTGGCGCGGATGAACACGCTCACCGCGTCGGCGCCGGACAGCACGATCATGGCGGCGAAGGCGACGGCGTAGCTCGTGGTCACGCCGAGCACCACGGTGCCCAGGCCGAACACGGCGACGACCGTGAGCAGGGTGCGACCCACTTTCCGCGACACCGGGTGGCGGGCCAGGCGCAACGTCACCGCTCCCGCCCCGATCCCGCCGGCGGCCCGCAGCCAGCCCAGGCCCACCGAGCCCACCCCCAGCCGCTCCTCGGCGATGGCGGGGAGCAGGGCGATGGCGCCGCCGAACAGGACCGCGAACAGGTCGAGCGAGATGGCCCCGAGCAACACCGGGTGGTGACGGATGAAGCGCAGCCCTTCGAGCGCGTCTCCGAGCCGGGTGGGGCCCGCCGGCTCCGCCAGCGCGTCCTTGGCGGCGTCACCGACGGTCTCGTCGAGCAGGGGAGCACCCCGGAGTTGGGTGTCCTGCGCCTCGGCGGCCTCGGTCACCAGGTTGTGGGCGCCGGGGCGCACCCGCACGAGGCTGACCGAGATCGCGGCGGTCACGAGCAGCAGCGCCATGGCCACATAGGGCAGGGCCACGTCGATGGCGTAGAGGGTGCCGCCCAGCACGGGGCCGAAGATGATCGCCACCTGCCAGGTCGCCGAGTGGCGGGCGGTCAGCCAGGGCAGGTCCTCGGGGGCCATGATGTCGGCGGGCAGTGATCGCGAGGCGGGGGCCACGAACGACCGCGCCGTGCCGAACGCCACCACCAGCACGAAGATGGGTGCCACCGCGGTCGGTGTGGTGGTGGCGTACCACGCCAGCGCAAGAGCGACGCCGGCCTCGCCCAGCGCACCGGCGCCGGTGACCCGCCGGCGGTCGTAGCGGTCGGCCACCGATCCGGTCACCAGCACCAGCAGGGCCGCCGGGGCGAACTCGGCCAGGCCGAGCAGGCCCAGGTCGATCTCCCGACCGGTCAGGTCGAACACCTGGATGCCGAGCGCGGTCACCCCGGCGAACGCGGCGGACGAGGCGCAGAACACGCTCAGGAGCAGCGCGACGATCGACCGGTCCCAGTGACCGACCGGCGCCTGCGTCGTCAGTTCGGTCACGCCCGCATCATGGCGGGGCGGTGGGCGCGAGGCGAACCCGTTTCGGGTGGGTCAGGCGCGCAGCTCGTAGGTGGGGTTCAAGATGGCGGCACGGCCGTGGTGCAGGCCCACCACACCGCTCACCGCCACCTTGGCGCCCACCTTCATCCCCGGCACTCGGCGCCGGCCGAGGAACACGACCGAGATGGTCCCCGTCCCGTCGTCGACGGTGCACTCCAACGTGGCCACGCCGGCCCACGGCTGGACACGGACCTGCTGGATCGTGCCACCGATCAGCACGTGCTGGCGGTGCTCGATCGTGGCGATGGCCTGACCACCCTCGAGGGGGGCCAGTCCCTCATCGAGGCGGGCGGGGCGGCGCCGGGTCTTCGTCCCGTTCCCGTTCCCGTTCCGGGTCCCGTTCGCGTCGTCGTTCCGGTCTCTCGCGGCCCCGTCGGGTGAGGCGGAGCCGGCGTCGCGCGGCTCGCGCCCGGTCTCGAGCGCACCGAGGTGGTATGGCACCACCGTGACGTTGCAGTGGGGCAGCATGGCCAGTGCCTCGGCGATCGAGTCCGACGTGCGGTCGTGCAGCAGGCGATGCCAGAACCGGGTGTACTCACGACGCGGGATCAGCACGCTCACCTCGGTGTCACCGTCGGCTCGCTCGCGGTTGGCCAGGGCGACGACCGCCCGGGGGATGTTGCGGTCGACGCAGGCGACGAGGTCGAGGCTCAGACGGGTGAAGCCGAGGCGCCGCCACGCCTCGCTGAGGTCTTCGGTGCGGATCGGGTCGAGGTCGAAGTGCACCGCGCGCAACTCGTCGGGGTTCAGCGCCCGCGCGTACTGGATCGCCCGAGCCGAGGCCAGGTCGAGTTGGTCCACGAGCACGAGGACCACGTGGCGGCGGAGCACCGGTGCCTCGGCCGCCTGAGGCGCACCGTGCTCGAGCTCTGACGCCTCGGCCTCGTACTGGCGGTTCAGGCGCACGAGCGCGGCCACCATCACGGGCACCAGCACGATGATCACCCAGGCGCCGTGCACGAACTTGGTGACGCCGATGATGATGTCGACCACCAAGGTCATCAGGGCGCCGATGCCGTTGATGACCATGCCCATGCGCCATCCCGGCTCGCGCAGGCGCCAGTGGTGGCGGGTCATGCCCGCCTGGGAGAGCGTGAAGCTGGTGAACACCCCGATGGCGTAGAGCGGGATGAGGCGGTCGACCTTGGCGCCGGTGACGAGGATCAACACGATGGCCGCGGCGGACAGGGCCAGGATGCCGTTGGAGAAGACCAGCTTGTGGCCCCGCTTGGTGAGCTGGCGGGGCATGAAGTTGTCGCCGGCGTGGAAGCTGGCCAGGCGGGGGAAGTCGGCGAAGCTGGTGTTGGCGGCGAGCACCAGGATCAGCAGCGTCCCGGCCTGCAGGGCGTAGAAGAGGAAGTGGCCGGCCGGACTGGCGCCGAAGACCAGCTTCCCGACCTGGGAGATCACCGTCGGGGTGCCCTCCTCGAAGGGCGTGGCGTGCACCTTGGCCGCCAGCACGGAAAGGCCCAGGAACATCGCTCCGAGGGTCACGCCCATGACCACGAGGGTCTCCCTGGCGTTCTTCCATGCGGGCTCGCGGAACGCGGGCACACCGTTGGAGATGGCCTCGACGCCGGTCACCGCCGCACCGCCGGAGGCGAAGGCGTGGAGCACGACGAACAGGGCCGCGCCGTACAGGATGCCGTCGCCCGCGGAGCCGGCGTGCACCATCCCCGGTTGCCCCATGGCGTCGACCGGCAGGTCGCCGAAGATCATCTTGAAGAAGCCCATGCCCAGCAGCACGGCCATGCACCCGATGAAGAAGTAGGTGGGGGCGGCGAACAGCTTCCCCGACTCGCGGACGCCGCGCAGGTTGCCGAAGGCGATGATCACGATGAAGCCCACCGAGATCGGGACCCGGTAGGGGTCGAGCACCGGCGCGGCCGAGGTGAGCGCCGCGGTGCCGGCGGCCACCGACACGGCCACGGTCAGGATGTAGTCGGTGAGCAAGGCCACGCCGGCCACCTGGGCGGGGAGCAGTCCGAAGTTGTCGCGGGTGACGATGTAGGCGCCGCCCGCGCTGGGGTAGGCCTTGATGGTCTGGCGGTACGAGAGGATCAGGAAGCCCAGCACGACCAACATCGCCACGGTCAGCGGCACCACGAGCGAGAACGCGGCCACGCCGATGGCGGGGATCAGCACCCGCAGGATCTCCTCGGTGGCGTAGGCCGACGAGGAGAGGTTGTCCGACGCGAACACCGCCAGGGCGGTGGGCTTGCCCAGGCGCTCCTCGGCCAGGCGGTCGGTGTGCAGCGGCGCCCCGAGGAGCCGGTTCTTGATGCGATACCCGAGGGAGTCGGGAACCTCCGGTGGCGTGGGCGTGACGGCCCGCGTGTGGAACGGCCCGGCGGGCTCGGTGGCGGGCGAGGGCGCGACCGTGTCCATCGACATCGCGGCGGTCTAGTGGCGGAACGCGGGACGCGGGACGGTCCTGGGCGTTCTTGACGCTTTCTTGATGCGATTGCCGCAGGTCCTGACGTGCCCTTGGCGCCGGCGCGCGACCGGTGGGTCGGCGGCGCCCGGATCGTCCCACCGGGCCGCCGTAACCTGACGCCGTGCCCCACGCCGCGGTCAACGGCATCGACCTGTACTACGAGCGTCACGGGACCGGCACGCCGGTGCTGTTCCTGAACGGGTCGGGCTCGACCCTGGCCGAGGCCGCGGTGATCGTCGCCGTGCTGGCGGAGCGGTGCGAGGTGCTGGCCCACGACCAGCGTGGGCTCGGACGCACGTCGGTTCCGCCGGGGCCCTACGCGATGGCCGACTACGCCGCCGACGCCCTCGGCCTGCTCGACCACGTCGGTTGGGAGCGGTGCCGAGTCGTGGGCCTGAGCTTCGGCGGCATGGTGGCCCAGGAGCTCGCGGTGACCCGTCCCGACCGGGTCGAGCGCCTCGCCCTCCTGTGCACCTCGCCCGGGGGCGCCGGCGGATCGTCGTACCCGCTGCACGAGCTCGCCGAGCGGCCGGCGGCCGAGCAGGCGGCGATCGGACTGGCGGTGCTCGACACCCGCTTCACCCCCGAGTGGTTGGCGTCGCACCCGAGCGACCAGGCGCTCGTGGAGATGATGGCGTCCCGCAGGGCCGCGCCCGCGGGCCCCGAGGAGGCCAGGGGGCGGTCCGAGCAGCTCGGTGCCCGTGCCCGCCACGACGTGTGGGACCGATTGCACCGCATCACCTGCCCCACGCTGGTGGCCGGCGGGCGCTTCGACGGCATCGCCCCGCCGTCCAACAGCGAGGCGATCGCCTCGCGGATCGACGGCGCCGAGCTGCGCCTCTACGACGGCGGCCACGCCTTCCTGGCCCAGGACCCGGCGGCCTTTCCCGACATCTCGGACTTCCTCACCGCCGACCTCTGAGCGCCGACGAATTGGCGCCCGATTCGGTGCCGGGGGCCACGGAACCACCCCGCCGGTTCCGAGGAGCCTCAGCCCAACTCGACGAGACCCACGTTCGGCGGCGCCAGGAAGCGGATCTGCGGGGCGCCCTGCTGCTCGTGGCCGACGCCGTGACTGACGTAGATCGGGGTGCCGCCCACCTCGTGGAGCCCGCCGGCGGCGACATCCCGCGGGACCTCGGTCAGCGTCATGAGCGGCCCGATGATCGGCAGCTGGATCTGGCCTCCGTGGGTGTGACCGGCCACGACGAGGTCGACGGCGCCGTCGGGCACGTCGAACACCCAGTCCGGGCGGTGGCCGAGGGCGATGGTCACCGTCGACGGTGGTGCGGCGGTCAACTCGGCGATCGCCGCCATGCCCGCCCGGTAGTCGCGCCCGCGGTTGTTGCCCAACAAGGCGATCCGCACCGTCCGGTCGCCGACCTGGATCTCCACCACCTGGTTCCAGAGGTAGGTCACCGACGTGCCCGCGAACAGGTGGGCCAGGCTCTGGGCGTCGTCGGTGTCCCCTTCGACCACGTAGACGCCGGCCGGAGCGTCCAAGCCCGTGAACAGGTCCCGCAGTGCCTCCCAGTTGTCGGAGAGCTGGCGCGGTGAGCCCTGGAACAGGTCCCCGCCCACCAGGACCAGGTCGGGGTCGGCGTCGTCGAGCAGGCGCAGCGCCCGGCGCTCGTAGCCGCCGATCTCGGTGGTCTGCAGGTCGGTGATCACGCCGATGCGCAGCGTGTCGTCGCCGGCGCGCTCGGGGGGAAGCGCCAGCGCGACCCGCTCGACCGACACGGCGTAGGGCTCGACGTGGGTCGCGTAGAAGCCGAGCGGCGCGGCCAGCATGACCACGACGGCACCCACTGTGGCGACGCGGCCGAGTCGGGGCAGGCCCCAGCGACGACCGACGACGCCACCGAGGAGCAGCGTGGCGGCCACGAGCGGGAGCGTGAGCACCAGGTCCAGGTAGACGACCGCCATGGCATCGAAGTGGTCGCCGCCGGTGCGCCGGATGACGGCCAACTGGCCGAGGCCGACGAGCGCGGCCACCAGCAGCTCGACGAGGGCCGCGGCAAGCCCGCTCAGGTGGCGCGCCGTGACCCAGACGGTGCCGATGAGCGCGGGGACGGCCAGCAGCGCCAGGAGCAGGCTGAGGGTCGAGGTGGCCACGGTCGACCGACTCTACGGCCGCCCGGCACGTCGTCCAGGTCGCACCACGATCGTTCAGGCGGGGGCGACCGCGGCCTCGGGGTCGAGCTCGGGGGCGTCGGGAGCGTCGTGACGGCTGGCCAGCCAGCAGCCCGCCAGCACCACCGGGAAGCCGAGGAGGAGGCCGAGGGTGAGCGACTCACCGAGCACGAGCACGCCGAGGCTCAGGGCCACGGCCGGGTTGGCGAACGTGATCAACGTCGCCCGGGCCGGCCCCACCTCGTCGATGAGGGCGAAGAACACGAGGAAGGCGATGGCCGTGCACAGCACGCCGAGCCCGATCACCGCCCAGATCGTGTTGGCGGGCGGCGCGTCGTCGGGTCGCAGCACGACCGCTGCGGGCAGGTACAACAGCGCGACGATCCCGATCGACGTGGTGACGACGCCCATGGTGGGGACCGATCCGAGGCGCTTCGAGGCGATGAACGGGGCCACGGCGTAGCCGACCGCGACGAGCAGCACCTGGACGACGCTGCGCACGTCGACCGTGCCGTCGTCGCCGCCGAAGCCGACCAGCAGGGCCACGCCCACCACACCGAGCGCCAGGCCCGTGAGCCGCTTCGGGCTCAGCACCGTGCGATCACCGAGCACCAGTGCGGTGGCGGCGCCGAAGAGCGGGACCGTGGCGACGAGCAGGCCGGTGAGGCCGGACGGCAGGCGCTGCTCGGCGTCGGTGAGCAACAGCCAGGGGATCGCCATCTCGAGCGCGGTGAACGGCAGCAGCCACCGCCAGTGGGCCAGCGCGGGTCGGATGGCGCCCTGGTGGATGGCCACGGGCAGCAGCAGGAGCGCAGCGATGGATGTGCGCCCGGCCACCACCACGGCGGGGCTGAGGTCGTCCACGGCCACCTTGATCAGCAGGTAGGGCAGGCCCCAGATGACCGACATCAGGGAGAAGAGGACCCAGCCTCGGCGCGACACGTCCGCTACCAGCGCTCGGCCGGCGTGGGCACGGTCACGTGGATCTCCTCGCCGAGGGTGGCGCCGGCGGACAGTTGGAGCCGGTCGCCGCTCCAGAAGCGGCCCGGGTCGTACCAATTCACCGGGCGCTTGGCGTCGAGCAGGCCCATCCGCTGGTAGGTGAGCGCCACCAGCTCGGCGCAGTAGATGTCCTCCATGGCCACGCCGCGGCGCACCCGACCGAGGAGCCAGTGCTTGGCGAGCCCCGGGGTGTGCGGGAAGCGGTGCCCGTCGAACTCGTTGACCACCCGCAGCACCTCGTCCTCCATCTCGCGCGTGACCGGGTGGTCGAGCTGGCGGAAGTAGGGGGTCTGCCCGTACTTGTGCACCCAGGTGTTCACCGCGTCCTCCAGCCGGTGCAGCTGCGCGCCGCGGTGCGCCTCGCCGGTCCACGCGTCGGGCAGCGACTGGCCCAGCTCGGCGTGCCAGAGCAGGGGGGGCAGGTCGTCGATCGTGACCGCCATGGCCACGTGGTTGACCGGGCTGTTGGTGAACAGGCGGATGGCCCGATCGGCGGCCTTCCGTCCCCGGAACAGCCACAGATCGCCGGTCGAGGTGAGGTCCGCCGCCTCGGCGAGGGACATGGTCGAGGCCGGCACGGGGAGTACGTTACGTGTCGTGCGCGTGTGGAAGCTCCTCGGGATCGCCGGGCTGGTCGGGGTGGCGGCCACGGGCTACGTCCTGGTGCGGCGTCGGCGGGCCTGGCAGCACTACGACGCCGACGAGTTGCGCGATCGCCTGCGGGGCCGCCTGGCCGAGGCCGACTCCCGCGGGTCCACGCCGGCCGGCTGACCCACACCGACGCGCGGGACGGTCAGCCGACCCGCACCCTCACGTCGACCTCAGTACCAGCCCCGGCGCTTCAACAGCACCAGCACGACCGCGACGCTGGCGGCCTGCACGCCGATGCCCATCACGAGGAACCACCCCCACCCTGCGATGTGGCGGACCATCCAGGGGAAGTTCATGCCGAAGAAGCCGGTGATGAACATCAGCGGCAGGAAGAACGTCGACAGTGCGGTCAGCTGCTTCATGACGTCGTTCTGCTTGTTGTTCACCGTGGTGAGGTAGACGTCCATCACCGAGGCGGCGTGCTCGCGCTCGCTGTCCACCTGCTCGGCCACGTGCACCAGGTGGTCGTAGAGATCCCGGAAGTAGCGGCGGGCCTCGTCGCTCATTCCGGGCAGCTCCTCGATGGCCAGGCTGGTGCCACCACCGAGCGTGTCGCGGCCGGGGATGACCGCCCGGCGTAGGTGGCTGAGTTGGCGCTTCAGCGAGGTGAGCAGCGACATGTGCCCGGGGTCGGGGTCGGCGAGGATCGCGTCCTCGAGCTCGACCAGGCGCTCGTCGATCTCGTCGAGCACCGGCGGGAAGGTGGAAGCAAGTGAGTCGAGGACGCGGTAGAGCAGGAAGAGGCCAGGCGCGTCGAACTCGTGGCCGAAGCCCTCGGCCAACCACTGCTCGACGGCGGGACAGTGCTCGCGATGGACGGTGACGACCACACCGGGGCGGTAGTAGCAGTGGACCTCGGTGCGGTCGTGCTCGCTGTCGACGTTGGCCGCGAACGCAACGACGAAGGCGTGGTCCTCGTAGACGACCAGCTTGGCCCGCTGGGAGAAGCGCTGGCTGTCGTCGATGGCCAGGCGGTGGAACGAGAACAGCTCGCCGACGCGGTCGATGTCCTCGTCCGAGGGCGCTTGCAGGTCGAGCCAGATCGTGGTGCCCGCGTCACGGTGCTCCGCGACATCCTCCCAGGACGGGTCGATGGCGGTCCCACCGGCGTCGACCAGCGTCGCTCGGGAGGTCGCATCCATGGGGCGATGGTGCCACGGCCCGGGCGGGGGAGGTGGCGAGAACTAGTTAGCTTGGTAAACTAACTTTCATGTCCGCATCCGTCGCCCTCCAACATGAGTCGCCGAGCGCCGGCACCGGCACCGGCACAGCACGCGATGCCGACATGGACACCGAGTTGGCGGGCCACCTGCGGGTGGTCGTGGCCCGCCTGGCGCGCATCCTGCGCCAGCAGGATCAGAGCGGCCTCGCGCCCACCCTGTTGGCGGCACTGACGACGGTCGGACGCGCCGGCCCGCTCACCTTCGGTGAGCTGGCCGCCCACGAGCAGGTCGCCGCCCCGACCATCACGAAGGCGGTCCAGAAGCTCGAGGCCAAGGGCCTGGTCGCCCGCCGGCCCGACCCCGACGACGGGCGGGTGTGCCGCGTCGCCCTCACCGCGGCCGGGCGCCGCCACCTCGAGCAGGCCCGTCGCCGGCGCACCGCCTGGCTGGCCACCCGCCTCAGCGAGCTCGAGGACGACGACATCCGCCGCCTGGCCGACGCGCTCGACGTCCTGGAGGCACTGACCAACGCCGAGGCCCCCGCCCCTGAGAGCAAGGCTCCATGACACGTTTCAAGCTCGCCACGAGCGAGACCTTCAGCTCACTCAAGATCCGCAACTTCCGTCTGTTCTTCATCGGTCAGGGCGTGTCCCAGGTGGGCAACTGGCTGACCCTGGTCGCCCAGAGCCTGCTGGTCCTGTCCATCACGAAGAGCGGTGTCGCCTTGGGGCTGCTCGCCGCCTGCCAGTTCGGGCCGGTGCTGTTGCTCGGCGCGTGGGCCGGCTTGATCGCCGACCGCTCCGACAAGCGCAAGCTGTTGCTCATCGTGCAGGTGTTCGCCATGGCGCAGTCCTTCCTCCTGGCCACGCTCGCCTTCATGGACCAACCACCGCTGGTCGCGATCTACGCGGTCGCCTCGCTCGGCGGCCTGGCCATGGCCTTCGACAACCCCGCTCGCCGGGCGTTCGTGGTCGAGATGGTGCCAGAGGGCGCCGTGCCCAACGCCGTGGGCCTGAACTCGGCGGTGATGACCAGCTCGCGCATCGTCGGCCCCGCGCTGGCCGGCCTGTTGACGGTGACCGTCGGCTTCGGCTGGGCCTTCGTGGTCGACGGCCTCTCCTACATCGCCGTGCTGGTCGCCCTGTCGCTGATGCGCCCGGCCGACCTGCGCCCCAGCGTGGTGGCCGAACGAGCCAAGGGCCAGGTGCGTGAGGGCCTCCGCTACGCCCGGCGCGAGCCCGATCTCTTCATCCCGCTGGTGATGATGGGCGTGGTCGGCGCGCTGGCCTTCAACTTCCAGGTCGTGCTGCCCCTCTTCGTGACCCGCACCTTCGACGGCGCCCCTTCGACGTTCACCCTCCTGCTCTCGTCGATGTCGGTGGGCTCGTTGATCGGTGCGCTCCTCGGTGCTCGCCGCACCCAGGTCGACACCCGTCACGTCATCGTCTCGTCGGCGACCTTCGGGGTGGCCATGCTGGCCCTGGCCCTGTCGCCGGCGCTCTGGATCGCCTTCCCCCTCGGCTTCTTCGTCGGCGTCGCCAGCATCACCTTCCTCACCACGTCGACCGCCATCGTCCAGATGAGGTCCGACCCCACCATGCGCGGCCGGGTGCTGGCGCTGCAGGCCATCCTCTTCCTCGGCAGCACCCCCATCGGCGGCCCCATCCTCGGCGCCGTCTGCGACCTCTGGGGCGCCCGGGCCGGTCTGGCCCTCGGTGGGTTCGCCGCCCTCGGTGCCGCCGCCTGGGGCCGCATGGCGGTGCGGCGCGACGAGGAGGCCGACGCGGTCCTCGCCCTTGCCGCAGGGGATGCGGTCGCGCCCGATCTCGAATCGCTGAGCGCCGGTCACACCCCCCAGGTCGCCTGATTCCCTAGGCTCCAGGCTTCGTCACTTCGGGGGGGGCATGTGGGCACGTACCTGTCACACGTCGGGATCTGCGTCAGCGATCTCGACCGATCGATCCGGTTCTACTGCGAGGGACTGGGCTTCGAGCCGGCCGAGTCGTTCGAGGTGGGTGACGAGTTCGCCGCGCTCATGGAGATGGACTCGGTGCGCCTCCGATCGCAGTTCCTGCGCCGCGACGGCCACGCCATCGAGCTGCTGTCGTTCGGCCATCCCGAGCCGGGTGGTGAACGAACCCGCCGGCCGGTCAACACCTACGGCATGACCCACCTGTCGTTCCGGGTGGACGACGTCGACGAGGTGGCCGCGCGGGTCGAGGCCCTGGGCGGCACGGTGCACACCGAGACACGCACCACGATGGCCGACGGCGCCATGGACTTCGTCTACTGCTCGGATCCCGACGGCACCCGGGTCGAGCTGATGAGGATCCCGTCGTGAGCGAAGCGGTGGCCCGAGCGGCCCGGCGACGGAGTGGCCAGGAGGAGGGATCATGAGCACGTCCGAGGTGGACCTCGGCCCGCTCGACGGGGACGCGCTGGTGGCCGAAGTGGTCGAGGCCAGCGGTCTGGACGACTTCGGCGAGCCGTTCTGGCGGGAGGGCTTCGATCGCCTGCTCGACGCGCAGCGCACCGAGTCGCGGCTGCACGAGATCGGGGTGTTCGTCGCCGCCGACGACGCCCGCATGAACCTGACCAACCGGCTGCAGGTCACCGACTGGCACAAGCGCCACCCCGACATGGCCGAGGCCGAGGTGACGCCGCCCATCGTCGTGGTGGGCCAGGGCCGCACGGGAACCACCATCCTCCTCGACCTGCTGGCGCAGGACCCTGCCCACCGGGTGCCCCTGACCTGGGAGGTCGACCAGCCCTGCCCGCCGCCCGAGACCGCCACCTACGGCACCGACCCCCGCATCGCGGTCTCGCAGGCCAAGGGCGACGCCAGCGAGCTGCTCATCCCGGGCTTCCAGGCCATCCATCCCATGGGTGCCCAGCTGGCCCAGGAGTGCGTGCGCATCACCTGCGGTGACTTCCGTAGCCTGCTGTTCCCCACGCTGTTCCGAGTGCCGTCCTACGCCCGCTGGCTGCTCGACGAGGCGGACATGTCGTCGGCCTACCGGTGGCACCGCAAGGTCCTGCAGCTGCTGCAGTACCGCCACCCCGGTGAGCGGTGGGTGCTGAAGTCGCCCGGCCACATCTGGTGCCTCGGCGCGCTGCTCGACGAGTACCCGGACGCTCTGCTGGTCCAGACCCATCGCGACCCGTTGCGCATCATCGCCTCGTTGGGTTCGCTGCTGGCCACCCTGCGCCAGATGACCAGTGACCACCACGAGATCACCGAGGCCGCCGAGGAGTGGGCGGACTACGTCCTCGACGGGCTCGACCGCTCGGTCACCGCCCGCGAGGACGGCACCGTGGCGCCCGACCGCATCGTCGACGTGCAGTTCCGTGACTTCATGGCCGACCCGTTCGGCGCCATCGGCGGCATCTACGACCGCTTCGGCCTCGAGTACACCGCAGAGGCCGAAACAGCCATGCGCGAGTTCCTCGCCGCCCACCCCGGCGACGGCTACGGCACCCACAAGTACTCGTTCGCGGCCACCGGCCTGGACGAGGGCGCGCTGCGCGAGCGGGCCCGGCGCTACCAGGAGTACTTCGACGTCCCCTCCGAGGCGCTGGGCTGAAAGCCCCCCGAGATCCGGTGCCAGAGGCGGTCGGTGCGCGGTGCCGTCACCGTGCGGTCCCCGTGCCGACGCGTGTTCGGGTCCGGGCCGTACCCTGGCACCGCATCCACAGACAGGAGCACGTCATGTCCAGACGCTTCCTCGTCACTTCGGTGACGCTCGTGATGGCCGCGTTGTTGATGTCGGCGAGCCCGTCCGGCGCCGCTCCCGGAGCCGACACCGCCGCCTACTGCGGCATCACCTGGGGCAGCCTGCCGAAGGCCGCGGGGCCCTCCACCAGCCCGTTCTCACCGCTCACCAACGTCCGCACGGGCCAGCACGACTGCTACGACCGCATGGTGTTCGACCTGGGTGGGCCGGCCTCGGGCTACCACGTCCAGTACGTCGCCCACGTGTACACGGTGGGCCAGGGTGCGGTGCTGCCGCTGGGCGGTGGCGCCCGGCTCGAGATCGTGCTGCGGGCGCCCGCGAACGACACCCAGGGCCGCATCACCTACGACGGGCGCACGGGCGGGCGACTGCCGCGGGTCGACCTCACCGGCTACCGCACGTTCCGCAACGCCCGCTACGGCGGCAGCTTCGAGGGCGTCACCGTCATCGGGCTGTCCACCCGGGCCCGCCTGCCGTTCCGGGTGTCGAAGCTCGGCAACCGGGTGGTGCTCGACGTGGCCCACCAGTGGTGAGTCGGCAAGTGGTGCGTCGGCCAGTGGTGCGTCGGCGCCCGAGCGGGTCGGCGGCGGCCGACCGCGGCGTGGCGACCCCTGACGGGCCGGCTAGCCGATGCCGAGCAGGTCGACGATGAACACCAGGGTCTCGTTGCCCTTGATCACGCCTCCGGCGCCGGCCTTGCCGTAGCCCTTCGCAGGCGGGATGGTGATGCGGCGCCGGCCGCCCACCTTCATCCCGGCCACACCCTCGTCCCACCCGGTGATCACCTGGCCCCGCCCGAGGCCGAACGAGAACACCTCGTCACGGTCCCAGGACGCGTCGAACTGCTGGCGGGTGCTCCAGGCGACGCCCACGTAGTGCACGTTGACGGTCTGGCCGGCGCCGGCCTCGTCGCCGTCGCCCTCGACCAGATCCTCGACCACCAGCTCGGTGGGAGGCGCCTCGCCCGGGGGCACGTAGACGTGGGGCTTGGCGTTCAGGTCGTGATCGGGCATCCGTCGAACCTACCGGGTGATGGGAGGGGAGTCACCCGGCAGGCCCGACGGACCCGTTGGAACCAGGCAGGAAGGGGGAACCCGCCCGGTTGGTGGTGGACCTAGTTGTGGCGGCTCTCGTGGTGGCCGACCGAGTCGAGCATCGCCAGTTGCAGCGAGGTGGCCGCCCGGGTGGCGGCGAGGCCGCGGTAGCCGCCGGTCTCGGCGTCGAGTCGGCGCAGCGCCGCCTCGAGCACCCGGCGATCGCCGTGCGCGGCTCTGGCGACCTCGTCCACGCGGGCATCGCTGCTGATGGTCGGATCGAGGGCGGTCGAGATGGCACGGGCGAGCACCCGTTCGGTCCGGATGGGGTGGGGGTGGCGCTCGTCCATGGGCAGAGGATGCCCCGGTCGGGGTAAATCTGAGTGAAAGGCTGCCGGCGGCCCGAACCGCTGCCGACCCGCCCCGGAGCGGAGGAGCCGGCGACGAGGTGCCAAGCTGAGCCGATGCCCTCGATCTTCCACGTGACCACCGCCGACCAGTGGGACGCCGCCGTCGCCGCGGGGGAGTACCGCCAGTCCACCCTCGACCGCACCCTCGACGAGGAGGGCTTCATCCACTGCTCGACCGCCGAGCAGGTGCCCGGCACGTTGCAGCGCTTCTACCAGGGCCTCGACGACCTGGTGCGGCTCGAGATCGACCCCGACCTGGTGGGGGCCGAGGTGCGCTACGAGGGTGCCCCCGAGGCCTTCCCGCACATCTACGGGCCCTTGCCGGTCGACGCGGTCGTCTCGGTCGAGCCGGTCTCGGCCTGACCGGTCCGCATCAGTCGAACGGGTCCGACGCCACCTCGGGACGGCCGCGGTTGGCGATCAGCACGAAGCGGTGGCGCCGATCGGCCGCGAGCATCGGGTCGTACCAGCGCACCCGGTAGTGGTGGGTGTCACCGTCCTGGCGTACGTAGCTCACCTCGACGGCCCAGCCCTGGTCGTCCACGGGCCGGCCCCGCCACCGGGCGGGCTCCCACGCGCCGCCGTCGACCGAGGCCTCGACCCGCAGCATCGGCTCGTGCCAGTCCAGGTTTCCCGGCCCGACATCGGCCCAATGGGCCTCCCAGTAGCCGTCGGTGCGCGGCGTCGGGTCGGTGAAGGTGGCGCCGCCGACCCAGCGGCGGTCGACCTCGACCGGGAGCACCTCAGGCAGGTAGCGGTGCACGCGGAGGTCCCACCGCCGCTCGGCGCGCACGTCGGCGACCGTGCCCGACGTCGCCACCTCGCCGGCCAGGCGCCCCGCGTGCGCGGCCAGGAAGGCCTGGGTGTTGGGGCCGTACAGCGTGTGGCCACCCTCGTAGTGCTGACGCCGGTACTCCTCGGGGGTGGCCACGTAGCCCGAGTACTCGTTGGCCAGCGACGAGACGGCCACGAAGTCGACGTCGGCGCCCGCGTCGGCGAGCGCCCCAGTGGTCGCGGCCTCGATGCGCCGCCCGGACTCGACGGTGATCTCGAAGGGCAGGCCCACCACGGCCAGGGGGCCGATCAGCAGCACCTGGGCCGGCAGGATGCGCGGGAACGACCGGGGCGGGATGAGCAGCGGTTGCAGCCAGCGGGTACCCAGCACCCACTTCTCGCCCTGTGGGTTGGGGCGACCCCACCGCTTGGGCGTGCCCGGGCGGAACGGTGGCAGGCGGTGGATGATGGGCGTGAGGTTCTCGTGCGCGCCGGCCACCAGGGCCGCGCCCACCGCGGGCCGGCTCGGCAGGGTCACCCCGTCGATCGTGCTGGCCGTGTCGAGGTCGATCTCGCGGAACCCCGAGGCCAGGCGGACGTCGTCGGTGAGGTCGTCGGCGAGCCGCTCGTAGAGGGCCGCGGCCGCGGCGCCGATCCCTCGGCCGACCCGCGCCGCCTCGACCGGCCCAGGCGTGCCGGGGCGGATGGCGGGGGCCACGTCGGCGTGGGTGCCCTCCATGGCCCCGACGACGGCGCGGCGACCGTGGGCCTCCTCGATGCGCAGGTCGAGCTCGCCGACCAGGTACGCCCACAGGTCGGCGTTGTACTCGGGGGCCTTCATCGAGATCCCCGTGCCGTGCACCGAGAAGATGACCGCGGCGGCGAGCGGTTCGGTGGCCTCGCGGTCGGGATCCGATCCGTTGGTGACGCGGTCGACTCGCAGGAGGTGCAGCCACGGGTTCACCGACACGTACTTGCGCTGGGGCTCGGTGCGCTTGTCGTCCACCGTCTCGTTGTCGACGTGAGGGCCCAGCGAGCGGTTGCGGGTGAGGCCCCAGACCTGTGTGCGGCCGACCGCCAGGCGCGCCGGTGCCCGGGTCTCGACCGCCTCGATCACCGCGCCGGAGATCTGGCGCACCAGGAAGTCGGTGTACGCGGGGTCGAAGCCACCGCGGTTCGACGCGAAGCGGTTGTAGAAGTCGGTGCCCAGGAACTGGCCGGGGCCGGCATGGGTGTGGGTGGCACCCATCATGAGGCCGGCGAGGGGCACGTCGGTGCGCCCGGCGATGGCCCGGGCGACGAGGTGCTGCACCACCGACGACCCGCCGAGGAGGTCGCACTGGACCAGCGCCAGCGACTGGTGCCCGGCCCGCAGGTGCACCACCCGGGCCCGCAGGCGGGTGCGGAATCCCTGCCCGTCGTGGGCGTTGGCCGAGTAGCCGGCCTTCGGCATGCCCGGCGGTGGTGTCAGGTCGGCCACCGCGGCGCCGGCCAGCAGGCCCTCGACAGGGGCCGGCACCGGCGGGGGACCGGTGCGCACCGAGAACCGGGCCCGGCGCGTCCGGCCGTCCAGGAAGGGTCGCAGGGGGGTGGAGACGTCCGCCATGCCTTCACCCTGTCACGCCGCCGAGGGTGCCGCGGCCACGCGCGGCGAGAGCCCCGCAGGTACCAACCGGTGAGCGTCGCCGATGCCCGACGAGCGACCGCTCGGGGGTCGGCGGGCGCCGGTCACGACCGGACGCGGGGTGCCGGTCACGGCAAGTAGCTTGCCGCCCATGCCGATCCCCTTGGACGAGTACCCGCTGCACCAGGCCCCGCTCTCGCTGCAGTACCCGGCCACGAGCGACCGCAACGCCTACGACCGGTGCTACTTCAACGCCCACGACCGCAGCGGCGACGTGTTCCTCGTCACCGGTCTGGGCTACTACCCGAACCTCGGCACCATGGATGCGTACGCCACGGTGCGCCGCGGCGACCGCCAGCACACGGTGCGGATCTCGGACGCGATCTCGGACGACCGCCTCGACCAGCGGGTGGGCCCGTACCGCATCGAGGTGGTCGACCCGCTCAACGTCATCCGCGTCGTCTGCGACGCCGAGGACCACGGCCTCGGCTTCGACCTCACCTGGACGGGCTCGTTCCCCGTCGTGGAGGAGCCCCGCCACGTCATGCGCCAGGGCCCCAAGGTGATCCTCGACGCCTGCCGCTTCGCCCAGGTGGGCAGCTGGAGCGGCAGCCTGCGCATCGACGGCGAGGAGATCGTCGTCACCCCCGACGTGTGGCTGGGCACCCGCGCCCGGTCGTGGGGCATCCGCCCGCCCGGCGAGGCCGCGCCGGCCGGCCGCACCGCGGCCGAGACGCCCCCCGACTACGGCTTCTGGTGGATGTACGTGCCGCTGCGCTTCGACGACTTCGCGGTCGTGCTCATCGCCCAGGAGGACGGCGACGGCCACCGCACCCTCAACGACGCCGTGCGGGTCCACGCCGACGGCCGGGTCGAACAGCTCGGCTGGCCCCGGGTGGACATCCGCTACACGTCCGGCACCCGCCACCCCGAGGGTGCCCGCCTGACCCTGGCCCGTCCCGACGGCACCCCCGTGGTGATCGACGTCGAGACCCTCGGCTTCGTGGCCCTGAACGCCGGCCCCGGCTACGGCGGCGACCCCGACTGGAACCACGGCCAGTGGTTCGGCCGCGACCACATCGACACCCTCACCTTCGACATGACCGACCCCGCCGTCATGGGCCGCGTGCCCTTCGGCGTGGTCGACCACGTGGCCCGCGCCACCTGCACCGACGGCGACGGCCCGACCGTCGAGGGCTGGGGCATGTTCGAGCACGGCACCTTCGGCCGCCACGACCCCACCGGCTTCGCCGACTTCGGCTCCGTGGCCCCCTGACCCGAATTTCTTGGTGCTCAACCACCTCCAGCGTGGTTCTTCACCAACATTTCCTGGGGTTGGCTACGGTCGGCGTCGTCCGACCAGGGAGGAACCGACATGGCCGAGCCGATCGAGATCGTGCAGCAGTTCTGTGACGCGTGGGGGACGCCCGACGAGATCGAGGCGTCGATCGCGCTGCTGTCCGACGACTGCGTGTACCACAACATCCCCGTCGATCCCGTGGTGGGGATCGAGGCCATCCGGGAGTTCGTGAAGAACTTCGCGGCCGGCGTCGAATCGGTGACGTTCGCCACCAACGCCATCGCCGCCAACGGCTCGACCGTGCTGACCGAACGGGTCGACACGTTCCTGTACCCCGGCGGCAAGCGCATCGACCTGCCGGTGATGGGCACGTTCGAGGTGGACGCCGACGGCAGGATCAGCGCCTGGCGCGACTACTTCGACCTGAACCAGTTCATGAGCCAGATGGGCTGAGGTAGGAAGCGGTCGTGACCCAGTTCGCCCCGTCAGGGACCGCCCGGCTGGCCTACGACGACGAGGGAGTGGGGCCGGCGGTCCTGCTGCTGCACGCGGGCGTGACGGACCGTCGCTCGTGGCGAGCGGTGGTCGGCGCGCTGACACCCACTCGTCGAGTGCTGGCCTTCGACCAACGCCGCTTCGGCGAGACGACCTACACGCCCGAGCCGCACTCGACGCCCGACGACGCGCTGGCGGTGCTCGACCACGCGCAGGTGCGAGGCCCGGCCACCGTGATCGGCTGCTCGATGGGAGGCACCGCCGCGGTCGATCTGGCACTGGCGCACCCCGACCGTGTCGAGCGGCTGGTGTTGATGGCCCCGGGCGTGCGCGCCGACTGCTACCCCGATGAGATCCCCGAGTCGTGGCGGGCGCTGGCCGAGGCGCTCGAGCAGGCCGAGGAGGCCGAGGACCTCGACGAGGTGAACCGTCTCGAGGCGCACCTCTGGTTGGACGGGCCGACCGCACCGGAGGGCCGGGTGACGGGCGCCGCTCGAGACCTGTTCCTCGACATGAACGGGCGGGCCCTGGCGGCGCCGGACCCAGGGCCGACGACGGGCGAGCCCGACCGGTGGGAAGGGCTCGACACGCTGACGATGCCGACGCTCGTCCTCGTGGGGGATCTGGACGCGGAGGAGGAGCAGGTGGCGGCCGAGTACCTCGCCGGTGAGGTCTCCGGCGCCCGCTTCGAGAAGCTGCTGGGCACCGCGCACCTGCCCCAGGTCGAGGCCCACGCCCGCTGCCTCGACGCGATCCGCCAGTTCGTCTGATCAGCGCGCCGGCGCGTCGTGCCCGATGCCGAGGGCGTCGCAGCAGGCCCGGATCGCTCGTTCAGAGCCCGGTGATCTCGGTGGGGGAGATGTCGAGCCAGCGCTCGAGATTGCGGTGGAGGTTCCAGATGCGGCACTCCTCGTTCGAGAGGGTGACGCGGGTGAACCCGGGTTGGTGCAGACCGCGCTGGGCCCGCTCGGCGTTGGCCACGTCCTGGCTGAGCACCAGTCCGATGGGCAGGTCGCCGTCGGGTGGGAGGGTGACGTCGAGGGGCTTCGTCCGGGCCGCCGAGGCGTCGCCGGCCGGCACACGGTCGAACACGAACACGTCCATGCAGCCCTCGTCGGGCGTCGCTCCCGGACGCGACCGCACCACCGACAGCAGGTCGGGGAACACCACCAGGGTCACGTTGGGGAACAGGTTGTACTGCGACATGGTGAGCAGTTGGTCGTCGTCGAACGCCGAGAAGTCGAGGCCCGCCGCCTCGTTGTGGGCCCTCAGGCGGGCGGCCAGCACCTCGCGCAGTGTCGAACCCGCCGGGACGTCTGGCGCCGGCCCGGCGGTTGGCTTGTCGCCCACGCCGATGCGCTCGCCCATCACCTCGACGAAGGACTGCCAGATCATCTCGTCGTCCGGGCGGTCGCGGAGGCGAGGCGACGGCAGGCCGTACCGCTGCTCGAGCTTGCCGTGGTGCTCCCAGATCGTCTGGGGGCCGTCCACGTCATCGACGCTGCCGAGCATCTCGCGGTGGATCCCCTGCACGTGGTAGGTCTCGCTGAAGCCGTCGATGATCGTCTTCCAGTTGGCGGCCAACGGGATGGTGACCAGGTAGCGACAGCGGAAGTCGTCGAGGCCGACCCAGGCGATGTCGCCGGGCACCTCGCCCAGGAACTCGGCCAACGACGCGTGGTCGGCGTCGGTGCCGTCGGCGGCGCCGGGGTGGACGAACACCAGCGGGCCCCAGGTGTCGACCTCGACGGTGCGCAGGCCGTAGTCGTCCGGCGGCAGCACGCCGAACCCCTTGCGGGACGGCACTTCGCGCAGGCGGCCCGTCAGGTCCCAGCTCCACCGGTGGTACGGGCAACGCAGCTCGCTCAGCCCCGTCGTCGAGCCCGGGCAGAGCTCGCTGCCTCGGTGCATGCACACGTTCTCGAAGCCCCGCAGCACGCCGTCGTCGCCCCGCACCACCAGCACCGAGCGGTCGCCGAGGCGGTAGTCGAACACGTCGCCGGCCTCGGCCACGTGGTCGAGGGTGCAGGCCAGCTGCCACACCCGGGGCCACAGCCGGTCGTGCTCCAGCGCGGCGAACGCGGGCGACGTGTAGCGCTCGGCGGGAACGGTGACGGGCCCGTCGGCACCGATGCCGGTGCGGATGGTGGCGCCGACGGGCGCCTGGTCGGTGTGCAGATCGGTCATCGCCCGGGAGTCCGTCGCTCGATCAGCGGGCGCCGCGGACGAGGCGGCCGGGCCGGGCGCCGGTGTCGTCGCCGTCCTCCAGGGTCACCTCACCGCCGACCATCGTGGCCACGTAGCCGTCGGCCCTCTGGATCAGCCGCCGGGCACCGGCGGGCAGGTCGAACACCAGCTCGGGGAGGCGCAGTCGCAGCCCCTCCAGGTCGATCAGGTTGAGATCGGCCCGGAACCCAGGGGCCAGCACGCCGCGGTCGCCGAGGCCGTACAGGCGCGCGGTGTCGCGGGTCATCTTCGACACGACCAGCTCCAGCGGCAGTCGCTCGCCCCGGTCGCGGTCGCGTGCCCAGTGGGTGAGCATGAAGGTGGGGATGCTGGCGTCGCAGATCACGCCGCAGTGGGCCCCGCCGTCGGACAACCCCAGTGCGGCGTTGGGGTGCAGGATCATCTCCCGCATGTCGTCCAGGTTCCCGTGGCTGTACCCGAGCAGGGCGAACATCAACAGCTCCCGGCCGTCGTGGGCCAGCATCAGGTCGTAGAGCACCTCGTTGGCGGGACGGGCCTCGCGTGCGGCGATGGCCTCCACGCTCTGGTCGGGCCCCGGCTCGTAGTCCGGCGGCTCGCCCATGGGGAAGATGCGATCGAAGCTGGCGCTGACGTACTCGAGCAACGGGTCGTCGGGTGCCTCCTCGCTCAGGATCGCCGCCCGCACCTCGGGCCGGCGCAGCTGGGCCACCCGCTCGGGCAGTGGCAGGTCGGCGATGGCCACGTAGCTGGGGATCGACTTGAACGGGTGGAAGGTCTGGAAGCCGATCAGCATGTTGAGGGGGCGGCCACTCACCTGCGCCCGCAGGTCGGCGCCCTCGGCGTTGGCGGACTGCGCGAGGCGCAGCACGTCGCGCCACTGGTCGGGCGCCACGTTGTGCTGTGACAGGGCGAAGCTGACCGGGCGGCCGATGGCGGACGAGAGGCGCCGCATCCAGTCCACCTCGCGCTCGGGCGCGGCCAGGTCCTCGCCCATCACGCCCGCAGGCGCCAGCTCGAAGATGCCGGTGCCGAGGTCGCCCAGCGCCCGGCCGATGCCGAACAGCTCGTCCTCGGCGGCGAAGGTGCCGGGCACGGGCTCACCGTCGACCGCGCGGTGCATGATCGTCCGCGACGTCGAGAACCCCAGCGCCCCGGCGGCGATGCCGTCGCGGACGATGGCCGCCATGGCCTCGATGTCCTCCGCGGTCGCGGGCTCGTTGCGTGCGCCCCGCTCGCCCATCACGTAGGCCCGCACCGCGCCGTGAGGGACCTGGGTGGCGACGTCCACCGCGTGCGGCAGCCCGTCGAGCACGTCGAGGTACTGGGGGAAGCTCTCCCACCCCCACGAGATGCCCTCGGCCAGGGCGGTGCCGGGGATGTCCTCCACGCCCTCCATCAGCTGGATGAGCCAGTCCTCCGACCCGGGGCGCACCGGGGCGAACCCCACGCCGCAGTTGCCCATGACCACCGTGGTGACGCCGTGCCAGCACGAGGGGGTGAGCTGCGCGTCCCAGGTGGCCTGGCCGTCGTAGTGGGTGTGGATGTCGACCACGCCCGGCGTGACCGTGAGCCCGTCGGCGTCGATGGTGCGGTGCGCCGCCGTGTCGTCGAGCCGCCCGACCTCCGTGATGAGCCCGTCGGTGATGGCCACGTCGGCGGTCCGCGGTGGCTCGCCGGTGCCATCGACCACGCGGCCGCCGCGGATGACTACGTCGTGCATGCTGGTTCCCCCTGGTGGACTGCTGCGGTCATCCTCGCGCGCCCCGGCTTCCGTCCTGGCCGCGGGGTCGTGTTCGTGACAACACGTGGCCGCGGCCAGAAGCCTGGACGTTGTGGCTCTGGCGGCGCGGTCGTGGTCGTGGCGACACGTGGCCGCGGTCAGAAGCGGGGATCAGAGCTGCCAGTTGGACGGGATGGCGTCGGGGCGCAGCAGGGCGTCGGTGCCGCCGTCGGCGAAGATCACCGAGCCGACGAAGAACCGGGCCTCGGGGCCGAGCAGGAACGCCACCAGTGCGGCGAGCTCCTCCGGGCGGCCCGGGCGGCCGACGGGAAGCGGGAAGTCCTTCAGGAAGGGGGCCAGCACGGGGTCGGCCAGGCCCTCGTCGACCATGGCGGTGGCCACCATGCCCGGGGCGACCACGTTGAGGTTGATGCCGGCGCCGATCCACTCGTCGGTGACGGCGTGGGTGCGGCTCCAGCGGGCGATGGCCGTCTTGGTGGCGGGGTAGGCGCCGAACGAGCCGTCGGCCTCGCTGGCTGCCTTGGCCGCCTCCTCGTCGCCGGCCAGGCAGGCCTCGATGACCGCGGCAGGGACTCCGGGCTGGACCGTCGTGGAGTTGGAGCTGATGGCCACGGCGGCGGCACCGTCGGGCGCCGCCGCCAGCGCGGGGCGCAGCCCGTCGAGCAGGGCGACGGCGCCGAAGTAGTTCACCGCCACGACGATGGGGCCCGTCCGGTCGGGCAGCGGGCCGAGGCCGGCGAAGGGCACGAGGCCCTGCAGCACGCCGTCGCAGCGATCGAGCACGCCGTCGATCGCCACCGTGCGCCCCTCGGGGGTGGCGAGGTCCGCCTCGACGTCGGCGTCGTGCAGGTCGACGCCGATCACCCGGTGCCCATCCGCCCGCAGGCGCTCGGCGGTGGCCGCGCCCATGCCCGATGCCGACCCGGTGATCGCGATGGTGCCCATGGGCCCATCATGGCCCGTCCCCCGCTCCGGGGGGCCGCTCGGGCCCGCGCTGGCGGCATCGGTCCGATCGGACCACACTGCACCGCCATGACGATGCCCACCGACATCGGCGCGATCGACCTGATGCTCGGGTTCCCGTCGGCCGAGTCGCGCCAGAAGTACGACTACCTCCGCAAGAACCTCCGCGACGCCGAGTCGGCCGAGATGGAGATGCCCGCGGAGTACATGTTCACCGACATCCCGGACCACAAGGCGCCCGAGGACGACGCCGTGGCCATCACGCTGGAGGCGATGGATCGCTGCGGCATCGATCGGGGCCTCGTCGGGATCGGCTCGGAGGCGGCCGAGCGTGCACTGCGTGACCACCCCGACCGCTTCTCGGCCAGCCTCGAGATCGACCCGAACCAGATCACGAAGGCGGTGCGCCGGATCCGCGAGGCGCACGAGTCGCACGCCATCAAGGCGGTCACCACCTTCCCGTCGGGCTGCAACCCGCCCGTCCCGGTGAGCGATCGGCGCTATTACCCGATCTACCAGGCCTGCATCGACCTCGGCCTGCCGATCGTGGCCAACGCGGGGATCGCCGGGCCCCGCTTCCCGTCCCATCCGCAGGACGTCATGCACTTCGACCAGGTCTGCTACGACTTCCCCGAGCTGGTGATCGTGATGCGCCACGGGGCCGAGCCCTGGGAGGAGCTGGCGGTCAAGCTCATGTTGAAGTGGCCGGGGCTGCACTACATGACCAGCGCCTTCGCCCCGAAGTACTACCCCAAGGCCATCATCGACTACGCCAACACGCGCGGCGCCGACAAGGTGATGTACGCCGGGTACTACCCGATGGGCCTGAGCCTCGATCGCATCTTCGCCGAGTTGCCCGATGTCCCGTTCCGCGACCACGTCTGGCCCAAGTTCCTCCGCGAGAACGCCGAGCGGGTGTTCAAGCTCTAGAGCGCCTGGACCGCCACCAGCGCGGCCATGCCCACGACCAGGGTGAGGATCGAGTTCCGGGTGCGCCAGGCCACCAGGGCGGCGACCAGGCCGGCCGCCAGCTCGGGCGTCCACAGGTCGAACTGGCCGTCGGGGCGCAGGAAGGCGGGCACCACCAACGAGGCCAGGGCGGCAGGCGGGATCTGGCGCAGGATGCGCTGCACCAGCGGCGGGACGTCGGCCATGCGGTGCGCGGCCATCAGGAACGACGCCCGCATCGAGAAGGTGCCGATGCCACCGACGATCACCGCGACCCACAGGCGGCTCACGGCTCGTCCTCCTCGGCGGGCTCGGGCGGGTGCGCCGCGTCGGCCGCCGCCGGCCCGTCACGCCGGTACTCGGCCACCACGCCGGCGGTGATGCCGCACACGGCACCAGCCATGATGGCCAGGTGCTCGCCGCCGAGCTCGGCGCAGAGCACGGCGGCGCCACCGCCGAAGATCGCGGCGATGATCGCGGGCGACGACGTCAGCGTCGGTACCAGCAGCACCAGGAACACGAGCGGGACGGCGAACTCGAGGGGGAGCGAGTCGGGGATGGCGGCGCCGATGAGCACGCCGATCACCGTGCAGATCTGCCAGTTGATCCAGAGCGCCAGGGCGGCACCCAGGTAGAAGGGCAGCCGTCGGTCCGGTTCGGCCGACCGGCCACCGCCCGACCAGCGGGTGATCGACACCGCATAGGCCTGGTCGGTGAGCAGGTAGGCGACACCGACCCGTCGCCCGACGGACTCTCGGGTCAGGAACGGCGACAGCGAGGCCGAGTACAGCATGAGCCGCAGGTTGATCGTCCACGCCGTCAGCACCGCGACGAGGACCGAACCACCGTCGCCCAGCACGTCCACCATGGCGAGCTGCGATGCGCCGGCGAAGACGATGGTCGACAGTCCGATGGCGATGCCGCCGCCGAGACCCTTGTCCACGGGCGCGGCGCCGGCCACCAGGCCGAAGGGAATGACCCCGACGAGCAGCGGCGTGACCGCCGCGACCCCGGCTCGGAACTCCCCTGAACGCACCGGGCCTGTCTAGCGGGGAACGCCGGGGTTGCTGGCACCGGATTCGAGGGTGCTGGCCCTCGAATCCGGTACTAGAACGGGATACGCCGTCAGGTGCCGTGCGGGCCGAGCTGGGCCACGCCGCACACGACGTCGGCGTTGATGCAGTACCGAACGTCGGTCGCCAGCGCGTCCTCGTCCCAGGCGTTGAAGAAGTCGGCGTGCGCCGTGAAGGTCTCGCCGGAGGCGAGGCGCAGGTTCGAGGCATCGCCCCAGAAGGGGTACTCGATGATGAACTCGAGTTGCGGCACGGCCACCGGGTGGCTGTCGGGGCAGCCATCGGCGTCGCTGTAGGCCATGTGGCCGACGTGGTCGACCGGATCGTCGAGATGCTCGCCGTCCCAGCAGTCGGGGTAGGTGACGCGCACCCGCAGGGGTGACCCCTCACCGCAGTCCGGAGGCGCGGGGTGGCGGCGCGGGTTGAAGCCGCACGAGAAGCCGACGATGTCGGTGTCCTGCTCCTCGGTGGCGAACTGGTTGCCGCCGAGCATCTTCAGGCCGAGTGGGAACGGGACGACCGTCGCGGGGTCGACGCCCGGAGCGGCCCGGTAGTAGGCGTTCGATCCGCTCGGCGGGACGCGGCGATCGCCGTCGTAGAGCGCCGGCGCCCAGTAGCTGGCCCGGTCCTCCTTGTTGCGGCAGGTCGTGTCGGCGACGACCAGGTCGTCGACGGTGGTGGACGCGTCGACGCCGGTCGCCCCGAAGAACTCGTGGAGGTGCGACATGCCGGGCATGCCGTAGTGGACGATGGGGTCCACCGGTGCGGCGTGGTCGTGGCGGCACTCCACCACGAACTGGCCCGAGTGCGGCGGCACCGGCGCCTTCGTGGCCCCGGCGTCGTCGTCAGCCGTCCGCCACACGGCGATCCCGGCTACCACCACCACGAGGGTGGCGGTAGCCGCGATCAACAGCGCCGTGCGGCGTCTACTGCTCAACCGTCGGTGGGCGCGTCGGGAACCTGGATCGCGTCGAGGTCGATCTCGCCGACGGGACCGCGGGCCGGCTCGGCCGGCGCCGTGGTCGCGTCCGGCATGTTCTCGAGATCGCCCGGGTCGGGAAGGTCGACGTCCTGGAAGTCGACAGGGTCCGCCTGCAGCGAGTCGATGGCCGCGACGAGCGTGGCCGACTCGGCCACGACCTCGCCGAACGGGCCGCCGCAGGGAGCGATCTCCTCCAGGTTCGCCGGGCTGAACGTTCCCGCTTCGTTGTCGGCGAAGCAGTTCTCGTTCTCGGCGGCCTCGACGCTGACGATGTCCCAGCCGCCGGCCTCACCGTTGTCCTCGGCGACGTTGCCCGTCACCTCGTTGCGGAGCGAGTGCCACACCAACGGGTTCGGCAGGTCGGCGATCTCCGCGTCGGACAGGGGCACGGAGTCCTCGACGCAGTTCGGGTCGGGTGCCTCGGTCAACGCGCCGATCGGGTCCGACTCGGGAGTGGGCACCACCATGATGCCGGCGACCTTGTTCCCGAACGCGCGGTTGCGGGCGATCAGGCTGTCATTGGTCCCGGTGACGATGATGCCCCCGCCCGGGAACTCGGCCGCCACCGCGATGGCGCTCGTCTCCTGGTTGCCGTTGTCGTACACCAGGTTGCCCACGATGGAGTTGGTCACCGGCGGCGCGCACCCCTCGTAGCTGCCGGCGTTCGGGACGACGCCCGACCGGTTGTCGCGGAACGTCGAGTTCACGATGGTGACGTTGGTCGAGTTGGTGCCCGAGTAGCCGAGGCCGTTCCACTCAGAGGTGAAGTCGTCGACCACGGCGTTGCAGTCGCCGCACTGGCCGATGTAGATGCCCGCGTCGGGGCTGCCCGCTCCGTACGAGTGCTCGAACACGCCGTTGACCGAGCCGTAGGCGTAGACGCCGTAGTCGCCGTTGCGGATGGCGGTGAGGTACGAGCCGCGGTAGCCGTCCACCCCGGTCCAGAAGAAGCCGTTGCCGGTGTAGTTCTGGGCCGTCATGTTCTCCACCACCACGCCGTCGGTCTCGAGGACGCGGATGCCGTTCTCGAGCTCGAAGCCTCCTTCGAGCACCACGTCGCTGCGGTCCACGCCGCGGATCGTGATGTCGGGGCAGGTGACGTTGACCGCCTCCTCGTAGGTGCCGGCGGCGACCAGCACCAGCGCCCCGGGACCGGCCGCGTCGGCGGCGGCCTGGATGGTGTCGAAGTCGTCGGGCACGTTGATCGTGCCCGTCTGGTCGCACGTCGGCGCCGCCGGCGCGTCCGTGTCGCTGCCGCTGGCGTCGCTGCTCGAGTCGTCGTCGCCACTACCGCAGGCGGCGGCGACGAGGG